>NZ_RCNS01000003.1:0-937029 GCF_009725995.1 Zobellia laminariae | reverse complement strand
ACGGATGACGGGGGATTCACTTCGAGTTCTTTTATAGAAGTCCATAGAGCGCCTATACGGGTAACGGGCATCGAAATTGTTCCGGACAGTCTGGAAATAGTGGAAGGTTCTGATACGGTTCTTGTAGAAAATATACTTCCCTCTGATGCTGATGACAAGGGGGTAAGCTGGTCCACGGATTCCCCGTCCATCGCTACCGTGGATTCCTTGGGGAGGGTCACTGCGCTTATTCCGGGAACGGCTTTGGTCACGGCAACGACGGATGACGGGGGATTCACTTCGAGTTCTTTTATAGAAGTCCATAGAGCGCCTATACGGGTAACGGGCATCGAAATTGTTCCGGATAGTCTGGAAATAGTGGAAGGTTCTGATGCGGTTCTTGTAGCAAATATACTTCCCTCTGATGCTGATGACAAGGGGATAAGCTGGTCCACGGATTCCCCGTCCATCGTTACCGTGGATTCTTTGGGAACGGTCACTGCATTAAATGCAGGTATGGCCCAAGTAACGGCTGCAACGAATGATGGAGGTTTTACATTTAATGTAGTAGTCACTGTAAAAAGACCTTTAAATGAAGTAGGTAAGTGGAGTGACCCTATACCTTTTGGAATTGTTCCTGTAGCAGTTGCTAATCTTCCGAACGGGAAATTAGTAACATGGTCCTCAAAGTATAAAGATTATTTTGGAGGTGCTGATGGCTTTACATATACTGAAATATTTGATCCTTTTTTAGGTTTGAGTGGTACGCCAATGGGGGAGAAGGTAACTACCACTAATCATGACATGTTTTGTCCTGGGGTTAGTAATTTAGGAAATGGACAAATATTAGTTACTGGAGGTTCTTCAAATCCAAAGGCGACTCTATACGACTTTACTACGGACACATGGATGCCAATGGATAACATGAATATTGGAAGAGGATATCATAGCTCTGTTACTTTGTCAGATGGTTCTGCTATGGTAATAGGAGGGTCCTGGAGTGGCGGATTAGCTCCGAACGGGGAGAAAATAGCGGAAATATGGAGGCAAGAAAGGGGGTGGAAAATTTTACCTGGTTTAAAGAGTGATATTCTATTTAATTCAAATGACCTTGCTTTTGAAAAAGAAGGCGTTTATAGGGCAGATAATCATGCTTGGCTATGGGCGGCACCTAATGGTAAAGTTTTTCACGCCGGCCCTGGTGAGGAAATGCATTGGATAGATGTAAATGGAGAAGGGTCTTTTAAAGATGCGGGAAAAAGGTTGAGTGATACGTATTCTATGAAAGGAAATACGGTCATGTTTGATGTTGGTAAGTTATTAAAGACAGGTGGGGCTACGTCATATGCAAGTGGTGATGCTGCAAAGGATAACTCTTTTGTTATTGATATTAATAACGAAAACAATGTTACAGTTATACCTACGGTAAATAACCTTTCCTTTAGTAGAACAATGCAAAATAGTGTAGTGTTGCCAAATGGAGAAGTTTTGGTTACAGGAGGTCTTAGTACGGCTCGGGTGTTTACAGATGACGGTGCAAGATTAGATGCGGAAGTTTATAGTCCGGAAACGAATAGCTGGCGAACCTTAGCGGGTATGCATGTACCACGGACCTATCATAGTGTATCAATTTTGCAAGCAGATGGTAGAGTTTTTGTTGGGGGAGGAGGTTTGTGTAATAGCTGCTCAAATCATTTAGATGCAGAAATTTTCAGTCCACCATATTTATTTGATGCAAATGGTAATTTGGCAGATAGGCCTACTATAAATGCCCCAGAATCTGCAAATTATAATAGTGTCATTGAAGTTTCGGGGAGTGATGGAATATCGGAGTTTAGTTTAATAAGAATGTCTTCTTCTACTCACAGTACAAATAATGAGCAGAGAAGAATACCTGTTAGTTTTAGTGGTAATGGAAATTATAGCCTGAATATTCCAGATAGAAATATATTGCCTCCTGGTTATTATATGTTATTTGCAATAACTGCTGATGGAGTACCATCAATAGCAGAGTCTATATTGGTCGGGATGCCTATTGTTTTAACTTCAGGAGTTGTTTTATCAGAAGAAGCCGTTGAGCTAGATTTAGATGAAATACACGAATTTGTAGCAACGGTGGTGCCTTCTAATGCTGAGAATAAGCTTATTGTTTGGTCAACTAATAATCCTTCTGTAGCAACTGTAGATTCAGTAGGTAAAGTTTCTGCTATATCCACTGGTACTGCTATAATAACAGCTACGACGGATGACGGGTCTTACACTGCTAGAGCAAATATCGTTGTAGATGGCGGCTGTACTTTTTCAAATGTAGCATTGGGAGGAACGGCAATACAATCTAGTACCTATGGAAATGGAAAAGCTTATGTTGCCATTGATGGAGTTACAACAGGTACTTCCCCATGGGTAGCTGATATACAACATACAACAAATGAAGATTCTGCGTGGTGGGAATTGGACTTAGGTTCAGATTATATAATAGATGAATTAAAAATTTATAATAGAGGAGATGGTTTTGAATCTAGATTGAATAATTTTCACATTTTTGTGTCTAGACGACCATTTTCTTCAAGAGCTACATTAGAAAGTTTATTGAGCAACGGAAATATAGTAGAGTATTATTTTGAAGGAGAAGCTGGTTTAATAGAAACAATCCCTTTAAATACAGATGGTAGATATATTAGAATTCAATTATCGAGTAGCGGAATTCTAAATCTGGCGGAAGTAGAAGTGCAGGGCTGCTTTTTAGGTAGTTCTAAATGTGAAGGTGTTCTTCCTCCGGATATACGTCCTTCTGGCCCATTCATAGCTAATGATTCAATTCAAATATTAGAAGCCACTCCACTGGGAGGTACCTGGTCAGGAGCTAGTACCGATGGAACATTTGACCCGAGTAAAGGCCCTGGGACATATTCTGTTACTTATACTTCCGACAATGGGAGTGGTTGCGTTCAGTCATATACCCGAGATATAACCGTTAATAGTTCTTGTACGGGTATTGACCCTCCAAGTATTATAGCAATAGGGCCATATCTTGATACAGATGGGATACAGACTCTAGAAGCAATGCCAGCAGGTGGTACTTGGTCAGGAATAAGCACAGATGGAACTTTTGATCCAAGTGTTGGCGAAGGTATTTATTCGGTAACATATACATATGATAACGGGAAAGGATGTATACAAACTGAAACAGCGGAAATAAGGGTGAACACACTCGGAAGTAGAGGTTGTGTATTGTCTAATATAGCAGTTAATGGTACGGCGATACAGTCTAGTACATATGGTAATGGTACTGCCTCAGTTGCAATAGATGGAGAAACAGAGGGAACTTCTCCTTGGTCCGGAAGTCTTCAACATACCCTGAATGAGAATAGGCCCTGGTGGGAGCTTGATTTAGGAGTCAGTAGTGCTATAGAAGAATTACGTATTTATAATCGTGCGAACGGCTTAGAGGAACGGTTAAACAATTTTTACGTATTTGTCTCCCAAACACCTTTTGAGACAGGAATCTCGCTTGAGTCATTAAAACAGGATAACAATATTTACAAATACTATTTTAGTGGGGAAGCTGGTCTTGAGGAGCACTTGAGGTTTGACGCGGAAGGAAGGTATTTGCGGATTCAACTTTCCTCTTTTGGAATTTTACATATGTCGGAAGTAGAGGTAATGGGTTGTGTAATGGACTCGTCTCAATGTGAGGATAATCTGGAGATAGTATTGGAGAATGTAGGACCTTTTGCTAGTACGGATGGATTGCAGACATTAATTGCTAATATAGACGGGGGAACTTGGTCAGGCTCTAGTTCTGACGACACTTTTGACCCTTCAATAGGCCCTGGTAGTTATTCGGTTACGTACTCACATAATAGTGGTGCCGGTTGTTTTCAATCAAAAACTATTGAAATTAAGGTTAATATTTTAAGTGATTCGGGTTGTGTGATGGCTAATGTGGCGATAAATGGAACAGCTACTCAGTCTAGTACATACGGCAATGGGTATGCATCTGCTGCAATCGATGGGAATATTCAAGGAGAATCTCCCTGGTCCGGTGACCTTCAGCATACCACTAATGAAAATAGACCTTGGTGGGAATTAGACTTAGGAAAAGAAAGAGGGGTTGAAGAAATACGCTTATACAATAGAAGTAACGGTTTTGAATCGCGATTAAACAATTTCTATATTTTTATCTCAAAAACACCTTTTGCTGTGGGAGCCTCATTAGAATCTTTACAACAAGATGAGAATATTTTTAAATATTATTTTGAAGGGAATGCCAATCTTATGGAAACTTTAAAATTAGTAACAGAAGGTAGGTATGTTCGCATTCAACTTTCGGGTAGTGGAATACTTCACTTATCTGAAGTAGAGGTAATGTCTTGTGATTTAACCTCGAATGCTACGTCTTTAAAAGGTTCTATTACACCAGATAGTTATATAACTTATTCTGAAAATGGAGACGATATTCTTTTGGCTCCCAACCCAGTGTTGGATAATGTACAAATTATGGGAATGCCTAAGGAGATGATTTCTAAGATAATTATTTTTGATATGAAAGGTAGACAGGTACTTAGTACTAAGAATATTGAAAACACATATAGTTATGATACACAGTCTTTAGATGTTTCTATACTTACAAAAGGAGTTTATCAATTACATATCACTTTAATAAATGGAAAAAACTATACAAAACGGTTTTTGAAAAAGTAATTTTGAATTTAAATTATAAATAGACAAAGCCCTTTCTTAGGGCTTTGTCTATTTTAATGAGATTTTAGTGTAAGAGGAAGATTTTATAGAAGGTAGCATGGTATGGCATAAGAATTGCCAATTATGCACAGATAGAAAAGGTGCTATTCTCGTTTATAGTAATGATAACAGCGCTTTTAATGAATATGATGTTAATAGATAACTAAGGGTTCTGTCACTAAAATGACAGAATGACCGCAAATGATACTATGGGAGATCCTAAATTCACGAATTTTGACAATATGTCGCTACAGGCCATTGATGAGGATGCTGAGCTGATACCCCTTTTGACTGCAGAAGATGAGGAAGAAATGAGTAATGAGGCCTTGCCTGAGACACTTCCTATACTGCCTTTACGTAATACCGTTTTGTTTCCTGGAGTTGTAATTCCTATTACAGCCGGTAGAGACTCATCCATCAATTTAATAAAAGATGCGAACAAAGGTTCTAAGGTAATTGGTGTTGTATCTCAAAAGGATAAGGACACTGAAAATCCAACGGTGAACGATATAAATGTTCTGGGTACGGTTGCACGTATTTTAAGGGTGTTAAAAATGCCTGATGGAAATACTACGGTTATCCTTCAGGGTAAAAAACGTTTTGAAGTTGCAGAAATGCTTACAGAAGAACCTTATATGACTGCAACGGTTAGGGATACCAATGAGGAAAGACCAAACCAGGCAGAACCTGAATTTTTAGCGATTATTGAGTCTATAAAAGACTTAGCGTTAAAAATCATCCGCGATAATCCTAATATACCCAGTGAGGCTTCTTTTGCGATAAAAAATATTCAGAGCAATTCGTTCTTGATCAACTTTGTTTCGTCTAATCTTAACCTTGGGGTAAAAGAAAAACAAGAGCTATTGGAGATAAATAACCTTCAAGAAAGAGCGCTTGCCACATTAAAACACATGAATCTTGAACTCCAAAAATTGGAGTTGAAGAATGACATACAGTCTAAGGTCAGAAATGACATGGACCAACAGCAGCGGGAGTATTTCTTGCATCAACAAATGAAAACCATTCAGGAAGAATTGGGTGGAGTTTCTCATGATGATGAGATTTTTGAGATGCGTAAGAAGGCTAAGAAGAAAAAGTGGGATGCTAAGGTAAAAGAGCATTTTGATAAAGAATTGGCTAAAATGCAGCGAATGAATCCTCAGGTTGCTGAGTATTCTATTCAAAGAAATTATTTAGACCTTTTTCTAGAATTACCTTGGAACGAATTTTCAAAAGATAAGTTTGATTTAAAGCGTGCACAGAAAATTTTAGATCGTGATCATTACGGTCTTGAAGATGTGAAGCGTCGTATTATTGAATATCTAGCGGTTCTCAAATTGAGAAACGATATGAAATCACCAATTTTGTGTTTATACGGACCTCCAGGAGTTGGTAAAACCTCTTTGGGTAAATCGGTAGCAGAAGCTCTAGGGAGAGAATATGTAAGAATATCTTTAGGTGGGTTAAGAGATGAAGCGGAAATACGTGGGCATCGTAAAACCTATATAGGAGCAATGCCAGGTAGAATTGTACAGAGCCTTAAAAAGGCAGGTACATCAAATCCGGTTTTTATTCTAGATGAAATAGATAAATTATCCAGTAGCAGTCAAGGTGATCCTTCTTCTGCGATGCTAGAGGTTTTAGATCCGGAACAGAACAGTGAGTTTTATGATAACTTCTTAGAGATGGGTTACGACCTTTCTAAAGTGATGTTCATAGCAACGGCGAATAACTTGGGTACCATTCAGCCGGCGCTTCGTGATCGTATGGAAATCATAAATGTTACAGGTTATACTATTGAAGAAAAGGTTGAAATAGCCAAAAGGCATTTACTTCCAAAACAGTTAAAAGAGCATGGTCTTACTTCTAAGCACTTGACAATAGCAAAACCTCAATTAGAAAAAATAGTTGAAGGTTATACTCGTGAATCTGGCGTACGTTCTTTAGAAAAGCAGATTGCAAAAATGGTGCGTTATGCGGCCAAGAATATTGCATTTGAAGAGGAGTACCAGGTAAAAGTTACCAACGAAGTAATCGAAAAGGTTTTAGGACCAGCTAGGTTAGAGCGAGATAAGTACGAAAATAATGATGTAGCAGGTGTTGTAACCGGTCTTGCGTGGACAAGTGTTGGAGGAGATATTCTTTTTATAGAATCTATATTGTC
Organism: Zobellia laminariae; assembly: GCF_009725995.1. The sequence continues at coordinate 930,143 of NZ_RCNS01000003.1, read as the reverse complement.
AAAAGGGAAAGGCACTTTAAACATTACAGGAAACTTGGGTAAGGTAATGAAGGAGTCGGCAACGATTGCTATGGAATACATTAAGTCTAATGCAGATAGATTTGGAATAAATCCTGAGGTATTTGATAAATATAATGTGCATATTCACGTGCCTGAAGGTGCTACTCCAAAAGATGGGCCTAGTGCAGGTATTACAATGCTAACCTCTTTGGTGTCTCTGTTTACTCAGAAGAAAGTGAAGAAGAGTTTGGCTATGACTGGCGAAATAACGCTTAGAGGTAAAGTTTTACCTGTTGGCGGAATCAAAGAGAAAATTCTTGCTGCTAAACGGGCTAGAATTAAAGAATTGATTCTTTGTAAAGACAACGAAAAAGATATTTTAGAGATTAAAAAAGAGTATCTTAAGGGTCTTAAATTTCACTATGTTACAGACATGCATGAAGTGGTAGATTTAGCTATTACAAATCAAAAAGTTAAGAACGCAAAAAAACTCTAATGTCTAAGATTACGATTGCAATAGATGGATTTTCTTCAACAGGAAAAAGCACCTTGGCTAAACAATTGGCCAAAGAACTGGGCTACGTTTATGTAGACACTGGTGCAATGTATAGAGCAATAACATTGTTTGCAATGCGCAATAATTTTATTGCAGACGGAGAAGAGCGTTTAGAAGATTTGGTAAAACTGTTACCAAAAATAAAGTTACGCTTTGTTCCTAATCCTGAACTTGGTTTTTCCGAAATGTACTTGAACGATGAGAATGTAGAGAAAGAAATACGTACTATGCGAGTTTCTAAATTCGTTAGTAGAATTGCCGAGATTGAACAGGTGCGTTTTAAGTTAGTGGAGATGCAGAAAGATATGGGCAAGGAAAAAGGGATTGTTATGGACGGCAGAGATATTGGTACTGTAGTTTTTCCTGATGCAGAATTAAAAGTTTTCATGACAGCATCACCTCAAGCAAGGGCTACGCGCAGATATAAAGAGTTGTTAGATAGAGGAGAGGAAGTCTTGTATAAAGACGTACTAGAAAATGTTGAAAAACGGGACTTTATAGATTCGCACCGTGAGTTTTCCCCGTTGAGAAAAGCAGATGATGCTATAGAGTTTGATAATAGTGACATGGGCCTCAAAGAACAGTTTGAACGGCTGCTGAGTATAGCCGAGCGCTATATTGAGAAAGTATAAAAAAACCTGCCAGATTTAAATCTGGCAGGTTTTTTTTATTTCACTGATTATATGGTATTCCCTATAAATTTGGAATAACTAAAACCTGGTCAGGCTGAATTACATCTGGGTTGCTTAATATCCCAGTGTTGGCAGAAAAAATCTGCTTGTATTTCATTGGATCTCCGTAGTATTGTTTTGCAATCTTACTCAAAGATTCACCACTTTTAACAGTGTGTCTGGCATAGATAGAAGAATCTGTAACAGAAATATTAGCTTTAAGGTCAGAAGGACTTTCGCCACCTAACTGCTTTATTTTATCCCAAAGCAAATTTTTCTCATATGGGGTTCCAGCTTCGCCTTTGATTTTTAGCACACCGTTTTCTTCAGAAACGTCTCCGTTTTTTATACCCAATTGTTCACCAAGATTTAAAACTTCTTGATATTTTGCTTTTACGCTCATACTTAATACTTTTTAATGGTTAATATTATTGTCCCTAAGATAACGATAAAACCACTGTTTTACGTATAAAATCATGTAAAAAAAGGTCTTACAAAGAATGGTGCTATAAGAAGATTGGTAAACTAATAAAAAAGATGTATTTTTGCACTCCTTTTTTACAAAGAATTCAAGAGCGAAAAGGAACTATAAAAAAATTACATATAACAACTTCTGCGATTATTGTTTAACTCTTGTAACGTCGTAGAATACAAATTTATAATCAGCAAATGGCTGAAGAAAAAACAACTGCCCAGGTAGAAGATACTACTGAAGCAAAACAAGAAGTAAAAGAACAAGCCCCTAAACAAGATCCAAAAGAATTTTTGGAAAACTTTAATTGGGAGAAGTACGAAGAAGGTATTGAAAAAGTAGATGACTCTAAATTAGAGGAATTCGAAAAATTAGTAGCTGAAAACTTCGTAGATACTGCCGATGAAGAGGTAGTTCAAGGCAGAGTTGTCTATTTGACCGACCGTGAGGCGATCATAGATATCAATGCTAAATCTGAAGGTGTTATTTCTTTGAACGAATTCCGTTACAACCCAAACTTAAAAGTGGGTGATAAGGTTGAAGTTCTTATTGATATCCGTGAAGATAAAAGTGGTCAATTAGTACTTTCTCACAGAAAGGCTAGAACCATTATGGCATGGGATCGTGTAAATGCGGCCCACGATAATGAAGAAATTGTTAGTGGTTTCGTTAAGTGTAGAACTAAAGGTGGTATGATTGTAGATGTTTTTGGCATCGAAGCTTTCTTACCAGGTTCTCAAATTGATGTGAAGCCTATTCGTGATTACGATCAGTATGTTGGTAAGACAATGGAATTCAAAGTGGTTAAAATTAACCATGAATTCAAAAACGTTGTAGTATCTCACAAAGCGTTGATCGAAGCGGATATCGAAGAGCAGAAGAAAGAAATCATCAGCCAGTTAGAAAAAGGACAAGTGTTAGAAGGTGTTGTGAAAAACATTACTTCTTACGGTGTGTTTGTTGATCTTGGTGGTGTAGATGGTTTAGTACATATTACTGACCTTTCTTGGAGCCGTATCAATCACCCGAACGAGGTTGTAGAATTGGATCAGAAAATCAACGTTGTTATACTTGATTTTGATGAGAACAAATCTAGAATCCAGTTGGGTATGAAGCAATTGGAGAAACATCCTTGGGATGCCTTGAGCGACGAAATCAAAATTGGAGACAAAGTAAAAGGTAAAGTAGTAGTAATCGCAGATTACGGTGCATTTATTGAGGTTGTTGAAGGTGTTGAAGGTTTGATCCACGTTTCTGAAATGTCTTGGTCTACGCACTTGCGTTCGGCTCAAGATTTCGTAAAAGTAGGTGATGAAGTAGAAGCTGTTGTGTTGACATTGGATCGTGAAGATCGTAAAATGTCTCTTGGTATCAAGCAATTGACTCCAGACCCATGGACAGATATTACTACTAAATATCCTGTAGGTTCTAAACATTCAGGTATCGTAAGAAACTTTACCAACTTTGGTGTCTTTGTTGAGATGGAAGAAGGTATTGATGGTTTGATCTATATTTCTGACCTTTCTTGGACTAAGAAAATCAAGCACCCATCTGAGTTTGTTTCTGTTGGAGACAAAATGGAAGTTGAAGTGTTAGAGTTGGATGTTGCTGGTCGTAAGCTTAGCTTAGGTCACAAACAGACTACTGAGAACCCTTGGGATAAATACGAGGCTGAATTTGCTGTAGATACTATTCATAAAGCTGCTATTACCGATATCGTTGATAAAGGTGCTACAATAGACTTTAATGAAGATATCACTGCTTTCGTTCCGCAACGTCATTTAGAGAAGGAAGATGGTAAGAAATTAGGCAAAGGAGACGAAGCTGAATTTAAGATCATTGAATTCAATAAAGATTTCAAACGTGTTGTTGCAAGTCACACTGCTATTTTCCGTGAGGAAGAGCAGCGTAACGTTAAAGCACAGCAGAAGAAATCTGCAGCATCTGCAGACGAAGCTAAGCCAACATTAGGTGATGCTAACGAAGCATTGCAAGCGTTGAAAGATAAGATGGAAGGTAAGAGTTAAGCCTCACATTAATCTATATAAAAATCCCCATAGCCTTTTGGTTATGGGGATTTTTTTATTTATGAGGTTGAATGTTATTTTTTATTAACAACAACTTTTTCATTGGTGGTTACAATATCGCCATTCTCTAATTCTACTTCTAGAACGAACTGTTCCTTGTCTTCTACAGAATCAATTAATTGATAGGTCATGTATGTTGAGACTCCTGGTTCAAAATTGGTTGAGTTTACGGTACAGGCTATTCTGCGATTGGTATCCGTATTTACCAGGTGAAGAGTGCTTACTTTGCTATTGGAGATGTAGCGGCTAAACGAATGGTCATCAATCGATAATGCATTTCCAAGAATTTCTCCACTAAAGAATATTTTCTTTTTTACAACACGAACAATGAATGAATCGGTATGTCCAGATTCAGATGTAACTGTGAATGTTACATCATTTGTAAAATCTATAGGTTCATCTATACTAGGGCTAATAGTAGCGCCCATAGGAAAAAAACTTGTACTTACATTTATATTAGTCAAGTCTTGGTTCTCTAAGGTATAGTATATTAAATTGCCGCTAGGTAGGCCTTCTCTATCAGATTCAGGAGCTTGCCTTGATGGAGATCCTCCGGTTTTAAATCCTGTCATATCTAAATAGAATTGTCCTAAAGTTTTACCTATGTTTAAAAATCTCACGGTATAATCAGTATTAGTTCCGTCTATTGTAGTTGAAATTGACTCTAGGGAAAGGTCTATAAAATCATTATTATTGGGCTGAGTACTTATTTCTCCGATTGTTTCGAATTCTATTTGTGAAATTACATTGTCTTGTAGTAAGAACTCTTTTGATACATCAAATGTGATTTCTTTATCGTTTAAGTTAATTTTCCCAGGGTATCGTCCAGTAATAGTCTCTCCGTCCATTTCTTGAGTATAAAGAACGTTGATTTCTTTAATTCCGTTTTCAAAAACAGGGGTAGTAATGTATTCTGCGGTTGAACCATCTTCTGCGGTCACTATTATTTTATCTTCATTCTCAATGCTTATATTTCCAAAGTCCATGCTGAAATTAGCATTCTTTGAAACCTCAACTATTGGAGTTACCTTACCTTGTACATCGCTAGAGGGGTTTACGTAAATTGTTATCTTTGAGCCTTGTATTTCAGTTCTGTATCCTGTTATTTCAAAACTAATTATTTGTTTTTCAGAGGATAGGGTAGCGGCTTCTTCAGAGTCTGAGCAGGATGTCATTATTAGAATAAATAAGACACTCAATAATTGAATTCTTTTCATCATTTTAGATTCGGTTTTAATGAGAAGTAAAAACGTGTTCATCCTGTTGTTTATTGTAATAGGTAGGATTTGGAACCACAGGGTTCCCCACAAAATTTTCATTAGATTAGAAGAAATCGGTATACATTTGTAAAGTAACTTTGTTTATAAGCAGAATTCCCTATTTTTGTGTAGCTAAAGCAATAAAGCAGTATGGGTCAAAAAGTACTTCTTTCTGAAAAAGAAATAAACATCATACTCCATCGTTTGGCATGTCAACTCCTTGAAAATCATTTAGACTTTAAAGATACCGTCCTCATAGGCCTTCAGCCTAGGGGTATTTTTGTGGCAGAAAGATTAAAGAGAATATTGCAAGAAGATTATGGCGTAAAGGAAATTAAGCTAGGTTTTCTAGATATCACTTTTTATAGAGATGATTTTAGAAGAGGAGATAAGACGCTAGAAGCAACCAAGACCAAGATAGATTTTCTAATTGAGGATAAAAAAGTGGTGCTTATAGACGATGTGCTTTATACGGGCCGTAGTATCAGATCAGCCTTAACGGCTATACAATCATTTGGGAGACCTTCTGAGATAGAGTTACTGGCACTAATTGATAGACGTTTTAGTAGGCATTTGCCTATTCAGCCTAATTACCGTGGGCGGCAAGTAGATGCTATAAACGGAGAAAAAGTTAAGGTTCTTTGGAAAGAGAATGACGGTGAAGACGCGATATATTTGATAAATAAATAACAATGGCTGAACTGAGTGTAAAACACTTATTAGGAATCAAATACTTAAATGAGAATGATATTCAACTCATTTTCGAGACCGCAGACCATTTTAAGGAAGTAATCAATCGTTCTATTAAAAAGGTTCCTTCTTTAAGAGATATTACTATTGCCAATATCTTTTTTGAAAACAGTACCCGAACCAAATTATCTTTTGAGCTTGCTGAAAAACGACTTTCTGCGGATGTCATTAATTTTTCGGCTGCACAATCATCGGTAAAAAAAGGGGAGACTTTAATAGATACGGTCAATAACATTCTTTCTATGAAGGTAGATATGGTGGTTATGCGCCATCCTAATCCTGGTGCCGGCATATTTCTTTCAAAACATGTTAATGCATCTATAGTAAATGCAGGAGACGGGGCACATGAGCATCCTACACAGGCACTTTTGGATTCATATTCCATTAGAGAAAAGTTAGGAGACGTAGCAGGTAAAAACGTGGTTATTGTTGGAGATATTCTGCATTCCCGCGTAGCGTTATCCAATATTTTCGCTTTAAAATTACAAGGGGCAAATGTAAAGGTTTGCGGACCTAAGACCTTGCTGCCAAAACATATAGAATCTTTAGGGGTAACCGTAGAAACAGATTTAAGGAAGGCTTTAAATTGGTGCGATGTAGCTAATATGTTGCGTATTCAGAATGAGAGATTAGATATTAGTTATTTTCCCACGACTAGGGAGTACACCCAGCAATTTGGTGTCAATAAAAAATTACTAAATAGTTTAGATAAAGAAATAGTAATTATGCACCCCGGACCAATTAACAGAGGTGTAGAAATTACAAGTGATGTGGCAGATTCAAAACAGTCCATCATTTTAAATCAAGTAGAAAATGGTGTTGCCATTCGTATGGCAGTGATTTATTTATTAGCTTCAAAAATAAAATAATAAAAGTATGATTTTCGACTCAGACGGTTCTACAACTATCGTTTCTCAAGAAAATGCCACGCTTTCCATTTTCTTGAAAAACTTAAATGACGCTTATCCAAAAATTAAGAATGACAATATTGTCATAAACCTTTTTTCCTTTTCAGAGCTAAAGGCAGATGATGTTCTTGAATTTTTGCAAATTTCCGATTTGCATAAAAAGTCCAAGAAATCTTTTGTTTTGGTTACCAATAAAGTCTCTTATGATGAGGTGCCAGATGCTATAATGGTTGTGCCAACAATTAAAGAAGCACAAGATGTTATTGAAATGGAAGAAATAGAACGCGATTTAGATTTATGAGTAACTACCACCTATCTCAAGTAAACATTGCTAAAATGCTAGCCCCAATAGACAGTCCTGTAATGGCTGATTTTGTGAAGGACCTAGATCGTATAAATGCCATTGCAGATAACAGTACAGGGTTTGTTTGGAGATTAAAAGGTGAAGAAAACGATGCTACCGCGTTACGTGTTTTTGAGGATAATTTTCTCATTATAAATATGTCGGTTTGGGAGTCTAAAGAGGCCTTGTTCAATTTTACATATGCCTCACAGCACGCTGGAGTCATGAAAAGAAAGAAAGAATGGTTTCATAACATGTCTGACATGCACATGTGTTTGTGGTACACTAAGGAAGGTCATGTGCCCACTCCGGAAGAAGCAAAAGAGCGTCTTCAATATCTTAACGATCATGGAGAATCTCCTTACGCTTTTAGTTTTAAAGGGCAATTTACAGCAGAAGACGCTTTAGTATATTCGCCCAAGAACTAGAAAAATGAAGCTTCAAATTCTAGGTTGCTATGCGGCAACACCACGAACGATGACCAACCCTACTTCTCAGGTGTTGGAGGTTAAGAATCATATGTTTTTAATTGATTGTGGTGAAGGCACGCAAGTACAATTACGGAAACATAAGATTAAGTTTTCGCGTATCAACCATATTTTTATTTCTCACTTACATGGCGATCATTTTTTTGGTTTGCCAGGTCTTGTTTCAACTTTTCGTTTGTTAGGAAGGGATAAGGAACTACATATTTATGGTCCCAAAGGAATTAAGGAGGCTATTACGCTTTTGTTAAAGCTCGGAGATTCTTGGACCAACTATCAACTATATTTTCATGAGCTAACCAGTAAGGAACCTGAGGTTGTCTTTGAGGATGATAAAGTTACAGTAGAGACCATTCGTTTAAGTCATAGGGTGTATACCAATGGTTTTCTTTTTAAGGAGAAAGAAGGTGAGCGCAAACTTAATGTAGAAGCTGTTGAGAAATATAAGATTGACAAAGCTTATTTTCAAAACATTAAAAATGGCAGAGATGTGGTGCTGGATGACGGTACTGTTGTTTCAAACACAGAATTAAGTTTTGATCCGCCAGTTCCTAAAAGTTATGCGTATTGCAGTGATACCGGCTACAAGCCAGATATCGTTGACCAAATTAAAGGTGCAACAGCATTGTATCACGAATCTACATTTTTAGAATCTGAGGCTCATTTAGCGGTAAAAACAAAACATTCTACAGCAATGCAGGCAGCATCTATTGCTAAAGCTGCCAACGTGGGAATGCTTATTTTAGGACATTATTCTACGCGTTATAAATCCATTGAGCTTTTTAAAGAAGAAGCTATGGAAATCTTCCCAAATGTTGAGCTTGCCGATGATGGTAAGTTTTTTGAGTTTTAGTCTCCTTCCTACTTCTTCGTTACCAATCTTTTGCTGAACTTTGGGTAAAAGGATTTTAGCAAAGAAGATTATGCAAAAAGATTTAGGCGATTACCGAAAATCATATGAAAAAAGCGCCCTTCTAGAGGGTTCTATTTCAGACAATCCAATGGAGCTATTTCAGAAATGGTTCTATGAAACCGAGACATCGGATGGAGTAGACGAACCTAATGCAATGACTGTTTCTACAATTGGTTTAGATGGCTATCCCAAAAGCAGGGTAGTGTTATTAAAAAAGTTTACCCACGAAGGATTTATCTTTTATACAAACTACCTTAGTGAAAAGGGTAGGGCTATTGCAGCTAACCCTAATGTCTGTATTTCTTTCTTTTGGCCTAATATGGAAAGGCAGATTATTATAAAAGGGAAGGCCGAAAAAATAGCAGAAAATTTATCTGACGGTTATTTTGAATCACGTCCGGAGGGCAGCAAGCTGGGGGCTTTGGTTTCTCCACAAAGTACAGTTATTCCTTCTAGAGAAACTTTAGAGGATAATTTGAAAAAATTAGAGAACGAATACAAGAATAAAGAGATTCTAAGGCCAGATAATTGGGGCGGCTACATTGTTAAGCCACAATCCATGGAGTTTTGGCAGGGCAGGCCTAATCGCTTGCATGATCGCATTAGATACGCTTTAATAGATAACTTAGATTGGAAAATGGAGCGGTTGGCACCTTGATCGGCTGGTTTAGGTCTGATAGAGGGCTGTCAAAACATTTTTAAAACTTTAAATTTTGGTTAAATGAAAACATTGGTAATGGTCAGGCACGGTAAATCTTCTTGGGATTATTCGGTGAGTGATAAGGATAGGCCGCTTCAGGAAAGAGGGGTAAACGATGCTCTTTTGGTATCCTCAAAATTTAAATCTCAAGCCTCAAAAGTTGATGCTGTTTTCTCAAGTCCTGCTAATAGGGCTTTACATACCTGTATGATTTTTGTTAGGCAGCTAAACTTACCATTATCTTCAGTACAGATAACAAATGAGTTGTATGATTTTTCAGGAGAATCGGTTTTCGATTTTATAGCAAACCTTGATGATTCCTTAGATTCTGTTATGATTTTTGGACATAATCACGCTTTTACACATGTTGCCAATTCTTTGGGAAATTCCTATATTGACAACGTTTCTACCAGTGGACTGGTGCATCTTAATTTCAATGTTGATAATTGGAATTCAGTTGAAAAAGGAACAACAAAACAAACTATTTTCCCGAAAGACCTTAGATAAATGATAAAGACAAAAACTAGATATATAAATAGAGAAATAAGTTGGTTACGTTTTAATGAAAGGGTGCTTCAGGAGTGTGAGGATGAAAACGTACCATTAATTGAACGTCTCCGTTTTTTAGGTATTTTTTCAAATAATTTAGATGAGTTCTTTAAGGTTCGTTATGCCACTGTGAAACGTATTTTTGAAGCGGGAAAATCAGGGAAAAGTGTTTTAGGTGGTGAAAAGGCCAAAGATTTACTAGTAGAGATTACCAAGTTTGTTATTGAGCAACAGCGTAAAAGCGTTGAGATACTAAGGAATATTGAAAACGAACTAGAAGAACAAAATATTTACTTGCTTAATGAAAATGAACTTTCGGAAAAGCAAGGTGAGTTTGCTAGAAGCTACTTTAACCAAAAGGTGAGTCCACAACTCATGACCATTATCTTGAATGATTTGGCAGAGTTCCCTATGTTAAAAGATACTGCTGCTTATTTGGCTGTAAAAATGGTGTTGAAAAGTGATGATCACACTAAGCTTACGTATGAGAAAAGAGAGAAACGATATGCTTTAATTGAAATTCCAAAAGGCATAGATCGTTTTGTTGTGCTTCCTAAAGAAGGCGATAAGAATTATATCATTATTCTAGATGATGTAATTAGGTATTGTATGGATAGCGTTTTCCCGATGTTTGATTACAAGTCCATTTCTTCTCATATGATCAAGATTACGCGAGATGCAGAACTTGATATAGATAATGATTTAAGTAAGAGTTTTATTGAGAAAATTTACTCTAGCGTAGAGCATAGGAAAATTAGTGACCCGGTACGTTTTGTTTATGACAAAAATATAGAATCGGATACCTTAGATTTTCTTAAGGATAAAATGGGAATTGAAGATGCGGATAGTGTTATTCCTGGAGGAAGATATCATAACAAGCGGGATTACATGAGCTTTCCTAGCTTGGGAAGACAAGATCTTATGTATGATAAGATAGTGCCGTTACCTGTAAAAGGGCTAAGTCTAGAAGGTAGTCTATTGGAGAAAATAGCAGAGAAAGATTACTTGCAGTACACGCCTTATCAATCGTTTGCTTATGTATTGAAATTCTTAAGGGAGGCAGCTCTTGATCCAAAAGTAAAAGCGATTAAGATTACGGTTTATCGTCTTGCCAATGATTCTCAAGTAGCGGCATGCCTTTCAAATGCCGTAAAAAATGGGAAACAGGTAACCTTGCAGATTGAGCTACGTGCCCGTTTTGATGAGCAAGCCAATATTAGATATGCAGAAGAACTTCAGGCAGAAGGAGTGAAGCTTATTTTTGGTGTACCTGGTCTAAAAGTGCATAGTAAAATATGTATGATTGAACGTGAAGAGAACGGAATTATAAAACGTTATGGTTTTATAAGTACGGGTAACTTTAACGAGTCAACAGCAAAAATTTATACAGATTATACCTTGTTCACGGCAAACGAGCCTATTTTAAAAGAATTGAACAAGGTTTTTGATTTCTTTGAAACTACATATAAAATCAATAAATACAAACATTTAATAGTATCTCCGCACTACACTAAATCATTCTTTATAAAACTAATCGATAAAGAAATTTTGAATGCTAAGGCAGGTAAAGAAGCTTTCATCAAAATAAAGATGAATAGTTTTACTTCATACAAGATGATCGATAAATTGTATGAGGCCAGTAATGCCGGTGTTAAAATACAATTGATTGTACGTGGTATCTGCTGTTTGATTCCAGGCATAGAAGGTATGAGCGAGAATATTGAAGCAATTAGTATTGTAGATAAATTTCTAGAGCATCCACGTATATTCATTTTCTGTAATGACGGAGATACAAGGGTGTTTATTTCATCGGCAGATTTCATGACCCGTAACCTAGAAAATAGGGTAGAGGTAGGTTGTCCTATTTATGATGAAGATGTAAAAAAGGAATTGCTAGATACCTATGAAATCTCTTGGAACGATAATGTTAAGGCTAGAGTGTTCAACGAGGAGCAGGATAATGCATATCGTATAAATGACAAGCCTAAGTTACGGTCTCAGTTTGCTACCTATGATTATTATAAAAATAAATTAGATGCAGATACTCCTATTCCGGAGTAAAAATAATTGAAGGTTTCAAGTTTTAGGTAATGCTCTTTATTTACCTAAAACTTGAAAATCTTATCCGTGAATACTTTCATTATTTCCTAGGTTTTTCATTATTCCAGATTCGAAATCTAGTAGTGCTTGCCATTTTTTGTCCACCTCGGTACGGTCACCATATTGTCTTGAAAATTGTAAGAACATAGTGTAATGTCCGGCTTCACTCACCATAAGCTTGTGGTAGAATTCTGCAAGTTCCTTGTCTTCTAGTTCTTCTGAAAGTAATCTAAAACGCTCACAACTCCGCGCTTCAATTAATGCAGCATACAAAAGACGATGAACTAATTGGGTCGTTCGGCTTCCTCCTTTTGGGAAAAATTTTATCAATTGAAGTACATATTCGTCTTTTCTGTCACGCCCTAAAGTTTGTCCTCTGGCCGTAATTCGGTCATGTACCATTTTAAAATGTGCCATCTCTTCTCTAGAAAGAGCAATCATTTCCTCTACGAGCGCTGTATATTCAGGAAAACTTATAATTAATGATATGGCTGTGCTTGCTGCTTTTTGCTCACAGTACGCATGGTCCGTTAAAATTTCGTCTATGTTTTTCTCAACAATATTCACCCATCTTGGGTCAGTTGGTAATTTTAGGCCTAGCATAATTCTGTTTTTCGTAAAATTAGCAAGAATCTTTGTAAACTATAACTAGAATTTAGCATCTAATATATCTTGTTTCTCCTAAGAATAATTAGTTTTGTGAATAGTTGTTTTTTATTATGCCGAAAGGCACTAAAAACAGGGTTGTTACCACTTGTCAAGAAACCCGAATAACAGATTATGGAATTAACCAAATTAGACCAAGAGCTTCAGTCTTTATTGAATAGCAATTTAGATGCTGCTACAGATTCATGGTTACAATCAAAATTGGAGCAAATCATTAGCTCAAGTTCTACAAAGGACCTGTATATGACTTACAGCTTGTTGGCTAGTAAGATTGATTCGGACACTGTTTTGAATCTGAGCTCTGATACAGATGAGGTAACCCAATATTTAAGAACGCAGAATGCCACAACGCTTCAGATAGCCCGAATTTATCTTTTGATAAAGGTATTGAAGGCAAACGGAGATTTCTTTGTCCCCAAAGTTGCCAATTTAATTCAGGTGGCCGATACCGGAGAACTTGAAACTTTTCTAAAGTATCTTATACTGTTGCCTGATGCCGAAAATTATAAGCAAACTGCAGTAGAAGCATTGCGTACGAACATCGCCACAATATTCGAGGCGATTAGCATGCAGAATCCGTATCCCGCAAAATATTTTAATGATCAGCAATGGAACCAAATGTTCCTAAAGGCTGCATTTATGCAGTTAGATCTATCGACTATTTTAAGTATTGATGAACGAGCGAATAAAGATTTGACGCGTATTATATCTGATTATGCACACGAGAGATGGGCAGCATCGCGAGAAATAGAACCCTTGTTTTGGAGACCTGTAGCTGCATTTTTAGATGAAAATTTATTGAAAGATATGGAGCGCTTGTTTGCTAGCGATAATCCTATTGAAAATAAAGTAGCGGCCTTATGCTGTTATACTTCTGAAGAGCCAATGGCTAAAGAATTATTGGCAAAGCATCCCGAGTTGAAAGCTCAAGTAGCGAACAAAAACATTACCTGGAAAAATATAAAAGATTAGTATGGAAGATAAAATGATGATAATCGACCCGCATGTACATATGTCATCGCGTACCACAGACGATTATGAAGCTATGGCTGCGGCCGGGGTTGTTGCTATAATAGAGCCTTCTTTTTGGTTAGGACAACCAAGAACCCAAGTAGGTTCTTTTCAAGATTATTACAGTAGTTTAGTTGGTTGGGAGCCTTTTAGAGCTAGTCAATTTGGTATTCACCACTATTGCACTATTGGCCTAAATTCTAAGGAGGCAAACAATGAAGCATTGGCAGAACAAGTTATAGAGCTTTTGCCTTTATATGTTCACAAGCAGAATGTAGTAGCTATTGGCGAGATAGGTTATGATGACCAAACCCCAGCGGAAGATAAGTATTTCCGTATGCAGCTAGAAATGGCTAAAGAGTTGGGTATGGTTGTTCAAGTGCACACGCCTCACCGTGATAAAAAAGCAGGTACTTTAAAAAGTATGGAAGTTTGTTTGGAGCATGGTCTAGATCCTTCACAAGTGGTAATTGACCATAATAACGAAGAAACGGTTAAAGACGTTCTTGATAGAGGTTTTATAGCTGCATTTACTATTTACCCAAAAACAAAGATGGGTAACGAAAGAATGGTAGAGGTTGTAAAAAAATATGGTAGTAATAATATAATTGTAGATAGCTCTGCAGATTGGGGTGTAAGTGATCCATTAGCGGTGCCAAAAACCGCAAACCTTATGCTAAAAAGAGGGATTGCAAGAGAAGACGTTGTAAAAACCTGTTACCAGAATGCGCTAGATATTTTTGGCACAAATGGTAAGATGAAAGAAGAGCACTGGTTGAATCCAAAAGGTATTAACCAAGCCCAACTTTTTAATGATAATAGCGTTTTAAGAGGACAAGAGCCTAGAGTAGATTCTGATCAGATTAAATAATGAATCGCACATTTCTTGGTTATGCGCGATTGGCAAGACCTGCTAATTTACCTACAGCTGCCGCAGATATTTTGGCAGGTGTAGCTATTGGCGGTGTTTTTGTAGGTGGTATGGATGCCGGTTTTGTTGGTTCTAGCCTTTTCATAAATATCGTATACTTAGTATTTTCATCGGTGTTTCTTTATGCCGGAGGTGTTATTCTTAATGATGTTTTTGACTTTAAGCTTGATCAAGTAGAAAGGCCTGAGCGGCCTATTCCTAGTGGCATAGTTTCGTTTAATGCGGCTGCTATGTATGGCGCAACCACATTGGTTATTGGTGTGTTGTTGGCCTTTTTAGTTTCGGGAACTTCTGGCATAGTAGCTGTTGCACTTGCCTTGGCAATTCTTTTATACGATGGGATTGCCAAAAAATATGATTTTTTTGGTCCGTTGAGTATGGGCTTATGTAGAGGTATAAATTTGCTTTTGGGCATGTCGATTTTAGGTAATTTCGATTCCTGGTTTATGGCCATTATTCCAATCGTATATATCTTTGCTATCACGCTAATAAGCAGAGGGGAAGTACACGGAAAAAACAAAAATCACATTGTATTGGCAGGAGTACTGTATGGTGCTGTTATTTTAGCTGTGGCAACTATGGCCTTTTTACATACGGATGCCCTTATATTTCCGTTATTGTTTTTAGTATTGTTTGCGTTCACGGTTTTTAGACCTTTAATAAAAGCACACTCCGTAAACTCACCAGAGAATATTAAAAAAGCTGTTATGGCAGGTGTCATAGCATTAATTTTATTGGATTCGTCTATTGCTGTTGCTTTTTTTGACTGGTGGTACGGATTAATTATATTGGCATTACTGCCTGTTTCAAAAGGCTTATCTAAAGTGTTTGCTGTTACCTAAGGTCAATTTTATCGACCTTCAAAAGAAATACGATGTTTAAAACTATAGAGCAAAAATTTGAGGTTTCATATCAATATGGCCTCCACTTTACCGAAAATTTGTTCGGTACAGAAAATACCTTGTTCAAGGATATTATCAAGGCATATAAAAATGAGCCCGTAAAGCTTCTTTTTGTCGTTGATGATGGGGTAGCTGCTGCTCACCCGGACCTTATTAAAAATATAAAAGCCTACTGTCAACATTACCATGAGAATCTGGTTCATATGAAAAGTATGGTGGTGCAAGGAGGTGAAGCTTGCAAGAATGATGAAAGTCAAGTTGAAGATATCCTCAAGGCAGTTAGCGAGTATGCTATTTGTCGCCATTCATTTGTTATCGTTATAGGTGGTGGTGCCGTTATAGATATGGCAGGCTATGCAGCAGCAATTGCACATAGAGGTGTTAAGTTGATTCGTATTCCTACTACGGTCCTTTCACAAGATGATTCTGCTGTGGGAGTTAAAAATAGCGTGAATGCTTTTGGCAAAAAGAACTTTATAGGAACTTTTGCCCCTCCATATGCTATCATTAACGATACTGATTTCCTTAAAACATTGGAACAACGCGATTGGATTTCCGGTATTTCGGAAGCGCTAAAAGTTGCATTGATTAAGGATGCTGTCTTTTTTGAATATTTAGAGAAAAATGCACATTTATTGAGAGATAGAGATATGGAAGCCATGCAGTATACCATTTATAGGTGTGCAGAAATGCATATGCACCATATTGCTCAAGGCGGTGATCCTTTTGAAAGTGGCTCTTCTAGGCCATTGGATTTTGGTCATTGGGCTGCACATAAATTGGAGTATATGACCAACTACGCTCTTCGTCATGGCGAAGCCGTAGCAAAGGGTATTGTGCTAGATGTGGCTTATACTCATTTAATAGGTTTAATTAATGAGACCGATTTAAATCGTGTGGTTCGTGTTTTTCAGAACATCGGTTTTGATTTAAGTTTTCCGTTAGCTACAGAAAAAGAAGTTGATGAATTACTTAACGGAATAGAAGAGTTTAGGGAGCACCTTGGTGGTGAACTTACCATAACTCTAATTTCAGATATTGGTGTAAAACACGACGTTCACGAAATTGACTGGCAGACCATGAAAAAGGCATTGGATTTGGTAAACGAAATTTCAAAACTTAAAGTAGAGTAACTTGCGCATAGATAACAATTTTCAACTTACATATTGCACTAATATCCACCCAGGATTTGATTGGAAGACTACTTTTGACAGTCTTAAAGAACACGTTCCGCAAATAAAGGAAAAAGTATCTCCTAATGACCCTTTTGGACTTGGTTTACGGTTATCCAATAAAGCAAGCGAAGAGCTTGCTATGAATGGAAACCTCAATGAGTTCAAACAATGGTTAGGTGATAATCATGTTTATGTGTTTACCATGAATGGTTTTCCGTATGGTAATTTTCATAATGAACGGGTTAAAGATGATGTTCATGCACCAGATTGGACCACCCCGGAAAGGCTGATTTATACCAAGCGTATGTTTGATCAGTTGGCAGCTTTACTTCCAGAGGGTATTGCAGGTGGGATTTCAACATCTCCCGTCAGTTATAAATACTGGCATGCTACAGAAGAGGCTACAAAATTAGCTTTTGAAACTGGAGCAAAAAATATGATAGAGGTTGCTATCAATCTACATAAAATAGAAAAAGAAACGGGGAAGTATCTACATCTTGATATTGAACCGGAACCAGATGGCATGTTAGAGAACAGTGATGAGGTGTTGCATTTTTTTGCAGATTACCTATTGCCTATCGGAACATCTGTAATCAGTGAAAGACTTGGCGTAAATACTGAGATTGCGGATGAAATCATACGCCGTTACCTTACGGTTTGTTACGATATTTGTCATTTTTCATTGGCTTATGAAGAACCCATAGATACCTTTGAAAAGTTCGCAGAAGCAGGAATCGTTATAGGAAAAATTCAAGTAAGCGCAGCTTTAAAAATTTTGTCTAACCCATCTAGGAATGATGAAATTTGGGAAGCCTTGACGCTTTTTGACGAACCTACATACCTTCATCAAGTAACAGAAAAGGTAGATGGAAAGGTGAAAACTTACAATGATTTGCCTATTGTACTTGAGAATAAAAGAGAATTTGAAGAGTTACGGGCACATTTTCATGTGCCCATATTTTTAGAACGTTTTGGTGCGTTAGATTCTACGCAAGACCATATTCTAAAAGTGATGAAATATATAAAGGACCATCCTGTTTCTGAGCATTTGGAAATTGAGACCTACACTTGGGATGTTCTTCCGTCTGCTTTAAAAAGAGACCTTTCTGAGTCTATTATTAGAGAGATTGATTGGTTTGTAGAAAAGTTTTAGAAGATGAAGAAAACGCTAGTGATTAATGTTGTGGGTTTGACCCAACGTCTTATTGGGGAGCATACCCCGTTTATTGAAGCTTTTTTAAAAAAAGGTAAATCTGCTTACATAAGTCCGGTTTTGCCTGCGGTAACTTGCAGTGCACAGTCTACATATTTGACCGGAAAAACACCAGCTGAACATGGTATCGTTGGTAATGGATGGTATTTTAAAGATGAATGCGAAGTAAAATTCTGGCGTCAATCCAATAAGTTGGTTAAGAGTGAAAAACTTTGGGATGAACTTAAAAAGGAAGATGAGCATTTTACTTGCGCCAATCACTTTTGGTGGTATAATATGTATTCTAATGTAGATTATAGTTTAACTCCAAGGCCTAATTATTTGGCTGATGGCAGAAAAATTCCTGATGTTTATTCATACCCACCTGAGTTAAGAGATACGCTACAAAACGAGCTGGGGACTTTTCCGCTTTTTCAATTTTGGGGCCCAAAAACTTCAATAAAATCTAGTAAATGGATTGCAGATGCAGCTATACGTACGGATGAGATGCATAACCCAACACTGTCTTTGGTTTATCTTCCGCATTTAGATTACAATTTACAACGCCACGGACTCAATTTTGATAAAATTAAAAAAGACCTGAAAGAAATAGATGGGGTGGTAGAGCAGTTGGTGAGTCATTTTCAAAAGCGTAATGCACGAATTGTATTGCTTTCGGAATATGGTATTACAGATGTGAATAATCCTATCCACTTAAATAGAATTTTACGTTCTAAAGGGTATATAGCTATTCGTGAAGAGCGAGGGCTGGAGCTTTTAGATGCAGGCCAAAGCAAAGCTTTTGCTGTGGCAGATCATCAAATAGCACATATTTATTTGAATGATCCTTCCGTAAAGTTAGAGGTTAAAGCTTTGCTGGAATCAGTTTCGGGAGTTGAAAGGGTACTTATGGGAGAAGAGCTTGAAAAGGCTAAATTAAATCATGAAAGAAGCGGTGACCTAGTTGTGGTTGCCGATGCCGACTCTTGGTTCACATATTATTTCTGGTTGGATGACGCCAAGGCGCCCGATTATGCGCGTATGGTGGATATTCATAAAAAACCAGGTTATGATCCAGTGGAAATGTTGACGGATCCCAAAGACAAATTGGTAATGGCGAAAGTTGTTGCTATGTTGCTTAAGAAAAAAATGGGTTTCAGAACGGTAATGAATATAATTCCGTTGGATGCAACCTTGGTAAAGGGTTCGCACGGTAGAATACCAGAAGATAAAGCAGACTTCCCTATTTTGATTACAGATCAGATAAATTCCTCTTTTAACGATGATATTGAAGCGACCGATGTATATGATATTTTAAAGAAACATCTAACTGAAGAAGAATGAAGTCTTTCTTTAAAATAGTAGGCGCTGTATTTGCAATTCTTTTTGCTTGGGCTGCATATCTGCAATACAATGATCCAGATGCTACTATATGGTATGTAATTTATGGCTTAGCAGCTTTTGTGTCAGTTCTTTTTGTTGTTAACCGTTTGACGTTTACTGTAGTGGCCATTTTTTGTTTCTTGGCAATGATAGGTGCTTATAAGCAATGGCCTGTACAGTTTCAGGGTTTTACCATTGGAGAAGGAGATATAGAGAATATTGAACGCGGTAGAGAAGCTTGTGGTCTACTAATTATAGCACTAGTAATGCTGGTATATGCTCTGCGAATTCGCTTTGTGAAAAAGGTTAAAGGTCTAAGTCAAACGTTTTTCTAAGCAAATCTATAGCTGGGTTCTTCTCTCTAAGTTTTTCATACTTTTCTTCAGGAGTAAACGCGAATTTTTTAGCTATTTTTTCGTTAACCGTAATCTTAAGTTCAATAAAATAATTGTTGAGATTTTTTCTCAGGTGCTCCATAAGGCCATATTGCTCACGCTCAATTTCCTTTTTCATTGTTTCGTTAGGCAATTCAATCCAAATGGTTTTGTCTTGAACTAGCTTAGGTATATCTACGCTAAGGTTAGATGCTAGTATTTTCTTGCCATCTATATCTATTTTATGAACAAAATCGGCCCAATGTTTTTGCATAGCCTCTTCGGTAAAGGGGTCTTTAGGGAGTTTACTTTCGTCAATTGTATCGTCCTTTCGGCTGAGTTCGTGCTCTTTCTTTGCTTTTAGGCTAGAAATAGAGAGTCCGGAAACTCTTTTTCCTCCACCAATATTAATTTTATTTACCGGAGTGGCTTCGGGTTTAGGTGGTTGTGCAGTTTCCTCAACTTTAGGTTCTGCCACTGCTAAAGAATTTGATTTTTGTGCTGTTTCTTCCGACTGGTACTGCTGGGCTTCCTGCTTATTAATCTCTGCAGATGCAGGAGTAGTTGGTTTTGTGTGTTCTTGAGGGGTAGGGGCTTCGGCTGAAGCTTTTTTAACAGAGCCATTTCCTCTAAAAAAGGATGCAGGCGCAATAAAATCTATAGTAGAACCGTCTAAGACGTCAGATTCAGAGTTTTTTTTTTCGGCCTCAAATCCAATTGAAGCTAATTTCATTAAAGTAAGTTCTACCAGCAGCCGCTGATTCTTGCTGGTTTTATACTTTAAATCGCAGTCATTGGCAATATTTAAAGCTTGCATAAGAAGCTGCATAGAGGTCTTTTTTGACTGCTCTAAGTAGTTCTGTTTAGCAACGTCACCCACTTCCAACAAATTAATGGTGTCCTGATGTTGACAAACCATAAGATCTCTGAAATGCGAAGCTAAACCACTTATAAAGTGATGTCCGTCAAAACCTAATGACAAGGTTTCGTTGAATAAAAGTAGTAGCTGTGGAATATTATGCTCTAAAATAAAATCTGTTGCCGAAAAATAGGTGTCGTAATCTAAAACATTTAGGTTCTCTGTTACGGCCTTTCTTGTCAGTTCTTTTCCTGAAAAACTAACCACTCTATCAAAAATAGAAAGGGCGTCTCTCATGGCACCATCAGCTTTTTGAGCAATGATATGCAAAGCGTCATCATCTGCAACTATACCTTGGTTTTCGGCTATATACTTCAAATATTGAGCAGCATCCTTAACTGTAATTCGCTTGAAATCAAATATTTGACAACGAGAAAGTATCGTTGGGATGATTTTGTGCTTTTCAGTGGTTGCTAAGATGAAAATAGCGTGCTTTGGCGGTTCTTCAAGGGTTTTTAGAAAAGCATTGAAGGCCGATTGTGAGAGCATGTGCACCTCATCTATAATATATACTTTGTATTTACCAACTTGGGGCGGTATACGTACCTGGTCTATAAGGTTACGAATATCATCTACAGAGTTGTTAGAGGCAGCATCCAGCTCAAAAATATTGAATGCAAAATCTTCATCTTCACTTTCTGTTCCATCGGAATTTATTTGTTTGGCAAGAATACGCGCACAAGTAGTCTTACCAACTCCCCTAGGACCACAAAATAAAAGGGCCTGTGCCAAATGATTATGTTCAATGGCATTGGTTAGGGTATTGGTAATGGCCTGTTGCCCCACAACATCCTTAAATGTCTGAGGTCTATATTTACGTGCCGATACAATAAAAGGTTCCAAAAAAAAACTAGGGTTTAGAATTTACATCAACTCAATTATACAAATATAAATATAGGAATGATAAGAGCGTTTTATTTCGGTAGGATAAAGTCTTTATTTATCAACAATTGTACTAATTTAGCACGTTAAGCAGGTCTCCTTATCGCTGCCGTGAAAACGGGAGAGGAAAGTCCGGACACCATAGTGCAGCATAGCGGGTAACGCCCGTCGTCCGTTTAACGGAAAGGACAAGTGCAGCAGAAAGTATGTACAGGTAATGCTGTAGTGAAACCAGGTAAACTCTATGCGGTGAAACGTCATGTAAATCGGTGCTTGAGGGCTGTACGCTCGAGCCGAAGGGTAGGCGGTTTGATACTAGCAGTAATGTTAGTACTAGATAAATGATAGGGGAGTCTTTAGGGACTTAACAGAATCCGGCTTATGGGCCTGCTTTATTTTTTCTATTTCGATTACAAGTTTTAGTCTTCGCTAGGGTTTGTAAATAGGCTAAAAATACTACCTCCGTATTTTCGTTTTTCAACAAAATTATCTAGATGAGACAAATCCATTTGGCTAGCATGCTCTATTACGAGCAGACCATTTTCTAATAATAATTCTTTTTCAAAAACTAGTTTCGGTATTTTTTCGAAGGATTCCAAGGGTAAGTCGTATGGGGGATCAGCAAATATAATGGTTGCTTTTTCGCGAGACTTTTCAAGATAACTAAAAACATCACTTTTGTAAGCAGCAATATCCATTTCCATTGCGGCAGATGTTTCGTTAATAAATCTCACACATCCATAATCGGCATCAACGGCACTTATCTGCTTCGTACCTCTAGAGGCAAACTCGTAACTGATGTTTCCTGTTCCCGCAAACAAATCAAGGACAACAAGGTCATCAAAATAATAACGATTGTTCAAAATGTTGAACAAAGCTTCTTTGGCCATGTCCGTGGTTGGGCGAACTGGTAATTTTTTAGGTGCTGTTATTCGCTTTCCTTTGTGTAAACCTGAAATGATGCGCATTAAAAAGCGTTTATTACGGTGAAATCAATTGTTTCTTCTGGTCGGTCTATGCCTGGGTGTTCGGTAAATGATGGGTAAAACATAGTGACATCCTTTACGTAGTTGTAGCAGAGGTCATAAATATCATCATCTTTTTCAATATCACCAAAGAGTTTTATGGAAACAGATTCTGTGTCAAGTTCTAGCTGTTCTAACGTGAAAAGCAGGTAATAGAGAAAATCTTCTTTGGTTACAAAATTAAAGCTGTTAAATAGTAAAAGCTTTTTTGAAGCTATAACGGTAACATCCATCTGGCGTTGCGAAGTATGTATATAGCAAACTGTTTCTTTACTGGCGGAATGGTTGTTTAATAACGATTCTACCATTACAGTACCATTATGCTTAAAGGTAAATTCACCAAAAAGATCGTAAATGTAGTTGTTGATGTTTACAAAGGGAACATAAACATTGTTGATGCCATAGCTTTCGAGTTCATCAAAGGCTAAGTGGTCATTAGCTAATATTTTTGTATTGAATTTTAGATAGTTGGCCAGTTCGTCTTCATTAAATAGGGACTGCGGCACTAGACTGAACAAGTTGTTTCTGTGTACTACTACAATTTCAGAAAACTGATCATCTTCTATATGATGTGTAGAAAAGAGAAGCTTTAATCGCTTTAAAATTTCATAAGGCGTGAGTTCTTTTGCAAAAACAACCTTTTCTGAGTTTAAGATTGAATTTGCTACTGTGTCAAATACACAAAAAGAAAGTCCATTCAAGCTAACTTGAATGGACAGTTTTTTAAAATTCTCCACTGGTTCTCCAGTATTATTATTCGTCTCCTTTTTTATCATATATAGGGGGCCAGTTACCAGCTGTACTTACTTCGTTAAGAGAACCAACTTTTATAAATGCTCCGTTAACTTCTTCAACACCAATCTCTGCCTTTTCTTTCTTAAGAAGTGTTTCTTGCTGATCGTACAATACTACTGCCTTGTCTATTTTAGCTTCAAAAACAGGAGCTTTATAGCTTCCTTTGGTAAGAATGTCAGATTTCATTTCGAATTTCTCTCCACCTTGTGCAAAAGGAACTTCCATAAGAGTCTTGTAACGGGTATCTCCTTTAAAAAGAGAATCTTTTACAGAAACAGTACCTAATGTATCAATGATTTTAACCTCTTTTAAAAGGTCAATTTGATATGTTTTATCGAATTCCATATAAGATGAATCACGTTGTTGAGTAATAGTATACTCAGCAGTGTCGATAAACTTAATCAAACTGTTAAAATCTTTGGCGTATTTTCTGTTTACAGTTTTATAGGCCTCTTGAGCGTTTCTAATATCCTTCAACTTGGCGATAACCTGCCCGTAACGTTCTTCTTTTACTTTGTTGAACTCTATTGGTCCCGTAACTGATTGGTATATAGCGTAAGCTAAACCTGCACATGCTACCCACAGTACAATTTGAATTATGGTCTTCATTTCTTAAGTGTTAATTATATTTTAGTGGTTGTGACAAATCTACAATTTTTTTTCAATCGCAAAAGTTTTTCTCGTAAAAATCCTGTTTATCTTTGATACCTATGGTAACTTTGAACGATGCATCATTTTATAAAATACTAAAGGAGAAATTTCCACACGAGCCTACACTTAAACAGGCAATAGCATTACAAAAGCTAGCCACGTATATACTTTCTGACAGAAAGGACGATGTGTTCTTACTTAAAGGTTTTGCCGGTACTGGTAAAACAACTTTGGTGGGAACTGTGGTTAACAGTCTGTGGAAGACCACAATGAAGGCTGTTTTAATGGCGCCCACCGGAAGAGCGGCAAAAGTAATGTCTAATTACGCGAACACGCAATCCTTCACCATTCACAGAAAGATATATTTTCCTAAAAAGCAGGGAGGTGGAGGAATTCAATTTGTTCTAGCACCAAATAAACATAGAAACACCATTTTTATAGTGGATGAAGCTTCTATGATACCCGATACGCCAACTGATTCTAAACTATTTGGCAATGGATCTCTTTTAGATGATTTAATTCAGTTTGTCTATTCCGGTCATAATTGTAAACTCATTTTAATTGGGGATACAGCTCAGCTACCACCTGTGCATTTGAATATTAGTCCAGCATTAGATCCAGATAAGTTAGCGTTAAATTATGATAAGGAAGTAGTGCGGTTAGAGTTGGATGAAGTAGTTAGGCAGGCTGAAGATTCTGGTATTCTGGTAAATGCAACCTTACTTCGGGAACAATTGCAGAGTAATTTTACAGATGAGTTTAAATTTCATCTAAGCAATTTTAAAGATATAGTTAGGCTTGTGGATGGTTATGAGATACAAGAAGCTATTGATACCAGTTATTCCGAAAATGGGAAGGAAGAGACCGCGTTTATAGTCAGGTCCAATAAAAGGGCTAATCTATACAACGAAAATATCCGCAGCCGAATCTTATTTTTGGAAAATGAAATTGCTGTAGGAGATTTTATGATGGTCGTAAAGAACAATTATTTTTGGTTGTCTCCTAATAGTGAGGCGGGTTTTATTGCCAACGGAGACGTTATAGAAGTGCTTGAGTTGTTTGCCATAAAAGAATTGTACGGTTTTAGATTTGCAGAGGTTAAAGTTCAAATGGTAGATTATCCCAACCAAAAACCTTTTGAGACAGTTCTGTTGTTAGATACGATAAAGGCAGAAACACCGTCTTTACCTTATGAAGAAGGGAATAGGCTCTATCAAGAAGTAATGAAAGACTTTGCTAATGAATCATCTAAATACAAGAAGTTTTTAGGTGTAAAGAGCAATAAATACTTCAATGCCTTACAAGTAAAATTTTCATATGCCATTACCTGTCATAAATCTCAAGGAGGGCAATGGAATACTGTTTTTGTAGAACAGCCCTATTTACCCAATGGAGTAGATAAAGAATACCTACGTTGGTTGTATACCGCCGTTACAAGGGCAAAAAAGCAGTTGTACCTAATAGGATTTAAGGACGATTTTTTTGTTGGTGAGGAATAGGCTAAATTGCGTCTTTACAAAGTGTTAATTAATGGGTTTTTACATTTTATACTTAATGTAGTATGCCTATTTTGATCTCATGTAAATCACTATAATTCAGTAATAATATGACCTCAGAAAGCATAATCAGTATTTTTTTAGGTATTGGCCTCGCTGCATCTGTGGGCTTTCGAGTATTCTTGCCTCTATTTGCTTTGAGTCTGGCATCGTATACCGGAGTTTGGGAACTTAATGAAAGCTGGCAGTGGATAGGAAGTTTTGCAGCCGTGGTAACTCTGGGAGTTGCAACCTTGGTTGAAATTTTTGGATATTTCATACCCTTGGTGGACAATCTTTTAGATAGCTTTGCAGTGCCTTTAGCTGCAATAGCTGGAACCGCCGTTATGGTATCTACAGTGGCAGATTTAGATCCTGTGGTAACTTGGTCTTTGGCAATCATTGCAGGAGGAGGAACGGCAACTGCTATAAAAGGTGCGGGAGCAACTGGTAGATTGGCTTCTACCGCAACCACGGGTGGTTTGGCAAATCCCTTAGTTTCAACATTAGAAACAGGTACAGCGGTCGTTGTAACCACGGCATCAATTTTTGCGCCGGTGTTAGCGGTAGTTCTAGTAATTATAATTTTGGTTTTTATCTTTCGTATTTATAGAAAGTTAAGACCCAAAAGAACGGATTAGATACGTTTAAGATGGCTTGCGAAATTTTTGTTTTTTCGTAATCTGTAGACCGAAAAGAAATATAATAGTAAACGATAATCAGGATATAAAGTGAAAATAATAGCCATGATACCGGCCCGCTACGCGGCATCTAGATTCCCTGCTAAATTGATGCAGGACCTATCAGGGAAACCTGTAATTCTACGTACTTACGAAGCAGCAATAGGAACCAAGTTGTTTGATGAGGTTTATGTAGTGACCGATAGTGATGTTATTTTTGATGCCATAACCAACGCAGGTGGTCAAGCGCTAATGAGCCAGAAGGAACATGACTGTGGTAGTGATCGAATTGCTGAGGCAGTTACAGATATGGAGGTTGATATTATTGTGAACGTTCAAGGAGATGAACCCTTTACGGATAGAGAAAGCCTGGCAAGTGTTTTGGAAGTGTTTAAAAACGACACGGAGAAAGAAATAGACTTAGCTTCTTTAATGGTTAGAATTACTGATGAAGAAGAAATAAACAACCCTAATACGGTAAAGGTCATTGTTGATAATCGTAATTTTGCCTTGTATTTCTCCCGTTCAGTAATTCCTTATCCAAGAAATAAAGAAATTGAAAGCGTTTATTATAAGCACAAGGGCATTTATGCCTTTAGAAAAAGTGCTTTAATGGCTTTTCAAAGACTGCCAATGCTACCTTTAGAGGCTATTGAAAAAATTGAAGCTATTCGTTACCTGGAGTACGGAAAGAAAATAAAAATGGTTGAAACTACCGTTTCGGGAATAGAAATAGATACTCCGGAAGATTTGAAAAGGGCGCAGCAAGCATGGAAGTAGACTATAGTAAAATTACAGTAGTTGGCTTTGATGCCGATGATACGTTGTGGGTAAACGAAACCTATTTTAGAGAAGCAGAGCAGAAGTTCGCTAAGCTTTTGGAAGGTTACGAGACTATGAACACTATAGATCAGGAGTTGTTTAAGATGGAAATCAATAACCTAGAGCTTTACGGCTATGGTGTAAAAGGTTTTATGCTCTCTATGGTAGAATCTGCATTGAAACTTTCAAATAACAGGGTTTCGCAAGCAACGATTGAAGAAATTTTGAATCTAGGTAAAGAAATGTTACTCCAACCAGTGGAATTATTAGATGGTGTAAGAGAAGTTTTACGTAAATTAAGCGGTAATTACCGACTTATTGTTTTGACAAAAGGTGATCTTTTAGATCAAGAACGTAAATTAGAAAAGTCTGGACTTTCTGAATTTTTTCACCATGTGGAAGTCCTAAGTGATAAGAAAGAAGAAAACTATATACATTTGTTGAACCATTTACAAATTGATGTAAGTGAGTTTTTAATGATAGGGAATTCATTAAAATCCGATGTGTTGCCTTTGGTTGAAATTGGTGCGCAAGCGGTGCATGTGCCATTCCATACCACGTGGCAACATGAACAAGTGAAGATTAATGATGAAGATTACAATTATCTGAAAATCAATACATTATCAGATATATTGGCGTATTTGAAATAGGTTATGATGGAGGTAAAAAAAGAAATGCAAGTAAAAAAAGCAGCTGTAGGTAAACAAACGGAATTTAGAAATTTTCCAATGGTGCCTAGAGTGGTTTTTGGCAAGGGAAGTTTTAACCAGTTGGGAGAGATACTAATGCCCAAGCGTAAACATTCAGACGCTCCTTTTATTTTTTTAGTTGATGATGTTTTTGAAAATACGGAGTTGGCAAAAAGAATTCCACTGATTTTTAACGATCAGATTATATTCATCTCTGCGGAAGAAGAACCTAAAACAGCTCAAGTAGATGCTTTAGTCGATAAAATTAAGAGAGAATATCAAGATTTGCCTTCGGGAATTGTTGGTATTGGAGGAGGAACTTTATTAGATTTAGCCAAAGCTGTGTCAATTTTACTAACTAATAACGGAAGTTCTTCAGAATATCAAGGATGGGATTTAGTTCAAAAGCCAGCAATTTTTCACGTGGGCATACCTACAATAAGTGGAACAGGCGCAGAGGTTTCTAGAACTACGGTTTTATTAGGGCCAGATAAAAAATTAGGAATAAATTCAGACCATACAACTTTTGGTCAAGTGCTTTTAGATCCAGATTTAACCCAAGGAGTCTCAAAAGAGCAATGGTTTTATACGGGGATGGATTGTTTTATTCACTGTATTGAATCACTTACAGGGACATTTTTAAATGCCTTTAGCCAAAGTTATGGAGAGAAAGCTCTAGAACTATGTAAAGAAGTTTATTTAGGAGATTTACCGGCAGAGGAATCAAGAGATAAACTAATGATGGCTTCATGGCACGGGGGTATGAGTATTGCTTATTCTCAAGTAGGTGTGGCACATGCTATGAGTTATGGTCTTGGTTATTTATTGGGAGTCAAACATGGTATTGGTAATTGTTTAGTATTTCAACATCTTGAAGAATTCTACCCAGAAGGTGTAGATCTTTTCAATAAAATGAAGGAAAAACATAATATTCAATTGCCAACTGGTATCTGCGCTAATCTAAGTGAAGCAGAATTTGAGACTATGATTTCCGTAGCAATGAACATGGTTCCGCTTTGGGAAAACGCATTAGGTAAAAACTGGAGGGACACTATTACTCCTGAAAAGTTAGAATCCATCTACAGAAAAATTTAGTATTACATTTTTATTGGTAAAATAGGTGGTAACCTTAGGTGGTAGTCCCAATTTCACTTTTCTAAATCTCAACGTACTCTCATGCAAAAATTAGCTCGTTTTATTTATTTCAAGTTGATGGGCTGGAAAATGGTGGGTGAATTTCCCGGTCATATAGATAAGTTTGTAATTGCAGTAGTACCACATACAAGTTATATGGATTTTTTCCTTGGACTCCTTATTAGAAAGGTATGGGGAGAAGAAATTAATTTTGTTGGTAAGAAGAGTCTTTTTGCTTTTCCTTTCGGGTTTATATTTAGACGATTAGGAGGTGAGCCTATTGATCGTAGCAAGAATAACGATATGGTTTCGGCCACAGTAAAGGTATTTGAAAAACGAAAAAAATTCAGATTAACAATCGCGCCAGAAGGTACCCGTAAGAAGGTAGATAAATGGAAAACTGGTTTTTACTACATTGCTAAAGGAGCTAATGTCCCCATAGTTTTAATAGCTTTTGATTTTGGTAAAAAACAGGTCAAGGTTTCAGAACCTTTATATACTACGGACGATAAAGAAGCAGATTTTAAAGTCTACAAAAAATTCTTTGAAGGTGTAGTAGGAAAGGTCTCTCGGTAGGTATGTCTTGAGTTAGGCTTATCGTTTTAATCTCAGACAATAATTCCGTGATTATATCATTTATAATAAACAAAAAAAAGCGACCATTTCTGGGCGCTTTTTTTATTCAAATATATTTGATGCAAAATGCTACTCTTGCATTGTATGATATACATTCTGTACGTCGTCATCTTCCTCAATTTTCTCTAAAAGTTTTTCAACATCGGCAGCTTCTTCTTCAGAAAGTGCTTTGGTTACTTGTGGAATACGCTCAAAACCAGAAGATAGAATCTCGAGTTCTCTGTTTTCTAATTCTTTTTGAATGTCTCCAAAGTTCTCAAAAGGAGCGTAAATCAAGATACCATCGTCATCAACAAAAACCTCTTCGGCTCCAAAATCTATAAGTTCTAATTCTAGTTCTTCTGGGTCGATACCTTCTGCAGGAATTCTAAAATTACAAGTATGGTCAAACATAAATTCTACCGAGCCTGATGTGCCCAAACTACCATCACATTTATTAAAGTAACTTCTAATATTAGCAACGGTACGGGTGTTATTATCTGTTGCGGTTTCAATTAGAATAGCAATACCATGTGGCGCGTAACCTTCAAAAAGAACTTCTTTGTAATCACCTAGACTTTTATCTGAGGCTCTTTTAATAGCGCGCTCAATATTATCTTTAGGCATGTTAACAGCCTTTCCGTTCTGAATTACGGCTCGCAGTCTAGAGTTAGAATCCGGGTCCGGTCCTCCTTCTTTAACTGCCATAACAATGTCCTTGCCAATACGCGTAAAGGCTTTAGACATTGCCGACCATCGCTTCATTTTACGTGCTTTCCTGAATTCAAAAGCTCTTCCCATAATCTATGTGTAATATATTTGTTGAAGGTAGCAAATTTAATAAAAATGACAACGGTTGCAAGTAACTGAACTTCATCAATTCAAAAGAACTTTACTTAGCACTGTTTTTGAAGCAACGAACGAGAACCGTGTGTTAATTTTTTTATTCACTCTCTATAATCTCTTCTATGCTATGTGCTAGCTTAAAATCTTTTTCAGTAATACCCTCTGCATCGTGGGTATTGAGTCTAATATGTAAAGAATTGTAGACGTTGCTCCAGTCTGGGTGATGGCCTTGAGCTTCACATTCAAAAGCAATGCGAGTCATAACAGAGAATGCATCCTTAAAGTCTTTGAATTCAAATGAAGTTTCAATGGCACCATCAGCATACTCCCAGCCATTTAGTTTGGTAAGTTCACTTTCTATTTCTTGTTCCGATAGTTTTTTCATAGTATTCTAAATAATATTTGTGCGTAATTATTAGCTCTCTTAAATTACGCAATTCAAATTCCTTGGGTCGTGAAAAGTTCCTAATTTTTAGTGTTAACGCATCACATGATGGTTAATAATATCTTGATACCCGTATTGTAAGTTTTTTGGTAATTTATTGTCTTTTGGTAGAACAGCAAGATATCTCTCGTCGTTAGTTGTAAATATCCGTTTGTAAATAGGACTAAATTCTCCAATGCGTTCTATTACCTCCTTTATAAAATCTTCATGGTGCACAAGGTCGTTACTGCCTAAATGAAAGATTCCAGTTTTGTCTCTATTAATGAGATAGTGGATTTGTTGGGTAAGTTTATCATCATTAGTGACATTCAAAACCAGATTAGGAAAAACTTCAACAGGGGCATTATCCCAAATATATTTTTTAATATCTTTTATCCGCGGAGAGCTATTTCCAAAAACCATAGGAATACGTAAGATTCCCATTTTATCTTGAGGCAGCCTAAGCAGCATATTTTCAATTTTAATCTTTAATCTTCCGTAAACACTCTCAGAAAGAGTCTTATCATGCTCGTAAGACGGATATTTTCTATAAGCATCAAAGACATTGGCGGAAGAAAGAAAGTATAGTCTACAATCGTTCTCTTTTAAATATTCTATAATATGTTGATGTGCTAATATTTGAGCGGCGAAATTACCGCGAAGGGCAGAAACGATTACCTTAGGCCGGACTTTTTCTAGAATCTCATGTACATCATCTTCCTCCATATCGTATTTGAAGAACTGTTTATTGTCTTCAAACGACCGTCTGGCTGAATTATACGTTCCATAAGTATCAAAATAGTTACATAGCTCCTTGTAAATAGCGTTACCTAAAAAACCACTTCCACCAAGTATTAAAATTTTTTTTATATCCAATCTTTAAAAAATTGAGTGTCCTGTTTTAGTTGTTAATTCTTCTAAAGCAGCCATTCCTAATTTAGAGTTTCCCTTAGGGTTTAAACCAGGAGACCAAGTAGCTACACAATATGTATTAGGTAGCAAAGCTACTATTCCGCCACCAACACCACTTTTTCCGGGAAGACCAACTTCAAAAGCAAACTCGCCGGCTTCATCATAAAAACCGCAAGTTAGCATCAAAGCATTTATACGTTTTACCTGGGTTAGATTTAGATAACTTTTTTCTCTTAGACAAGTACCGTGATTCATGAAAATATAAAAAGCATCGGTTAATTGTTTGCAGTTCATCTCTAACGAACATTGATAGAAATACAAATCTAGCACAGACTCTACATCATTATGCAGGTTGCCGTAAGATTTCAATAAATTAGCCGCTGCGTAATTTTTAAATCCGGTCCTTTTTTCTGATAAAGCTACTTTTTCATTGTAGCGAATAGAAGAGTCATTTGCTAACTCTTGAACAAAACGTAAAAACTCTTCTTTAGGGTTTTCTAAATGAGAAACCAATACATCTGCAATTACAAGCGCACCAGCATTTATAAAAGGGTTTCTAGGAATACCATTCTCCTGTTCCAATAGTGATAAATGGTTGAATGGGTCACCAGAAGGCTCCACATCAACTCTTTTCCATAACTCATCTCCAACCAAACTAAAAGAAAAAGCAAGTGCCAGTACTTTAGAAATACTTTGAATAGAAAAGCCTTCCAATGCTTCTCCGGCGCTATAACTTTTCTGGTTTGCATCTATAATATGAATGCCAAATTTATGTAAACTAATATTGGCTAATTCAGGAATATAGGAAGCTATAACACCTCTGTCTGTTGCTTCTTTGGAGTTCGTTACAATTTTGTCTATTATAGTTTGATAATCTACCATTAGGCTTTATAAAATGGAAGCTTAACGACAGTTGCTGGTATAGCCTTTTTACGAACTTGAATGTGTATTTTAGAACCAACCTCAGAAAAAACTTGCGGAACATATCCTAATCCGATTCCTTTTCCTAATGAAGGGGACATAGTTCCTGAAGTTACAATTCCAATAGTTTTTCCTTGACCGTCTACAATGTCATAACCGTGTCTAGGTATGCCTCTTTCTTCTAGTTCAAAACCAATTAGTTTGCGCTCTGGGTCATGTGCTTTTATTTTAGCTAAGGCTTCACTGTTCACAAAATCTTTAGTGAACTTTGTAATCCAACCCAGACCAGCTTCAAAAGGAGATGTACTGTCATCAATATCGTTTCCATAAAGACAATACCCCATTTCAAGACGTAGGGTATCACGGGCGGCAAGGCCAATTGGTTTAATACCAAAAGCGGCACCAACTTCAAAAATATTGTCCCATATTTGCTGAACTTCACTGTTCTTGCAATAGATTTCAAATCCACCGGAACCAGTATATCCTGTAGCAGATATGATTACATTTCCTATTCCAGCAAAATCGGCAACAACAAAATTATAAAATTTGATGCTGGCTAAATCTACTGAAGTTAAGGCTTGCATAGCTTCAACGGCTTTAGGGCCTTGAATTGCTAAAAGTGAGAATCCTTCTGAAATATCACGCATAGTTGCGCCTATCTCTTCATTATATTTTGATATATGCGACCAATCTTTATCAATATTGGAAGCATTTACTACCAAAAGGTAGGTTTCTTCTTTAATGCGATATACAATAAGGTCATCAACAATACCACCTGTTTCATTTGGAAGACAACTATATTGGGCTTTTCCAATGGTGAGTTTGGAGGCATCATTGGAAGATACTTTTTGAATTAGCTCTAGAGCTTTTGGTCCTTCGATTAAAAATTCCCCCATGTGCGAAACGTCAAAAACGCCTACACCATTACGAACGGTCTCATGTTCTATATTTATGCCTTCATAAGAAACAGGCATATTATACCCTGCAAAGGGCACCATTTTAGCTCCCAAAGCTTCATGGGTAGATGTTAAAGCTGTGTTTTTCATCGTACTTGTATATTTAGATGTACAAAGCTATTGAAATATTTAACTATTGTATAAGTGCGCTTTGTTATGTTTTACACAATCTTTGTAAATTACCAATTCTTTAAAACAAATATGATGGTGAGACTTCTTTATTTAATAGTGGCGTTGATATTAACTCCTTTGACAAGCATTGCACAAGATGAACCTACGGATTTTCTTTCGTCAGAATTTCATAAAGGAAGGAGAGAGGCTGTTAGAGAAATGATGCCTGGTAATAGTGTGGCCGTATTTTTTGCTAATGCCGTACGGAACCGTGCAAATGATGTTGATTATGTCTATCATCAAGATCCTAATTTTTACTACCTAACAGGATATAATGAGCCAAATGCAGTTTTGGTTCTATTTTCTGAAGACCAGCAAATTGATGGAGTTAATGTTAACGAGGTGTTGTACGTGCAAGAAAAAGACCCAAGGGCCGAGCAATGGAACGGGAAACGGTTGGGTATTGAAGGGGTTAAAGATAAATTAGGTTTTAAGACAGCATTTAACGGTAGTGCGTTTAAGCAAGCCGGAATCAATTTTCAGGAATTTGATAAAGTGTTGTTTTTTGATTTTGAAAACGATTTTCGCGATTCAAGTGATGAAGCGGATCTTTTCGATTTAATTCAATCATTTAAAACAAAAGCCAATTATCCCGCAGATTATGATAGTTCAAAAGATAGGTTCTATTCTATGATTACGTCCACGGATGTGGAGAATAGCGCCAATGTCGCACAAATATTAGGTAGATATTTGAGTAGGGATGAAAAACTAAAAGAAGACGAACTTATAAATGGTTTTGTAAATGCCGAAGATGACAAACTAAGAAGTGAAATTAAACAGAAAGTTACACTGAAGTTGGATGCGAATAATTTGAATTCCTCAATGTTGAACGAAATTATGGCGACGCTAAGGGAGACCAAATCAGCAGAAGAAATGGTGCTTTTAAAGAAAGCTGTAGAGATTTCTGCTGTAGGTCAGGTTGAGGTAATGAAAGCTATGCATCCAAATATGTCCGAAACCGAGATTCAAGGAGTACACGAGTACGTCTATAAAAAATATGGAGCTGAATATGAAGGCTATCCTTCTATTGTAGGCGGAGGGAACAACGGTTGTATTTTACATTATATAGAAAATAATAAAACTAAAGTAGGTAATGATTTAGTATTGATGGATTTAGGAGCTGAATATCACGGATATACAGCAGATGTTACTAGAACCATTCCTGCCAACGGTAAGTTTTCTAAAGAACAAAAGCTGATTTATGACATTGTGTATAACGCACAGGAGGCCGGAATTGAAGCTAGTGTGGTGGGAGCTCCTTTTCAAGCACCAGGTGAAGCTGCCAGTAAGGTAGTTACAGAAGGACTTTTGGCATTGGGAATTATTACAAAAGAGGCAGACGCTAGAATTTACTTTCCTCATGGTACATCTCATTACTTAGGCTTAGATGTTCATGATCAAGGTACTTATAGACCTTTCCAAGAGAATACGGTTATTACTGTTGAACCTGGTATTTACATTCCGGAAGGTAGCGCTTGTGATGAAAAATGGTGGGGTATTGCGGTACGTATAGAAGATGATATCCTAATTACAAAAGATGGTCCGGTTAATTTATCGGCTATGGCTCCTAGAAAAGCTGAAGAAATAGAGAAAGTAATGAAACAGCCAAGTCCGCTGGACAAGTTTGAGCTTCCTGTTTTGAAGTAATAAAAAAGCCCCTAAAGAAAATTTCTTTAGGGGCTTTTTAAATTTTATCTGTTTAACAAGTACTGTTTCAGTTCGTCGTATTCCTTTATTGAAATGGACTTCTTTTCTTTGTCCATTACTTTTTTGATTTGTTCAGGAATTTCAACTGTCTTGCCTATGGTGTCTTCCACCACGTCTAAAAACTTCACGGGATGAGCGGTTTCTAAAAAGATTCCATAAGTATCAGGATGTTCTGCTTGATATTTTTTCAATCCTAAATAGCCAACAGCGCCATGTGGGTCGGCAATGTAACCACTGTCACTGTATATCTTCTTCATGGTCTCTCTAGTTTCTGCATCTGTAAATGAATAGGAAGAGAGGTTTTCTTTCAGTTTGTCAAAATTATCTTGATACAAATGTCTGATACGAATAAAATTACTAGGGTCACCCACATCCATAGCATTTGATATTGTTGCCGTTGATGGTTTTGGGTTGTACTCCTCGGTTTTCATAAACTGAGGAACGGTATCATTTACATTTGTGGAAGCCACAAAATGTTTTACAGGCATACCCAGACGTTGAGCTACCATACCGGCACATACGTTTCCAAAGTTTCCGCTAGGTATGGAAAATACAATTTCCTTTCCTTTTGATTTTGCCTGTTTGTAAGCGAACAAGAAATAGAATAATTGGGGCAACCAACGCGCCACATTAATAGAGTTAGCGGATGTTAATTGCATTTTTTCCAGAAGAGCTTTATCTAAAAATGCAGTTTTGACCATTTTTTGACAATCATCAAAAGTACCGTCAACTTTAAGGGCGGTAATGTTTTGACCTAAAGTAGTTAACTGTCTTTCTTGAATATCACTCACTTTTCCGTTTGGATATAAAATAACCACACGTACTCCTTCTACACCTAAAAATCCATTGGCAACGGCACCACCGGTATCGCCAGAAGTAGCGACTAATACGGTTACATCCTGTTTTTCTCCTTCTGAAAAATAGCCAAGACAATTTGCCATAAAGCGAGCGCCTACATCTTTAAAGGCCATGGTAGGACCGTGAAAAAGCTCTAAAGTAGCTACGTTTTCCTCAATTTCAACAACAGGGAAATCAAAGTCAAGAACCTTGGCGATAATCTCACGAAGTCTATCATTTGGAATTTCCTTAGCCACAAACTGATGAATGGCATTAAAAGCTATTTCGTGATCCGTTAAATCTTCTATATGCTCAAAGAATCGCGCGGGAAGTGGCTCTATTTGCTCAGGAAAATACAACCCTTTATCAGGTGCAATCCCTTTAATCACTGCGTCTTTAAATGAAACTTCAGGTGCTTTTTTATTTAGACTATAAAAATTCATTACTGTATGGTCTTAATTCCTTCACTGTTAATTTTAGATACATGAACATCGTAATCAATACCTATGTTCTTGTATACTTCTTTCATTGCCTTAGCAACTTTATTTGCGGTGTCTATACCTTTGCTAAATGCAAAAATAGAAGGCCCCGAGCCTGAGATGCCACATCCTAAAGCACCTGCCTTTAGAGCTTCGCTTTTAACTTGGTCAAAACCAGGTATAAGAATGGAGCGTATGGGTTCCACAATATGGTCTTCCAAAGATCGACCAATTAGGTCATAATCCTCCGTAAATAGACCGGCAACGAGTCCGCCTACATTTCCCCATTGTTTAATACCGTCTGCTAAGGTAATATTGGTTTTAAGTATTTTTCTTGAGTCTGATGTTTTAACTTCTATCTGTGGATGGATGACCGTGGCGTGTAATTCAGATGGTGTGTGAATTGGTACAATATCCAAAGGGTCATAACTGCGTACTAATGTAAAACCGCCAAATAGGGCAGGAGCTACATTATCTGCATGGGCTACACCACTTGCTAATCGTTCCCCTTCCATTGAAAATTTAACGAGTTCTAGCGTGGTAAACGGCTTGTCTAGAAGTTCGTTCATGGCCCAAACTGCACCTGTTGAACTTGCGGCACTGCTACCTATTCCACTACCTGCTTTTATCTTTTTGTAAATTTCAATTTCAAATCCGCCTCTGTAATCGCTTTTCTCTAAAAGCGCTAAACCAGCTACGCCTGCAACATTTTGAAGCGTTTCCATTGGTAAATCTTGACCTTCAAGTTTAGTGATTCGTATGCCTTTTTCTTGGGTTTTACGAACAACCATTGTGTCGCCTACATTATCAAGGGCGACTCCTAAGACGTCAAATCCACATGAAACATTTGCTATAGTGGCGGGGCAAAAAACTTTGATTTCCTCCATAATTAGAAATTTCCGATTCTGATGATATCGGCAAAAATACCTGATGCTGTAACATCTGCACCTGCGCCTGCTCCTTTTATGATCATGGGCTGGTTAGGGTAACGCTCTGTGTAGAACAACACGATGTTATCACTTCCTTCCAAGTTATAAAAATCATGACCTTTTGGTATAGCTTGCAGACCCACACTTGCTTTTCCATCTTCAAACTGGGCAACATATTTTAGCTTACTGTTGGCGTCGTTAGCTTCTTTGTACATGGCTTGAAAATCATCTTCATGTTTTATCAGCGTAGCAAAAAAGTCTTCGTTATTATCGGTATCCAAACTTTCTTGTGGTAAGAAAGATTTGTTAGCAATATCTGTAATCTCTAGTTGATTTCCGCTTTCTCTTGCCAAAATCAGAATCTTTCGCATTACATCAACACCGCTCAGGTCAATTTTTGGATCTGGTTCAGTATAGCCTTCTTGCTGGGCTTGTTTCACAATGTCATGAAAAGTTGTCTTGTCATTAAAGTTGTTAAAGACAAAGTTTAGGCTTCCTGAAAGGACCGCTTGAATTTTAAGGATTTTATCACCCGAAGCAATCAAATGCTTTAAGGTATCTATAATCGGTAAGCCTGCGCCTACATTGGTCTCAAATAAAAATGGAGCATTGTAGGTTCTAGCAAGAGATTTTAATTCTTGGTAATTTTCGTAGGCAGAAGAACATGCAATTTTATTACAAGTAACTACAGAAATACTATTGCCTAAATAGGTGTTGTAAGTTTTAGAAACCTCTTCACTAGCCGTATTATCAACAAAAATACTGTTACGGTAATTAAGTTCATTCACCTTTTTCATGAATTCAACCTTATCCGCTTTTTGACCACCGGCCAAAGCCTCTTCCCAGTGTTTGAGAGAAATTCCGCTTTCTTCAAAAACCATGGTTCGTGAATTGGACATACCAATTACACGGATGTTCAATTTTAAGTTCTCCTTCAAAAACTTCTTTTGTTGATAAACTTGATTCAAAAATTTTGAACCTACATTACCAACACCCATTACAAATAGGTTTAATTGTTTTATGTTTTCCTCAAAAAATTCTTCATGTAGCGCATTCAGAGCTTTTTTGACATCTTCTTTTTTTATGACTGCAGAAATGTTTCGTTCGGATGCTCCCTGTGCAATAACCCTAAGGTTTACATTGTTCTTTCCTAAGGTGCTGAACATTTTACCGCTCAAACCCTGGTGGCTTTTCATATTATCGCCAACTAGAGCAATTATGGCCAATTCTTTTTCGGCTATTACAGGTTTTATTTTTCCGCGTTCAATTTCATATTCAAAAGCGGCGTTCACAACTTCTGTTGCCTTATCAATGTCATCAGCAGAAATACCTACACAGATTGAATGTTCAGAAGACGCTTGAGTAATAAGGACAACACTTATTTCTGATTGAGAAAGTACTTCAAAAAATCGTTTTGAAGTTCCTGGAATACCTACCATTCCTGGTCCTTCTAGAGATAAAAGTGCAATATTTTCAACATGGCTTATGCCACGTACAGTCTTGCCTTTTTCGTTTTTGTTCTTGGTAATTAATGTACCTGCATTTTCAGGTTCAAAAGTATTTTTTATTACGATAGAGATTCCCTTAGCCAACACCGGTTGAATTGTTGGAGGGTATAAAACTTTGGCGCCAAAATGAGAAAGCTCCATGGCTTCTTCGTAAGATATGTGCGGGATAGCCTTGGCTTGTTTTACCAATTTAGGATTAGCAGTATACATACCACTAACATCTGTCCAGATTTCTAAAAATTCAGCATTGATTGCCGCTGCTATAATGGCGGCAGTGTAATCAGAACCTCCACGTCCTAAAGTGGTAGAGTTACCACTTTCACTGGAAGCGATAAAACCTCCCATGACAATAACTTGGTGTTCGTCTTTATCTAAGAAATTTGCGCAATTAGCGTTGGTTAAATCAAAATTTACGGTGGCTTTGCCATTAACATCATTGGTCTTGATCAGCTCTCTGCTATCTAAATAGCCGGCTTTCAATCCTTCTTGGGCAAAATACTCACTAATAATATAGGATGATAAAAGCTCGCCGTAGCTTACAATTTTATCGGAAAGTCGGGGAGTGATTTCACCAATTAGAAACGCACCTTCCAGTAGTGTCTCCAAAGTATTGAGTTCACTTTTGACCTTACTAAGTACTTTGCTCTGGGCATTTACGTGAATAAGTTCCTTGGCAGTCTCTAAGTGTCTGTCTTCAATTTCTTTTAAAATTGATTTATAACCTTCACTTTGTTTTGAAGCCAAATGAGCCGCATTCAATAAGAGGTCTGTGACTCCACCAAAAGCTGATACCACCACAATGGTCTTATTGGTATTTGTATTGGCTACAATATTTTTTACTAATGATATGTTGGAGGCGTTAGCAACAGAGGTGCCGCCGAATTTTAAAACTTTCATGTTAGATGAAATTAACTCTTAAAAATAGATTGAATGCGAAATAACGCAATAGCGAACTGATATGTTTTTGTCTACCCCAAAGGGGTGGTGGTGCCAAACGTGTTGATTGAACCATTGGTCGTGAAGAAAAATTCAGTTGATATGTTGGCGATATGCTGATACATAGTAAAAATGAAAGCATCAAAAGTAGTACTTTTGGATTCTTAATCAAATTTTTGTTGTTAGTTATTGAGCGTTAATGTTAATTACTTACATTATTCAAATATTTGTGAGATTTATGCAAGGATTTATGGTTGTAAACCCTTGATTTTAATACAGAAGTAACAGTTAACAACTAGGTACATATTTAAAAACTAGATAATTCTACAATCTTATACATGAAAATTTTCTCTGCAAAGCAAATTTATGAAGCTGACAAGGCGACAATAAAAAAGAATAATATTTCTAGTAATGAATTAATGGAAGGTGCTGCCGTTCAACTTTTTAATTGGTTACATTTTAGAATTCAAGGAGGACCGGTAAAAATACACTTGTTCTGTGGTATTGGTAATAACGGAGGTGATGGTATTGCCTTGGCTCGTCATTTACAAGAACATGGTTACAATATAGCCGTATACGTTGTAAACTATAGTAAGAAGCGTTCAGACGATTTCTTAGTAAACCTAGATCGGTTAAAAGAGCGAAAGGTATGGCCCGAATTTCTTGAAGAAAACTCAGTTTTACCGGAAATAGGTCGTGAAGATATTGTGGTAGATGCTATTTTTGGAATTGGCTTGAATCGTGCACCCGATACTTGGGTTGTTAACTTGTTTGAGCATATTCAAAAATCGGAAGCTTTTGTGCTTTCTGTAGATATTCCATCAGGATTGTTTACGGATAAGGTTCAAAAAGATGAAAAGGCGGTAGTAAAAGCAAACCATACATTAAGTTTTCAAGTTCCAAAATTGGTTTTTTTCTTGCCAGAAACTGGAATTTTTACCCAACAATGGGAAGCTTTAGATATTGGCCTTGATCCTGAATTTCTAGCAACTACGGAAACAGAGTATGAGTTAATAAGTAAAAATGAAATGCTTCCCGTTTATATTCCGAGGGAGAAATTCTCGCATAAAGGCACTCATGGGCACGGTCTAATAATAGGAGGTAGCTATGGAAAGATAGGAGCGGTTAATTTGGCTTCTAAAGCTTGTTTAAAAACGGGTAGTGGTTTGGTTACGGCATATGTTCCTAAATGCGGATATATTCCCCTTCAAACAAGTTTTCCAGAAGCAATGGTCTTAACCGATGCCGAAGAAAAATATATTACTAAAATTGATTTTGATATTAATCCAACCGTCATAGGTGTTGGAGTTGGATTAGGAAAAGATGAGAGTACAGTAAAAGCGTTAGATGAGTTTTTAGATAAAAACAAAAAGCCTTTGGTTATTGACGCAGATGCGCTTAATATCCTTTCGGAAAACAAAAACTTACTTAAAAAGATTCCTGCTCAAAGTGTATTAACGCCGCATCCAAAAGAATTGGAACGTCTAATAGGGAAGTGGAAAGATGATTTTGATAAGTTGGATAAGGCCAAGAAATTTTCAAAGCAGTACGATTGTATCTTGGTAATAAAAGGTTCGCATACCATTACAATTTATGATGAAAAGGGCTATGTGAATACAACCGGTAATCCAGGAATGGGAACAGCTGGCACTGGTGATGTTTTAACTGGTATGATAACAGGATTGATCGCTCAGGGCTATAGTCCTTTAAATTCTGCTGTATTTGGAGTGTATTTACATGGTAGAGCAGGAGATATAGCTGTTGATAAAACAGGCTACCAGGCACTTACGGCTTCTAATGTTATTGATGGTATTGGGTCTGCTTTTATAGATTTATTTGCCCAACCAGAAAGTAGACCTGAGGTTAACGAAAATGAAGCACCGCCGGAATAGACTTTAGATAAGGTAAAGAAAAACGAAAACCTCAAGACTTTGAAATCTTGAGGTTTTTTGTTTTTGGTAGAGTTATGTAATTCTATTTAGCTTTTACACGTCGTTTAACCCATGTAACGGCATTATCAAATTCAATAAAGAATTTCATTGGTTTTTTGTAGAAAAGTTTTTCAATCTTAAAGTTATGCATATCTATTTCTTTTACGGAAACAATAGCTAATGCTTTAAGGTTGTCTAATTGTCTCAAATAGGTGTAAATAGTAGGGTCTACGGCATAAGAATTTTTTCTCAGGCTTATATAGCCAAAGTTTTTATCCCTGAAATGAATTTCTGAAATTCCTATTATTTGGTATACTCTCTCTAATGTAAGTGTTGCCCCTTCATCAAACAGCGAAACCATATAGTTTTCGTAAACCTGTATTTTTCCAACATCTAATTGATACTCCCTGACTATAATAGTCTTCTTTGGTCGTCTCACTTTCATTTTAAATATATTATAATGTCCTGAGACGAATGTAGATGTATCGTTATCTATTGTGAAAAATAATAGATTAAAAGCGTAAATATCGTTTATAGTGCTATTGCTAGAATGGTATTGTGTAGTGTTTCTTACTTTGAAATTTTATCATAAGAAAAAAGGGAGTCAATTTAATTGACTCCCTTTGCTAACATTTCTTACGTTAAGTTTATGATTTAGAAGATTTTTCTGCTTTTTTAATTTCAATTGTAAGTTCTTCTTTCTTCTCGTCTAGGTCCATAAGGATAGTATCTCCT
This sequence comes from Zobellia laminariae, assembly GCF_009725995.1. Next base: position 887,677 of record NZ_RCNS01000003.1, on the reverse strand, counting down.
TCTTCAAGTTTGGAGTTTACTATCTCTTCGGCTAAAGCATCTTCAATATACTTTTGAATAGCTCTTTTTAAAGGTCTGGCACCATATTGTTTGTCAAAACCTTTGTCTGCAATATAGTCTTTGGCCTTATCCGTTAAGTTAAGCTCATATCCAATATCCTTGATTCTTGCGAACAACTTACGAAGTTCAATATCAATAATTTTGTGTATGTCTTCTCTTTCTAACGAGTTGAAAACAATAACGTCATCAATTCTATTTAAGAATTCAGGAGCAAATGCTTTTTTAAGAGCGCCTTCTATAACTCCTTTTTGATGACTATCTTCTTGAGATTTCATTGCTGAAGTTCCAAAACCAACACCTTGACCGAAATCTTTCAATTTACGGGCTCCAATGTTAGAAGTCATAATGATAATAGAATTTCTAAAGTCTATTTTTCGTCCTAGACTATCCGTAAGGAAACCATCATCTAAAACTTGCAACAGCATATTAAATACATCTGGATGCGCTTTTTCAACTTCATCTAATAGAATAACAGAATAAGGCTTACGTCTAACTTTTTCGGTTAACTGACCACCTTCTTCGTAACCTACGTATCCCGGAGGTGCACCTACTAGTCTAGAAATAGCGAATTTCTCCATGTACTCACTCATGTCAATACGTATTAACGCATCCTCAGAGTCAAAGAGTTGTTGTGCCAATACTTTGGCCAACTGAGTTTTACCAACACCGGTCTGACCTAAGAAAATGAACGAGCCAATTGGCTTGTTCGGATCTTTTAGTCCGGCACGGTTTCTTTGAATTGCCTTGGCAACCTTGGCAACCGCTTCATCTTGACCAATAACATTGGCTTTAATAAGGTCAGGAAGTTCTGCTAACTTATTACTTTCTGTTTGTGCTATTCTGTTTACGGGAATACCGCTCATCATAGAAACAACATCGGCAACATTGTCCTCACTAACTATTTCTTTATGTAGTTTGCTGTCTTCTTCCCATTTTTCTTGCGCTGAAGCCAAGTCTTTTTCAAGACGTTTCTCATCATCACGTAGTTTGGCAGCTTCTTCGTATTTCTGCTTTTTAACTACGCTGTTCTTTAATTCACGAACATCTTCAAGCTTTTTCTCAAGCTCTAAAATCTGTTTAGGAACATCCATATTTACAATATGAACGCGAGAACCAGCTTCATCAAGGGCATCAATAGCCTTGTCCGGTAAGAAACGGTCCGTCATATAACGGTTGGTTAACTTTACACAAGCAATAATCGCCTCATCTGTATAGGTTACATTGTGGTGATCTTCGTATTTTGCTTTAATGTTATGAAGAATCTCAATAGTCTCATCAACTGTTGTAGGTTCTACAATAACTTTTTGGAAACGTCTTTCTAGTGCACCATCTTTTTCTATATATTGACGGTATTCATCTAACGTAGTAGCTCCAATACATTGAATTTCACCTCTTGCCAAGGCGGGTTTGAACATGTTTGATGCATCTAAGCTACCTGTGGCACCACCGGCACCTACAATGGTATGGATTTCATCAATAAAAAGAATAACATCATCATTCTTTTCAAGCTCGTTCATAACCGCTTTCATACGCTCTTCAAACTGGCCACGGTATTTAGTACCGGCCACTAAAGAAGCTAAATCAAGAGTTACAACTCTTTTATTATATAGGATACGTGAAACCTTTTTATTTATAATACGTAGTGCCAAACCTTCGGCAATAGCACTTTTACCAACACCAGGTTCACCTATTAATAAAGGATTGTTTTTCTTTCTTCTACTTAAAATCTGTGAAACACGCTCTATTTCTTTGTCTCTACCAACTACAGGGTCAAGCTTGTCCTCTTCCGCCATAAGTGTTAGGTCACGACCAAAGTTGTCAAGTACAGGTGTTTTTGATTTTTTGTTGCCTTTTTGTCCGGCTGCAGTTCCAAAGCTACCTTCTTTACCCTCGTTATCGTCGTTTTCACTAGGAAACGATTCGGAAGTTGGTGCATCTACAATATCATCGTCGCTTGTAATCATAAATTTAAACTGTTCCTTTACACCATCATAATCTACTTTCAGTTTGTGAAGTAGTTTCGTGGTGGGGTCATTTTCATTTCTCAAAATACATAATAATAAATGTGCAGTATTGATCGAGGAACTTTGAAAAAGCTTAGCTTCTAAAAACGTAGTCTTTAGGGCTCGCTCTGCCTGCCTCGTCAAATGCAGGTTCTTTTTATCTTTTTGTAAACTATTCGGGTTTGGGTTGGAAGGGCTAAGTATTTCAACCTTTCGCCTAAGATGATCTAAATCGACCTCCATAGCGTCAAGAATACTAATTGCTTTGCCGTTACCATCTCGTAAAAGCCCCAACATTAGATGCTCGGTACCAATGAAATCATGGCCTAACCGTAGCGCCTCCTCTTTACTATAAGCAATTACGTCCTTTACTCTCGGTGAAAAATTATCATCCATAAATTTATCCTTTCATCTATAAAATTACTAAAACTATACCAATCTAACGCAAATAGTGTACCTAATATTAGATAAAGTATCCCGAAATAATGAAAAAGGAATAGGTATAAAAGAGAACCGGCAATTTTTAGTGTAAAAAAAAGTGTTGATAAATTGTTTAATAAAGAAAGCCGTATGTGCTTTAAAGGCTATCATTTTACGTATATTGGCATGTTTTTTAACTAAAGTAATTCTAGGATTTAAAAATGGCAGAAGGAGAAAAATTGATCCCGATTAACATCGAAGACGAAATGAAATCTGCTTACATCGACTATTCGATGTCAGTCATTGTGTCACGTGCTTTACCTGATGTCAGGGATGGACTAAAACCCGTTCACAGAAGGGTATTGTACGGTATGCATGAACTTGGAGTTCGTTCCAGTAGCTCTCATAAGAAGTCTGCACGTATTGTAGGTGAGGTTTTAGGTAAGTACCACCCTCATGGTGATACGTCCGTCTATGACTCTATGGTTCGTATGGCTCAGGAGTGGAGTTTACGTTATATGCTTGTAGATGGGCAAGGTAACTTTGGATCGGTAGATGGCGATAGCCCTGCGGCTATGCGTTATACTGAGGCAAGGATGCGAAAAATTGCCGATGACATGTTGGCGGATATAGATAAGGATACTGTAGACCATCAATTAAACTTTGATGACTCTTTGCAAGAGCCTACGGTTCTTCCTACTCGTGTACCCAACTTGTTGATAAACGGAGCTTCAGGTATTGCAGTAGGTATGGCAACCAATATGCCGCCGCACAACCTTACAGAGGTAGTGAACGGTACTATTGCTTATATTGAAAACAATGATATAGAGATTGATGAAATCATGACCTATATTAAAGCACCGGATTTTCCAACAGGTGGTACCATTTATGGTTATGAAGGCGTTAAAGAAGCTTTTCATACCGGTAGAGGTAGAGTAAAGATAAGAGCTAAGGCTATTATTGAAGAGGTTCAAGGCAGGGAGTGTATAGTGGTTACCGAGATTCCATATCAGGTCAATAAGGCAGATATGATCAAGAAAACTGCCGATCTTGTTAATGAAAAGAAAATAGAAGGTATATCAACTATCCGAGATGAATCGGATAGAAACGGGATGCGTATCGTTTATATTTTGAAACGAGATGCCATTCCAAATATCGTTCTTAATACCTTATATAAGTATACGGCATTACAAAACTCTTTTAGTGTTAATAACATTGCGTTGGTGAATGGTCGCCCGCAGTTATTGAACGTAAAAGAGATGATTCACTATTTTGTGGAACACCGTCACGAAGTAGTGGTAAGACGTACAGAATTTGAACTCAAGAAAGCTGAAGCTCGCGCCCACATTTTAGAAGGTTTAATTATTGCTTCCGATAATATTGATGAAGTAATTGCTATCATCAGAGCGTCATCTAATGCAGATGAAGCCAGGGAAAACTTAATGGAGCGCTTTAAGCTTACCGAGATTCAAGCAAAAGCGATAGTTGAAATGAGACTTCGTCAGTTAACGGGTCTAGAGCAAGACAAATTACGTGCTGAATACGATGAGGTTATTTTGACCATAGCAGACCTTAAAGACATCTTGGCTAGAAAAGAGCGAAGAATGGATATTATTAAGGAAGAGCTCGTAGAGATTAGAGAAAAATATGGTGATGAGCGTCGTTCTGTAATTAATTTGGCCGGAGGGGACTTGAGTATCGAAGATATGATTCCTGATGAGCAAGTAGTGATTACTATTTCTCATGCCGGATATATTAAAAGAACACCAGTTTCCGAATATAAAACACAAAACAGAGGTGGTGTTGGTCAAAAAGCATCATCCACTAGAAATGAAGATTTCTTAGAATATTTGTTCATAGGAACCAACCACCAGTACATGCTCTTCTTTACACAAAAAGGGAAATGTTTCTGGATGCGTGTTTACGAAATACCGGAAGGTAGTAGAACATCAAAAGGTAGGGCTATACAGAACCTTATTAACATAGAGCAAGATGATAATGTTAAGGCGTTTATTTGTACTCAAGACCTTAAGGACGAAGAATACGTAAACAGTCATTACGTAATTATGGCTACCAAAAAAGGTGTGGTCAAGAAAACAAGCTTAGAGCAATATTCACGTCCAAGACAAAATGGTATTAATGCCATTGGTATTCGCGAAGACGATGAGTTGCTAGAAGCAAAGTTAACTACTGGTGCAAGCCAAATATTCTTAGGCTTAAAATCTGGTAAGGCTATACGTTTTGAAGAAAGTAAGACGCGACCAATGGGTAGAAATGCTTCTGGTGTGCGCGGTATTACTTTAGCCGACGATAACGATGAGGTTATTGGTATGGTGTCCGTTCATGATATGGAAGAAAACCTTCTTGTTGTTTCTGAAAATGGATATGGTAAACGATCTAATATAGATGACTACCGTATTACCAACAGAGGTGGTAAGGGAGTTAAAACTATTTCTATTACGGAGAAAACAGGTGGACTTGTTGCTTTAAAAAATGTTTCAGATTCAGATGATTTGATGATTATCAACAAATCAGGTATCGCTATTCGTATGAGTGTTGAAGATCTTCGTGTTATGGGAAGAGCTACTCAAGGGGTGCGTTTAATCAACCTTAAGGGTAATGATTCTATTGCTGCTGTGGCCAAGGTCATGAAGGATGAAGATGAATTGGAAGAGGCTGATCTATTAGATATAGACGTGGACGCCGAAGAAGGTGGCACGGCTCTTGATAATGATGAGGCAGAAGGGACAGAAGAAGAATAAATTTGAACCATAATTATAACACTAATATTTAATTAATTTGAAAATGAAACGTAGATTTTTAATAGTCGCGAGCCTTTGTTTTTGCATGGTAGGATTCGCACAGAAGAACGAAATAAAAGCAGCCGAAAAGGCTATGAAAGCCGGTGATGCCGCATCAGCTAGTAGTGCACTAGAAGCCGTTTCTGGTTCTATATCAGGAGCAGACCCAAAGTTGCAGGCACAGTATTACTTTGTAAGTGGTAAGGCTTATGCAGATTTAGCAAAAAAAGGTGATGCAAGTGCTTTTCAAAAAGCCGCAGATGCTTATCAAAAAGTGATTGCAGTTGAGGAAGCAAGCGGAAAGAAAAAGTATTCCGATGAAACTCAACAGCACATGTCTGCATTAAGTGCCGATTTAGTAAACTCTGCAGTAGAGGATAACGGTAACAAAAAGTTTAAAGAAGCTGCTGAGAAGTTGTATACAAGCTATAAAATCAGCCCAAAAGATACTTCTTACCTTTATTATGCAGCCAGTAGTGCTGTAAATGGTGGTCATTATGAGGAGGCATTAACTTACTATAACGAACTTCAAGAGATTGGTTATGACGGTAGTGGTGTCATTTATAAGGCTACTAACGTAGAGACTGGTACAGAAGAAGAGATGGATAAGACTCAGAGAGACTTAATGGTGAAGTCGGGAACTTACAAAGATCCTAAAGATGAGAAATCTCCATCTAAAAAAGCTGAAATCGTTAAGAATACAGCTTTGATCTATACTCAATTGGGTCAGGATGATAAAGCTTTAGAAGCTTACAAAGCAGCAAGAGCTAACGATCCTAAAGATGTTAACTTGATTTTGAACGAAGCTAATTTATACTATAAAATGGGCGATAAAGACCAGTTTAAAGTTTTAATGGCTGAAGCTGCATCTGTTGCACCGGATAATCCAGATTTGCATTACAACATTGGTGTGATCAACATGGAGCAAGGTAATTTGGAAGATGCTAGAGAATCGTACAAGAAAGCTTTAGCAATCAATCCTGGGTACACTAACGCACAATTAAACCTTTCTACAACTTACGTAAACGAAGGTAATGGTCTTATTGATGAGATGAACTCTTTGGGCAACTCCAAAAAAGATATTGCTCGTTACGATGAGTTGAAAGAAAAGAAAGATAACCTTTTCAAAGAAGGAGCAACTGTATTGGAAGATGCGTTGAAATTGAATCCTGATAACCAAGGTATCTTAACTCAATTAAAAAATATCTATGGCGCAATGGGCGACAATGATAACTTCTTAAGAGTTAAAAAGTTGTTAGGCGAGTAATTTGCCGATAACATAATTATAAAAAAATCCCCTAGGAATTTCCTAGGGGATTTTTTATTTGCTTTATTTTATATCAGTTTGGGTTTAAACGATTTGTTTTATGACCCTTAGTTTGTGTGTGTAATTGCCTATTTCAGTATTGAATATGCCGGTATGGTCAATACGATCTATTCGTACTTTTCCGTCTACATGAATAATGTAGTTGTTTTCCATAATGATACCCACATGGTATATCTCGCCTTCATTGTTATCAAAAAAAGCTAAGTCTCCTGCCTCAGTTTCTTCTATAAAACTCAAAGCATGGCCTTGTTTAGATTGTTCTGCGGCTTTTCTTAATAAACGATATCCGTTAATCTTATAAACCATTTGGGTAAACCCTGCAGCATCAATACCAAAAGGAGTCTTGCCTCCCCATAAATAAGGTGCGTTTAGGTATAGTAAAGCAGTTTGTATAAGTTCTGTTTTGTCCTTTTTGTTACCGTTGGTCTTACCATCAAAAGTGTGTGAAAGGACAGCACAGTTACAGGTTGAAGATCCCAGGATAACGGGTAATAGTATAGAATTTTCAGTTTCAACAAAAGAAATGAGATCTGATGTGTAGCCAATATCAGTAGAAGATTCAATAGAATCATAATCTTCTTCCGATATTAAGTTCATCTGATGATTGCTCACCCATCCTTCAAACTTATCAAAAGCAACGCGAATGCGACTCCAGGCTTTCCTGCGCTCCAAGACTTTAAAGTGTTCTCCGTATACCAGTTGAGAAACCATTTCTGATGTTTCATCGGCATTTACGCGAACGGAAACTATACTTAAGGGACAAATACCGTATTGCATATGGTTGGTTGAGTGAAGGTATTCTTTATCGTTCTACAATTATTGCAGAAGCGCCACCTCCGCCATTACATATTGCGGCAGCCCCTAACTTTGCGTTATTTTGCTCTAAAACATTAAGGAGCGTAATAAGTATACGTGCACCTGAACAACCCAAAGGATGTCCTAATGAAACAGCACCGCCGTTTACATTTACATTGGTGTCAGTTAATCCTAATAATTTCATATTGGCTAACCCAACCACAGAAAAAGCCTCATTGAATTCAAAAAAGTCTATATCGTCTATTGAAATACCAGCTTTAGCAATTGCTTTGGGAAGAGCTTTTGCCGGTGCAGTGGTAAACCATTTTGGCTCTTGAGCTGCATCAGCATAACCTCTTATAGTAGCTAAAGGTTTTAAACCTAGTTCTTCCGCTTTTTCTGCACTCATTAATACTAGCGCAGCTGCACCATCATTAATAGTAGATGCATTTGCTGCGGTAACCGTACCGTCTTTTGAAAATGCTGGGCGTAACGCTGGAATTTTATCTATTCTAACGTTTTTGAATTCTTCGTCTTCAGAAACAATGATAGGTTCTCCACGGCGTTGAGGTACTTCTACAGGAGAAACCTCATTAGTGAATTTTCCGTTTTTCCATGCTTCCGCAGAACGGTTATAGGATTGAATGGCATAATTATCTTGGTCTTCACGGCTAAAATTATACTCCGTAGCACAGGCATCGGCACAGACGCCCATGGCTTCTTGGTCGTAAACATCTACAAGACCATCTTTTTGCATGCCATCTTCCAGAGTAGTAGGTCCAAATTTTTGTCCATTTCTCATATGTACATAATGAGGAATAAGACTCATATTTTCCATTCCTCCTGCAACAGCAACTGAAATATCTCCTAAAGCTATTGCTTGAGCGGCTTGCATAACTGCTTTCATGCCCGAAGCACAAACCTTATTTATAGTAGTACACGGTACACTGTCCGGTATTCCTGCAAAAATAGCTGCTTGTCTTGCAGGTGCTTGGCCTGTTCCGGCTTGAACCACGTTGCCCATGATGACTTCGTCAACTAATTTTGGGTCAAGATTTATTTTTGCAAGTGCCGCTTTTATGGCCGCAGCTCCAAGTTTTGGGGCTGGAATTGTGGATAAAGCTCCCATAAAGCTCCCAATTGGGGTTCTTGTGGCAGATACTATAACTACATTTTTCATATTAAAGCAAGAGTTTCTCGTATTGCAAAACTAAGAAATTAATAGGCAATACATTTCGTTGTTTCTATAAAAGCCTGTCGGAAGTTTATAATTTTCTATTTTTGACTCAGATACCAAGCTCATGCGCAATATTCTGGATAAAGTTTTTAAAAACCAATCGCTTCTATATAAGTATTTTTTATACTTGGTTTCGGTTGCCTGTATTGTTTTCTTCTTTCCTAAAGGAGGGAAATTTAAATATGAATTTCAAAAAGGGAAACCTTGGCAATACGAAAATTTGTATGCCCCCTTTGATTTTTCTATTCAGAAAGATAATGAGGATATTTCAAGAGAAAAGGCAGAATTTCTTGAAAATCAAATAGATTATTACAGGCTTGATTCTTCTGTAGAGGAAGCCGTGAGCAAAGAATATGAAAAGAAATTCTATGAGGTATTTACAGGGGAAAGATTTAGTGCAAGTGCCTTAGAGGCTCTAGATTCTGCAGGAAAAGATATTCTTAAGAAATTATATAAAAACGGCATTTTAGCTCAGTCCAATAAGCGAAGCATAAAAGACCAACTTTATCTTGTAAAGGATAATCAAGCGGAAACCGTTCAGGTAAGTAGTCTTATTCAAATTAGAAATTTAAGAGAGGCGCTCCAGAAAATACTTCAAGAAAAAGATTTAGTTATTTACGCCCGAGAGTATCAAGACCTTTTTTTAGATATTGTTAAGCCGAATATCATTTATGATAAAAATTTATCAGAAAGAGCCTTAAACGAAGCACTATCAGGTATATCTCATACAAGGGGAGCTGTAGATGAGGGTAAACTTATAATAGCAAAAGGGGAGGTCGTTGAGGCAGAGAACCTTACTGTTTTAAACTCTTTAAAAGCGGAGTTTGAGTCTGAACTGTGGACAGCCAAAAACTATTATTTTATACTTTTTGGGTATACTGTTCTAGTGGCATTGGTACTGATGATGCTGTTTCTTTTCCTTAAGAGATATAGAAAGGAAGATTTTGAGAACAATACCAAGGTTACATTTATCTTCTTTAATATTCTTTTTATGGTGTTCGTCACCACCATGGTGGTTAAATATGACGAGGCCTTTGTATTTGTAGTACCCATATGTATTTTACCCTTGGTACTCAAAACATTTTTTGATGCCAGATTGGGCCTTTTTGTTCATGTGCTAACCGTGCTCATATTAGGTTTTGTAGTGCCTAACAGCTTTGAATACATCTTTCTACAAATAATAGTCGGTATAGTCACCATATTAACGGTCTCTGAATTATATAAAAGGGCGAACCTTTTTATATCTGTCGGTCAGATTACGTTGATATACGTGGTGGGGTATTTGGCTTTTCATATCATACATGAAGGCAATTTAGATAATATACAATGGTTTACTTTAGGACTGTTCTTATTAAACGGAATGATTACGCTCTTTGTTCAACCGTTGATCTATGTGTACGAGAAGGTCTTTGGGCTGGTCTCTGATGTCTCTCTACTAGAATTGTCGGATACCAACTCCAAACTATTAAAAGAGCTCTCTAACAAGGCCCCAGGCACTTTTCATCATTCCCTGCAAGTAGCGAATCTTGCGGAAGCAGCAGCCAATGAAATAGGGGCTAATGCTATGTTGGTGAGGGTAGGAGCGCTGTATCATGATATTGGTAAGATGAACCACCCAACTTATTTTACTGAGAACCAGATAACGAATGTGAACCCGCATGACGAGTTGGCTCCAAAGGAGAGCGCTAAAATAATTATCAATCATGTTATTGATGGGATTGAACTGGCTAGGAAAAACAAACTTCCAGATCGTGTTATAGATTTTATAAGGTCTCACCATGGCACTAGTTTAGTCTATTACTTTTATAAAAAACAACAAGAAATAGATGAGGACGTAGATCAAGCAAATTTCAGATATCCCGGACCAATACCTTTTTCAAAAGAAACGGCAATACTTATGATGGCAGATTCTGTAGAGGCGGCCTCCAAAAGTTTAAAAAATCCAACTTCTGGAATTATTGAAGACTTTGTAGATAAAATTGTAGCGGGACAAATGAGCGCTGGGCAGTTTTTAAATGCGAATATTACCTTTAAAGAGATTGAAGCGATAAAAAAGATTTTCAAACAAAAATTGATAAACATTTATCATTTGCGAGTGGAATATCCTGAATGATAAGGTGGTAGGAAAGTTCAAATGTCACCTATTTTATTTTTTTAAATGCCGATTTAAAATAGTTTTAAATTTCTTGAAAAAAATGAAAGAAATAGTTGTGAAATTGAATACTAAAATATACATTTGCAACCGCAATTTTAACCACCTAACGGTGCTAAAATTAAGTTCTTTAAAGAGATTATTGGAGAGGTGCCTGAGTGGCCGAAAGGAACGGTTTGCTAAATCGTCGTAGGTGGAAACACTTACCCAGGGTTCGAATCCCTGTCTCTCCGCAATAGCTGTCAAAGCAAATTGCGAGGGCAGAAAATATTTCTCAAGTAGTGAATAAAAGAAGATAACCATATTATCGGGGTGTAGCGTAGCCCGGTTATCGCGCCGCGTTTGGGACGCGGAGGTCGCAGGTTCGAATCCTGCCACCCCGACTTTTTAACATACTAAAATATGTTAAGTAAAAGGTAATTATATGATTTTCATATAGTTACCTTTTTTTTGTACCTTATTTTAACACAATTACCACCATTTTAATCGTGAGTTCACCGTGAGTTCATTGTCAAATCGTGAGTCAATCGTGAGTTCATTTTTTGTATATTGGTACCGTTGTCCGCCCTTGGTGGACGTGTAGTTTGACTTTCGTATAAATCTTTTGTTTCATTTAAAAAAGCATATACGATGCGAACGAACCTAACATTCTCCATTTCCTTTTTTGTACGAAAAAAGAAGAACAGTCCCGAACAAGCCCTTTTGTATGTCCGGATCACTGTTAACGGCCGGTCGAAGGAGATCAGCCTTAAACATGACCTACCCTTTGAAAAGTGGAACCAGTCCGCCGGAAAGATGCAGGGCAACGGTGCCAAGAGCCGCCTGGTCAACCGAAAGGTTGAGACCGTAAGGACACGACTCCATAATATTTATGAGGACTTGATAAAAGAAGAACGGATCATTACCTCCGATACCCTCAAGGAACGGTACCTTGGCCAAGATGTGACCCATAATACAATGGGGTCACTCTTGGACTATCATAATGACAAGATGAAAAAGGTGCTAAAATACGGTACCTTGAAAAACTACACCACCACATCGAGCTACCTAAGGGACTACGTAAAGAAGGTGCATAAAAGTAATGACATCTATCTCAAGCGGATCGATTACGGCTTCACCTTGGGATTTGAGGACTATTTACGGGAACGACCGGGTTTGCATAACAACGGTGTGATGAAGCATATGGAACGTTTCAAAAAGTTGATGCGTCTGGCATTCCACCTGGAATGGATCGAAAAGAACCCGACCCTGCGTTTTAAGCTCCGCTTCGATAGGGTGGATATGGTCTACCTTGACCATCAGGAACTCGAACGGGTCAGGAACGGACAGTTCGAACGCACGGCCCTTACCGTGACAAGGGATATCTTCGTGTTCTGCTGTTATACGGGGCTTGCCTATGCGGATGTACGGTCGCTCAAACGGGAACACGTGAGGACGGGCATCGACGGAACGAGATGGATCTATATCCGAAGGATGAAGACCGACACCCAGGTACGGATACCGTTATTGGAGGAGGCCGATACCATTCTAGAGCGTTACCGGACACATCCGAAGGTGATCAACCAAGAGATTCTGTTGCCCGTTTGTTCCAATCAAAAGACCAATCAGTACCTACGGGATATTGCCGATGCCCTCAATATTCGTAAAAAATTGAGTTTTCATGCTGCGAGGCATACCTTCGCCACTACGGTCACCCTTGCCAACGGTGTACCGATCGAAACGGTATCCAAACTCTTGGGGCACCATAAAATCAGCACGACACAGATCTATGCCCGGGTGGTCGATACGAAAATCTCGAACGATATCGATGCCCTGCGGACCAAGTTGAGGGCATGAACGGAATTAGGTCAAATCTCAAAGGGTTCCGCTGAAGCGAAGACCATTGTTGAACCTTGAAGCCGCTCACCCCGTTCCCCTCCACGGTGCGAAAGGCACCATGGAGGGAAAAGCGGTCCGCTGAATTGTCTTGGACACGATTCCGAAAAGGGAATCAAGTCCGCTTGTTCACGATGGACCGGATCATGAGTTACAGGTTCACCCATGAATGAAAACGTGCAGGATTTTATAGTTCACTTACCACGGCTCCGTTTCCCATTGTCCAAAGGAACAAGATCCGCCCCGGGACGCTTTGCATAACCAGGCTCGTAGACTCGCTCTTTTTATAAAAGCTTTTTCCGGGCCGCATCTTGATAGGCTAGGGACCAAAGGGAATCGCTAAAGGCACTATGGGAAGTAAAGGGTAAAATAATAGACGTTATTTATTTTAAAGCCGATGAAGATCTATGCAGTGAACATGGGATTTCCGTTTTTACATAAGAATGAAAAGGGGAAAGCACAAAGGATATAATAAGTAAAGGTTTTTTCTATCCGGCAGAGATAGAGCTCCTGCTTTGGGACATAGGATCGGTTTTAGAGAAGGTTTTTGCATAACAATCTGTAATTAAATATATTGTAATTCAATAATTGATGATCGGTTGTTGTTGATCATACATCATATAGGGAAGAAATAGGATGAGTGAAGTGAAATTGACATTGTTTACTGCAGATGAAGAAGTGCGCATCGCCATTGACTTTGCCAAAGAAGATTCCGTTGGGTTACACCTGAGGAAGCTTCCCGATGTAAAGTGGTGTTCGCAAAAGCGGACTTATTATATCGAGAACTCGGGAAAAAATAAAAGAAAAATATTCAACCATTTAAGGAAAATAAATTGCTATGTGGATTATAGTGGTCTGAAAGGTAAGGCACCGATAAAAATCATTGAAAAGCCCATTTGTCTACCGGAATTGGACGGGCCTCGGTCGGAGGATATCGATAAGTTCAAAAAATGGTTGCGGCAGCGAAGATTGAGCGAAAACACCATCAATACCTATGTTGAAGTGACATCTTTTTTTGTTAGGTACGCTAAATTAAAGAAGACCGATGACATGGGTAAACGGCTGATCGAATCTTTCAATTATGATTTCATAGTGAGGCGCAATAAATCCGTTTCGTATCAGAACCAATGCATTAGCGGGATCAAGAAATACCTTTGTTATTTAGGTAAAAGTGTCGATGAACTCCATTTGGAAAGGCCACAAAAGGAGCGAAAACTACCTGTAGTGCTAAGTATGGAAGAGATAAAGCGGCTGTTCGAAGCAATTACAAATATTAAACATAGAACTTTATTGAGCCTTATCTATTCCGGTGGATTGCGGGTAGGGGAGGCCATTGACTTAAAAATTTGGGATATCGATAGTAAACGGATGCTGATCCATATCAAAGGGGGAAAAGGGAAGAAGGATCGATATACTTTGCTTTCCGTATCTTTTTTGCAGCTTCTAAGGGACTACTATAAGATTTATAGGCCCAAGGAGTATTTGTTCGAAGGGCAGGGCACTGCAAAATATTCGAGTGCCAGTGCACAGAGAGTACTTAAACATGCGGTTGAAAAAGCAAGAATTAACAAAAGGATTACGTTACATACTTTACGGCATAGTTTTGCGACCCATTTGTTGGAAAATGGCACCGATATCAGGTATATACAAGAGTTACTGGGGCATAACAGCCCCAAAACCACCATGATCTACACCCATGTATCGAACAATAGTTTGAGTAGAATAAAAAATCCTTACGACAATATTTAAATTAAGAATTAAATTGCATTCTTATATAGTAAATAAAAAGTGAAAAATAATAGTGATAAATTAAACCTTAACTTCCGCATATCACGCCAGATTGGTAGGATATAAGACGGAATGTTCCGCATATAAACAAGTTGGCAACAAGCTGAATGACTGTACTTTCCTGAAATAGGTTGACAAAAAAAGTATCAAAAAACCTATGATTAAAGAATACTTATCTTCTCTTAATATATTTAAAAATTCAGAAATAGATGAAGTAATCCAATTTGGGAGTTATCATAAATATAAAAAAGGAGATTTTTTTATTAAGGAAGGACAAATAAGTAAGAATATGGCGTTTATAAATTCAGGGATTTTGCGTTCATATTACTATTCTAATTCAGGAAACGAAATAACTTATTGTTTATCATTTCCTGAATCATTCATTACAGCATTCTCTTCATATATTTCACAAGAAAAATCAAGTATCAATATACAAGCATTAAGTGATACGGAGCTATTTGTAATACAAAAAAATCAAATGGATAAGCTAATTAAAGAAAACACAAATTGGCTTCTATTTCAAAAACAAACAGCAGAAAAATATTTCATGACACTTGAAAAAAGAGTATTTGAACATCAAAAAGAAAAAGCAGAAAATAGATATACCAATTTGATTGAAAGACACCCCGAATATATTAAACAAATTCCTCTTCAGTATATAGCTTCCTATCTTGGCATTACACAAAGACATCTTAGCCGAATAAGAGCCAAAACTAATTTTTAGACAATTGTCTAATAGCTAATGTAGCTTCAGAATTAAATTTGTATATAAATAAATACATAAAATTTAATTTTCATGAATACATTGACTTCAAAAACAGTAACTATTAATAGAACAGTAAAAGAAGTATATAAATTTACAACTAACATGGAAAACTTCAAATCGTGGTTTCCAAAAGTTATAAAAATAGAATCTAATAATTCATTGAATCATGCAATTGTTGGAAAAAAATACATTGAAACCGTTATAGTACCTTTTAAAGGAGAGAGTGAAATTTCTTTAAATGTAGTAAAAGCAGAAGAAAATAAAATCTTCATTACTGAAGGTGATTTTTCACCATTATTCCCTAAGATGACTATAAAATTTCATGAAAATTCTTCTAATACCACAACTTTAACTTGGTGTATGCAAAGCAGAAATACTAATTTGATATTTACATCTCTATTGTTGCCAATATTTAAAAAAATCATGAATAAAAGAGCTAAAATTGGTGTGCAAAATTTAAAGACTATATTAGAAAAATAAAAATTGATGTAAAAATTCAGCTAACACAGGCTAAAATTAATACTGCTTTTGGTGCTTGCTCAAAGTTTAGTGCATATTTACTAAGTCGCCAAATCTTGTTGATTTGGCTTTGTGATAACCAAAGAAACAAAACCAAACAAAAAGCTTCGGCTTAGTTGCGTGTTCGAAAATCTTGTCGATTTTCTGTCCACACAAAGCCTAGCCAAAACCGTTGGCAACAAGCAGAAAATCGAACTACAAACAAAATTTAATCAATGAATTCAACCGAAGTTATTTTATTAAACTTTTCCGAAATTAGAAGACGGAGTATAAAGTTATGGAGCGGAATTCCTAATGAATACCTGAATTGGAAACCTGACGAAAATGCGTTCACAATTATCGAAATGATAAGACACATTTTAGAGGGTGAACATCTTTTCCATAAAATTATAGAAAATCGTGGGAATTTAGGAAATTACAAATCACCTTGGAAAAAACTAAAATATTCAGACTTGAAAAACGAACTGGATTTTGCCGAAAATTATCGAGCGGATTTTTTGAGTATGATAAATAGACTGAACGAATTGGATTTAGAGAATGTAAAGATTGAGAGAAAGGAAGTGGGACAAAGCAAAAAACTTGGAGATTATCTGAATCGAATTGCATATCACGAATCTGTTCACACAGGACAAATGTTGAGTTATTTAAGAACAATTGGAATTGACCGACCTCAAATATGGGATTAACTGAAATGAAAAGCCAGTTGCCAACACCGTATATAATCCATTGCTAGTGAGAGCCTACTTACGAAAATCCTCGCGGATTTTCTATTCGGTTTTTATTTGCTAAATTACGTGCTAAACCACGCAACGTATCATATACAAAACCGTTGTACATAATTATGAAAAAATGCACTTTCTAACATTTGACACTAACATTTATCGAGAACTTGGAATTGCATTTAATAACAATACCAACTTTGATTATTTATTAAACTTTTTAGAAAAAAGTCATTACGAGCTAGTTCTTCAAGATGTAGTTTTGAAAGAGCTTGTCGATTATTTTGAAAATGATTATCTAAAAAAATTAATGTACGACCATAAATCAGTTTACGACAGGTTTAAAACTAATCCATACGTAAATAATATTGAGAATATAAATTCTTCAGAATTAGAAGAAAAAGCAATAATAAAATTCAGAGATAAACTAAAATCAACTTGTTGGAAAATTCAAGCTACAGATTACATAAATCCTGAACTACTTATTGACTTTTCAATTTCGAACAAAAGAGAATCAAAAAAGGATAATACTAGAGATTTTATAATTTGGAATAATTTAATAAATCTAGCATCTCAATACCCAAATGATAAAATCATCTTCATTAGCAGAGATAAGATTTTTACTGAGAATATTTTCTTTAAAAATATGCTTACAGTATATGACATTAAAAATATAATTGTTATTGAAAGTATCCCTAAATACCTAAGTGATTATGGCTTACAGGTTGGATTCTTAAATAATGAAATTGTATTAAACTCAATTGACGAATCAATAATAAAAACCAATCTACTAAAAAACATCAATGACTTTCCAAGCTATGTATCTGATTATTATAACAGAAATAAACCACCAAAGAATATTTCATTTGAAATTCTTGACATACAAGTTTATGAATATTACACATACTCAGAGGACAAATCAGATGTAACACTTATTTCTAGCTTTCTCGTAAAATTAAAAGCTATTTATGACAAAGAGACAAGAGTTGATTTAAATGATTACCCAAATCATTACCCTAAAGATTATAAACCAGAGGAAATAAAACATCGAGTAGATAGTGAAAACAGAGCTGTTTATGAAAATTATGTCTTGTGTATGTTTGAAGGTAAAGTTGACTTAAAATCTGAAAAGATTATTAATCAAAATTTCGATGATTTTATTCCTGATTGGAATGTCGAGAAAAAATAACTATGTACAACAACGTGTATAAAACATAGCTTCTATAGGCTTTCCGAAAGGTTTGTGCATATTTAGAAAGCCCGCCAAATTTTTAATTTGGCTTTTAAAAAATGATAAATTAAAAACAAAATATAAAAATTCGGCTCTGTGTTAATTCGAAAAGTTAGTGTCTTTCTACACGCTACGTTTCATACACAAGTCCGTTGTAGCCAATTTAAACAAAACGAAATGTCGATAACAAAAGAATCTGAATTAATAGGAATGAAAAGAGTTAGTGAAGTTGTTGGAACTACACTAAAATTGATGAGAGAATATGCTAAAGTTGGAATGTCAACAAAAGAATTGGACGAATATGGCGGTGAAATTTTAAGAAGTTATGGAGCAAAATCAGCACCTTATGAAACTTATGACTTCCCTGGTTATGCTTGTATAAGCGTGAATGAAGAAGTTGCTCACGGAATTCCATCTAAAAATAAAATACTTAAAGAAGGTGACCTAATAAATATTGATGTTTCGGCTGAATTAAATGGATATTGGTCTGATAATGGTGGTTCTTTTGTTCTTGGAAAAGATATACACAATCATCAACCTCTTGTAGATGCTTCCAAAAACATATTAAAAAAAGCTATTATGAACATAAAAGGTGGTGTTAAAATAGCTGATATTGGACAAATAATTGAGACCGAAGCAAAAAAGTCTGGATTTAAAGTAATTAAGAATTTAGCAGGACACGGAGTTGGAAGAAGTTTACACGAAGAACCTGAAAATATTTTAAATTACAGAGTTAAAACAAATCGTGAAAGATTTAAAAAGAACACTACAGTTGCAATAGAAACTTTCATTTCGACTAAATCGACTGTTGCAGTAGAATTAAATGACGGTTGGACTTTAGTTGGCAACAAAGGTGGATTTGTGACACAACACGAACAAACAATATTAATTACAGATAAAGACCCAATGATTCTGACTGAATCAAATCGAATATGGAATTAAAAAACTGGCTACAACAACGTGTATAATTCATTGCTAGTTCTAGCCTACTTACGAAAACCCTCGCGGACTTTCTACCTGTGATTTATTTGCTAACTTTAGTGCTTAAATACGCAACGAAATCATACACAAAAACGTTATCTTCAATTGCTCGAAAAAATCTATTAATTACAAATCAGATGGCTTTTTGAGCAAATTTACGGATGGACTTTACTCAATCTAAAAAACTACGGATGGATTTCCAAACTGTACGAAACTGGTACTATGGACTTATTTTGAATATGCAATTTTAAAGAATGCCTCTGAGTTGAATATGCTGTAATAGCATTATTGTTTTTCCATCTTTAATTTCTCCATTTTCAATCATTTTAACAGCTTCCTCAATTTTCAATTCCAGAACCTCAATTTCTTCTTGTTCATCTTCGGCTCCACCACCTTCAGAGACTTTCATCGAATCTTTGTATTCGGCAATAAAAAAGTAAACAATTTCAGTTACAGAACCAGGGGACATATATGCTTCGAAAACCTTCTCCACAGATAAAATTTCATACCCCGTTTCTTCTTGCGTTTCCCTCTGAATACATTCGGTAGCATTTTCTTCGCTCAAAAGTCCAGCGCAAGTTTCGATAAGCATCCCATTTTTATTACCATTGACATAAGTTGGCATCCGAAACTGTCTTGTTAGTATTACAGTTGACCGTTCTTTATTATAAAGAAGTATCGTTGAACCATTTCCTCTATCATAGGTTTCCCTGCTTTGTGTTTCCCAACTTCCATCCTTTTTTAAATAGTCGAAAGTGACTTTTCTCAAGGTATACCAATTATCAGAAAGAACCTCAGTTTTTAGATTCCGAACTTTACTATTCTGCATCTGGAATTTCATTTACGTCATAGTAAATTTTCAACCCCAACTCTTTTCCGATTTTGACATCTTGGTCAGCTCCTTTAGATTCCCCTTCAATTCTCAATATAGCATCACATTTAGTCAATAACCTATGCGCTGTTGGGTATTGAATTTCAGCAAATATTTCATCTCCGACCTCCTTTGAACCAGCTAACTCAATCAACGGATTTGCCACCCATTCACCAATCATCGGAATATGACCTTTACGAAAAATCGGGAGTGCAACGGACTCTAGCCTGTCCATATTTTTTTTGATAAGTTCTAGGTCGTTATTTGTTCCGCTTCGGTAAGGACCCGCGATTAAAATCATCATCATAATTTAAGTTTTTGTAAAGAACGTAAATAACGACAACCTAAAAATTAAGATAGTTTAAGACAAGCTCATTTCTTTTTTACAGAACTTAAAAATTCAGGAGTAACACCAAGATAAGATGCGATTTGCTTTTGAGTTACTTTTTGGACTACTTGAGGGTATTTTTCAATGAATCTAGTATATCGTTGCTCGGTAGTAAAAGAAATATTATCTAATACCCTAAGTTGTTCTCTAATGTAAGCGTTCTGAAATATAATTCTAAAAAACCTTTCGAATTTTGGTAACATTTTATATAGTTCTTCTAACCTATTAAAATCAAATTCTATTAATCTACTAACTTCTAATGTTTCTATAGATAATAAAGCGGGTTTTTGATTTACAAAGGAGTTCATATCGGTAATCCACCAATCTTGAACAGCGAACATAATAGTGGATTCCCGACCTTCAGCATTAACGTTAAATGCCCTCAAGCTTCCAAATTCGACAAAATATAATTTTTTGCTCACAGAACCTTGCTCCAGTACTATTTCTTTTTTAGCTGTATCCTTTTCTACCAATAAAGAAATTAAGAGTTCCTTTTCAGAATCACTTAGCGGAATATGTTTCTGAATGTTCTTAAAAATTTGATACTCGTACATGGACTTAATAAGGTTAATTGATTAATTTGAGTAAATTTAAGAAATACCGAAGGTATTGGGAATTATTAGAAACGGATTTGCGAAATGTGCTTACTCGGACGCTCGCAAAAGAAGATAACAAAACCTATAAAAAATAAGGGCTTCAAGCTTAATCGAAAGGTTTGTGTATTTTTATGATGTCCGCAAAATCTTTGGGATTTTGCTTTAAACAAAGAAAAGAAAAAACAAAAAGATTTTGCTATGTGCGTGGCTGAAAGTAAACGCTAATTTACTACCTTACTTTTCATAGCTCAGGCGTTGTGTGCAATATGCCAAATCAAATGACCGACAAAGGAAAATTACGGGAATTAGAAAAAAGAATTGACGAGGTATTATATTATGTATGGGACCCAATTGGAGTATCTGACGAACCCTGTGCAAGGGCTGAATATAGTTCCTACACAATGACAATACTCAAATACGTATTGAAAGAGGACTTAATAAAAATTACTCGTCATTTAACTACGATTGAAACTGATTCTATGGGTTTAACTGCTAACAAAGAGCGTAATGAAATGGTAGCGCAACGATTGCTGGATTACAAATATGCCGTGGAAGAGGGACTAAAATGACTAATCCATATAAAATTCACCTAAATAATTTCTTTGAAACAATAACCGATTTCAAGCACACCACAAATCGACTTAATAAAGTACTTCTTAAAGATGCTGAGAAATATACAGCTGAGGGCGCGAGCTATTTTTCAGGGACATCGTTAGTTATCGGCGACTGGACTGGACCAACCGACAATGGTTGGAAATTAAATTTTGATACTGGCATTCAAAAATCAACATTCAAAGAAAATTATTCAACAGAAATCGAAAAAGTACTCTCACGAGAATTTGGATTTGCGTATGCCCAATGTTACGAAGCATTTGAAACACTACTAAAAGACTTTATCAATATAAAAATACAATCTGACCAAAATTTTAAAGATTCTTTACCCACAAATAAAGAGTATAGTAGAGAGTTTTTAAAAGGAGGCAATGATATTTTCAAACTAATAAAAAAAGCAGGAGGAAAAAGACTAAAAGAGTATTCAAAGCAAAACAATAACAACTTTAAATTTAGCGAAACCTTTAAGATTTTTTCGGAAATTAGACATGCAATTACACATTCTCAAGGTATTCTTAACTCATCAAAAATTCCCAAAGACAAATACTATCAGGGACTTTTTGAACACTTACTACCTTTGAATAAATTGGAAGAGGAACTGATTAAACTAAAATTTGATTATAAGACCTGTAACCAACTTTTAATTTACTTGTCTGAATTTGGCTACCAAGTATTCAAAATACTTAGTGAAGAGGATAATTATGAATGGAAACTATAAAATACTGCACACAACACAACCTATAAACAATACGGGCTTCGGGCTTAATCGCAGGGTTTGTGTATTTTTATGAAGTCCGCGAAATCTTTGGGATTTCGCTTTGATAGAAAAAAAGAAAAAACAAAACCAAAAGATTTCGCTATGTGCATGGCGGAAAGCAAACGCTAGTTTGCTCCCGTACTGTTCATAGCTCAACCGTTGTGCTCCATATGAAAAAGCAAATTTTAACCATAGTTTCAGTATTTCTTTTTTTCTCCTGTAGTAACAATAACCCAGCGAAGACCTATCTCAATTCGGCTATTGATATTATGGAAGAAAATTCGATTAAAACTGAAAATATCGATTGGAAAAATCTTAGGAATACTGCTAATGAAAAATTAGAAGGAAAAAAAACTGCCGGAGAAGTATACCCAATAATTGAGAACACTTTAAAAAAATTAGGAGACAATCATAGTTTCTTCATACCAAAAAAAACTGATTCAATTACAGTAGATAGTGAAGAGATAGCACCCCATATTGAAGCTAAAATTTTCAACAAACAAATTGCATATTTAAAAGTTCCCGCATTCAATAATAGTGGAGATAGTGCTATTAAATTTGCAACAAAAATCCAAAGTAAAATAAAGGCGATGGATAAACCTGAAATCAAAGGATGGATTATAGATTTATCAAATAATTACGGAGGGAATATGTGGCCAATGTATTTAGGTCTAGCTCCATTAACCGGAGAAGGTATTTCAGGATATTTTTTTGACTGGGAAAAAAATAGTTCAGAATGGAGTTTCAAAAACAACGCTGTATATAATAATGAAGATATTAAGTTAGAAATTGAAAACTCGTACGAGTTAATAAAGAAACCAACCAAGATTGCAGTCTTAACTAGCAAAATGACAGCAAGTTCAGGAGAAGCAATAGTAATCGCCTTTAAAGGACTTTCCTCCACGAAGTCTTTTGGACAAAAAACATATGGACTATCGACAGGAAACGTTGTTTATGAATTAAGTGATGGTGCTAAACTTGTTCTTACCACAACAATAATGGCTGATAGAACAAAAAACTTATATGGAGGACAAATAACACCTGATGTTCTAACCAATAATCCAAAAGGAAAAGCAATTGAATGGCTTATGGGTAAATAATACGTAGCACAACAAAACCTAAACGTAATGCGGACTTTAGCGCAAAACCAAAAGGTCTGGGTATATTTATGAAGTCGCTAAATCTTATAGATTTAGCTTTGGACAAGAAAAAATAAAACTAAACAATAAGCTTTAGCTACGTGCACAGTCGGAAACGAAAGGTTTCCTTGCCGCCGCACTACGCTTAGGCCCATCGGATATTGTACCTATCGGTCGGCCCTACTTTTTGGACCAACAAAGATGGTGAAATACAGTCCTCGGGTTGGGGGATGTTCGAGGACCTACTGTAGTTCATGATACTTGGCGTGTGACCCATGGTCCGCAACCATAGGCTATCGTTCATTTTCTCCCAGGGATAAGTGAATTCCCCATAATTGCCATCCTTGAGCCCAAAAATATGTCCCGCCTCATGTGCCGCTATCACTTGGAACAGCGAGCCCACCAATTCGTCGGGAAAAGGAAACCGTCTGGCCCGCTTGTCCAAGGGAGCTGCCCGAACAAAATACTTTTCCATAACGGTACGTTCCGAGGCCCCCATAAAGATATCTCCCCGGAAAATCTCCCCTGTCCTAAAATCGATAATTTTCGCGACCGTACCGCCATAGTCCTCATATTCAGAACCTCTTAAATACTTGTTCGGCGACCAATATATAATGTTGGAATGGATACTATGGGCCTGCCACTCGTCCAGACTGTCCATTTCCTTTACCAAGAGGGCATCCTTGAATCCCGCTGACTCAAATGCGGGCAACCATTCCATTATACCGGCCTTAATGTAAGGCCTCCATTTCTTGGGAATATCAGGGGACATTAAGAATGTAATGGGTTTTACCGGAACGCTGACCTTTTGGTCCTTGAACTTTTTTTGCAAACGCCACCTTGATATATTGGCAGGACTATTTCTAAGCCAAAAATGGATTCCAGTGGTCTCTTCATCATAAAATCCCATGCGGTAATCGAACCGTCTGGCCCTCATCGGGTCCGGCAAGGCAGAGAACCCATAAAAAGTGGGTAACGATACTTTAGATTCTCCCATGACCAGTCCCCTCCGGGTCTTGATGATTACTTCGTCCTCCAAATTCTTGGCACCTTCAAGCAAAGTGATCGCGGGCACAAGATTTTCTGTAAACCCAGGCTCCCATTCTATACTCTGATGCAATACTAGAGCGGTTATATCTATTTGGTATTTATCTAGGTCCATTTCCTTTTGCTCTATAGGAAATACGGAAAGAATGTTTTCCTCGATGGTAAGGTTTGGTTTTATAGGCAAGATAATGCCCGCGGTGGACCGGATACTCGGCACCTTGAGTAGCATTCTATCGCCGTGCAGTGACCAGATGACTTGCATGAACCGGCGTTTACCGCTCTGGTCATATCGGATGAACAATATTGGTTTATTCAAAACTTCCTCGGGTACGGTCAAGATAAGTTGATCCTCGACCACCGATGCGGTCAAAAAAGCGTCATTGCCTGCTTGGTATCCATTTTCGTTGTTATATTCCGTCCAAGGTCCGCTGGCGAAACTGGTTTTTAGGAAGCTTAATAAAATAATCAAACAAATATAATGTCTCATTTTAAATTTATATGGGGGTGTTTCGCACAATTTTATTTCTTATAACAGCAGGTACAATAACGCTCCGAATCAATACCCACCGTTCTGTGGCAATAGATTGGGATTAGCCTCCAATTCCGATTCGGGAATGGGGAACAGTACATCGGTAGGTTGCCAATTAGGCTTTAGTGCACCCAACACCTGGTCCGCCATGTCCGTACGCTTTAAGTCGAACCAACGAAGCCCTTGTTCCGTAAAGAGTTCGATTCTCCGTTCTCGGATGATGTCATCCAAGAGTTCTCCAGCTGTATCCCCAGTGTTATCGGGAAGTCCGGAACGGTTACGGATAGCATTTAGATCAGCTCGTGATCGTGTAATTTCCCCTAAACGGGCCCTCCCCTCGGCGCGGATCAGAACCTGCTCCGACAAGCGAAAAATGATGGAATATTCCAAGGATTCGGTTTCGTTGATACCAGCCCTGTACTTGTTGGCAAAGAACAGGGTAGTGGTATTTTCCGTATCCGATACGCTACCTACCCATCGGTCCTTTCTGAGGTCATTCGCTTCAAATACGACTAATAGATCCTCCGTCAAGGCATAGGTCTGTCCGGGAATGGAACGTATGATCAGTTGTTCGGCTTCCCTGGTGTTCAAGGGATATTGGGCAT
Organism: Zobellia laminariae; assembly: GCF_009725995.1. Next base: position 862,459 of record NZ_RCNS01000003.1, on the reverse strand, counting down.
CGGCCTTAAGCTGCCATAGCGTTTCACGTGAATCTTTGAGGAAGACGTTATCGATATCATCTTCCAAGGAAAAATGGTCAATAAGCTCTGAAGACAGGGATATCGCCATGTCCCAATTTTCCACATATAGGTACATCCTTGCCAGTAACGCCTTGGCCACAAAGTGATCTGGTAGGACCCTTTCATCTGAAGTGGGTTCCAATCCTTCCATATCGTCTATAGCTCGGTTAAGATCCGCTATGATATTTCCGTACACTTCTTCCGCTGCCATACGTGACACCTTATTGTTCTCTAAATAATCCGTGGATTCGATGTACGGCACATCTCCAAAAATTGAAACCAAGAGGCTGTGCATATAGGCCCTGATAAACAAGGCCTGCCCCCTGAACTTTTTTCTGTTATCGATGCTCAGGACTTCTGAAGCTTCCACGCCTCTGATGATATCGTTTGCACCATAAATCGTATGGTATGCCTGGCTCCACCAATTGGTGGTGATACCGTTACTTGCAAGTAGGTCGTGCCGGTAGAATTGTGGTAGATCGGTATTAAAACCATAATAGTCCAGTTCATCACTATAGATACCCAGGACAGGGGTCAACCCTGTGGTCCCTGATACCATGCCCTGTTCCCTTATATCAAAATAAAGATTCGCCAGGGCGGATTCCACGGTGGCAGCGTTGTTAAAAACGGTCTCGGACACTAAGGTATTCTTAGGGGGATCGACTTCCACAAATGTTGTACATCCGAACAAAATCATTGTCATTGCGACGCATACGGCTCTCTGGAGTAACAGTTTAATGGGGTCGTACAAGGTTGAATAAGTGGGCCTTTGGGCATCTGTTATGTTTTTCAGAAATTTCATATTTTTCACTTTATTTTAAAAACTGAGTTGGAGTCCTAGGGTGATTTGACGCAATGGTGGTAATCGCGTACTTGTGGGCTGTTCAGGGTCCGGACCTTTAAAAGCTGTTAATGTCCAGAGGTTTTGTCCTTGGAGGTATACATTTATTTCTGGACCCTTTTTCATTCGGGGAATCCTATAGTTAATGGAAATGTTCCTTAGACGAACAAAGGAAGCATCGGATACCGTAGCGTTACTTTCCTGCTGTAACCTGTCCAGTCCTCCGGTTGGGACCAAGCCGCTGTACGCCCTGGTGAAGGGGGCCATATCTCCAGGGCGCTGCCAACGATCATAAAGTTCAACTGGGGTGTTCCCTTTTCGACCGGGGATTGATCCGAACTGCAGGGTATTGAAGGCCTTTTGCTTTTTGAACTGAAAAAATGCATCGAAGGTCAGATTCCCATGATTTAAACTATTGCCAATGCCCCCATAAAACTCAGGGGCCAGATCCTCGATCCATTGCCGGTCCTCGAGATTACTTATAGCCCCATCCCCGTTAAAATCCTCGAACTCATAGACCCCCGTGTCCGGATTAACGCCGTTCGCTTGGTAGAGTTTAACGATGGTTAAAGGTTCCCCGATGACATAACGGTTGGCGAAGGTAGAGGTTTCCAAACCGTCAAAGGCTACCAACTTATTCTGGGGAACGGTCAAGTTGAAGGAAGTGGACCATTGAAAGGTTTCCGATTTCACATTGACCGCTCGCAGATCCAATTCTAGGCCCGAGTTCTCCACTATAGCATCAAAATTCCCTGTCAGTTCGTAAAATCCGGTAGTTGCGGCCAATGGAATTCCCACAAGTTGGTTGGAAGATCTGTTACGGTACCACGAAGTATTGATTAATAACCGATCCTGGAAAAAGCCCAGTTCCAGTGCAGCCTCCAGTTTTTGATTTTCCTCCCATCCGAACAAGGGATTGAATATCCCGGTCGGCTCCACTAAGGTAATGCCATCGTAATCGTTTCCAGTTACCGTATAGGTATCCAAGAACCGGTAATCCCCAATATTATCACTCCCCGTTGTTCCATAACTGGTTCGCAGCTTGCCAAAGCTCAGCGCGGAATTTTCCCCGAAAAGGGATTCCTTGGAAAATATCCATGCAAGGCCTACGGCACCAAAATTACCGAACTGTTTTCCTGGACCGAACCGTGAAGAGCCGTCCCTTCTTCCGGTAAAGTTAAGAATATATCGATCCGATAATTTTAGATTGATTCTTCCAAATACTGCATTGTACCTATATTCAGCATCCGAATTTGAAAGGACTTCAAGGTTCTGTGCAGCGGCGAGGTTAAGGATCAGCTCATCATTGGGAAAACCACGCCCCCTCAATGCAAGCTGTTCGGAGCGCTCCTGTTGGAAAGTGGTTCCTAGAAGGACGTTCACTGAAAACTTGTTCAATTCCTTTTTCCAGTTGATCTGTGGCTCCACGATCCATGACTCCCTTTGGGACGCATTGGTCATGAGGTAGGAATAATTTTGCGGGGTAAGCCCATATTGCGGATTTCTTGCGGAACTGGGCATGGCCCTGTAGGAGTCCAATCGGTAGCTTGTAAAGCCGATGTTCGATTTCAGTTCCAAGTTGGGCATGATGTTGTAGGAGACGGCCGCATTGGAGATAAGCGTATTGGAAACGGCCACATACTTTTCATCCAAAGCCGCAATGGGGTTGTCGTAGGTATTGTTTTCCCAATTGATATTACCTTCCCCATCATAGACTTCCGGCGCATTGGGTTCCAGTGAATAGGCCTTGGGGGTAAAGTCCACGCTGGGCAATTGGTTGTTCTCCCGGGTATAGGAAGTTGAGAAATTGACCTTGAATTTGCCATTTTCGGATCGGTGGTTCACCGTGCTGTTCAAATGGGCCTTTTGATAGTTAAAATCCCCAGGGAAGACCGTGGTCTCTTTTTGGTAGGTCCCACCTACCAAAAACTGTGTCCTGTCATTTCCCCCGGAAACCGAAAGTTGGATATTGTTCCGATACGCCGTACCCCCTATAAGTTCCTTCTGCCAATCAGTATATCGGTCTTGGTCCCATACCGTAACATCGGGCCAAAAGAAGTCCAAAGCGGGTTCACTCAATAGATCACCGACCCCATCATTGGAAATGCCCTCCCTGCGGACCTCCAGATATTGTTGTGTATCCATTAGGTCCAAGAAGTTGGATACTTCTCCAAGAGAAGTATTAATATTGGCATCGAACCGTGTCTTGCCCGATTTTCCCTTCTTGGTTGTAATAAGAACGACGCCATTGGCCCCGCGGGATCCATAAATAGCAGTGGCATCTGCGTCTTTCAGCACTTCGATGCTCTGGATATCGTTGGGGTTGATGGCATTGAGTGGACTGATGTTACCTCCAACAATCTGGTTGGACAACCTGGCAACACCTAAGGATTGTGACCCGAACGGCACACCGTCTACGATGAACAAGGGATCGGAAACTCCATTGATGAAATTGCGGCCCCTAACCTCAATGGAGAACCCTCCTCCGGGCACTCCGGTATTTTGGACGATATTAACCCCGGAAAGGTGTCCTTGCATAGCCGCTAAGGGATTAGCAACGGGTTGCTTTTCCATCACATCGGCTTTGATGGTAGAAATGTTGCCCGTTCGTTCCTTGTCTCTTATAGAATAATAACCTGCGTTGAGGACAACTTCGTCCAGTTGAGTGACATTCTCTCGGAGTGTCACATTGATTATCTGTTTGCCATTAACGGGAATTTTTTCTGTTTTGTAGCCGATAGCAGAAAAAATTAAATGGGTTTCAGAGGCTACCTGAATATTATAGGACCCATCAAATTCCGAGATGGTTCCTGTATTAGTATCACCGACTTGGATGGTAACGCCAGAAAGAGGACGTCCGTCTATATCGGTAATGGTTCCCGAAATGATGGACTGTAGGTACTCGTAATAGGTTCCATTGTCGGTTGGGGTGTTTGCATTCATTTTTGAACTCAGGAAGGAGCTTAAAAGGAAGTATACGATAAGGAAGGGTAAGAAGCCATTGTTTATAATTGGTGTTTTTTTCATAATTTAAATCATTGGTTTATACAATCGATTTCAGTCCCCAACAATACTTTATAGGTATTGAAGGGTTTGTTTTTCCATGGAACCCTACCTTTGCGTTACAACTAGCATTTATACGCTGAAATAAAGCAAGGATTGACCTATCCAAGTCCCAGATTGGGTTCGGATGCTGGAAATTTTTAAAGTGGGTGGCTAGGATGACGTTGTATGGCCGGATGCCATAAAAAAGATTAAATCAGCTTTGGGTAAAGAAGGTATCGTTAACCGGAGAGGATGAATTGGAAGCCCAAAACTACAGCCAAGAAAGTTTTAGACCGGGTTTTTGGGCTTCTTCTTAAAGAGCAGCTCAAGTACTGATGGACCATCAGCTCTCCAAAATTGGAGGTTGAGTGGCGGTCTTTGTGTAGCATATGTAGGATAAGTGTTGCTCATCATGCCTAAATTAAATGCGAGACTTCGTTGACCACTAGTACAAAGGCTTTGAGATAGGTTGAGGACCAAAAAATAAAAGGCGTGGAGCTCAACTTACTGCATTAGTGGTACTGGTATACCTAGTGTACAGATAAGAGAGCCCACGCCCGGGTCGTGAGCAATCTGCTTATCATCTCGTACACATAAAAATTACCAGTTTTCTAATGCGAGATTCAAAGCGAATGCTTCTAATGTTTTTGCTTTTAGAAGAATCGCAAAATTAATAATTCGATACTAATATAAGCAAATAATTTAAAATACGGTCGTTCGACCGCGAAATTTTATTAACTACCTCTTTTCTTTGTTAGCATGTCTAATATTAATCTGGAAATTTGCAGTTTTATCACTAAGAAGTGGTTATTTCCATGGCTAAATGAAGGCAAATCCCAAAGTTCTTTCGCAAATATTCACAATATTGATGAAAGTACTGTTAGAAAAATAAAGAGTAAGAATGGATACAGAATACCTGTTGAAACTCTAAACAAAATCTGTGAAGCTAGAAATCTAAAGTTAAGCGAGTTTTTTCAGATGGTAGGCGTCTAAGAATAACTCTTGATCGCTTTTCATACTTTATTCACTCACTTTTGGTCAACCTTAAGAGTATTCCTATAATCCTCCTTAAATGTAGTTGCTATGCTTATCCTAGTTAATCGGAAATTAACTGATTAACGTATGCAATAATTACACTATGAATTGTAGCAAGATTGAAAAGGATTTTGCTGAAGCTCCTATAATTCAACATTTAATCTTATTATTAGTCAAAGATTATCAGCGTTCATATAATTAAATCAGTGAGGTGCTTAGAAGCAAAATGTTTGTTTGATTTAGAAGGAATTATATAGTGCGACGTAGCGTGGATTGATCAACACCTGAGTTTTTTTTATAACATCCCATCTTAGGGGGTAAATTATCTGTTATAAGCGTCCGCATTATTTTATTAGGCCATGCTTCTAGAACGTGTTTACGATAAAATCAGTAACCCTAAAAATTCGAAGATGCAAAAACTCATGTAGGCCGATTCAGTTACGCGACATCAAGGATTCTTTATCATTCTTATGGAATAAAGAGCATCGCTAAATCGGCTAAGCAAACTGTAGTGTTCGCCACACCTGAAGAAGCATTTTTATTGCGTTGTGGTAACCTGCAAAATTTAGTTTAGAAGCATTGAACAAACCTGCGAATTTCCTATGGAGGAATTATGTACGGATAATGGGATATAAAAAAAATGGATACGGAAGTTAAGGAGGAACTGCGCACTGGATGTTTTTAATAGATTTTTATTTTTTCTTGCGCACAGCTAATTTAAATTTTCAACTTAGTTCTAGTGATTCTACTTTTTTCAAGGCTGGAACGATGGTGGGTAAGAAATTTGAACTCGTGTTCATTATCAAAAAAAGCTGGAATGCGTTCTAAACAGATTTTGGAAACGATAATGGAAGTGATGGACAATTTTCTTCAGATTTCAGCAGAAAAGAAAAGTTACTGCTCTGCCTATTTTGATCTTATATCAAATGTTTTATCAAATCAAGTTTTTTTTGCAGGTTGTAATGTGTAAATGCATATTGAAAATCATACAATGAATTGTTTGATCTTCTTCATTCATTGGAGACAATGCATGAAGTCCCGCTATTTATATGGTAATTAAAAGAGTGGGTATAAAATAGAAGTCTTATGTTTAGCGATTTACAAATATCAATAGACAAGAATGTCAAACATAATTTTCTATTGTCCGTAATAATTTCCAATTCAAAAAGTGACCTAAGGAAATCAGTACACTACCGGTAACTGTATTGGTGATTTCCCATAGCTCAGTTAAGTTGAGTCTACCCAATGCAATAAATATAAATCCCAAGGCAGCATATAGCAGAGGTTTTGCTTGGAAATGTATTTTTTTATAACTCGGCCATAGTGATGTGAACACAAAGACTATACCCAAACTTATGAATATTCCTTCCACATAGGGGTTCTCCAAAAAATATAAGCTATTCAATGCAGAAATTGAAAGTAGCATGGGTATCGCCATACAATGTATGGCACAAATCAGTGCACTTGAAAGTGCTATGAGGTCAATGGTATTTTTTTTAATTTTCATTTAATTATTTTTTAGTACGGACAAAAGGTTTGGTTTTTTTACATTTTACCACGTAAAACGGTTGATTCTCTTTTATTTCTGTGATATCAAAAAGGCCCGCTACAGCAAATTCATCTTTTACAGATGACCTGTCGTAATAAAATATTTTCGCACCCTGGTGAAATTCGTACCGGTCTGTGCTCAAATGCTTCCCTTTTCCAAAATTAGGAGCCTCTTTTGTGATTACCGTAAAAATCATATATCCGTTTTCAACTAGCTGTTCATAGCAGTCTAGGATTAGTTTTCGTCTTTCGTCTTTATCCAATAAATGAATTAGTGCATGGCAATAGATACCTTCATATTCTTTGGAATCAAAAGGCATATCCGATACGGAACCATGATAAATAACCATTTTATTTTCGTAGTGTTTTCTTGCCAATTCAATGGCCGTTTTTGATATTTCTATGCCCGTAACAGCCATGCCATTATCTATAAACAACTTTGCATTTCGACCATAACCAATCCCGGGAATAAGTATATTCTTTACCTTTTCCTGAATAAAAAAGTCTTTTGCTATTATGGCGGATTTGGCAGGTTTTAAGCCCCATAGCTCCTGTTTCTCACTAAAATTTCCTTCCCAAAATTCGGTCATTTCGCTTTCTGTTTTTTACATATTCTATCTTCTAGAATAGTACATTCAAAGCCCCATTTTTTAACTATCAGAATAAAGTCATTTACATTATTTATATTTCCTTCAATCCTGAGTATACTATAATTGCAAGGATAATTAATGACTTTATGTTCTATATCAAAACTAATTTTTAATTCTGAAAAGTTATTCTGTAGCCTTGCTATAATGTCCATTGCACAATTTTCATTGGGAATATTTGTTGTGAAAACTTCAATCATAATTAGTTTTTTCTAAAATTGCTCATCGCATAATTCTTTATTGACCATAGCGCCAGCAATATTTCCTGTTGCTATTGCATACGATACCGAACGCATTGGACTGGAATTATCCCCACATGCGTAAATGCCATGAACGGTGGTTTGTTCAAAAAAATTCACGTTGATATGCCCTTGATCGGTTACTTCACATCCAAGGTCGAATGGTATGGTAGTATGCTGCTCAAATGGAATTGCAGCATAGGCCGCTCGATAATTTTCTTTACTACCATCATCGAAAACTATTTTATTAATTGAACCATTGTCATGTTCAATTGCCTGTATTTCTTTTTCGATTACTGTGATATTATTTTTTTGAATTTTTTTAACTGTGTTTCATCAAAATCCATTTCACCATTGGTCAAAATGGTCAAATCATTGGTAAGGTTATGAATCAAAGGAGTCATATGAAACGCTCTTTCTCCATTAGCAATGAGTGCTGTTTTTACAGCTTTATGTTCGTAACCGTGACAATAGGGACAGTGTATAACAGATTTCCCCCAACATTCTGAAAATCCATTGATATCCGGCATTACGTCCTTAACACCAGTGGCGAAAATTATTTTTTTAGTTGTAAAGATCTTCCCTGTTTCTGTTTTAATTTCAAAACCTTTAGATGTCTTTCTGCCACTAATGGCGAAATCGCTTAAAAAAGAAACGGTACTGTAATGTTCAACCTGTTGTTTGGCTAACGTGGAAATTTGTTCTGGTGTTTTGCCATCTTGAGTCAAGAAGTTTTGCGAGTGCGGTGTATGTTTATTACAGGGGTTTCCACTATCTATTACCAACACATTTCGCAAGGAACGACCTAAAGCCATTGCTGCAGAAAGCCCTGCATAACTCCCCCCAATAATTATCACCTCAATTTTTTTATTTCTTTTCATAAGCCCGTGTTTACTAAAATCAATTCGTTGAATAGGCAAAATAATTGGCAAGGCAACTAAACATCCTTGCTTTGGTACATCTCCTAATCATTAAAAATTAATAAATGCAACGATGTCGCAATAGTTTGGTTGACAAATATATTATTTAATCCGTATATTGCAATAATGTCGCAATAGTTTATTGCAAATAAATCGCATTAATTAATGAAAAGAAGAAATACGCCCACCAAGGAAGCTGTTTTAGAAGTATTATTGAATACGAATAAAGCAATGAGTCAAGACGCGATAGAGCAGGAGATTGGCATTGATATAAACAGGGCTACTATTTATCGTGTTTTAAATCGCTTTTGTGAGGATGGGGTATTACATAGGGTCGTCGCTGAGGATGGCAAGCAGTATTTTGCATTATGTTTGAAGTGTGACGAAAATGAAAAACCATTATACCATTTTCATTTCAGATGTATGAAATGCGAAACGATAGAGTGTTTACCAGTTGAAGTTAATTTTACAATTCCAGAAAAATATTTCGTTGAAAATGTAAATTGCGTTTTGACTGGAACCTGCCAAGAATGTCATTGACATTGAAACTTGTAAATTACTACAAGACATACAGAAGGACTATTTGATTTATTTTCTGAAAATTATTTCAACATCCCTATAGATACCTTTATAATTCAACTGGAAATCTTCCTTCGAATATGATGTAATTTTTTGAGGAATTGCTTTTTGCATTTTCTGCAGTTTGAACCGCAACTGTCGATCTTTCCCATCCGCAAAGGCCACGAACTCTCCTTGCTTCAATCGAAAGAACATATCCGCCCTACGTTTGGACACCTCTTTTTCACCTTTGGTAATCCTGCTTTCAAAACTCAATCCACTGCTCTTGCTGACGCTGTGGGTCGGCTTTTTGATGATTTCGAAAAAACGTTCATAGTATTTGGCGGTATCCGGGTCGTTGACCTTTCCGAAGAATTGATAGGAAAGGTTGCTCAGGATCGCTTTGCTGGCCTTGTCCCCGTATAACAGATCGTTCTGCACCTTGTCCTGCATGACATAAATTGTACAGATATCATAACTCCTTAATGTAGCCGGGATTCGGTGCATGTTGGGGAGTTTAAGGGTAGGTGCCTCTTCCATTAAGAGAAAGGAATGTCTCCTGCCACGGATACTCATCTGCTTTATAATGGTATGCATTACCATGGCAATAACGGGGGAGTAGGCCGAATCATACTTTGGGTCATTGACGAGCGACACTACTGCGGGGTGGTCAGGGTTATTGATATCCAACGGCACTTCATCCTTGGAAAGGACAAAGAACATTTTTTGGGAACTGATTTTTTTAAAGGCGTTGGCCAACGTGCTTTTTACTCCGGCGGTTTGCTTTTCCGATTCTATACCGTTGAGAAAGGCACTGGCCATACTTCGGGAAGTCAGGTCGGATTTAAGGAAAGCTACCAATTTTTTAGTCGACGCCGATTGGAAAAATGCGATGATATGGGGGAGTGTGCAATTCTCTGGATAAGTTGTTTTCATTTTCCATATCATCCCGCTTAAAAGTCCTTCTACCGCATCCGAGAAAAATTTATTGCTCCCCTTGTTCTGTGATAGGTCCTGTTCCAATAGATTTTCCATCAGCACTCTGGACACTTCGTTGACGCTTTCCTCATTGGGTAAATATTCAGGGGCGATCGGATTAACCCTATAATGGATATCGCCAAAGGAAATAGTATAAAATGAAATGCTTTTGTCTTTGAACAGGGGGTAGGCAATTTCGGAGAGATCAAAGTTCTTGTAGTCATGGATAACCCCACAAAACCCGTAGGTACTGAAATGCTGTAGAAAATTATAGACGACGCTTTCCGTTTTTCCACTTCCAGCGGAACCGATGATGGAAGCTCCCCTTCGGATATTGGCCGCCTTGAAACTGCCATACCTTAAGGTAAAACGTACCCTATATTTTTTATCTGTCCGTCCCTTCGTTTCCCTACTGAATATACCATAAAGTACCGTAGTCACAAAGAGTATAGGTATAACGATATAAATGATGATATGTACCCATTGCCAGTTCATATGCCAATGGAGGCAGATTCAATGGCCTTGCCAAACCCTTTTTTCAATAGGTTTATCGCTTTAATGGTAAGCTGTAGCTTGCTCGTCGGAATGCTTAACAAGGCCGTATTGACCCCGGATTTTTGCAACAGTTGAAACGCCAAGGCCCTCTCATTGGTGGGAAGTTTCGTAAGCATTGAAAAATACAGCTTTGGATTTTTCAGAAAGGTTTTTCTTGCCTGGTAGGTTTCTACATAGTTTCGTTTGTAACCGAACATTTTATCGAAGGTCTTTTCCGCACTTTTATAGAAAGCATCCCTATCAAAACCTCGTTTTACATTCTTACCGTTCATTACAACATCCGAAGCCTTGTATTTGCTTCCTGGAGAAACGCTATATCGATTAGAGGCATCCTTCCGGCTGACGATGATGTGGATGTGGCTTTGTGGGCCCGGTTTGGGTGTTCCCCGCACAATGCGCTCGCCGTTAATTTGGTGTGGTGCTTCCCTTTCCAAATATTGGATCTGTCTTTTTAGATTGGTGATGTTCCCCAGCTCTGCCCCAAGCCCGATACGTCTTGCTTCTTGTTTTAATTGAAGGATTTGGGTAGCATAAGGTTGGTTTTCAATAATTTCTTTATCATTGCCCTTGAATGTACGTTGGTGTTCAAGCTTAGCGAAATATTTAATATCATCGATGGTCACTGGCCTGCCGCTAATTTCCCTGTGGAATGCTGCGGCATAGGCTTTCATTACTTCCCTAGTGTATTGCTTTAGGGCTTGCTGTGAATTTTGTATTTTTTTGAGTTCCCTCACGCTTGGGTTTAGGGTAATGGAATAGAATTTGGGCTCTTTCTTTTTAAGCTTGGCGGTGTTCCCATCTATAGCGCTTATCACCTCTTCCGCTGCTATTTCCTCGCCGAATTGGTTAAAGAAATGTTCTAGGTCATCTGTGTTTTTCCCTTCGTTCTCCTTTTCAAGATAATTTACGAAGGCGGCTACGCTTTGGGCATAATTCCCGTTAATTTTCTGGGCGGTGATGGTGATGTACATTACAGTTCTTTTTTGAATTGTTCAAACTCATTTTTGTCCATATCCAGTTTATAATATCCTCTGGCGAAGGTTCCCTTTATGTAGGTCATTTGTTCCAGCAAATCCTGTATGCGGTTTTTATAGCTGCCCATACGTTGTTGCATGTCCTCATACCGATTCCGGTAATGTTGCAGTTCGGTGTCCCGGGAAAACGGTTCAGGTGTTGGAAAATCAAATTCTTCTTCCTTTTCTTCCCGGCCTTCCTGCTTAGCGATTTCTTGGAAGAGGGTATCGAGCATCGCTTTGGTAGGCAAGGTCTGGTGTTTCTCAATATTTTTGAGGATTGCTATAAGCGCATTGATGCGCTTGTTGGTCCTGTTGTTCTTTATACCTAGGTCATCGTTGGGCGAAAGATCGTTCCATTCAAAAAAGTTCATTACGGCTTCCAGGGTGTGGGTATGGGAGTCCGACACCAATTTGGAAAAGGCTCGAAATCGCCGAGCAACTTTCTTTTTGATGCTGATGGCCGAAAAGTGATATTTTTGGTAGGAATCTTCCATTTTTTACTGTAAAAAACTGCCTATTTATAGGTGTTTCGCCCCTATTTACTGTAATGCAATCCGTTGTAGGGTGATTTAAATATTATAAATAACTGATTATCAACAATATATAATTCATAACATCGCGCAGCGTGTTACCCTCTTGCTTCTCCTTTTTGTTCCGCAGGAACCCGAATTAGCGAACAAGCTGATAAATGTCAGTTGCCTTCTATTTTAAATATATATGGACCGGATCATCGTGGAAAGTCAAATCAAATTAAAGTGATGACCGTTGGTATACTAGGTGTTTTCTGAAGTTTTAAAGATAAGCAAAATAGGTAATTGAACATAGAAAAAGCCCTTCATAATAGAAGGGCTTGTTTGGAGTCATTTGCTAGTTTGGCATCCGTTGTATATGAACTCAATTATAGTAGTCCATTGTCCTTAAAACTATAGTACTCCCCGTTAGGCGCTAGAATAAGGTGGTCTAGAATCGTAATATCAAAGAGTCGCGCTGCCTTCGTGATTTTAAGGGTTACGGCTCTGTCGGCTTCACTGGGTCTTAATTTTCCAGAGGGGTGGTTATGGGTCAATATGATGGCCGTACTCAGAGTTTTGAGTACCAAGGCGAACAATATCCGTAAATCGACCATGGTGCCTGTAATACCACCGACCGATAGGGGATAGATTCCTTTGACCTTATTGGAATGGTTCATCAGGAGCACTTTAAATGTCTCCCTGAGTCCTATGGTGTCCCTATCCCAATTGGAATAGATTAATTTTGCTACATCTTGCGAATTTTTCATCGGCAATGCCTGAAAAACAGCTGTGTTTTCATGATAGCTGACCTGTATTTCGTTAACCTGTGTTTTCATTTGTAAAGTAGTTTTAGTTGTAAAAAAGAGGGAATGCCCAATGTGGGATTCCCTCTATCATGGTTTTATTTGTTTCCTAGCAATAGGATTTCATCGGCCACTACTTCGGTTACATAGCGTTGGTTACCGTCGTCCATAGTGTAGGTACGGGTCTTTAGTTTGCCCGCAACACCGACTTCTTTGCCTTTCTCGACATATTTCTCGATGATTTCAGCGGTCTTGCCCCAGGCAACGATGGTGTGCCAGTCGGTATCCGTTTGTTTTTCTCCCTTGGTGTTTTTGTAATGGACATTGGTGGCCAGGGAGAAGCGGGCCACTTTTTTACCGCTTTCAAGGTTGGTAATAGTTGGTTCTTGCCCAACGTTTCCGATCAACTGTACGTGATTTCTAATAGTACTCATAATACAAGATTTAAATGGTTCATATTTCCCTTTCCATTTGAACTGAATTCAATTTTAAGGGGTGTTTGTTTGCTTTCTTCTGTGCACCGCACAATGGAGGGAGTGGGCTTTGTCCAGACTTTCAGGGAAGAAATCGGGAGTGTCTGCGACATAGTAAAACCGTTCGGTTTTCAAGGAAGTAGAGACCCTATTTTTTCCTGAAACTTGTATAGTCTTGACAAGTTCCACAAGGGCATTAGCCATTCTTTCGGGGCTATTTGTGACTTGAGCGTACCGATAGTTAAGCGAAGGGAGCGGATGGGGCCGTATTAGAATGGGTTATGGCGTGCCTGTTTTTCGCCGTCCCGAAAAACAACTAGGGCTCCCTTCATTATAAACCCCTTAAAATGTTCAAGGTGAAAATTCGGTTTTCGAGGATTACCGAGTAAGGGCTCAAGAAGAACTTGCCGGGAATCCGGTAAAGAAAAGTGAAGTTTTGACTTTCCTGTTTCAAGCGGACTTGATTCACAATTTTGGCTTAGAAATAGAGTGTTCCTTCCAAACGTAGCGGGAAGGGTAAGCGGAAAGGATAGCTAAAATTGGGGATGGTGTCCAAGACTTTTTTCAGGGAGGCTCTTTGCCTGGAATGTAGCTTTTTGCGGAATGAAGGGGAATGTGCTGAGTGAACTCCATAAATGAATACCACCTTTTGGGCTAATTATACTTTATAGTGGAAAATATTGAGTTCTATTGTGTTGATAATGGAAAATATTTGCTTGTAATAATATAAAGCAGCCTCTTAATGGAAAATATTTTATTCTCTATTTTGTTTTATATTGGAAATATTTTGTTAAACTCTATATTATAATGGAAAATATTTGTATTTTCACCTCCTTAATTTAATTATAATGGAAAATAGTTTACCCATACACCTTCAAGAAATTATTTTCTCTTCGAGCGATTCCAATATAAGCAGGCAAATTTCCTCATTGGAAAAGGAAGGAAAAATCAGGAAAATTGCATCCCGCGTATATACTTCAAACTTTACGGATACTAATGAAGCTATTGTTAAAAGAAATCTTTTTACCATTCTCGGGAAATTATACCCCGGATCATTATTAAGCCATAGATCTGCTATTGAATTCAAACCTACTTCAAAAGGACATATATTCATAACCTACACCTATACTAAAAAAGTAAGTTTACCTGGAATAACGATACGATTTCTTCAAGGAGAAGGCCCCATTGAAGGAGATACCATTTTTTCGGGGGAATTATATGTTTCCCAAAGAGAAAGAGTTTTTCTTGAAAATTTGCAAGTTTCCAGAAGACCAGGACCAGAATCCAAAACACTGACGCTACCTGAAATAGAAGAAAAACTTGAACAGATTGTTAGGGTAAACGGGGAAGATGCTTTAAATGCGGTCAGGGATAAAGCTAAGGTCATAGCCGAAAAATTGATGATGCAAAAGGAATTTGAAAAACTGGATAGGTTGATAAGTGCTTTATTGACCACCCATACTTCAAAAATATTGACCTCTCCCGTAGCAATGGCCAGAGCATTCGGAACTCCATTTGATCCAGCAAGAATCAAGTTGTTCGAAACCTTATTTTTAGCATTGCATAAAAGTGAGTTTAAAAGCTATCCCGATGCAAACCTAGAACCATCTGCATTTAAAAACTTTGCTTTTTTTGAGGCCTATTTTTCTAATTACATCGAAGGGACGGTATTTGAACTTGAAGAGGCAAAAGGTATTATAAGTACAGAAAAGCCATTACCCAATAGAAACGAGGATTCCCACGATATATTGGGCACCTATAAATTGGTAAGCAATATGAAGGAAATGAAAACCGTCCCTACATCAGCGGAAGAGCTTTTAAAGATTTTGGAATACCGGCATCAAGTCCTTTTAGGAGCTAGATTGGACAAAAAACCAGGAAAGTTCAAGGACAAGAATAATAGAGCAGGAAATACACATTTCGTAGATTATACAATGGTTAGGGGGACTTTATTAAAGGGGTTTGAATATTACAATGTTTTAAATGATCCTTTTGCAAAAGCAGCCTATATTATGTTTATGGTCAGTGAAATCCATCCGTTTTTGGATGGCAATGGTAGGATCGCAAGGGTGATGATGAATGCCGAACTTGTAAAGGCAGGACAGACCAGAATTATGATTCCCACCGTTTACAGGGATGATTACTTAGGGGCTTTGAGGCGATTGACCAGACAATCAGACCCAGAAGCGTATATTAGGATGCTGCAAAGAGCACAGCTCTTTTGTAGTACCCTAACAGCGAATTTTATAGATGTTATGGAGAACCAGCTGGAAAGAAGTAACACTTTTAAAGAACACGATGAGGCTCGATTAATCTTTTAAGTATATGTTGTTTTGAGATTCAATAGTACGATTGACATTGATAATTGGGCAAATACCATTGATTGTAGATACAATCTTCCCCATTTTAATCAGAAAATTGATATTAACTTCTATTGATAATGTCAGCATTCAAAATATTCATTTTCCTATGGAGAAGACGTTCAAACTGGAGGTTTTGACGGAGAACTTACCACGGAATCTGGAAATATGTTTGTGCCATTAGGAGAAAGTGTATGGGAGTTTGGAACAACAAACAATAAAAAGGGAAAGGCGGATGATGACTACCAAAAACGGAAACAGGACACTTTGGGGAAAAATCCTGCTGACACCACCTATATAAATATTAATGCTAAAAAGTATCGGGATAAAAGTAAATGGGCAGAAGAAAAGAAAAACGAGGGATTTTTGAAAGATGTTAAATATATAAATGCAATAGATATTGAGCAATGGTTGGAGTTAGCTCCGACGGTGGAATTATGGCTCGCTGAAAAGTTAAGAAAACCAACCTTGGGAATATACACGGTTGAAGAATATTGAAAACGCTGAAGTGAAAATGAATCTATAGAAATTGTTTCTGAAATATTGATGGGAGGCAGTAGATTAAAAGAAATTGAAACGGTTAAATCATTTCTAACGAATGATGAAAGAGTACTCTATATTAAATCTATAACTACTGATGAAGCCGTGGCATTTCCGTTGGCGGTTCTCAAACGATTAGATGGAGTATCTCATACACTAATTCGTATAATATCAAAAGAGCTATAGAGAGATAGTACCCAATACTTAAAAAAATAGGGGCTACCCCTAAGGCAGCTCCTATTAAATTATAGACTTTATGTTTTATGAATTTAGCGATGTCCTAAAACGAGTAAGGCTATATTTTTAGGGAAGGCTACATTTTCTTTATTTTTGGATTGTCCCGACTATCTGGAGGAGATGAACACGTGATGCAGAAATTGAGTAGGTCTTACATGTAGGGTAGGACCAAACGCACTCCCTCCGGAATTTATGATTGAGGCTTAGATTTTCGCTCTTTGGATAATCGATTTCCAAGAAAACCTGTAGTTTTTGAGAAAGTTCAGAGTAGTTTCGATTGGTGCAAATATCGATTGAAGAAAGAGATTGCCAACCGCCGTATACGCATTCTGCATGTGCGGTGGTGTGAGGGGGCTTTCCGTCATTTGGTGGCAGAGCCAGCCACTCAATTGGCAATAGTACTTTTCACATGCCGTTTATAAAATATTTTTCAAATCCTGTTTTCCAACAATCGCCATTATATCAATAATATCATTATTTATCTTGTAGTAAATACTGTCCGAACCGTATACGCATCTTCGATACCCTGTTCTTATGTGTTCGACAGACTCAAATGAATACGGACTTTTAGCAATAATATCAAAATATTCGAAAAAGGTTTCAAAATATTTGTCCGCTTGTTCCATTCCGAATTTTTCAACTCCGTAACGATGAATTCTTATTAGGTCGTTCTTGGCTTCGTTGCTTAATCTATATTTAGCCATTAAGCTTAGACTTGGATTGCGCTAAAATTTGTTCTTTACTATCAGTGGTAAATCCACTCTTTTCAGACTTATCTACTTTAGCTCTAATCCAGTCAATTTCGATTTGTTGGTTTCTTGCCTGACGTATTAAGTCATTAACAAGTTCGCTTTTACTGGAGTACTCCTGGTTATCAACTTGTGCCTTTAACCATTCATCATTCGGAGGTGTAAACGATATGCTCTGTCTTGCCATAATAAATGTGTTTTGATGCTAATTTACACCAAAAACGAACCAACTCCAAATTTTTGCACTATTTCTGCCAACGATTTACTTTACTTTATGCTCAATTAATTACAGAGGATTAGCTTACTAAGAAACAAACAAGAATCTACAAGGTTAGAAACTAATTTAGTGTAAACACTAATCTTTAACTTGTGTAAACCATGTCTCTTAACGAACAGAATACGGGTCATTAATAAACGAATTTGAACCTCTACTTGTTCGAGAATAGCATTGACTAAAAACATTTTATACTGATTATTTCCGGAAATTGTTATAGCTGAAGATCCAGGACCTGTAATGACCATAGTACTGCTTATATTTGGAAGATTAGAGTTCAAGGTAATTGTACCCGTCATCCCTTTGTTAAAATCTATCTCATTGATGCTGGGTTTGGCATTGACCGTATATATTGCCCAACGTTATGTACCTGTAGTACCATCATTCGCAAGAGTAGTTATCCTAGGCTATACCATGCGCCCATGATGCCGAAAAACATAAATTGCAATTATATAAGATTAAAAAGTGTTTTTTTTATTATTATTAGATTCAAATAGTGGGATTTGAGTAGTATAGCTCATGGTGGTCAATCAGGAGCTACTATTATCGCAATCTTTGATAGATTCAAATGTAGTGCTATGTCGATTAATCATTAGTTTGCCGATTATATTGATTAATAATTATTAAAATATGTGGTGAATGGTTCTTTTCCGTAGTTGTAACGGGTTGTCATAATAGAATCACAAAAAGACTTCATACAAACTTGCCAGTTGGCTTGGGGTACTTAATTTATAAGTTTAATCGAGAATGACCTTTTATGATAATAAATTCACACAAGAAAGAGCAAATAAATTCAGATAATTTTAATTGGATAGAAGAGGGGACTGCTCCCCAAAACAATGGTTAAGACAGTTTTTGCCTGCATATGAATAACTGGGGTGTAGAGTTGAGACAGGTTAAGAAAGAGATGATTTGAAATTCTTACCTAGAAGATAGAATGTAGGTTTTCCAATTAATTAGATAGTATTTGCATATAAGGACAGGGCGGTTATTATCATGACATGGTGGCAAGGAGTGGCAGCTAATAGAGAAATTCAAAAATCTGAACATGATAGTTTGTATTGTAGATTGAGTAAATCGTGTAACTTAGATATCATTCTTCCTCTACTGGCCCCCTGGAAAGAATGGTGGTATTATTATGGTATCCCGTACAATTTACAATTTTCGAGATTCCTATAACTTTCCATATTGATCGTACCCAGTCCATGTGACAATTAGTTGAAATCATAAGTAATCTATCTGGATAAATCCGCCAAACGGATTTATTCCTTACTATTGATAAAGCAATTCAATTATTTTTTAGAACACCTATGAATTTATAAAAGTTTCGAATTTCGTGATAATTAGTGTAGATAATTATATTATTCCTAGCCGCGGAATTTCAATTAATGTTCAATTGGAGGTAGCTGTAATAATTTGATTAATCGGAGCTGCGGTTAAAATTGCCGGAATACGGGAAATTCAATAAACTTAACGAAAATCGACAGAGGTTCAATTTAATCCAATATCCGATTGATAATTTCCCACGTTTTCCGACGCTTTTAATTTAAAGCTATTTTTTACGTATTTCATTTCATTTAATTGAATAAATGGAGATTTCTAGGATCAAACTATTTTTAATTATAAACCTAAATAATCAAAATTATGAGAGACATTGTATGGATTTTAGTTGTGATCCTCGTTATTGGCTGGTTGGTCGGATTTGTGGCCTTTCCTGATGTAGGAGGTATTATTCATGTAATTTTAGTGATTGCGCTGATATTAGTTGTTTATAAACTGCTCACCGGCAGAAAATTATAACGCAACCGATTTATTAATTCTTAATTAATTCCCCTTTTGGCGAGGGGAATCTTTTTTTGATGGAAAGTTCTAGACGGATATTCCAAAGCTTTTAAATTATTAAGAAAAATTCATCAATATGAAGTTGAGCGATTATACTAGAAGAGCCTTTTTAGGAGGCGCGATATGCCTTGTGGCTATTTTGGCAGGGACTTTCCTACTGGGTAGGTTATCGGGCTATGAGGCAAAAGTCCTAATTAAAAATTCACTGGACGGGCTCAATACTCTTTGCAATACGGTAGCCCTTGCCTCCGCTACGATTCTTGCTTTGCTCTTGACCTTACTGAGCCTAAGCTCGGGTTCCGAGTCCAAACTCAAAGAGGAACATTATTACCACGTACTACAAATTGCTAAATTGGATACTGCAGTCTTTATCGCCGCGGTCATGTCCTTTTTATTGCTGAACCTTCCTATAACTGAATCGGATTCAGTACCCTCGAATTGGTTCAATATAATTTATTACATCTCATTGGGTATATCCAGTATCTTAAGCGCGGCATTGATAGTGGTCGTACTGATGCTGTATAACACCGTCGTTAATATTATAAAAATCGTTGGTTTGGGTATAAAGGACCATCCGCTTGCAGATTATAGGCAGGAGGAGGAGAAACAAGATGTAGATTAACATATTGATACCCGCATTGTGTAACTGTCAGCGACTTAAAATTAAACAATGAGATATATTTCACCGGGCCACCTCAAGCAAATGTTTATGCTTTCGACAATACTTGTGATTTGCGGGTTGGTCGTATGGCAGATAATTCCTTATCTCTCGGGTGTGCTAGGAGCTTTGACCCTTTATGTACTTATGGATAATTGGATGGTTACACTTGTAAAAAGGGGGTGGAACCGGACAATTGCAGCCTTATTCTTGATTGTTTTATCCTTTGTTTCTATTTTCCTACCTCTGATTATTATCATTCTGATGCTTGGTGGGAGAATAGGCAAGTTGGCAGATAGGTCGGAAGGGGTAATGGAAGCCTTAAAGGAACGGATGTTCGTTCTTGAAAAGTACGTCGATTACGATGTAAGCAACAAAATTGATCCCCCAGAGTATTCCATTTATGTCGCGGAATTTTTGCAGGGATTGCTGGGCAGCACGGCGACGACCCTAATATCAATCGCTTTGATGTACTTTTTATTGTTCTATATGTTCATAGACCAAGGAACAATGAAAGACCGGTTAACCAGCTTTGTTCCTATCGGTCGCGATAACCTTAAAAAGATTCTCACCGCGGCAAGATCGAAGGTACGTGCCAATGCTATCGGAATTCCATTGGTAGCCTTCGCACAAGGAATAGTCGCTCTAGTTGGTTTTATCATTTTCCAAGTAGAGGATCCCCTTTTCTGGTCCGCTATAGTGGCCATTGGTTCGATGGTACCCTTTATCGGGACTGCCTTGGGAATTCTGCCGGTCTTTATTTTATTGCTGGGCGCCGGTAATGATTATCAGGCTTGGACCGTGTTGATTTATGGGTTCATCGTGGTGGGCTCGACCGACAATCTGATAAGGCTATACGCACTAAAAAGGCTCGACAACATCCATCCTTTGGTAACTTTGATAGGTGTTCTGGTGGGGATACCCTTGTTCGGGTTCATCGGGCTTATTTTCGGTCCCTTGCTGATTAGCATTTTGTTCGTCGTATTGCGTATCTATCGTATGAGATACGTTGACAGAATTAACGCTACTGAAAACGAGAAATTATAAGAACTTTGATACATATGTTCTAGTTGGTACAGAGTTTCAAAGTATAATATGTTTTGCTGGATATGTGTGCAATTTGGAAATTGGGTATAAAAGTTCAAATTAAGGGTGGTTTTAATTAAGAAACGGTGAATTAGGTTAATATTTAGTATGATACTTTCCGCCTCTATTATTATAAGCGATGTCTATAATATCTAATGGAAGCATTCAATACAATGTTCTTTTTGAAGAACGGTATTGCAGCTATTTTGCTCTCACTTCGTTCGGTAATTGGTGATGTTAAATTTCCTTCCTCTGGCTCTTATTTAAATATGTCGGTTGCAAGGGACAATCGACACAAATGTATTTCGGAGCTCAATATTTTTTCTTTTTTTTTACTCGTACGATAATAATTATACATTTTGATAAACGGCATAATCTTTTCTCGTGCACAATAGTGGTCTGGACTTATTAAATTTTATGATCATTTGCGTTCGTATGGCGTTATACGCATTATTATTTGGCGTAAAAATTTATGAATTCTACAAATTAATTTCCCTTTAACAGTGTTTCTCATTGCGCCACTTTTTAATGTAATTAAGCTAAGACATCCTTTAAACATTTAATAATATTGGTTTAGTCTTAGCGAAGAGTAAATGTTGTAGCGCATGGACTAATTGTACGGTACTTAAACTATAAGGATGAGAAAAATAGCAAGAGATATACTAGATACTATTGGTAATACCCCACTAGTACACCTTAGCCGTTTCTTTGGAAAGGAACATGTCTATGCAAAATTAGAAAGTGCCAATCCAGCAGGTAGCATGAAGGACAGAACATCGCACTTGATTGTTTCGGAACTTTTGAGAAATGGGAATGTTATGGAGGGGGGAACTATTGTGGAGTCGAGTTCAGGGAATATGGCCGTCGGTTTGGCGCAGGCTTGCCGATTTTATGGCTTGAAATTGAAAGTGGTGGTTGATGTCAACCTGAATAAACAGACCCATAAATTGCTAACGACTTATGGAGCGGATGTTATTATGGTGAATGAACCTCTTCCTGACGGTGGATTTTTAGCCGCAAGACTTAAAAAAGTGAATGAATTATTGGACACCATTCCGGGTAGCATTTGGTCAAATCAGTATGGCAATCCCAATAATCCCAAGGCATATTTAGCGGTAATGGAGGAAATCACAAATTCGTTGAGTCAAAATTTAGATTATCTCTTTGTTGCTACAAGTACCTGCGGTTCACTTATGGGTTGTGCTAATTATATTGAGCAAAACGAGTTAAATACCAAACTAATTGCAGTTGATGCGAATGGTAGTGTATTATTTGGAGGACGGCCTGAAAAACGTAAAATCCCAGGGCATGGGGCAAGCGTACCTTCCCAATTTCTAGATATTTCTAAAATTCATGATGTTATACATGTCACTGATTTAGATTGCATACAGGGCTGTCGAGATTTGTTAAATAAAGAAGCGATTTTATCCGGTGGCTCTTCAGGAGGAATCGTTTCGGCATACCAAAGATATTCCCAACGATTGCCAGAGAAAAGCACCTCTGTACTTTTGCTTCCTGATAGTGGAGAACGTTATCTAGATACGGTTTATAATGATAATTGGGTAAAGCATAATATAGGTAACAGGAATTTTAAACGGGATAATTATCAGCCAATTAAATTACAAAATGGAATTTTGGGAACAGCCATATAAAGTGGCCATTGTCGGAGTTGGCCCAAAAGGGCTATATGCGATGGAGCGCCTACTGGCCGAGTTGAATAAAGGAAATGTCGGTACTGGCGTTGAAATCCATCTTTTTGAAAAGACCGGGTTTTTTGGTGCGGGAGCTACATATTGTCCAAATCAGCCGGAATATCTTATTATGAACTACCCTAATAGAAAAATTAATGCTTGGCCACAAGAAATACCGGAACCATGTGTAAATGAAACGCCAAATTTTGTCGAATGGCTGAGTAAAGGAGTTATCGAAAATGAAATAAATATAGCCGATAAGTTTTCTTCGCGAAAAAAGGTGGGTGAGTACTTAATATATTGTTTTGACCTTTTACAGCGGCAAAGTGGTAATACCATAAAAATTGTTAAACATGTTGCCAAAGTCAATGATATTAAAGAGTGCTCAGAGGGGCTGCTTTTAAAATATTCTATTGATGATGGAGATTATGACATGACTTTACAAATAGATGAAGCTTTGCTCACCACGGGACATACCAGTTTCATGGGCAAACTTAGTTCTAAATCGTGTTTGGATAGCACGCAATCCGACTCGATACCCTACGTATATCCTGTGGCTTCTAAACTTTCCGGGATATCTGAAAGACTTACTATCGGAATAAAAGGAATAGGTCTTACCTTTATAGATACAGCTTTAGCATTGACCGAAGGTAGAGGAGGGATATTTAAAAAATTAAGTACAGGAGAATTTCAATATCTACGGTCTGGTAGGGAGCCAGAAAAAATTTATGCATTCTCAAGAAGTGGTTTGCCTATGGTTCCGCGGAGTGGTGCGGAAGGCCAAGAACGGTATCGACCTATATACTTTACTAAAGAGAATATATACAAAAGGGCAGGAATCGGTAATAAAGTTAAGTTTTCTGAACATGTTCTTCCATTGTATATTGCTGAAATACAGTACCGGTATTATAGTATCATTTTTGAAAAAAACCGCACAGCCTTTACTATTAGCGATAATTTGAGGACTATGAAGTTGCAAATCGAGCATTTCCATAAGTTATATCCCAATGAGTATCGGTTTACTTTAAAAGATATGGTTATGTCAAAATCGTTCAGTGTTGATTCACTAGAGTTGGATACGCTTAATTATTTAAAATATCTTGTTATAGAAGCGGAAATGGGTTCAAATATAAGTGGGTTTATGGCTGCTGCCACGATTTGGGCGAATATCAGTGAAACTTTTAATGAAATTTTCAGTTTTAGCGGTATGACCTCGCAATCCCATCATATTTTCGATAAAGAATACCGTTCAATGCTAAACAGGATTTCCTATGGGCCACCAATTGAGAATGCAAAAAAAATCATCGCGTTGGCCGAAACGGGGATTTTGGATTTAGATTATGCCAAAAATCCAAATATTAAGAAATTGGATAGGGGATGGTCCATACAAGCTTTGGTTGGAAAGCCTCAACAATTTGATTTGTTAGTAGATGCGAGAATTCCAAAATCAAATAATTTTGATGATTGGTCTCCCTTGTTAAAGCATATGAAAAATGAAGGAATCATACGCCCGTACATTGTTAATTCCGAAGGGTCTTATGAGCTTGGTTGTCCTGAAATTGATAAGCAGGGAAGAGCTATAGGCAAAAATGGAGGTGTAACTCATAATATTAGTTTTTATGGTACGCCCACAGAAGGGGCCGTCTATGATAATGATACCCTTTCACGCGTACGTAACAATTTTGCCTCGTCTTGGGCAGCGCAAATTCTGAACAAAATTCAAAAGCGAGAATTCGCTTAAAAAAATATTTAGAATGACAAATAATAACTATTCGAAATCCCTTGGTGATATTCAGTTAACACCGGTAACCAGTGCATGGATGCATGAAATGATGAACCATACGGAAATAGTAGAAAATTTACTCGAAACGTATGGTTCTCCACTTAACATCCATCATCTTCCTTCGTTCCAAAAGAATATAAGCGACTATTTGGAGGTATTTAAAAAGTTTGAGGTTGAAGGTCAGATTTACTTTGCAAGAAAAGCGAATAAAAGCAAAGCTCTTGTAGATACTGCTTTGAAATCCGGAATTGGTGTCGATACGGCTAGTTACAACGAATTAAAACAGGCTATAGAAATAGGTGGTACTGAGCACAATTTGATACTAACCGCTGCTGTTAAAAACCGAGCTTTGCTAGAGTTGGCAATCATGAATCATATAACTATAATTGTGGACAATACCGATGAGCTGCAAATGGCGAATCAAATTGCCGGAGAATTAGAAAAAGAGTGTTCTCTCGGGATTCGTCTAAGTGGTTTTCAAGTCAATGGTAATAAACTTTATAGCCGATTTGGTTTTGACATAGAACGGGATAGGCAAAATTTGAAAATTTGGTTTTCAGATAAAGCAACCTTTCCTCATTTGAAGCTTTCAGGATTTCATTTTCATTTGAACGGATATAGTATCGAAGAACGTGGGGAAGCGGCAATTCAAACTCTAGAAATTATTCAAGAGTTTCGGCAGCAAGGTAATTCCATCGATTTTTTGGATATTGGAGGTGGTATTCTTATGAACTATCTTGAATCACATGAAGAATGGGTGAACTTTCAAAACCATTTGAGGGATGCCGTATTGGGCAAGAGAGAGCCGATAACTTTTCAGAATAACGGATTGGGATTTGAACAAGAAACGAACAAGATGGAGATTAGGGGTAACTTGAGCACCTATCCATTTTACAATGAGATTCACAGTACAAATTTTCTATCTCAAATTCTATCATATCAAAACTCTTTTGGAACATCCGTGGCAGAGCTAATAAATAGTGCGAATATACAAGTACGAATTGAGCCAGGTCGTTCTCTGTTAAATCAAGTGGGTGTCACTTTGGCCAAGGTCGCACATCGTAAGTTGGATGCACAGGGAAATTGGTTAGTTGGCATGGAAATGAATATGAGTCAGTTGAAAAGTTCTAGTGCTGATTTTTTATTAGATCCTTTCATTATTTATAAAAATCGACCAGAGGTTATTGAAGAAGCGAAACTTTTCTTAACGGGATCCTATTGTTTGGAACAGGACGTATTGCTAAAGCGTGAATTGACATTTCCGAACCTGCCATCCCGTGGAGATATGATATTGTTTGTTAATACAGCAGGATATATGATGCATTTTTATCAGACAGAGTCACATCTATTTAACCTTTCTCAAGACCTTTTTCTAGAAAAGTTTGAAAAGCTGTCATCGGAACTTTTTACAACAGATAGTTCGGTGAATTGAGCTGATTTTTTATAGAAACGATTAGATCAAATTTATGTTCTTTTTGTTCCAAGTACGCATATATTAAAATAACTGGGTAAATTTTAAATACTATGGAGTGGTCAAATTTACTAGTTTATTAGATTTAATTTTATTAAATCTAATATTTGGGGCTAAGAGGTTCCGAAGTTGAATATTGAAATTCATTTTTTTGTTAGCTAGGAGAACTTCCATTAGAGAATTGGATTTTCAGATTGCAAGATGTAGAAATTTAAGATGTACACAAAAAGGTTAGCTTATAATACCACTTGGTTAGATAACATTTGCTGAAAATTAATTAAAGTGAATCAGCACTAAAGGTATCACCCTGAGAAATATCTCCAGTATCAAATCCTTTCTTAAACCATCTCATACGTTGTTCTGAGGTTCCGTGCGTAAACGCATCAGGAACTACTTTTCCGGTAGATTGTTTTTGTAAGCGATCGTCACCTATTGCATTTGCCGCGTTAAGAGCTTCTTGAAAATCACCCGGCTCTAATAATTGAGTCGTGCGTTGAGCATGATTTGCCCAAACACCAGCCAAAAAATCGGCCTGTAATTCAAGCATTACAGAATATTTGTTAAATTCCACATCACTAACTTTTCCCCTTAAGTTATTTACTTTGTCCATAGTACCTGTAAGCTTTTGAATGTGATGGCCAACTTCATGGGCTATGACATATGCTTGTGCAAAGTCACCAGGAGCATCCATTCGTTTCTCCATATCTTGGAAAAAGGTAAGATCTAAGTATAATTTTTCATCACCAGGACAATAAAAAGGTCCAGTAGCACTTGACGCAGATCCGCACGCAGATGAAACATAATTAGAGTATAGCACTAAGGTTGGCTCTCGGTAATCATTCAAAATATTTTTCCAGACATCCTCCGTACTCGCTAGAACTGTACCGCTAAATCTTGCTAGTTCGTTCTCTTGTTCTGTGCCTTCATACGGTTGGTTACTAAGCGTTTGGTTACCTGAATTTGTGAAGAAATTTCCAATTAGGTTTAGTGGGTTGTATCCGGTCATAATTGAGAACAAAATAATCAAACCAGCAATAATTAATCCCGTTTTAGAAAATAAAAGTTTAATTAAAGGGCCTAATAACATTGGGTTTAACCCACCAATTCCTCGCTGTGAATTTGATTTGCCTCTCTGATCCTCTACATTAGAACTTGTACGCTTCCCTTGCCATTTCATATTTTATTATTTTAAATGGTACTTCTCTTTTTGACTACTGCTGCAAATACTAATTAATCTGATTTAGCTGACGAATATAAGCTGGATATTGCTTCTAAATAACTTTTAAAGAATAAGATTTGAACCTTAAAAAATGTTTAGCAACCTTGTCGTTATACGGAATCTCTCAGTCTTAATGGTTCGTATAATGGAATTGCATATAATTTATCTTGTCCTTCGTATGATTTGAAACCCTGTAATACAGTGCTCGCGAAAGCCCTTTGATTCAAAATATGT
This sequence comes from Zobellia laminariae, assembly GCF_009725995.1. The sequence continues at coordinate 835,085 of NZ_RCNS01000003.1, read as the reverse complement.
ACCAGCGATACATAGTCCATTTCGTTAAAGTTTTATTTCGTTCAATAAAAACATCTCTTTAAATGGAAATAATCCATAATTTTGGAATAAATCCATGGTTAAAACTTATTGACGATGTTGGACTACTCAAATTTGATACAATTAGAACAAGAGATTAAGGTGTTGCTTGATTATAGGTTAAGCGAATCAAAATATAAAGAGGCTACAGTAGAAACCTATTATGCCATGGACGGAACCATAATTTGCCGTATCGAATTATTCAGTTCGAAGCCCGAAATATCTGAGCGAATAGCAAAATATGAAGCCGAAGTTAAAGAGGGTTTTTATTATGAGGCTGAAAAAATATTAATCAGTCAGATGGAACTGAGACCAGTACAAAAATTTGTTAAGGCCTCTTGATACTATGGAACGAGCAATAGTACATATGGACATGCACGATTTCTATATTGAATGTGAGCGTTTGGCAAATTCATCTTTGAAAGGAGTACCGCTTATCATTGGGGGTGGAGCAAACAGGGGTACGGTTGCCGCCTGTTCGAAAGAAGCTTCCAAATTTGGTGTAAGGGTTTCAATGCCCACAGTATATGCTATGAGGTTGTGCCCGAACGCTACTGTACTTAAGGGAGATTATGGGTCGTACTCAAATAAGTCCGAAGAGCTAACCGAAATTATAAGAGAGCATGCCCCTGTAGTTGAAAAATCATCGATTCATTCGTTCTATCTGGATATTACTGGAATGGATCGCTTTTTTGGATGTTACGATTGGACGAATGAGCTATCCTCACAGGTTTCGAAAAATTCCGGTTTAGATCCTTCTTGGGCTCTTTCTGTAAATAAGACGGTTTCAAAAATCGGAGCAGTGGACTCGTCCCCTAATATGCCCAGACTTTTGAAACAGCAGCAAGTTCAGGATTTTCTAAATCCCTTACCTATCCAAAGATTGCCGAACATAGGGGCTACTACCTTTCAGCTTTTATCGAGAATAGGTATTCGTCAAATAGCGAAAGTTGCACAAATGCCATCATCGGTACTACAGAAAATGTTGGGCAAGCGTGGCGATATCATTTGGCAACACGCAAATGGTATAGATAGGGAGCCTGTAACGCCCTATATAGAGAAACAGGCGGTCTATATGGAGCATGATTTCGAGATGGACTGTATAGATATCCATATTATCAGTGCGCGGTTAATGACCATGGTAGAACAATTGGCTTTCAAGCTCAGACAGGACAACTTGGTAACTGCAAGGGTTATCGTAAAGGTTAAATACAATAATCTTGACACCGAAACCAAACATTCCCGAATCTCTTATACATCGCTGGATCATATCCTAAAAAAAGAGGTACGGTTACTCTTTTCAAGATTATACCACAGAAGAATGCGTCTGGTAAAAGTGGGTGTCCGCTTCACTGATATAGTTTCCGGTGCACATCAGATCAATCTTTTCGAAGATACGGGTGAAATACTATCCCTATACCATGCGCTGGATTCGATACGTAAAAAATACGGAGTAAATTCTATAGGTTCCTCTTCCGCATTTCAAAATTACCGTAACAAATGAAAACATTTCTCAATTGCCATTCTTATCATAGTTTACGATATGGAACAATTCCTTTAAATGAGCTTGTGGATTTGGCCGCAAGTAGGGGAGTAACCACCTTGGGCCTTACCGATATCAACACGGTAACGGGTATATATGACTTTGTTCGAATGTGTAATGAAAGGAAAATAAAACCGATTGTAGGTATAGAATTTCGCAAGGGGGACGAGAAATTATATACGGGTATTGCAAAGAATACCAAGGGAATTGGCGAGTTATGTAAATTCCTGACCGACCATAATCTCGGTAATAGAGAGTTGCCCACCATTGCACCAAAATTCAAAAATGCTTTTATAGTATACCCCATTTCCAATACGCCCGTGAGTTTGGAAAAGAACGAATATCTTGGGGTCAATGGGCATGAAACGACCCAATTGATCAAGCCGATATACCAGAAATTGCTAAAAAAAACCATTGCTTTTCAATCCGTAACGATTCGTAACGAAGATGAATATGAGCTTCATAAAGCTCTAAGATGTATCGACCATAATATTCTATTGTCCCAGTTACCGAAGGATTCCCATTGTGACAGCTCTGAGATAATGGATACCACGATATCCCTGGAACAACAGTTTTCAAGGTATTCGGGCATAATCCGTAATGTGGATAAACTGGCCGCACAATGTAGTTTCGATTTTGATTTTACTGTGCCACGTAACAAGAAGCTCTATACTGGTAGTAAGTCGGGCGATATGTTATTATTGGGGCAGTTGGCAAAAGATGGAATTTTGAGGAGGTATGGCGCTAAAAACAAGGAAGCAAAAATTCGCATGGAAAAGGAGCTGAAGGTAATTGGGCAGCTCAATTTTACCGGATACTTTTTAATTACCTGGGATATCGTAAGGTATAGTCAAAGTCGCGGTTTTATGCATGTGGGTCGAGGAAGTGGCGCAAATAGTATTGTAAGTTATGCCCTTGGAATTACGGATATTTGCCCTTTGGAACTTGATTTATATTTTGAGCGCTTTTTAAACGAAAATAGGAAAAGTCCACCGGATTTTGATATTGACTGGTCTTGGCAGGAACGTGATGAAATCTTGGATTACATTTTTAAAAGATTTTCTCCAGGCCATGTAGCATTCTGCGGTACAATAGTGGAATTTAAACACAGGTCCATAATGCGCGAACTTGGGAAGGTCTACGGACTGCAAAAGGCGGAACTAGATGCGTTATCCAAAAATGGACTACAATCTTCTGGTAATGATTCGGTTATCGACCTTGTTGTAAAACTTGGTGCTATGCTCGTAGGGTTTCCCAATCAACGAAGTATGCATGCATGTGGTGTAATCATATCCGAAGAACCCATAACAAATTTTTCAGCTCTTGAGATAAAACCAAAAGGTTTTCCCATAGTCCAGTTTGATATGCATATTGCTGAAGATATAGGTTTCGAGAAATTTGATATCCTAAGTCAACGGGGTTTAGGAACAATATCGAGCACCGTTGAACTGGTCAAACGTAACAGAGGAATAAGTGTAGATATAAGTAAAATAGATAATTTTAAAAGAGATCCCCAGTGTAATGCCAATCTTCAAATCGGAAATACTCTGGGTTGCTTCTATATTGAAAGCCCGGCCATGCGCGGACTTCTAAGAAGGTTGAAATGCAATGATTATCAGACCTTGGTAGCTGCATCAAGCATTATTCGACCAGGGGTTGCGAAAAGTGGTATGATGAAGGAATATATCTACCGGCATAACAACCCGAACAGCTTCGAGTATTTTCATGAAGTGTTCGAAGAGTTTTTGGGGGATACCTATGGCATCATGGTATATCAGGAAGATGTTATCAAAATCGCACTTCATTATGGAGGCTTAGAACCAACATACGGAGACATCCTACGAAGGGCTATAAGTGGTAAATCACGTTCAAGAAAAGAAATTGAAAGCCTGAAATATAAATTTTTTGAATCCTGTAAACAACTTGGCCACAATGAGCAATTGAGCCTGGAAGTTTTTAGACAGATTGAAAGCTTTGCCGGCTATTCGTTTTGCAAGGCCCACTCCGCATCGTATGCGGTAGAGAGTTATCAGAGTCTCTACCTAAAGACCTATTACGGAATTGAGTTCATGGTATGTGCTATAAACAATGGCGGCGGGTTTTATAGGGTGGAGATCTATATCCATGAAACGAAGCGCTCGGGCGGTACAGTGCATGTGCCTTGCGTGAACAATAGCGATGTGGAAACTGTATTAAAGGGTACGGATATTTATCTAGGTTTTAACCTTATAAAATCTATGGATGAAAAACTATCCACTCTCTTGGTTGAGGAAAGAATCGCTAATGGAGATTACATTTCTTTGGAAGACTTTTTATCACGAACCTCTATAGGTGGCGAGACACTCCAGACCTTAATATTCATAGGTGCTTTTCGATTTACAGGTAAACCTAAGAGCGATCTTATTATTATTGCCAAACTCTTGGAATCAAGGGAAGTGTCAAAGTCACCTACACTTCTCATACAGGAACCATTGCAAGAATACCAATTTCCTGTTATGGTCCGTAACATTGTAGAAGATGCCTTTGATGAAATCGAAATTCTAGGATTTTCGGTTTCACTTTCCCCTTTCGACCTTTTAAAAACAAAATATCGAGGTGACATCATGAACGTTCAGCTACTTGATAATTACAAAAAAATCGTACGTATGTTGGCCTATCTGGTCTCCACAAAACAAGTGCCTACAATAAATGGCAATATGTATTTTGGAACATGGATAGATAATAACGGGGATTATTTCGATACGGCTCATTTCGCATCCACACTGAAGAAATATCCTTTCAAGGGGGGAGGCTGCTATCTTCTATTGGGTCGGGTAGAGGTAGATTTCCATTTTCCAACAGTGGTTGTATCGAAAATGGAAAAAATGCCTTTTGTTCCCGATCCTAGATATGAGACCGGTACTGATAGGGATTACAAAATACACGATAGATTAAAAGAAGATAGGAGTACTACAAACCGGGCGCCATATCCTCAAGAACATGAAATTGGTTTGCCGAGGTACAAAATGAAATAGATTGCATATTCCCATACATTGAATTCATACTCTATAATAGCTAGAATAGACTTTGTTGTTGCCCAAGTTCAGGATAATTGACTTTCTGGATTGCTTGTACTGTATTTTTATTAAAGTTTTTTGAATAAAGATTTCGTGTGACCGGATAGGCCTCAAAGTCTTCAGAAGTAAAACCTGAACTGATCAGCTCTTTGATATGTTTTTCATTTAAATCATTTCGTAACCACTCTTTTTCGAATTCATTATCCAAGACCAAAGGCATTCGTCTTTTCTTGTTATGTACTTCAGAAAAGAACTTGTTTGCCTCAATTGTCAAAATAGAACAGGTATACAGTTCTTCATCTAGTTTGGTATAGATACCTGCAAAGGTAAATAGGGAATGGTCTTTTAACTTGCAATAGTGCGGATAAGATGTACCATTGTAATGATGGGGTTCGTAAAATCCATCGGCTATGACAAGACACCGCTGACCTTCTATAGACTCCTTGAAGGAGCGCGTTTCAAATACGGTCTCCCCCTTAGCATTTAATGTGTTTGCTTTTGCTCTAAATTCTTCGGCGTTGTCCATTGCAAATTCGGGAATCAACCCCCAAATTGATGGCCATATTACCTTGGGGTCATCCTGTGGGATTATATAAACATTTGGAAGCTGAAATCCGGATATATAATAATAAGGCTCATATAGAAGGGGCACTTCAAATTCTCTATCGAAATGCTCTTCAACCACTTCTTCAGGTTTTGTAAGGCTTTTAGAATAACACATGGAGCTAATTTATTGAATTTAATTTCATTATTTCTAACCTTTATTACTAAGTTTAATCTCATGGATGGACTGACCCTGAATCGACTTGAAAAAGATGCGGCCGAATTTGATGTGTTCGACTCTTATGTGTATGAGAGAACCTATTTCGAAATATTGTCTTTTTTTCAGGATGTGAGAATACTTCAAGAATCTCACCTCATTTTATTCGCACAAATAATTTACGGTTCAATGCCTACGATGGTCAATATTAATTTGAAAAATACAGATAGATTGCTGACTATTTTATCCAAAGCACGGGATGGTGTAGAGGTAAACCTAGAAGAAATTAGAGCAATTAAAGAATATATCAATAATTCATTGGTCGGCACTTCAAAGTTATTACATTTTTTGAACCCGACGATGTATGCAATATGGGACAGTAGGATACATCGTTATATTACCGGAAAAACTACTAGCTATGGCATAGGTGATGTTCAAACATATATCTCATATCTAGAGAGGATAAGAAACATCTCTTCACAGGATGGATATAATAAATTACATCAGAAAATTGCTAAGCATTTTGACTATGAAATACAACCAAGCCGTGTCATGGAAATTATCATGTTTCAAACCGATAAGCAGATGAAAAATTTACGTAAACTTTGATTAAGATAATTAATTATTAAAAATTTCTACTATCTATCTACGGTATAGGAGAAAATTACTAGATACTAAACTTTAATTATTTGTTTTCGATGGTGGAATTGAAATTAAACCTTTCATTTTTTCCAAAAAGAATTGCGGTGACATTTGTTGGTTTACTTAAATCTGCTAACAGAGTCAGGTTTCTATTAAATTGAGCTAAGTCAGACATGCCTCTATTTTTCTCATCGACTGAGTAATAGGCCATTCCCCAATGAGGAAAATTGCGCTCACTAATATTATCCTCACTGAATAGGTTTAATTTCGTATGTCTATTATCTTTTTCAATACTCGCATAGAGGTACTTTACTTTTTCTTCCGGTCCTTCTAAAATCTGTACGAACCTGCCGGAATGATATATGAGACAACCTGTAATTCCATGCTTTGAATTAAAAGCTCTCGCTGTTTCCAGTATATTTTCTATGTCACGGTCATTCAGCTCGGGAATTGCCACTGATTCGTAGGTAAGTGTGTACATCTGTCAACTAGTTTATAGAACTAAGATATATTTATTTATTGGAACACAACTATTCTAGAGACGCGAATATCTGCAAAGGCTTTTTCATTCTTTTGTGATTAATCAAATAGAGTTATTATCTTTAAAGTACTACCTAAAAAAATAATTCGATAAAACTATAAATATGGAAAGAGGACCAGAAACTGAAAAAGAGTGGGAGCAATACAGTTCACATAACATAAAAAAACTTCAAGAGTTACCCATGTCGGAATTATATGCACTTGGAGAGGTTTTGAAAGGAATCATCACACAGTTCCAAGCAGAAGTGGATTCTAATAATATAGCCGTGGATAATAAGGAATTTATAGAGTTAACGCTCTCAGTTTCGACTAAACGTCTCAATATAGTAACGATGGCAAAATTTAAAAAAATAGAAGCTATGTTTGATACACCGAAATTTTAGTAAACGATTGAGATTAAAAGAGCGACTCAGTGGATATTATGGGTGTCATCTACACTGTTTAATATTAACTTTAATATAAATATAAGTTTCTCTTATGAGAGTCATTTTTAGAAAGCTTAAATTGTTTTGATGGAATTAGATGATAATACACTTTTATGGCTTTTAAAACTAAGCAAGAGCCTTACGAAGGTTTGCTAGTCATATCGGCACTCCCTTATATGCATCGTACTTATTTTTCTTACCACAATTAGGAATGGTTTCGGTAAGGCAGGTAGTAACACTAGTTGGAAGCCTGAATGGTATTGAACCGTAATGTGGATTTGGAAGGTCTTGAATCAAGTTTCTAAAGTGCTTATGTACAATGGAGGCAAGAGTTAGTGGTATTTGTGTATACCTAATAAGTGGGATAAAAAAATAAGAAGGTTTATGGGAGTTAATATAAAAATATTAAATCTTATAATTAATTCGGTTAAACTTAAAAGCTGCTCAGAAAGAGAAAGAATATAAGAATTGGAATAAAGTAATTCCAATTTACTATATCTTGTTCTTTACTTATAACTCTAACTGACTTGAACCATTTTTGTACCAAAGAAATTGTTACTGGAGCATCACGATTAATCATCTAGAGGTACCGCACAGATTTCCTAATCTTGCGACTATTAAGTAGATTTCACTTTTAGACACCTGTTGGTGAGAGCTGCTTATTATGAATTATCATTTTGTTTTAAATATTTTCGCAATAGTTTTTCCAATTTCGTCAATTTTCTCTAACGGTTCTATAAAGGTTGCATTTTTTAAGTTGATTTGCGAAATGTCAGTAATTCCTGCCTGCATTGGATAAATTAGAATGTAACTTGTATCCTTGAAATAGGTGTTTAAGTAGGAGGGAATTCTTGTCATATTAGAGTTAAATGACAACTTGTCCTTTCTACTCAAAATAATTATTAAATTGTCATCTTCATGAAGATTTCTTGCAAATATTAAAAAATCATCCCATTCACTAAACTCTTCAAAGTCGCATTCTATCGGGTTCTTAGATTGAATTTCTCGTATAAGTTCTAGCGTTTCTTTTGTTGCGTAAAATATAATTTTAGCACCTGAATTCCTCGCTATATTCCAAATTTTTAGAAGCCAGAAAGGAAAACCGATCTCTCTTTCCGCATTCCGGGGCACAATAATAAGATGTCTTTTAATTGTTCCAAAAGGATGTACTGGTTTATATATTAATGTTGTAGTGTTGCACTTGGTTATAATGCCTTCGGTTAAATTTCCTAAAAAAGAATCAGAAATACCTTTATTAGCATGTAGACCTAAAATTAAATCCGTGATGTTATGTTCTTTGACGACGCTTACAATACCATTTACAATATTTAGGTCGTAACGCAAAAGTTCACGTATTGGACTATCTGTTGACGAAGCAGTTATGGATGCTTTATTTAAAACCTTCTTTGCTTCTTTCTCTTTCAGTGAATCCGTCGAATTATTGTCCACAATACTTAAAGCATATATATCATTTTTGTTTTTCTCTGATTTAACGGTCACTCCTAAATTTATAAGTTCATCTGTTGTCTCAATGTTACTGATTGGAATTAATATTTTTTCCTGTTTTTCATCATTATCAGTGGCTGCGTCAATATTACCTAATAATGCAATATTTTTAGCGCCTTTTTGAGCAGCAAATGAAGCAATAGTGCAAGTAAAGAGTATCATCAAAATTGTTCCGTTTAAGATACTTTCATTCAATAGTCGAATAGGATCTCCAGTTGCAGTTTTGCCTATAATGATATTATAGCCAACTAATACAGCTGCCAATGTTGCGGCTGCTTGTGCATTACTTAAACCAAAGATTAATCTTCTTTCGTCCACTGTAAATTTGAAGGTTTTTTGGGTCAGATAAGCAGCAATAAATTTGGCTATAGTTGCCACTATTATCATTACCGATGCAACTTTTATTGTTTCAAAATCTTTGAAAAATGCCCGGTAGTCAACGAGCATGCCCACGCCAATTAGAAAGAATGGAATGAAAATGGCATTTCCAATAAATTCTATTCTATTCATTAAAGGTGATATATGTGGTATTAGACGGTTAAGGGCTAAACCTGCCAAAAAAGCTCCAATAATAGGTTCAATACCTGCTATTTCAGCTAGAACTGCACCAAGAAAGACCATAACCAATACAAAAATATACTGGGATACATTGTCATCAAAACGTTTAAAAAACCAACTTGCTATCAGTGGAAAAAGCATTATTACAATAAGTCCAAAAATGAGTATTGAAATTGCTAATTTCAGCCAAAATTCAGTATTGACTTCCCCAGTAGTCATCCTAACAACAACCGCCAGTACCAAGAGGGCCAGTGTGTCCGTAATTAATGTTCCTCCTACCGTAATATTTACAGCCTTATTTTTTGCTACCCCCATTTTACTGACCAATGGATAGGTAATGAGAGTGTGAGAAGCAAACATACTTGCCAATAGTACGGAAGTTGTTAATGAAAAATGTAAAACATAGAGCCCGACCAATATTCCTAAAATCATTGGAATAGTAAAAGTATATAATCCAAAGACCAAACTTTTTTTCCTATTTTTCTTGAAATCTGCCAAATCAATTTCCAATCCTGCGAGAAACATGATATATAAAAGTCCAGCAGTTCCTGAAAGAATAATACTACTGTCCCTGGCAATTAAATTAATTCCATTAGGTCCCACAACTGCACCCGCTATAATTAGACCGAGAAGGTGAGGTATTTTTATTTTGTTCAAAATAATTGGTGCAAATAAAATAATGACCAAAATCACGAGAAATTTTAATACTGGATTTGACAGTGGTAAGGTTGTTTCAAATATGTTAAGTGCAATCATTTGTTTCGATTTAGTGATTGTTGAATCGGCTTTATTTTACTATTAAAAAAGGGCTGCACTTAATTCCGCGTTTTGTTATCTAAAGATAGATGCAATCTCTATATGTTATAGATTTTAATTATTTTTTATTTGAGAGAAACGGATGAAGATCTCATTGAGATGGAATTAGTCTTTTGACACACCTATTGACCATTTTGCCATTGTATTTTTAAATGAATAAGTTTTCCGATATTACATTTCTAACTTATTATTTGAAATGATAATCTGCAGATGTCAATGCCATCACTCTTTATAAATGCTGTTCGTAAAAATGCTATAAGAGTAATGAATTTAAAGCTCTCGTTGCAAAATCTGTGATAGAAATCATTTCAGACAAGCAGACTTGCATAAAATATATAGGTCTTAAGAGTACAAGTGGACAAAACGCACTACTTCTATAAATTTTGATTGCTGTATCGATTTTCGCTATTTGTGTGATTGATTCCCAAGAATACCTGCAGCAGGTATTCGGAAAGAATTATAATTTACTACAACGGATTGTGCGAAAGACGTAGTGAGTAAAAAGATAGTAAATATCTGGGGTTAACGAACTGAATTTTTATTTTATAAATATGCGTGAATTAAAATATTGAACTTTTTTATTAGTTTCAGATTTTTAGTACGGTACTTCAGAATGCTTGATAACAAATCTAAAGAAATTTGCTCGCTTTAAATTGCATTTTATTTGGACCGAACTTTCATCTCGCTATATGTCGGTTGCAATTTACTGGCCTTTTACATTATTTATTCCAAAAAGTCAGAGATTAGCTTTGCCGTTTCACTTGCCTTTTCCGCAAGAATAAAATGTCCACATTCTTCTATTTTTTTCATTTCTAAATTAATGGTAGAATTTGATAAAGACATTTGTAACATTTCATATCCACTACTGCCAATGCCAAGTACTGGCATATTTAGTTTTTTGTATGTTTTATTATCTTCAATGTCCTGTGGAAACGATTGATACCAAGCATTCGAAGCTCTAATTGCATCTTTGCTATTATTAGCAAACCCATAAACTTCTTTATCAAACTCACTAATGTTATTTTGCTCTACAAGTAAATTTTGAAATAACCATTCTATAATGATGTTCATTCGTCCTTCAAGTAGTTGTTCAGGAAGTTCTTTTACTTGATTAAATGATAACCACCAAGGATAAACGTAGTTTGATCCTAAAAGAGGTAACATTGGTAATTGGTACATTCCTGAGTCTGGATGCGGTGTATCTAACATTATTAGTGAAGAAGTTGATTCTGGAAAATTTGTTGCAAAACTAAAAGCTACGTGGGCTCCAATGTCGTGTCCTCCAATGTTCACTTTATCATATCCCAATATCTTTGTAAGCTCGAAAATGTCTTTTGCCATATTCTTTTTTTCATAACCGTTTGCTGGTTTATCTGAACTACCCATTCCACGCATTTCTACGACAATAACACAATGTTTTTCGGCAAGGATGGGCATTACTTTATGATAGGCCCACCACGTCTCGGGATAACCTGGAATTAAAATTAATGGCTTACCTTGACCGCCTTTGACATAATGTAATCTTGTACCATTCACTTCTACATAGTTATTTCCAAAGTTTGGTACTAATTTTATAAGCTCTTCGTCTCTATATTTCATTCTAATTTTTTTTATTACTGAATTTCCTGTTTTCAAATACAATAATAAATACTATTTTTGTTTGTCACAAGTATGCAGTATACTATATAGTTTGTTTTTTTTTGTAAACATTTTTATAATGAAATTAATAAATCAACTTTCCAAAGAAACCGGAATTCCAATTGGAACAATTCGTTTTTACGAAAAAAGCGGACTAATTAGTGGTCAAACTAAGAAAGAAGTAACCACTAACAATTATGTCTACTATAATAAAGAAACCGTTGAAAAGCTTAGATTTATACAAATGGCGAAAGCGGTAGGTTTTACTCTAGCAGAAATAAAAGAGGTTGTTGATGCTTGGTATAAGAAGCAATTAAGTAAAACAGCAAAAATTGATGTTTTAAATAAAAAATTATTGCAAATAGAAGAGAAAATGAAAGAATTAAAGGCTGTGAAAAAGCAAATAGCAATTTGTAAATTAAATATTGAGAATGAAATTGATTAGAATCTTTTAGGTTATTTTAAATATTTTTCAGTTTGCATATAACGTCTAGGCTGTGATTAGAGTGAGGTGGTTGTTTACAGTTACCATTCCGCCATAACTAGTAACCAAATCTTTTTGTTTAATTTTTTATTATTTAAAGAAAAACCCTAAAGATCTTGCGACCTTATAATTATACACAGACCTTGGAGTAAAACCTAAACCCTACATTAATTATGGACATTGTGCCTGTTGAACAAGTTAAGGAAAAACCATATGGGTTAAAGGTGATTTTAACTTTGGTGTAACCTACAAAACGGGTAAGGTTACAAAACAAGAGAAATAAAACATAAATGCAGCACGAATTACTTTGAATTTGCAGTGTTTTTAGAACATAAACTTAAACTATAAATGTGTATTTACGAGCATCACAAACTCTTCTCTTATCAAATCATATAAGATTCCCAGGCGCTTGTGCAGATCATTATCTATAATTATTAGAAAATCTTTAAACCCTACTTGCAACTGCATATTATTGTAGACTACCCCGTAAATGTAATCATAGTCATCACCAAATTCTGTGAAAGTTTCCATGGGCTGCGCAGCAAAACATAATTTTCCATTGGAGCCAGCATGATATGCATATCGAACATGAAAATCTATATGCTTGTAGAAGCGTTCATACTCTAATAAATTAGTGTTTTCCCGGGGCATCTATAATAGGTTTTAGTTTTTACAGGAGGATTATACTAGGTGAATAAGTGGAAAAAAATACAATTTGCGTGCTAGGTAAGGCCAATTTTTCGTCATGTGTGCTATTGAAACGATAAAGCGTATAAAATAGTCGGATGAGACTTTCTTTCTTTGAGAGTACGCTAAGTGAAACAAGTTTTTATTTAATACAATTATCCCAATTAGGTATCAAACTGTGTTGTGACTAGGTAACAAATAGGCTACTAGCTGTGAGCAAGAGTGTGGTGGTAGTTTGGAAAAAAGGAATAAAATTGACCTGTTCTAACAAGGGGGTTTAGATAAGGTTCTGTTGGTATCGTAAAAATACTTAGGTTTAGTTTAAATATAGATTTGTGACTTTAACCAGGCCATTTAGGTTGCCTATTTTTACATTCTTGGATAATCGTAATTTTTTAATATATAAGTGTTGAAACAATTATGCGAAGTGAAACTAAAAATCTAGCAAATAAATATAGAGTAAATCGACTGTATAATTGATAAAGTTCAAGCAAAAGTAGATAAAGATAAAATATACCAATACGATATATTGCAACTCATTAATTTAAAAATTATCAACCTATAAAATGAAAGTATGTATAGCCGAAAAACCATCTGTTGCGCGAGAAATAGCTTCCGTTCTTGGTGCCAACGCTAAACATGATGGCTACTACGAAGGCAATGGTTATGCAGTAACCTACACCTTTGGACATCTTTGTACACTTAAAGAGCCAAACGATTATAGACCACATTGGAAAAGTTGGGATTTAAATAATTTGCCAATGCTGCCAGAACATTTTGAAACTAAAGTGACTAAAGATGCTGGTATTCAAAAACAGTTTAAGATTGTAAAACAATTATTTGATAGAGCGGATGTTGTTATAAACTGTGGTGATGCGGGGCAAGAAGGGGAGTTGATACAACGTTGGGTGTTAAATCAAGCGAACTATAAAGGCAAGGTTGAACGGCTTTGGATTTCGTCATTGACCATCGAAGCTATAAAAGAAGGTTTCAAAAACTTAAAACCATCTGCAGATTATGATAATTTATATTACGCAGGTTATTCCCGTGCTATTGGCGATTGGCTATTGGGAATGAATGCAACCCGTTTGTATACTTTAAAACATGGTGGTTACAAACAGGTATTGTCAGTTGGTCGTGTGCAGACACCCACATTAGCTATGTTGGTAAACCGGTTTAAGGAAATAGAAAATTTTAAACCGGAACCTTATTGGGAATTGCAGACCCTCTATCGCGATACGTTGTTCAGTTATGAAGAAGGTCGTTTTCTTAAAGTGGAAGATGGCAAGAAACTGGCGAATATTGTAAAAGAACACGATTTCGAAATTGTTTCTATTGCTAAAAAGGCAGGCAATGAATATGCTCCAAAGTTATTTGATTTAACAGGTTTGCAGGTCTACTGCAATACCAAGTTTGGTTTTAGTGCAGACGAAACATTGAAGGTCGTTCAAAAATTATATGAGCAAAAAGTAGTTACTTATCCTAGAGTTGACACCACGTTTTTACCAAACGATATATATCCAAAAGTCCCTAAAATGCTAAGTGATTTGACTAATTATACTACTTTAACAGCACCTTTACAGGGTAGAAAACTGAAGAAAACCAAAAAGGTTTTCGATGATAGTAGAGTAACTGATCACCACGCTATAATACCAACTGGGCAGCAAATGAAATTGCAATACAACCAACAACAGGTTTACGATATTATTGTACGCCGTTTTATTGCTGTGTTTTATCCAGATTGTAAAGTCTCGAACACTACAGTAGTTGGAAAGGCGGAAAAGTAAAATTTAAAACTACCGGAAAGGAAGTTTTGGAAAAAGGTTGGCGTGTTGTTTTCGAAACACCGAATGCACCATTTAAAGAATCCGGAATGCTACCGGCATTTGAAAAAGGCGAGAAGGGACCCCATGAACCTTCATTTCTTGAGAAACAGACCAAGCCTCCAAAGCAATATACCGAAGCTTCACTTTTGCGCGCCATGGAAACAGCAGGTAAAAAAGTCGATGACGAAGAACTTCGTGAGTTAATGAAAGAGAACGGTATCGGTAGACCATCTACGCGGGCTAATATTATTGAAACTTTATTCCGTAGAAAATATATAAAACGAAATAAAAAGCAAGTATTACCAACAGATACCGGCATTCGATTAATCGATACTATTCAAAATGAAATGCTCAAATCTGCCGAACTTACAGGTAAATGGGAAAAGCAATTAAAGGATATCGAAAAAGGTACTTTTAGCGCTGGTAGTTTTATCAAACAGATGAAGCAAATGGTAGATCAATTGGTTTACGATGTACGAAGTGAAACTAGAAAGGCTAATATTTCGGCTGTAAATAATAACCCGGTATCGGCTACTGCGGTAAAAGATAAAGTAGTTAAAAAATCTACAGGAATAGTATCGGAAGTTTGTCCTAAATGTAAAAAGGGAACCATTCGTAAGGGAAAATCTGCTTATGGGTGCTCTGAGTTTAATAAGACTTGCGATTTTATAATTCCATTTAAATTTGAAGGTAAGACCATTTCAGAAAAACAATATATACGATTATTGCAAAAAGGGTCTACGGTAAACTTAAAAGGGTTTAAGATTAATAGTGTCGATATTGAAGGACTTGTTGGGTTTGATGAAAATTATCGATTAAAGTTAGAGCCTAAAAAAAAGCAATTGAACACTAAAAGTATAGGCGATTCAGTTGTACCCTATGAAGATACTAATTGTCCTAAATGTAAAAATGGAACTATTATTAAAGGTAAAACAGCCTATGGTTGTAGCCAATATAAAGCGGGCTGCGATTTTAGGTTTAGTTATGACGCTATTCGTGAAAAAGCAAATGGACAACCACTCACTAAAGATTTAGTTTTTAAAATGTTTAGAGAAAACTAAACCGTTGTACTTGAATATGTTAACCCTAGTAGCGGGGACTGGACTCGAACCAGCGACCTTCGGGTTATGAGCCTTGTCAGGAATGGCTCTGTGTGGCTTAATATGTTGTAAAATATAGTGTTTACAGAGATATGTGATTCAGGATAAACCATAAAATAGCATTTATAAGCAGTAAATGTTTTACCTATGTTTTACCCTTTTTATTAACTTTCACGTATCTTTACGTCCAAAGATAAAAACTCATGGCCTCAGTAAAGATAGTGCTTGTCAAGCACAAATAAAAAAAAGATGGTACAGTTCCTATTGCAGTTCGCGTGATAAAAAATCGCAAACCAAGCTATATTTTCACTGGCAATTATATTCTTGAAAAAGATTGGAATGCTACAGAACGATGCGTAAAGAAGTCGCATCCCAATTCAACAAGATTAAATAATTTACTTCAAAAAAAGTTGAGCGAAGCTCATGCAAGCCTGCTTGATGCGGAAACAAGTGATGATAGCCTATCAACAAAGCAAATAACGAATAAGGTAAAACGTAAAGGAAATAGAGTTTCGTTTTTTGAAGCTGCGACGGAGCGCATTGAGCGAAAATATAAAGCTGGGATATTTTCCGTCGCGAAATCGGAAATGTCTATTTTATGTAATATAGAAGAGTTTTTGAATTTAAATCCTAGTGCGCCAATGGAAACTGTAATTGAGCAGATAAAGGAGCGTCGTAAAATACGTATGATTAAAGGGCGTAAACCTGAACATTCCATGGTTGATGATATTAAAGCTTTGGCAAAGAAGAAAACACTTTCGTTTGAGGAAATTGACACAGCTTTTTTGAATAAGTACAAATCTTTTTGCGCAGCATATTTAGGGCAAAAAACACGAACAATTACAAACCAATTGATTTTTGTGCGAACCCTTTTCAATCAAGTCATTACAAATGGCGAGGTGGAGAGGAAATATTATCCGTTTGCTGGAGAAAAGGAAAAAATCAAAATAACATCTGGTCATAAGATCGGACTAACACGAGAAGAAGTATTAAGGATAGAAGATTTGAATTTGAAAGAACGGACAAGTATTTGGCATACTCGCAATGTATGGCTATTTTCTTTTTACTTTGCTGGAATCAGAATATCCGATGTGTTAGAAATGAATTGGTCGAATTTTAAAGATGGGCGTTTGTTCTATACCATGAACAAAAATGAAAAACCCATTAGTCTTAAGATACCGGAGAAAGCAGGCAGCATTATTGACCTCTATATGAAAAGACGGAAATCTTCGGAGTATATCTTTCCTTTTTTGGATAATGCAAATCCAAAAAGTGAATATGACAAGTTTGTTAAAATTAGAAACGCGAGTAGCCTGTTTGATAAGTATCTAAAACGAATTGCGAAGGAGTGTGATATAGAAAAGAACTTGTCGAACCATATTGCTCGTCACAGTTTTGGGAATATTGCGGGGGATTCTATAAGCCCTTATATGCTTCAAAAGTTATACCGCCATAGTGATCTTAAAACGACAATTGGATATCAAGCAAACTTCATTCACAAGGAAGCTGATGATGCATTAGATGCTGTCATTAATTTTTAAAAGTAAACTTGTAATTCCTAAATAAACTTAGGAATTAGACAAGAAAAAGTTATTAAAATATTGAAAATGCAGGCGTGGTAGAATTGGTAGACACGACAGACTTAGGATCTGGTGACGCAAGGTGTGAGAGTTCGAGTCTCTCCGTCTGTGTACTTAATCACAATTATTTTGTGGTCGAAATCCTCTCAGTTTTGAGAGGCTTTTTTTGTTCAGGTACAACATAGGTACGATATTTTGGCCTTTTCTGCCTCTAAATATTAATTTAGCACAAATGCTTTCATTTTGTATTAATGAATATTTTAATACTATTGAAAATATTAGTCATTTGTTAATATGAATAGATTTATTCAACTAGAATAAAGCCCAACGTCTCTAACTCATTACCATTGATAATTAAAGAAAACTGATGCTTGCCAAGATGAAATTTTCGAGTAGTGATAATCTTAAAAGATTGTTTTCGATGGATAGTTGTTACTGAGTTTTTGGGATATTCCTTTTCACTTATTTTAAACACTTTTTTAGATAAGGACCCATTGGCTTTTTGATAATATAGTCCGTATTCCAATCTGATTTTTGATGCCGAATTACTTGTGTTTTTTAATTTGAATGTAAATTCCAAAAATTCTCCAATTTTCACTTTTGGCGTTAGTATTTCAAATGCCTCTATTTTTATTTTAGCTATAGACCCAAAACCGAACAACTCCATCATTTCTGAGTTGCCTTGTTTTAAAAGCGTTCTGGAAGCATGCTTAATTAACCAATCTATTTCTTCCGATTTTCCTTTCCATTTTTTCACAAGGCCAATTACTTTTTTCGGATTGTCTTTAGATATATCATTTAGGTTATTGGCTACACTTCTTCTTACAGATTCGGATTCATCATTTTTTAGATTTTCTAGAATAGGTAATATTGGATTAGGGTATTCCTTTAATGACGGAATTGCCATTGCCCATGGCAATCTCGGCCTAGAACCTTCAGAAGAAAGTCGTCTTACCATTGGATGGTCATGCTTTGACCATGACAACATTTGGGTTATCATTTTATCTTGATATTCAATTATAAAAGGGCGAACAGCAAATTCACAACTCACAAATTGTGTGATTTTTTCAAAGGCATTGACAGAAGTTGCATAATTATCTAAACCATATACTTCTATAAAATCCGGAAGAAAAATAAACTCAAGATTATCTGGTTTAAAACCGTTTTTTACCAATACCGGAATGAGCTTTATTATTATTGCAACGTTGGAATCAAAATCATTTGATAAATGATTTTTCAACACAATTGATATGTGCCTCATTCTTTGTTTTAATTCCCGATTGTCCCATTCAACATCATAGATTTGACTAAGAAAGGAGTCCTTATCAAAGTTTGGCACCACTTCCTGAACCGATTTTATAAATCTATCAAAGAATTTTTCATTATAAATATTTTTAAATAGTTCTGCCATTTCTTATTCTATATTTTTTACTTGAAACCGTAACACTTTTAAATAATGAAGACAACGATATCAATCATTGTGTTTTTCTTTTCTACGATGGCATTCTCCCAAAATGGGAACTACGCTTCTTCGGTGGGAATAAGTGGTGGTTATGCTGAAGATGGTTTTGGTATCATGGCTACGTATAATTATCACTTGAGCAGAAACCGTTACGCCCAGTTGAGCGTTTTTGTCGCCATAGCTGAAGATAAGGGGTCATTTGATATTCCCTATAACATCTTTACCGTACAGCCTGGGTATTTTATCAAAGTTTGGGAACAAAAGAACTTTAAGAAGTATGGTGTAAATCTAGGTGGTGGTGGAATTTTCGGATATGAAGTTATCAATAACGGTAATAGCCTTCTTTCCAATGGTGCCATTCTAGATGCCAAGAGTCAGTTTATATATGGAATTTTCATCGGAGTTGAAGGGGAAATAGCCCTTAGTAACGATTTTTCATTATTGGTAAAGGCGAACGAATATTATCATATCAATAGTGATGTTGGAAAATTCTATCCTTATGCGGGCATAGGTCTGAGATATTTCCTCTTTTAAAAACTTTGAAAATGAAAAAATTAACTCGATCAACTCGATTTTCAATTGCATTTCTATTAGGGACCTTCCTCATTATAGTGGCTTGCAGTAAAGATTTTGAAGATGTCATCTTGGATGATTTTGATTTTGATTTTACCGGTGAACAACACGGGGAGAACTTTTTGTTTGAAACATCCCGCACTTCCTTTTCATTGGTTCCAGAAAAGGAGATTACTACGGTAGACTATTTTGTGAAATATGCGCCTAATAATAGCAAAGGACATTTCTTGACAATGAAGGGCGATATCATACGTGCAAACGATACCCTGAAGATTTCAGACCGAAACTGGAACTATAACTATGTTGCAATAGACACAGGACTGCATAAAGTGAAGTTTCTGGCTTGGGATTCCAACGATAATCAAAAAGAATTGGAGTTATCGTACAATGCCAAATATGCCAGTTTTAGTTTCTTGCTCAATAAAGGAGTAAACGAATTCATTATCAACTCCAAAAACCCTGTGAACGTTACTTTGTTAAGGGACAAGGAAACCGCAAATCCAGAAAAACAAAATGACTTTGAGGTTACTTACCAAATTGAAAATGGAACAGGAAAACTATATCTTGATGGCCAAGAATTTGATGCAGGTAGGCCATTCAATTTGCCTAAGGGTATTTCTGAAATGAGATACCTTCCCGAAACACTCGGTGAACATAAACTTATTGTGACCGCAAAAGCTCCAGATGGAGCAACATTGACTGAGGAATTACTTTTAAACGTGATGAATCTCGGTTTTAGCATTAATGCTACGGCCGCATCTACCCAAGTACAATTGGACACCAACTTGGCCATAGCCATAGACCTTAATACCCAAGATGAAACATCTGATGTAGAATATGAAATCACGCATTCGTTTGCTTCAACAAGTGAAGGTGGTGGTACGGTCAGGGATCACAATGGGGGTGTAATGGATGCTGGACAATATAGAAGTATCGTACCAAACTCGTATAATTATACTTTTACCAGCACCGAATTGGGCAAAAGAAAAATATACTTTGATATAAGGGATTCCAATGGACAAATCAAACGTGATAGTGTTGAAATCGAAGTAGCCAATATTCCTTTTACGTTTTCAGGCAATTCGGAAAGCAATTCGGTATTCCCTAAACGAACGAACACAATTCAACTTCAACATCAAATCAAATGGCAACACCCAAAATATCGATTACACTATTTCCTATGAGATATTAGAAGGTAACGGTAAGATTACTGGTATCAATGGTAACACTTTACAGAACTCAACAGGTTATCCAGTAGCGTTGGGTAATTTCTCTTTTTTCTATATTCCTGAGAGTTTAGGTTCTCATCAAATTTCGTTCATTGTAACAGATAATTATGGGCAAGAAGTGGGACCGGTTATCATTGATTTGGAAACCAAACAAAATGACTTTACGGTTAATTCGACCCAATCACAGGCCAATACGGGCGATGTGGTGGATTTAAATTTTAATATTACCGAACTTGGAATAGGGGGCGACACCTATATCATGTATTTTTCCACGGGAAGTAGCAACGGTGCATTTGAGTTTCAGGGAACTACCTATGCTGCCGGAGAGAGCTTTACCGTTCCAACCGGTTCCTTCCAAGGAAAATATACGGGAATTTCGGAATCTAACCATAATATAGAGTTTAAGGTTCGTTCATCTTCCGAAGTAGAAAAAACGGCAGATGTCAATATACAATTTAACAAATACGAAGAGTTTTTTGATTTGACAGTTAGCCATCCTTCTGTAGACATTTTTCAAGATCGGCAATTTCCGTTTTCATTTGTAACAAATGCAACTGCCGGCCATGATACCGAAGTTACTTACGAAATGACTTTTTCTTTTTCTGGTGCCAATGCGGGCTTCATAACTTATAACGGTCAAGTTTATCGTGAAGGTGAAACGATTCCCTTGCCCTATGGTTCGGAACGGTTGGATTTTACTCCATTGACCGAAGAGAGTTTTACCATCGATTTCGGGGTTGAGAATTCAACAGGTATTTCACAGACCGCAAGCGAATCTGTTACGGTTTTAAAAAAACCAAAAGTTGCCGCCAAAGGAGAAAAACACAATATCAGTTGTGGCGGTTTTAACGGTTGTGATTATCAAGTATTGATTTATACTTGTTTTAATACTAACTGCTCAGAAGCCTATAATGGGGCTACTCTTCAACAAGTTGAGATAAGAATATACAATCGATTTGACAACCGATGGGATGTTAGGCTCTTTAATTACAACGATGCCCAGGGGCAAGGTGTTGAACGCTATTTTGAATTGGAAGTGGAACCAAGTGAAGACAAGCTAAGATATTTAGATCAACGTTACGAGGTAAGGGTTCTTGATACTAATGGACAATGGAGCGAAAAAACGACAGGAAACATTATCAGGGTTTAGGCCACAACTAGCTCTTGCTATATGTGATTGTCACGATGACATTTTCGCCACCTAAATTATCATCGTTTTCGACCACAAGTTTTGTTTTGGTCATTTTGATAATACGCATGTCATTTCTAACATCGAAGCGGATGGTATTGTCATTTATTAGTTCGTAACGGTCTTCTTCAATGTTTGTAAACTGGCCGTCTTCCTCGCACGCCAAGCCGTTAGCATTGATACTGTAGTCGCCTTTTTCATTCTCTCCCCTTTCGGTAAAAAAAGTGAGATTGTCCTTGATGCATTGGCGAATTTCTTGGGTATTGAACAAATCTATATTGACGGTTCCATCTCCATTAATATCAACGGCCGTGTCCGTCATGATAGATTCATATTTCCATTGCCCCAATAATGCTGTGGCCCTATCGGAAACAGCAACTTCATCATCATTTTTTTTACAAGATGACAACGCCAAAATCACAAAAACAAGTATCAAAAGGTAGTTGCTTTTCATAGCATATCTATTTAGTGTAGGTTACATAATGATACCTTTTTAAGGCAATTCGGGACGATTATCTAAAGGCCTCTGAATTATAACGCTTTTAACAAACTAAATCGTATGCAATTATAAACGTTGGGAAGATAAATGCACATGGCGATTTTTCTTCGTCTGTTTGCAACAGATCTACCCTTTACAGATTTAAATGTCGGTACAAATCAAATGCAATTTTTTTGTCCAACTTTTTGAATAATTGCATTTCAGTCTCTTTACCGCCCTGCGGTGGGTTTGGCTTTTGAATTTAAAACATTGGCTACTTTCTTCACGTCCTTTAATGGATTTAAGTCATCCCAATCTTGGGGTTAAACGGTAATTTTGCTACTTTATAAATTAAAAAACAAAGTAAGGTTTTGTGAAATATAATTTTGTAAAATAACTTAATCGATTTTCTATAGCGTACATTCAAGTTGACCTAATGACTCAAGGCCTATTTTGTAGGGTGAAAAGATGGGATTGGTCTTATAAATAAGGGCTCGATCATTCATTTCAGCTTTGATTTTTCGAGTATTATCGCTTTCGATTGTGAAGATGTTTATTTTAAAACCTACCGTCTAACTGGGGATAGTGAAATTCAGGATGCTGTGTTTAGTGGAATCGAAAACGAAAATCGATTGGTTAATGAGGAGGTGGGGATTCGTTTTAATGGAGTCTAATTTCTAATGATGCATAATTGCTCCTTAAAAAGGTCAGTTTCATTTATTAATCAAAATGTAGTGACATAGCTCATAACTAAATCTTCACTATTTTGTTGTAAGTCCAGTTTTAACAACTCCACTTTAATTCATGGAGAACCATAACTCTCAAAGTTCACCCTGAAAATAGTATGTATTTCAATGGTTATAGCTTCCTTTTCTAACCATCGTTTTGATGGACCTGATTTTAACCAATTGTAATATCCACTTTTACTTACTCCCAACATTTTACACATCTTTTCAACTGGAAATTTAAATTTATGATGTTTTATGAACCTAAATTTTTCCTGTCGCTCGCGGGGAAGATGCTCACCGCCTTTTTTAATTTCTGATTTTCTAATTCAGAATCTCGTAATTTCTTCTTTAATTCAACAATCTCTCGTTGCTGATCTGTTAGTTTTGGATTTCCACGACCTGGAAAACTGTTATTACCATATTCATTAGACTCTCTTCGCCAGTGACTCAGTACAGAAGTAGGAATATTCAATTCCCGGCATACCTGAGTTACGCTATCTCTTGAAAAGCTTAACTCTACTGCCTTTTTCTTTAATTCGACAATTTAATTCTTTTTTCGTCTTGACATAATTCAAAGTTAAATTATGTAACAACAGTTCCCTCAAATTTGTGTTCAGTCTAATATAGTAAGTCCACTATTACAGACTTTTTGAAAATAGTTCTAATACTAAATGATAGCTATCAATTTCAGATAAAAGAGAATAGTATTAATATATCCTGAATACAAAAAAAATTCACCTAATTTGCATCCAGAATATTATCAATAATCAGAAAATTAAAACTGCATTCGTTTTTGCGTACGATTTTATAATTTTATAGCGGTTGAGCCCAATAAAACCGTAGAGTATTTCCCAAACGAGGAGCTCATAACCCAAAGGTCGCTAATTCGAGTCCAGTCGTCAGAATACAACTTTATTCTCGAAAGGGATAAGCCACATTTGTAAAAATCAACTGATTACTTTAAATTATATCATATTTCACAAAACTATCAACGTTATCAAATACTTATAAAAGATAAGCGCTCTTTTCAGTTGTTAATAAATTTCATATTGAAATTAAAAGAATAGTAAATTTTAATCATTCTATCCTAAAATTAATATTGTGACAACAATAAAACCCAAATTCCTTGGTAGTTATTGCTGTGCTTAATCTAAAATTGAAATTCAGCGTTTATAGCTTTATTATTTTTGACATAAATGTTTCTAAGATTTAGAACATATTGTGAATCTAAGATTATTTCTTATTCATCCAATCTATTGTCTGTTGATATGTGGCATTTACTTTTTCTGCTTTTCCTAAGCTTAAATCACAATCAACACGTCTTAGATAGTTCCAATCTCCTAGTACATGACTTAACCCCCAAGTTACACCTTGACCAGGTAAGCTGTCAGTATCAGTAAAGTTACCTGGCCTGTAGAAACCTGCGGCTTCAGGTTTTTTTAAGCCGTGTGCGACAGGGTGAAAGTTAACTCCATCTTCTGCAAATTGAATACTGTGGCTTTCTGGCCCTTCTGATACAAAAGCACACACACCATTTTTAAAGGGCCAAACAATTACTTCATGACCTCCGACTACTACAGGATTATAGTTCGATTTTATGTAAGGTCCTTCTGGATTATCTGCTACTGCAACTCCCCAGGCATTGACAATATCTCCATACTTTTTACTAAAGACATCTCCTTTAAGGTTTTCTACAATGTATGGAGTTCGTGGTGAGCTTTTATAATACATCCAATATTTTCCACCACGTACAATTAGGCTTGGGTCATGAACGACATTTCCATCCCACTGATCAGGAGCACCAACTTCTAAAATAGGCTCATCCATTGATTGCCAAGGTCCATTGGGATTTGAAGCCCAAGACATACCTATTTTGTTCGATAAAAAATCGCCACCAAACTTACCTGAAGGAATTCGACCTTGCTCCAAAGTTCCTGCCGCCTGATAAAAGAGGTAATATTTGTTATTGGCTACCAATATATCTGCAGTACAAACAGTTCGTGCATCAAAACGCCCTTTTTCACCGCGTTTTACGGCAATGCCTTTTTCTGTCCATTTATACCCATCCTTTGAAGTTGCATACCAAATATCAGAAAGGTCCCAATGGTATGCGCGTGCAGTATCATTAGCTTCTCGTCTTCCAACAACATTTGTATTTTTTTGTGGGCGGGTGTACCAAACATAATAAAGACTATCTACCTTAATAATACTCGAGGGATCTCTACGGGTAGCACCTTCTTCATAGCCAATACCTTCAATCTCTGAAAACTTAAAATCTGTCAAAAACTCATTAAACTTTTCATAGCGTAATTTACTATCTCTAAATCTTTTGTAGGATGCACTTATATTTTCTTCCGAGCTATTTTGTCCATCACATGAACCTAAGAACATAGTAATAACAAGGAAATTTATTAAATGGATAATGCTTGTTTTATTTTTCATTTTTTTAAATTTAAACTCCCATGAGGAAGTTTGTTTGGATATTTTCATTTAGAAAATACAAATCAAATAGTTTTCAAAACATGAATTATTATTCAGGATATAGTTCGGTATAATTTTCTGGTACTTTTATAAAGTAATTATCAGTTCCTAACGAACCTAAATTTTGAACAGCTTCCTCTGCTAGTTCTCTAACCTTTGAATTGTTAGGGTCAGTTAGTCTCTGCTATTTAGAATATTATTTTATATATGGTTTTGTGGTTTAAATTACTGCATCTTATCTTTTATTGCTTTCTTTAATTCTTCGACCATCTCGGGATATTTATCTGCTATGTTTTTTGTTTCATTTTCTATCGTTCTATGGTCATACAATTCTACGAAACCATCATTATGAAGCGTCATCCTATGGGTTTCAGTTCTTATTGATGCAGCATTACTTTGGTAAGAAACAGCAAAGTGCCCTTTGGTTTTTGAATCTACTAATATATCTTTGAGAGACACCCCCTGAGCAAAATCGGGAATTTCAACTCCGGTTAAATCACATAGTGTGGGGAAGATATCTAATGTCTCGACTACGGCATTTGTATTAAATCCTTTTAGCTTCATTCCTGGATATTTAATTATTAGAGGTGAACGTAACGACTCTTCAAATAAAGTATGTTTTCCCCAAACATCATATTCTCCTAGATGCCAACCATGATCACCCCACAGTACAACAATAGTGTTCTTATCTGCTCCTGTACGTTTCAATTCTGCAAGAATTTTGCCAGCTTGTGCATCGGCATAACTCACGCATGCTGCATAATGACGGCGTACTTCATCAGCAAAAATTGTATCTGTATTCATGTTTTTTTCCCACTTATTATATTGATTAAATTCTCCTGAACCATGCCATGTGGTTCTCGCTTCAGGTTTATGAGGATGCTTAATTGGTGGTAGTTTAACTTCTGCATAATAGTCATAATATGTGCTTGGTGCGCCAAAAGGTAAATGTGGTTTTATTAGGCCTACGGCGAGAAAAAATGGTTTTTCATTATTTGTCGTTAGCTCATTTAGTTGTGTTAATGCCTCATTCGTAATTAATCCATCAGGAAAAATAGCATCATCACCTTCAGTAGATTGAAAAACATCCATAGTCCCACTTTCACCTCTAATTTCACCATGAGCCAAACCGTGCATCGCACCGCGAGGATGTTCCCATTTCGCTACCGGCATAAGATGTTTGTCCCATCCTTTGGGAATTTCAATTTTAGTACTATCATTCCAATCCTTTCCACCCCTTCCCCCAGGATGATGAGATACTTTCCCGACCGAAATGGTAGTATAGCCATGTGTTCTAAACCACTCTGGCATACTAGGATCTATGGTTTTGTCCTCTTGTACAACTTTATTAGCACGATTGAAAAGCGCATCATTATCTGCGAGGCCATATTGCCCTGTTAATAAGGTATAACGAGATGGGCCACAACTCGGTGCATTTACAAAATGTCTTTGAAAGGCCATGCCATTTTTTGCTAACCAATCTATATTTGGCGAACTTATATAGTCAGCCCCAAAGCTTTTTAATTCTGGTCGAAGATCATCAACAAAAATAAATAGGATATTTGGCTTTTTTGTCGGTTGCGGTTTCTTGCAGCTGGTTATCATAATGATACTTAAAATAATGCAAGAAATTGGTATTAATTTTCCTATTTTCATTAGTGGATAATGTTTGGTAAAAGGAAATATTCTTTCTTTTTACTAGTTTAAGATAACCTTTTAGGTTATTAAATTCATTTAAGAATAAAACTTCTCCTTCAATGCATCTACTTTAAAGGAAAAGTTTTTATCTGAATTAATATAAAATATTTAGAGCAACTTTATTTAAACTTGTATGTGGTCTCTGATATTTTTTAGATTTGTTTAGTTCATCATCTTTTCTACATGAGATGAACCTCTTTTTCATAGCACAATTTTTAATGCAAAACCCTGTGAACAGGTTACCTCTGCAGGTAGTTTTACTTGAAGGCCATAACTATCAATTTCCCATTTAACCTTCCCTTCAAACCCAATTAAATACACGTCCTTGACATCTTTTGCTGTTGAAGCTGTTGGGGATAAAGATTTGATTGTTACATGACCATTTTCAGGCCATCTTAGACCAATAGCGTAAATAGTTTTATTATCCTTAGAGCGTGTAAAACGAATATCATTAGCGGAGAAAGTTTTTCCCGTACGCCCATAAATACCACCCAAATTCGTTTCTTTCTCTTCTGTTGATGGCCCTTCGCCATACACTTCCCAAGGGCGTGTTTTATAAATGGCTTCCCCATTCACTTTTAGCCATGCGCCTATCTCTTTAATAATTTTTGTTGCATCCGTGTCAAGCGTACCATCACCTCTAAGCGGTAAATTCAACATTAAATTACCATTCTTGCTAACAATATCTACCAACATATCAATTATTTCACTAGCGGGTTGATATTTATGTTTATAATAATATTCTTTATCATAATGCCAACGGCCAATGCAATGATCAGTTTGCCAAGGTTTTTCTAAAATGCCAGATGCCTTGCTTCGCTCAATATCATAGGTTAATGCTTCTTGTTGAGATTTATTAAGCATTTTAGTATTCATAATGGCTTCGTTTTTACCATTTTCTCGTGTACTTTCATTATAAAAATGAGCGGCCAATTTAAGTCCTAAAGTAGAATCTATCTCATAAAATGGTAATACAAAATCATCAAAATAAATTTGATCTAAATCATAGTCGTCCCAAAGCTGAACTACACGGTTATAATACTTTTCCATATAAGCTTTATCTGGTACACTACTTCCTCTTTCAGGATCCCAGCTCCATTCCAAGTGTGCTTTACTAGGCGTATGGTTTTGCGCATATAAATCTTGAGGATCTAAACCTTCCCACCATTTTCCTTTACCATCTTTTTTAGTTAAGTGCCCATCGTATGGAATTCCTGCATAAGGGCCTTCGGTATCTGAACCTTGAGAAGTTTCATACCATGACCAAGCGTGAGAGCTATGTACACTGGCACCAAAACGAAGTCCATATTTTCGAGCTGCTGTTGCCCATTCGCCCAGAATATCTTTTTTTGGACCAACATTAACAGCATTCCAAGGTTGGTATTTAGAATTGTAAGTATCAAAATTATCATGATGATTGGCCATAGCCATAAAATACTTAGCACCGCAATCTTTATATAAACTTATTAAAGCATCGGCATCAAATTTTTCAGCTTTCCATTCATTAATTACATCTTTAAAGCCAAACTCTGAAGGATGACCGTAATGGTCTAAATGATAGCGATATTGACTATTTGTTTCTGTGCCTAATTTAATTTCTTCTGAGTTAAAATTATATTGAGCTGATTTTTCAATATACATATTGCGTGCATACCAATCATCGTAACCAGGTTCGCTTTGAGGTCCCCAATGTGCCCATATTCCAAATTTTACATCGCGAAACCATTCTGGAGTTTCGTACTGAGATAAAGATTCCCATGTTGGTTCAAACACAACATTATCTTGTGCCACAAGATTAAAGTTGATTAAAAAGGTTAACGCTAGAATAAATAATTTTTTCATAATTGATTAATTAGTTTCATATTTAGAGTGTATAAGTGTATAATTTTTTTAAAATTATTTGAATAGCTATTTCGCTACAAAAAAGCTAAAAAGTGTCAAAGTAGGCTCATCGTTAATAAAACAAAGCCCTATTATCAAACATAGTAGTTATTCCCATTCTATTTAAAAATTTTGTTTATACATTACTGGTAACCCTTTTAGAATTTAACCGGTAATCTAAAAAAGCTACTACACTTCTTTTATTTTATAAAAACTCATCTTGCACCAAAAACCCCATTTCGTCACACAAGTCTAAAAATTCTTGTGACCCTGGATTATGTGAAATTCGAATGGCGTTGCAACCTGCTTCCTTTAACTTATTCAAACGTCTCTTCCAGACTCCTTTTGGTACGGCTGCTCCTACCAGACCGGCATCATGATGCAGGCAAACACCTTTTATTTTTCTATTCTTTCCATTTAAAAAGAACCCCTCGTTCGCATCAAATCGAAAGGTTCGAATTCCGAATGGGGTCTCTTGCGTATCCAATATTTTTCCGTTTTGAACCACCGAGGTAACCGCCTTATATATATAAGGGTTGTCTACATCCCAAACTTTAGTGTTTTCAACGGATAGAAATTGTGTGACCGTGGAAGTATCGTTCGAATTAATGACCATTTCACTTGGTTGTTGCCCAACGCTGACACCATTACCGTCAAAAATTTCAGTATATACTTCTATAGTTTTTTCCTTTTCATATGCATTAGTAACCTTCACCTCTACACTCACTTCTGAAAGATTGTCTGACACCTTAGGTGTAGTAACAAACGTTCCCCATATGGGAATATGCAGCTTGTTCTTAACATGTAGTTCAACATTCCGATAAATACCAGAACCACTATACCAACGACTATCTACATAACGGGTTCGGTCTACGTTTACTGTTAGGGCATTTAAAGTATTATCGCTTTTCAGCTTTGAACTAATATCAAAATAAAACGGAGAATAACCATAAGGATGAAAACCTAACTCCTGTCCATTCAGCGACACCGTGGCATTGTTATACACCCCATCGAAAACAACATAGGCCATTTGATCGTCAGCTAATTTCAATGGAAACTCTTTCTTATACTCCCCTATTCCACCAGGCAAATAGCCGGTAGCACCTTCTCCGGTGATGGAATCAAAAGAGGCTTCAACGCTCCAATCGTGTGGTAATCTGATTTTTTTCCAATCATGTTCTTTAGAAACCGAATCTATCAAACGAAACTGCCAATCAAAATTAAAATCAGGTGATACCGTATAAGTCTCCTTTTTGTTACAACAAAAAAGTGTTATTGAGATAAAAAATAATAAGATTTTTTTCAATTTCAGTAGTTAAAGGTTATATATAATGTCTGCCTGTTATTTTAATCAAATAAAGCTTTATATTTTCATATTTATAGGTATGCTAAGTTGGTAAACTAGAATTTCTATTTAGTCTATACTTTTGTCCATATTTTATGTCGGATAAATATTAACCTCAAACTCAACAAACAAGCGGAACGCGATTATAACTGACTAAATAATAAAAGGTTTCGAATTACGCAAATAATCAAGGACATCAATCAGTTTTATGTTAAGAAATAATAGATTGATTTGAATACTTAACATGATTAACAACTAATATTATTAATTTGATACAAAATCAAAGAATAGATTATTACTTTAGCAAAAAAAAAAAATGTGAGAATAGTTCTTTTAATTAAGTCAAAATGAAACTGGACAAAAACTAAACACTCATATAATTTTTGAGTATTTGAGATTTTTTGAACTAGACAAGAGCTATGTTGTAAAATATTAAAATAAACGAAAATTAGTTCAGTTTAATTTCATAAAGGTTATTCTATTTTGTTTTTGAAACCAGATTAAAATGAATTATTTTTAAATAAACGGTCATGACCATTTTAACTATTAAAAAATCTTCCTTTTTAAGAAAAGTTATATTCCACTTAATTAACATCTTCCTGTTAGTATTTAGCTTGGTTTCAAATAAGGTTTTTAGCCAAGAAATTAGGGTTTACAAAACTAATCAGCATATGAAAAAGGCGGAAGCCTTAAAATATATTAAGCCTGATAGTTCAATTTATTACTTTAAAAAGAGTATTGCGCTCTATACTAAAGAACAGGATACATTGAATTTGATTAACAACCTTTATGAGCTTTCCAATTTATATGCCCATACTGTTGATTATGGCAATTCTTATGATGGGTACTGGAAGGCACTGATTTTGGCTGATCAGTCAAAAGATGATTACTCTAAAGCTAACATATACCAAGCACTAGGTTGGTTGTATAGTTTCTATCAAAGAGATGAAGAAGCGTTAAAATATTTCAATCTATCACTTAAAATTAAAAAAGAACTATACCAGCAAAAAAAGACAACACTCTCATATATATTAAGTGACTATTTTTCAATTGTTAATTTTTATAGGGTAAATAACAATCTTATTAGTACAAGGAGCTACCTTGATAGTTGTTATCTTACCCAGAAAAAGCTAAATAAAAAAACGAAAAATTTTTATTTAGAAGCTGAGGCGGGATATTTGGAGGCTACAGATAACCATTTCGAAAGTGCGATTGAAAAATTGACAGCCTCTAGAGATCATTTTATGATTTATGGTAAATCTTACCTTATTGTTATTGATTATTTATTGGGTGATGTCTATAGAATGATGGGCGATTATAGAACAAGTGAATCATACTATCTCAGTTCATTAGATTTATCGAGAATTTACAAAAGCCATTCGAATTACAAAGTCATGGCCCATGAAGCTCTTGACAAATTGTACATTAAAGACTATAAATATGAAAAAGCATATTATCATAATAATGAAGCTAAAATCTTGAACGAAAAAGTCTTCGGACGAAAAAGTAGTAATACCCGACATTTATTTGAAATAAAGGATAGGTTCCGAACTCAAAAAGAAAAAGAAAAGGAACTAATTAAAGAACAACGTATTGCCAAATTAGAGAGTGACGATAAAATATGGTTTTTACAGTTCATATTAATGACTGTTATTCTAGCCTTTTTAGTGATTTATGGATTCTTACTATTTAAAAATTTAAGAAGGAAGCATAAAATGGAAAAAAAGACCCTAGCCGCAAAGAGAGAACTTGAGCGTCAAAATAACCTAGAAATATTGGAATTGAAGAATAAGGAACTTACCGCATCAGCACTTCGTTTAATTGAAAAAGAGGAATTCATCGCAAAGCTGAAAACACGTTTTGCTGACAATAAAGAAAATCTAGATGGCCAGACCGTCAATAAAATGCTAAAAACTATTCAAAGCACCCCAGGCAATAATTGGAAGGAGTTCGAGGCTAGCTTTACTGCAATAAATCAAAGTTTTTATAAGAAGATTAAGGAGCGTTTTCCTGATTTAGGACAGACAGATCTAAAGATTTGCGCCTTAGTGCGGCTCAACTTTTCTAGTAAAGATATGTCATCGCTTTTAGGTATTTCCATTGAAAGCGTCCATACTTCAAGGTACAGGCTAAGAAAAAAACTAAATCTTGACAGATCAGATAATCTTACCGAGTTTATTTCATCCATTTAACGCTTTTACCAATTTCAATCTATATCGAGCATTATGCACCATACTCAACTATTAAAAACCTCTTTACACCTTAAAAGATATTATTATGTAATAAAAATTCTTACTAATCAACTTGTTCTTGCAGTTTGAGAATCGAAATTCTTTCCTTTTTTATTTAGAACCGATTTGCAATTAACTACTGGTGATGAGTTCAAAATATAGGGATGACAATTTTCAAAATTTAGCGACTTTGATTAATTTTAATGTAAAATATACAAATTGATTATTTGATTCAAAAGGGATAAAAATTACTTAGTTCGCTTAGTATTTTATTGTCTAGTCATTCAAAAACCCCATTTTATCGTGTTAAAACGCTAAAAGTTCAGTTTTAATCGAGTTGTATTTTGCTTATAAAATTTATCTATCTCCTAAATTGCACCAGCTTTAAATTCATTATTCTTAAAATTTAATATTAATGATTGTGAAATTCAAACTATTTAATTAAACATTAACAAATAACCCATTATTAACTCAAAAATTTAAAACTAACTGAATTATGAAAAAAGAATTAAAGACCCTGTTTTTGTAGAAGAACTTGGTAAAATGTTTAAATTTAAGATGAAAATCTGTTTTCTTTTAGCCTCCTTTATGCTGTTTCAAGTATCAGCAAACGAAGTAATCTCTCAAAAGAAAAGTAATCCCTCTAACACTCAACAAAATCAAGTTTCTGGTGTGGTCAAAGATTCTGATGGGATTGTTTTACCAGGCGCGAATGTTGTAGTTAAAGGGACTACAGTAGGAACACAAACAGATTTTGATGGTAATTATACGATTGAAGCTTCTGCAGAAGATA
Source organism: Zobellia laminariae (assembly GCF_009725995.1). The sequence continues at coordinate 801,779 of NZ_RCNS01000003.1, read as the reverse complement.
CACTCATATTTAGTTATCTTGGTTATACAGAACAAAGTATACTTGTTGGTAATCAATCTTCAATTAATGTATCACTCGTTGCCGATTCACAACAATTAGACGAAATAGTAGTTATAGGTTATGGATCTCAGAAAAAGAGTTTAGTTACTGGGGCAATTACTAGTATAGACTCTAAAGCCCTAAGTAATAATACTTTCACTAGAGCTGAACAAGCTTTACAAGGAAGAACCCCTGGCGTTTATATAGTGCCAAATTCTGGTGCCCCAGGTGCATCACCGAAAGTACGTATTAGAGGTGTTTCCTCAAACGGAAATGCAGATCCTTTATATATTGTTGATGGTTTAAGAACTAGAGATATAAGCAGTATCGATCCGAACGATATTGAAAACATGGAAGTTCTTAAAGATGCTGCATCTTCAGCTATATATGGTTCAGAAGGTGGTAATGGTGTTGTTATAATTACAACTAAATCTGGTAAGGTTGGTCGCAGTGAATTTAATATAAACACGCAATATATTGTTAATACTATAAATGATAGTAATGCGGAATATATGAACGCAGAACAATATAAAAATTATTATGGTATCACCGATGCCTCTCAAATTGATACGAATTGGGTAGATGAGGTATTTGAAACAGGTTATGCAGAAAGGCATAATATCTCCTATAGCTCTGGTACGGAAAAATCTAAAAATCTAATTTCTGCATCTATTCTTAATCAAGATGGTGTTGTAGTAACAGATAAAGATAGTTTTAAAAGATATTCAATAAGACTAAATGGAGAACATAAAGTTAATGATTGGTTAACAGTAGGAAATAATATATCATATATTCATTCTGAATTATCAGCAATTAGAGAGAATGACCAAACAAACGGAGTGCTTTCATCCGCTTTGCGTATGGACCCTTTAACTCCAGCAGTATACCCTAACGAAGGTAGCATACCAACTGGTAGTAGAAATTTGTTTGGAGATAGATTAGATATTGCATTACGCGATGGGCAGGGTAATATATTTGGCAACAGTACAAATGTAAATAGTATGAACCCATTAGCGCGTATTGCATCTACGGAGGGAGAAACAATAACTGATAGAATATTAGGAAGTGTATATGGAGATATTAAGTTTACAGATGCTTTAAAATTTACATCAAGATTAGGATTTAATTCTAATACTTCTAATTTTCACAGGTTTACTAGACAATTCCAATATAGCCCTAGCCATAGAGGTGATCAGTCAGTTGTTGAAGAGCAAAATAATTTTTCTTTCTTTTGGCAATGGGAAAATTTTATTACTTATGATAAATCTTTCGGAAATCATAATGTGAATGTAGTTTTAGGCACCTCTGCGCAGGAGAGTACATTTAGAACTACTATATTAAATGGTGGTCCAACTACAATTAATGATATTAGATATGGTGAGTTTGATTTTCTTGCAAATCAAGATGTTTCTAATATTAGTGGTAACAAAAACACCTCTAGTCAAGGATCTTATTTTGGAAGGTTACAATACGACTATAAAGGCAAGTATTTATTACAAGGAACATTACGTAGAGATGCTGCAAGTAATTTCTTTTTACCTTCTGCAAATCGTTGGGGTACTTTTCCTTCGTTTTCTGCTGGTTGGGTAATATCTGAAGAAAACTTCTTCAACAAAGATTCTAATGTTCTTAACTTTTTAAAGTTGAGAGGGAGTTGGGGTGAGAATGGTAGCCTATCTAATTTAGGTGATTTCGGTTATCTTGGTTTTCTTTCAAGTGTTAATTTAAATTATACGGATGGTGCTGGAAATTTAATTACACCAATAGAGCCTAGACAACTTACTAATTTTGATTTGACTTGGGAAACTAGTGAGCAATTGGATTTAGGGATAGAAGCTAAGTTGTTTAAAAATAAGGTTTCTCTTGTTATGGATTATTACGAAAAAACAACAAGAGATTTGTTGACACCAAATACACCACCGTTAGAAGCTGGAAATAGATCTTCTTTTGTTAATGCAGGAAATGTACTTAACAAAGGTTTTGAATTTGCTTTAGGCTATAACGACGCTATTGGAGATAATTTTACTTATGGTATAAACGTTAATTTTAGTACATTAGACAATAATGTTACATCTTTGGCAGGTTCTGTAGATAGACTTCCAGGAATTACTTCTAATAGTACATGGGTTTCAACTTGGATGGAAGAAGGTTTTCCTATTTGGTACTATAGAGGGTTTAAAACTGATGGTATTGATGCAACTACTGGTGAGCCAAATTTTGTGGATACTGATGGAGTGGCTGGTATTACAGCTGCTGATGAAACATACTTAGGTGACCCACATCCAGATTTAATTTATGGAGGAACTCTTAATTTGGGATATAAAGCTTTTGATTTAAATGTTTTTGTACAGGGTGTTTCTGGAAATCAAATTTTAAATGGTATTATAAGAAATAATGACTTAAATATTAACTTGCCCATTAAGTATTATGATGGAAGGTGGACTCCAGGTAGAACAGATGCTATTTGGCCAACAACTAGCCATACAGGTAACGCTTATAGAAGTGATTTGTTAGTAGAAGATGGATCTTACACGAAAATTAAGCAAATTCAATTAGGATATACATTACCAGATAGGGTCATAGACATCCTTCCTATTAGTAAATTAAGAACATATGTATCGTTAGAGAACTTTTTTACATTTACTAAATATTCAGGCTTAGACCCAGAAGTTGGAGCTTCATCTAATAATGGTGTAGGTGTAGACCTAGGTTATTACCCAACACCAAGAAGTTTCATATTCGGTATGTCGTTATCATTTTAATAAACAAAAAATTAAAGCAATGAAAAAATTAAATTATATGAAATATGCATTTGGGCTTGTAATAGCTTTAAGCGCTGTAACTTCCTGTTCCGATGATTTTTATACGAATGAAATAAAAGGAGCAGAATCACCAGAGACCTTTTTTCAGACTGATGAAGGGGCTTATCAAGGTGTTTTAGCGGGATATTTACAATTGGCATCCACATACGCCGAACAATGGGAAACACCATGGACCTATCGGATAATGATGGGTGATGAAGTTTCTGCAGGAGGAGTTTCACGTGGTTCCAAATTATCTTATGAGGTATTAAATGAGTATGATTTTGATGCCAATAATGCACACTCAAGCTTAGTTTTTAAAAATTTGTATCAAGGAATTGGTCGTTCTAATGTTTTATTAGATAATATGCCAGTAGACAGTCCTGAGCGCATAAAAATTGCTGCGGAAGCAAAATTTTTAAGAGCATTTAATTATTTTGATTTGGTAACAATTTTTGGAGAAGCAATTCCTTTAGTTACAAAGGAGTTATCGCCAGATGAATACCAGCAATTTCCTGCAGAAGCCGGTGCTGTATGGGCACAAATAGAGAAAGATTTAACTGAGGCAATTGCCGATCTTCCTTTAAAAAGCGCTTATAGTCAAGAAGATAAGATTCGTGCCAATAAAGGAGCAGCTCAAGCACTTTTAGGAAAAACTTATTTATATCAAGGAAAATATGCTTTGGCTGTAGAACAATTTGAAGCGGTAATTAGTTCTGGTGAATTTGATTTGGCTCCTGATTATTCTAGAATATGGAGAAAGGATCAAGAGTTTGGAACGGAATCTCTTTTTGAATTATCATATACAGAAAATAAAGGTACTGGATTAGGCAACTACCGTTGGGGTGGGGGCAATGCTAAATTCAACACAGATAATGTATTAATGTTACAATTTGGACCATTTACTACTAATTTTGATAACATGGAGTCAATTGGTCAAATAAGTGATGGTTTTGGATGTGGTTATCCTTTGCCAGGATTGTATGATGCATACGTAGCTGAAGGAGATCAAGTAAGAAGAGAGGGAACTATGATTACGGAAGCAGAGTTTTTAGCAGCCGGAGTTACTTTTGATGAAGGTGTACAGTCAGCTGATATTTATGGGTATTATGGTTTTCTTAGAACTAAGTTAGCACTTTATACTGATGAATCTGGTGGTCCTATCGCAACGCTAAATAATGGTACTAATTGGAGAGTACTTAGATTTGGAGATGTATTATTAATGGCTGCAGAAGCTCAAGTATTAAGTGGTGGAGACTTAGGTAAAGCAAGAAACTATATAAATAGAGTTCGTACTAGAGTACAATTAGGCAATACACCTGCTGCAGATGGAGATTTAATGGATGCAATTATAAATGAAAGAAGATTAGAACTTTCTTATGAAGGGTATAGATTTCCTGATTTAGTTCGTTGGAATAATAATGGTGTTATTTCTGATGCAGATTTATCAAGTACTTTAGATGCTGTTATCAGTGAACTTCCTTTGAGAAAACCATTTAACCCAATCTTTAAATTGGCTCCTATTCCTCAAACGGAAATAAATACGAACCCTAATATGGTGCAAAACCCAGGGTATTAAATTAGTAAGTTGAGTTAGTTTTTTTTGCAAGACTGTTAATTTTATAAATTAGCAGTCTTTTTTTACCACTATGTTAGTAAATTTAATTAATTGTTGTTCTAAATGTATTTTATGTTATCAAATCAAAAAAACATATATTTTATTTTGCACTAATTGTCCTATTCTCTATGAATGGATGTAATGACAATGATAATTTAGCTGAAAGTGATAAGAATAGTGATGAAAAGTTACTTTTTGAAACTGTTTCTCCAAAAGATTCTGGACTAGATTTTGTAAATGTGTTAGAAGAAACTACAGCGGCAAATTATTTTTCATACATGTACATATATATTGGTGGCGGAGTAGCTGCAGGGGATATAAACAATGATGGGCTAATCGATCTCTATTTTACATCAAATTTATCACCAGATAAACTTTATTTGAATAAAGGCGATTTTAAATTTGAAGATGTCACTGAAAAAGTAGGAATAAAGCATATTCCTGGTTTTAATACAGGAGTTACATTCGCAGATGTTAATAATGATGGTTTTTTAGATATCTACGTTTCTAGAGGAGGTTGGCAAGATGAAGATGCGAAATTTGAGAATCTACTATACATAAATAATGGGGATTTAACTTTTTCCGAAAAAGGGAAAGAACTAGGGCTAGCTGATGCTAATAGAACGATACAAACTACTTTTTTTGATTATGACAATGATAACGATTTAGATGCATACGTATCAAATGCACCTATGGAAGCATCAATTATAAAGACTAATTTGGAGTTAGATTATTTTTATAATAACCCAAGAACACTTTTAGCAAAAGGTAGTGATCGTTTATATGAGAATAATGGTAATGGCCATTTTGTAGATGTTTCCGAAAAAGCAGGATTGGTTTATGACCTAGGGCATGGTTTAAATCCTATGGTAGCCGATTTAAACGGAGACCAATGGTTAGATATCTATGTATCTAATGATTTTGATGCTCCTGACCTGGTGTATATAAATAATGGAGATAAGACCTTTACTGAGTCTGGAGCCAAAATGTTTAAGCATATGTCACTGAATAGTATGGGGAACGATGTTGCAGACATTAATAATGATGGTTTTCCTGATTTAATGACTTTGGATATGAACCCAGAAGATTACATAAGGTCAAAAACTACAATGGGAATGACGCCATTAAGTGAGTTTGAAGATATGGTACGTAATGGATATCATTATCAATATATGCATAATATGCTTCAAATGAATAATGGAAATGGGACTTTTAGTGAAATAGGAAATTTAGCCGGAATAGCTAATACAGATTGGAGTTGGTCATTAATGATGGCAGATTTTGATTTGGATGGTTATAACGATGTTTATGTTACAAATGGGATATTTAGGGATGTCATAGACAGAGATAAAAATGCTATGATTAATAAAAAGTGGTCTCAAAATGGCTTACAACCTACCCCAGAACAAAAGTTACAGTATTGCAAAATGCTTCCTCAACAAAAATTAGAAAATTATTTTTTTAAGAATAACGGCGATTTAACGTTCTCAAATACCACAAGTAAATGGTCCACCACAAAACCGACTTTTTCAAATGGATCAGCTTATGCAGATTTAGATAATGATGGTGATTTGGATATTATAGTAAATAATATAAATGAACCGGCAACACTTCTTAAAAACACAGCAGTAGAAAAAAATAACGGCAATTTTTTATGGTTAAAATTTAAAGGACCAAAAACAAATCCTTTTGGAGTTGGTGTAAAGGCAAAATTGGTTTTAAACGATAGTACAGTTTTAACTCGCCAATTAATTAATACTAGAGGGTTTCTTTCTTCAGTTTCTAACGAGTTACATTTTGGGTTTGCAAAAAATAAAAACTTGGATGTTTTAGAAATAATTTGGCCAGATGGAAAAACCCAAATTTTAAAGGGATTAAAGGTCAATAAGTTGATGACAATAGATTATTTGGAAGCAAAAATAGAGCCAATAATCATTAAAGAAGAAGACGAGTTATTTACAAAAGTAGAAACACTTTCTAAGCATGAAGATACTTATTTTAATGATTATGAATTACAAGTTCTTTTACCGAATAAACTGTCTCAGACAGGACCATTTGTAACTAAATCTGATATTAATAATGATGGGTTAACAGACCTTTACATTGGCGGAGCTAAGAATCAATCAGGACAACTTTATTTAGGTGATAATAATGGGATGTTCACTACTAAGGATGTGGAAGCTTTTAAGAATGATAAGCATTTTGAAGATCAAGGAGCTCTTTTTGTAGATGTAGATAATGATGGAGACAAAGATCTGTATGTAGTAAGTGGTAGTAATGAATTTTATAGAAACATAGAATATTTACAAGATAGAATATACATTAATGATGGTTATGGAAATTTTAGTAGAGAAGATAGTCGCCTACCAAAAATTAACGCTTCCGGGTCAGTAGTTATTTCCGGAGATTATGATAATGATGGTGATTTAGATTTATTTGTAGGCGGCAGACTTGTTCCGGGTAAATATCCTACAGCACCAATAAGTTATATCTTAAAAAATACAAATGGAGTTTTTGAGATTGTAACACAAGATATTGCACCAGAATTAGAAACTATTGGAATGATTACGGCTGCTACTTGGGTAGATATCAATAAAGATGGTTTACTAGATTTAACTGTAACTGGTGAGTGGATGGGAATTGAAGTTTTTGAGAATAATGGGAGAAAATTGTTAAGAAAAAATAAATATAAAGAACTATCAGACTTATCTGGATGGTGGAGCTCTATTGTAGTTGAAGATGTTGATTTAGATGGTGATTTAGATATCATAGCTGGTAATTTGGGTCTTAATTCTAAGTTTCATGCTTCTAAAGATGACCCTTTTAAAATTTATACAAATGATTATGATGATAATGGAAGTGAAGACATTCTTCTTGCAAAATCATATAATGGTAAAGAAGTCCCTATTAGAGGAAAGTCTTGTATGACCCAACAGTTACCATATCTAGATAAACGTATAAAATCTTATCATGATTTTGCTAGTCGAGATTTACAAGAAATTATCGGAAAAAATTTAAAGGAATCTTTACATTATAAAGTAGTAGAATTTCGCTCTGGTATTTTTATTAATAATGGGAAAGGTGATTTTCAATTCAATCCTTTTGAACCTACAGCTCAAAGAGCTCCTATAAACTCTATTTTTTATTCTGATATTGACCAAGACGGGTTTAAAGACTTAATTTTAGCAGGAAATAATTATATGACCGAACCTGAAACGACGAGATATGACGCTGGTCTATCTACTTATTTAAAAGGTAAAAAAGGGGGTGAATTTAGTTATTTGCCCAACAATATAAGTGGGCTTTATATTGATGGAGATACTAGAGATATCATCTCCATACAAAAATCAGGAAAACTTTTTTTAATAATTACCAATAATAATTCAACACATGATATCTATAGGTACAATCATTAAGTTTTTTTAATTTAAAAATAATCCATAGAAAACATCTATTCTAAATTTTAGGACGGAACAAAAAGTCTTTATATGCGGCAAACAATTTTATCACTTTTTTTTTTAGTTCCATATTTCGTTTTCTGCCAAAATATTAAGTTTAAGACGCTTAGTACAGATGATGGATTGTCAAACAATTCCGTTAATGACATTATTAGTGATAAGGATGGTGTACTATGGATTGCAACATGGGATGGTTTAAATTTATATGATGGTCACAACTTTACAGTTTATAAACATATACAGAACGATTCTACATCCATTTTTGGTAATGTAATTATAAAGTTTCTTAAAGATGTTAAGGATAATATATGGATTTTAACAGATAATAAATCCGTTAGTACATATACTGGCAAAGGAAAATTTAAAAATTATGTTTTTAAAAATCAGCCTGAAAAATTATTGCTTTCCAAAACAGGGGAACTCATTGTTAAGGGTAGTGAAGAAGGCAAGTATTATAAATTTAAAAAAGATGGTTTTGTAGAATCATCTATTGAAAATGTTAAGCAAAGGAACCATACCTCCCTCTACAGTATATTGCTTTCAAAACACCCACATCTAATTATAAACGAATCTTTACAGGATAGTTATGGCAATATCTGGTATGCCACCAAAAATAAAGGACTATATGTTATTCCCAATAACGCTTCCAACATTAACAATGAAGATATAGAACATTACGAATATGATTTGTATTCTCCTTATAGTTTTACTAGTAATGAGATTGAAAAATTATATGAAGATAGTTTTGGTAATATTTGGTTAGGCCATAAAGACGGTGGCTTGAGTATGGCCTACAAGGGGTCTCAACAAATTAATACCATAACACCACACCCTATAAAGTTTCCAAATCTACCAAATGAAACTATTAGGGCGATTACCAAAGATTTTAATAATGCTATTTGGCTCGGGTATTATACTCAAGGATTGTTTTATTATAGTCAAGAACATAAAAGCTATATAAAATATGAAATCCCTAAACAATTAAAGAATAACGATTGGGATAGAATTCGAAGTTTATTCACTTCTACAGATGGCTCCATTTGGGCGGGAACTTATGCAGGATTAATACGTATAAAAGACGGGAAAAGCTTGTTTTACAAACCCTCTGAATATGAAAACTTCCCTAATGGCAGGAATTATTCTTTGTTTGAAGATAATAAAAAACAACTTTGGATCTCTTGTTGGAGCGGGCTTGCCAAGTTTAATTTAAATACGGAAAAGTTTGAAGCTTTTGAGGGGCAGGAAGACTTAATAGATTTTAATATTAGAAATGTAACGGCCATTGAAGATGAAGTTCTTCTGTCATCAGAAGATAAAGGAGCTATGCTCTTAAATACTACAACAGGAAATATTTCAAGGATCGATATAGGAAAAGGGATACTGGGGAATAGCGTTTATAATGTCTTTAAGGATGATATGACCCAATATTATTGGATTGCAAGCCTAGGAGGAATAAGTGTGTATGATAAAGAAAAAGGATTGATAAAAAACATGACTGAGAAAGATGGGCTGCCTAGCCATATGGTATATAGTCTTTTATTAAATAATGATAAAGTATGGATTAGCACAACAAAGGGAATTGCTGCTGTCGACAGAAATGATTATTCCGTATGGAGCTTGAATATGAATGAGGGATGGCAAGCCACAGAATTTTCAGAAGGGTCTTATTATCAAGACCGAAAAGGGACCTTGTTTTTTTGGCGGTATAAATGGGTTGAATTATTTCTCACCTACAAGTATTAATTTCTCCAAAGAACTTCCTAAAATTAAAGTTGCCATAGATGATGGGAATGATTTTTTTGGAAGAAATCGTAAAAGAGTATTCCGCTAATACAATAAAAATAGAAATTACCCCAATTTCTTTTACAGAGAACCCCAATAATAAGGTGCTTTATAAATTATCTGGATATGACGAGAATTGGAACGTTTTTAAAGGCAACCCTATTTTGTACGAAGATTTACCCCATGGAAACTACACTTTGACTATAGCGAATTCATTGGCGGAAAATGAAAACACCAATAAATACATTAACATAATTATTAAAAAACCATTTTATAAGTCTGTATGGTTTTTTTCACTCCTTTTGCTCGTACTATTGGCAATGTTTGGGTACTGGGCTGTAGCTAGAAGTAGAAGTATTCTTAGAAATCAAAAAAATTAGAACAGAAAATTGCTGAGAGAACGGAAACCATCAATCAGCAAAAACTCAATCTTGTTTCAGCGAATAATAAACTGGATGAAAAAAACAAGGAAGTTGAAGAGCAGAAAGAACAGCTTTTAAAGCTCTATCATCATGTAAAGAATGAAGATTTTGAAATTGAAAAATTTAAGACTTTTGTGCTTTTAGAGTTCAAGGAGCCCATATCAAAAATTCTACAGAGCTCCAATAAGCTAGAATCACATGAAGATGATGTTAGAAAAGAAATATTCAATCAGTCAGGTAGACTAATAAACCTTCTTTCAGAGTGGGATTACCTTAACCATGCGAAAGATATAGGTGAACAAAAAAAATCGGCCATAAAATTATGCCCAACACTAAAAGTATTAATGGACGGGCTAATACTACAGGCCAAAAAATCCAAAATACAATTAGACTATTCCTTGGATATTAAGGATGTTTGGGTAGAGATAGATATATTACGTTTTAAGTTACTTTTTAAGTATCTATTTAATGATATTGTCAAATATTCCACAAAAGGTAGCCGTTTAAAAGTGATTATAAATAATAGTGAAAATAGAATAACCCTAAATATCTCTTCTAATAGTAAGGTATTGGTAGACAATTTTTTTAGCATGCAACACTACAGTCCTTATTTTAAAGCAGCTAATACTTTGACCAAGGCGTTAGACGGACATATAAAAACAAATAGAGATAAAGGACTGACATTTTTTTAGAGCTACCGGTAATGGTTATTGATACTGAAGGAAATACAACCGAAGAGATAATGTGGAAACATTTGAGCCTTGATAAAAAGTTATCGCCCGATAAAAACAATATTTTTATCTTTTGTGACGAAATCGATTATTTGCCTGCACAGCAATTATTGGAAAATCCTGACAATAATCTTTTTTTTGAAAGTTCAGAAGGTGCAATGCTATCGGTAGTCAGGCATGCAAATGTGCATGGCCTAGTCCTTTATGATACGCCCATTACTGAAAAACTTATCCAATTACTTAATAGTATTAAAAATAAAGACCATCAAATAGTATTGCCTGTTATTTATATATCGGAAGAAATCGACTATTTTTTACAGGAACAGATTATAGAATTAGGCGTTGATACTTTTATACAGTTGCCAACAAGTAAAAGTTTTATTCAGAAAAAACTTCTAAAACTTATTGATGTTAGAAAAGATTATTTGAACGATAAATCTACGCAGCAATTGTTCAAAATTTCTTCAGATAATGATAAAATGCTCTCCCCAAATGAAAAACTAATTAAAAAAGCACTCGCTATAATAAATGAAAATATTCACAATCCTACATTTAATATTGAAAGATTAACGGAGATGCTCTTTGTTTCCAAAATCAAGTGTTATAGAGCCTTTAAAGACGTATTGAAACAATCCCCATCTGATTTTATTATAAAATTACGTTTACAAAAAGCTGAATATCTTCTAAAAAACAACTCCTTGAACATCTCTGAAATTAGTATGGAATGCGGTTTTAATGATCCCAAGTATTTTAGTAGGCTATTTAAAAAGAATTTTGAATGCAGCCCCAAGGAATTCCGAACTAGGGTCGGCAATGTTTAGTGTTATTCCCATTTTACGGTAGTGTTAACCTAAGATTACCGTAATAAAAGTCCAACAATTAAGTTCAATCTGTGCTATTTGTTGAAAAATAAGTCCCCCTTTTTGATTTATTTCACCTCCCCGAAAACCAATTCCTCTTCTAATTTTGGTATCAAATCAATAACCAACTATTTAAATGAAAAAATATTATTTGTTTTTAGTATTATGCCTTGGCCTTGTATCAGGCTCAATGGCTCAAACCGTTCTTAAGGGCACTGTTGTTTCGAAAACAGATAATATGCCAATACCCTCGGCCACTATTATCCCCAATAGTGAACCTTCAAAAGGGGCAGCTACGGATTTTGACGGAAACTTTAGTTTTGTCGTAGACCAGGCCGAAGGTATAATTATGGTGTCATCTATAGGGTTTAGGTCTGTAGAACTTAACTATTCCGGTAACCAGACTTTTCAAATTGTTATGGATGACGGAATAAACAGTTTGGATGAAGTGGTCCTTATTGGATATGGTTCCTCTAAGAAAGGAGATTTAACCTCTGCTATTTCTAAAGTGGAAAATATAGAGAGCTTATCCTCTAGACCAGTATCTACTTTATCAGATTTTTTGCAAGGAAATGTGGCAGGTGTTACCGTATTGCAACAAGGCGGAGATCCAACCAGCAGTGGTAGAATTCTAATAAGAGGTCTTAGTACTTTTAGTGATGGAGGTGGACCTTTAACTATTGTTGATGGTTTACCTTATTACGGACCACCAATTAATCCTAATGATATTGAATCTGTTTCTGTTTTAAAAGATGCTGCATCTGCAGCTATCTACGGAGCACAGGCCTCTGGTGGTGTTATTGTTATTCAAACCAAAAAAGGAAAAATCGGTAAGCCAAAAATTAGCGTTGATTTTTATAGTGGCATACAAGAAGCAATGAATTTACCCACTCCACTAACCGCACAGCAACAAGCAAATGTTTATAATACTGCTGCTGATAATGCAGGTACTCCAAGACAATCTGCACATGATGCTACACAGAATCCTTATGGACAAGTAAACCGTACCAATTGGATAGATGCTATTTTTAGACCTGCAAGCTTTACCAATGCAAACATTAATTTAAGTGGTGCAAGTGAAAAGATGAATTATTTAACTTCTTTTGGGTACAATAAAAAAGACGGCGTATTAGAAGGAACAAGTTCAGAACGCATTAATTTTAGAGTGAAGTCTGATTTTGAACTTTCCGATAAAATTACCATTGGACAGAATGTGTATTATTCTAGAACAGAAGCAATCGGGACCGATACAGATAGTCCTTATTCTGGTACTATTATAAATGCAGTATACATGCCCTCAGCATCCCCTACCTATTATGATGATGGTAGTTTTGCCGGGGTTGCGCCAGAAGAACTCTCTCAATTCGCAGGTGCTTACGGAGATGTTTACAATCCTTTAGCATTGTTATTGCGGCCCACCAATAATGCTCCAACCAATAATCTTAATGCCAATGTTTATCTGGAATATGATATTTTGGATGGCCTTTCTTTTAAGAGCAATTATGGCTATACCTATACACAAGAAAGTTCAAAAAGATTTCAGCCAAGAGTTCCGGAATTGGGAAGATCTAACCCTAATAATTATCTAGATCAAGAAAATGCTACAAGCAACAGATGGGTCTGGGATAATCAACTTAGTTATATAAAATCTTTTGGTGATCATAATTTGAATATCACTGCAATACATTCCGCCCAACATACAGATTTTGAATCTTTATCACAACGTGGCGAGGGTTTTGCGAAAGAAGAACCTTTCAATCAATATTTAAGTAATGCAACAGTTATTAGAAACCCTAAATCAAGTGTTTATGAAGATGTTCTTACTGCTATGATAAGTAGAGTAATGTATAATTATAAAGGTAAATACTTCTTGTCTGGTAGTTTACGAAGAGATAAAACTTCCCGTCTATCATCAGGTAATCAAGCAGATAATTTTCTATCGGCTACTGCCGGTTGGAGAATTTCCGATGAAGAATTTTTTACTATAAAAGCTATTAACGATTTAAAGTTAAGAGCTTCTTGGGGAGAAATTGGGAACCTTGGAGATTTAGATTACTATTCTTTTGATGCTCCATTGAGTACCACTAATGTAATAATAGGAGAAGAGGCTTCTGTCGATAATAGAGGTGTTTTTGTTGGTGTAAATTCCAATTCTAATTTAAGATGGGAAAGCTCAGAATCTTTAGACTTGGGGTTAGATGCCAGTTTGTTCGATCATAAATTAACCTTAACGCTTGATTATTTCGTTAAAACAACCAAAGACTTGCTTCTTCAAGGATTAGAGGATAAAAATCAAGGTGTTAGAGCTTCATTTGTAAATGGAGGAGAAATTAAAAATACCGGATTTGAAATTGCTGCAAGTTTCACGAACACCATTGGAGATTTAAGTTATACCATTAATGCCAACGCGAGTGTGTTGGATAATGAATTGGTAAATTTAGATGGCTATAATGAGAGTGGTATAGATTTTATTGCACACACCGACAACGTAAGAAATGTTTTACGTCCTTATAGATCTGAAGTAGGCAGACCAATATATTCTACATATGTAGTCCCTCATTTGGGAATATTCCAAAGTCCATCCGAAATAGAAGCGTATGTAAAGGATGGAAATTTAATTCAACCTAATGCGCTCCCAGGAGATTTTAAATTTGCAGATAGCAACGATGATGGTACAATAGATGAAAATGATAAAGTATTTTATGACAGCTACCAACCAGAGGTAACGTATAATTTTGGTGTTAACCTTGGATATAAGAATTTTGACTTAGGGATGATATTTCAGGGTGTAGCTGGTGTAGATGCTTTCAATGGCTATAAATATACTACCTACAATGCCTCTCTAACAGGTTATAATTTAGATAATAGGGCAATTAACGCTTGGTCTCCTTCCAATATGGGAACAAGTATTCCAAGGCTATCTACCCAAGACAATAACAATAATTATGGCTTGGCTTCTAGTTGGTATTTGGAGGATGCTTCATACCTGCGTCTAAAGAATGTTACTCTGGGGTATACACTGGACAAAAACATAATGAACACAGTTCTTAACGGTTCTATTTTACGCATTTACATATCTGCAGAGAACTTATTTACCATTACGAACTACTCTGGAATCGATCCGGAAGTCGGAGGAAAGGGATTGGATATAGCTAAATATCCTTTATCCAGAATCGTAACCGCTGGTTTATCATTGTCTTTATAATTTTTAAAAAAAAAGCTAAAAATGAAAAAATAGATTTATTAAAAAAACAAGTTTAATTATAGGTTTCATTGGCCTTAACTTAATTTCTTGTTCAGACGATTTTACTGAAGTAACTCCATCGGGAAGTACGTCCTATGCAAATTTCTGGAAATCGGAACAAGATGCTGCCGAGGGTGTTAATAGTATGTATGCATACATGCAGGATGAAGAAATGTTCTCTAGAGGTTTTTTCTGGTACATAAATGCGTCCGATGATATGATTACAGGGCGTATCAAGGCAGCAGCAGATAATATTAAAAATTTTAATATTACAGGTGGTGAAGGTGGTTATACGTCTACTTGTTATGAAAATTGCTATAAAATTATCCGTAGAGCTAATGATATTATTCTTAATGTTCCAGACATGGATATTAGCGAAACCCAGAAAAGTCAGTTTTTAGGGGAAGCATATTTTATGCGGGCTTTTTCATATTTCTGGGTTGCACATACCTATGGAGATAATGGCCCCAATGGTGGAGTGCCCATAGTAACCGAAATGAACATGTTCGATCCAGCAGGAAGTTATTCCAGACCTACCAGTGTCATAGAAAACTATCAGCAAATAGAAACTGATCTTATAAAAGCAGCCGAGTTTCTTCCATTGTTCACCGATTATGGCTCAAATGACTATGGACGACCCCATAAAGACGCAGCTCTGGGGTATTTGGCAAAAACTAATTTGTATTGGGCACAATATGATGCCGCTAGATATGTAGAGGTTGTAAAATATGCAGATGCAGTTACAAATTCTGGTTCTGGCAGAGCCTTGATTAACAGTGGTAATCCTTCTATTGATTATAGAGAAATGCATAGTAGTTTAAATAATTGGACCAGCGAATACATTTGGTCTGTAAATTCCGGAGTAGATAATGGAAGTAAGCTCCCTGGGATAATGTTAGAAAACAAAGGATGGGGCAAATATAACGGTTGGGGATATTATACCCCTTCAGAGGGGTTATTTCTAGAATTTGAAGCTGGTGATGTTCGTAGAGACGTTACTATTCTAAATTTTGGCGATGAATTTCCATTTTTTGGAGAGACTAGAAGATATCAATCAGAGAATTCATTATCTGGTTTTATGTTTAACAAGTATATGTATGAGTTTCAATTTGAAAATCCCATAGGAACGTATATAAATAGTAACGGAGATAATCCATCCACAACATATAATGTTCCATTAATGCGTTATGCTGAGGTATTGTTAATGAAGGCAGAAGCACTTATTATGGATGGACAGAATGGAGATGTTCCTTTAAACTTAGTAAGAGAAAGAGCTGGAGTGCCTGCCATTTCTGGGGCTACTATGGATGATTTAAAGCATGAAAGAAGGGTAGAATTGGCAGGAGAATTTGCCAACAGACATTTTGATCTAGTACGTTGGGGTGATGCGGCAGCAACATATGCAAAGCCAATTTACGGTAGGATTTATACAGATAGGTCTAATCCAGATTCTCCATACACTTCAGAAATTGTATTTCCTTCAAGAAATTTTGACCCCACATATATGAATGCGTGGCCACTTCCAATTACTGTTATCGAGTCTTCTGGAATACCTCAAAATAAAGGTTGGTAAAAATGTTGAGTTAGTTTTTTTTAGTTAATTTTTTTTTTCGCAAGAAAAGGTGCTATATATCATATAGCGCCTTTCTTTTCAACTTTAATTTATGTTTAAAATATACAATTTCTTCGTTTTCTTTTTTGTTTCCATACATTTTATTACTGCTCAGCATGAAAATAGATATAAAATACATTCGCATAATGATTACCTACAAAACATGCCTTTTTGGGATGCCTATACTAATAGCTTAAATTCAATAGAAGTAGATATTTTTTTGAAAAATGATGTATTGTATGCTACGCATAGTGAGGAAGATATTATAAATAACCATACCATTGAAAATTTATACCTATTACCTCTTCAAAAAGCAATAGAACTTAGACTAGGAAATCAACAAGAAATACAATTGCTTGTTGATATAAAATCTGAACCTTACGCTGCGTTAAAAAAGTTAATGACGATTTTAATGAAATATCCTAGCATAATTAATAGCGAGAATATTTCTATTGTAATATCTGGGAATAGACCAAGTATAAATGAATTTATAAATTATCCTGATTATTTGAAATTTGATTACCAAAGTTTGGACACTTTACAAAATAAAAAAGTTTGGGATAAAATAGCAATGATTAGTTTAGATTATACTGCGTATACAAATTGGAATGGAAAAGGTAGAATGACTACTATTGATTATAAAAAAGTAAAGACCGTGATTGATAAAGCCCATAGCTACGGAAAACCTTTTCGGTTTTGGGCTACACCAGATTCTAAAACAGCATGGAAAGCTTTTGCAGAGCTTGGCGTAGATTATATAAATACAGATATGCCTTTTGAATCATCAACATATCTAGAAACCCTTAAAAAACGTATTTATCACAACAAAATCATTTCGAAAGTATATACCCCTACATTTGAACCTGATCAAAAGAATATTCCAATAAAAAATGTGGTTTTGCTTATTGGAGATGGCAATGGTTTAACCCAAATATCATCATCTACTTTAGCCAATGGTGGACATTTGACTCTTACCCAGCTAAAAAGTATCGGTTTTTTAAAAACGCAATCTGCTGACGATTTCACGACTGACTCCGCCGCTGCAGGTACGACTCTTGCTACAGGCGCGAAAACGTATAATCGTGCAATAGGTGTAGATACTTCTAAACAACCTTTGGTAAATATTACAGAACTCCTTTCTGAGCACAACTTTGTTTCAGGATGCATTACCACAGACAAGATGATTGGCGCAACTCCTGCAGCTTTTTATGCACATCAAAAAGATCGATCGGACGAAAAAGATATTGCAAGAGATTTATCAAAAAGTAAATTGTCACTATTTATTGGAGGAGGAGCAGAAGATTTTCAAGATAAAGAACTTACGGCAGGTTTTACTGTTTTAGATAAGGTGGATGCCATAGGATATTATAAGGGAGATAAGGTTGGGCATTTTTTATCAAAAAAAGACGTGCCAAGTGTTTTGGACGGTCGTGAAAATATACTTGCTGAAGCGACCAAAAATGGTCTAGAGTTTTTAAATTCTAAAAACAAGCCTTTTTTTTTAATGGTAGAAGGTGCCCAGATTGATAGTTTTGGCCATTTTAATGATGTTGGCGGAATTGTATCGGAAGGAATAGACTTTGATACCGCAGTTACCGAAGCCATTAAATTTGCTGATAAAACCAAAAATACCTTGGTTATTGTTACAGCGGATCATGAAACTTCGGGCTTTAGCATACCTCAGGGAAATATAGGGGAAAAAATGATAGAGGGGGATTTTATCACACATGACCATACTGGTGTAATGGTTCCCTTATTTGCATATGGCCCGCATTCTCAGGAATTTCAAGGAGTTTATGAAAATAGTGATTTGTTGGGGAAAATAATAAAGGTTCTTGATCTAGGGATTAAAGGATACAGCAAATTATGAATATGAAAAGGTTTAAGGCACTGGATATATTTAGGGGGTTGACGATTTGCCTAATGATAATTGTAAATACAACTGGCGATTGGGATTTCACATTCGCACCATTGCTGCATGCCAAATGGCACGGATTAACTCCTACCGATTTAGTTTTTCCTTCATTTCTTTTTGCAGTGGGAAATGCCTTTGCATTTGTAAAAACACGTTGGGAAAATAAACCACTATCGGAAGTCTTTGGGAAAATCATAAAGCGGACTTTCATTATTTTTCTATTGGGATATCTCCTATACTGGATTCCTTTTATGTCATGGACAGATAATGGGGATTTAACTGCAATCCCTTTTAGTGAAACTAGAATATTAGGCGTATTACAGCGAATAGCCCTATGTTATTTTTTAGGTGCTATCATGATTTACTTTTTGACAAAACGCCAACTTCTCATAGCATCAGGAATAATATTACTGGGCTATTGGATATTACTCAACGTCTTTGGAGATTATACCCTGGAAGGCAACTTAGTAAGAATAGTTGACAGATTCATTCTGGGGGATAGTCATTTATACAGGGGTGATGGTATTCCTTTTGATCCAGAAGGATTATTGAGTACTTTACCCGCCATATGCAATGTGATAGCCGGATACCTTGTTGGGAAATATATTATTGATGGAGGGATAAACTTCGAAAAATTATCTAAAATGCTTATAGTGGGCATTGGTTTATTGGCACTCGCCTATTTATGGAATTTGACTTTTCCTATAAACAAAAAATTATGGACCAGTTCTTTTACTATTCTAACTATTGGGCTAGATATGATTCTTCTTTCACTATTGGTCTATTCAATAGACTATATCAAAAAACCTATAAATTATAGATTCTTTGAGGTTTTTGGTAAAAACTCCTTATTTATATATCTATTGTCAGAATACCTTGCCATTGGATTGCTTTTTATTCGAGTAGATAAAGACCAATCACTGTACAGCTAATATTTATGAAAAAGGTTTCAGTTGGATAGGTCAATACTATGGAGCATTTGTTTTTGCAATAGTTTTTATGTTGCTATGTTGGCTTGCAGGATGGTACTTAGATAAGAAAAAGATATATATAAAAGTATAAATGTCATTACATTTAAGTATAGACAATATCATGATTTTAAATTAAACAATATAAAGGAAATGAAAATAACTTTACACAATTCCATATCTAAGATTAAAACCTTCCTGTCCTTAGCTATTTTAGCACTATTATTTTCATGTGATTATACTGAAAAAGAGCCGACTAGTGGGGTAATAGAGGCTGATTGGCAGGAAAGTCTACCCGGTATTTGGAAAACTGTGATTAATGGGGGCGAGAATTACAATTTTGTCGACCAAGCTCCAGTTCCGCCCAAGAAGGAAGCAATTGAGAAACTTGGGAGTTCAGAATTTCCTCTAGATAAATCTTCAATTGAAATAAAGATCATTAATGGTAAAACTTATATAAGTCTTCCTTTGCAAGAAGGAGAGCAAATATATGGGCTAGGTTTAAACTTCAGAAGTCTGGATCAAACCAAAAAAGTGAAACGCTTGCATGTAGATCACTATAACCACAGAGATGATGGTAGAACGCATGCTCCTGTCCCTTTTTATGTATCATCTTTAGGTTATGGGGTCTTTATTAATTCCGCACAATACATAGACGTATATGTAGGAACTGGTACAAAGAAAGACAATCCGAATGCTCCGAAACCTAGAGATCGAAATACAGATTCTAAATGGGAATCTAATCCATACTCCGATGCTGTTGAAATTCTTATACCATCAGACAAAGCGGAGATTATGGTTTTTGAAGGAGAAACTCCAATAAAAGTGGTACAAAGATTCAATCTTTTCTTTGGAGGAGGTGTTATCCCTCCAAAATGGGGATTAGGTTTTTGGCAGCGTACACCAACCTTGTATAATGACCAGAATGTCATGAAGGAAATTAATGATTTTAAAGAAAAAGATTTTCCTTTAGATGTCATCGGATTAGAGCCCGGGTGGCATAGTAAATCGTACCCATGTACATTTGAATGGGATCAAGGAAGGTTTTCTAACCCTTCCCAATTCATTAATAAAGTAGGTGATAAAAAAGTAAAACTGAACCTCTGGTGTAACCCCTATATATCTCCTGAATCAGCTATCTATGATGAGCTTATGCCACTAAGTGGATCTCATAAAGTTTGGGGAGGTATTGTACCAGATGTTAATTTAAAAGAAGCCCGAAAAATATATGGAGACCATTTAATGAAAAATCAAGTATCACTTGGTATTAGTGGTTATAAAATTGATGAAGTAGATGGCTTTGATGATTGGCTATGGCCAGATGTGGCTACTTTTCCTTCAGGCGTATCGGCAGAACAAACACGTCAAACCTATGGACTCAAAATCATGGATATGGTTACCGACCTTTATAGAAAGCAAAATACCCGAACCTATGGTTTGGTTAGAGCCAATAACGCAGGAGGAGTCTCTTTACCTTATGTGTTGTACAATGATCAGTATGCACATGAAGATTTTGTTGCAGGTATTGCCAATTCTAGTTTTTGTGGTGTATTATGGCAACCAGAAGTTAGAGAATCTGAGTCTGCAGAGGAGTGGCTTAGAAGAATGCAAACGAGTTGTTTTTCGCCTATGGCAATGATTAATGCTTGGGGTTCAGGAACCAAACCATGGTCTTTTCCCGAAGTATATGAAGCCTGTCAAGAAGTTGCCTACCTAAGAATGCAGTTGCTTCCATATCTCTATAGTGCATTTTCCCGCTATTATTTTGAAGGGATTCCCCCTTTTAGAGCCATGGTGCTTGAAGATGCCTATAGCTATGAACGTAACCTAATGGAAAAAGAATTAGATCATACCGCAAATCCGTACCAGCAAGCGTTATTAAAAGAAAACCTCTCTCAATATATGATGGGAGATAATATTTTGGTAGCTCCCATGTTCGCAGGTATGAAAGAGCGCGAGGTAACTTTGCCAAAAGGGCGTTGGTTCGATTTTTATACAGGGCGTGTGGTAGGCGATGGCGAAATCATTAAAATAATGCCTCCAATGAACCGGATTCCTTTATTTGTACGTGATGGCGGTATTATTCCTATGATGCCATCTATTAGACAAACGTCTGAATGGAAAAAAAATACACCGCTTAATATTAGAGTTTATGGTCATGCTCCAGCAGAGTTCATTTTGTATGATGATGATGGAAAAAGCTATGATTTTGAGAGTGGAAAGTATACAACAAAACTGCTTAAAGCTGAAAAAGGTGTTGGTAATGTAGAAGATATTATAAATAAAAGCCCTTGGACATATGGAGAAATAAGCTGGGAGTTTATGACCAAGACTGATGAATCTAGGTAAACTTTATGAGTTCAAAAGATCTGATTTTAAACTACAAAAATAATTATATCGACCACTAGAAGTTATTTTTTGTTGCGTATCAAATAAGATAAATTAAATTTTAACTATTGAAATGAATAAAATAAAAATGGGGGGATTATTAGTACTCACTATTTTCTTTTTTGGTCAATTCTTTGCTCACGAAAAGTACGAGGCTAACTAGAAGCGCCAGAGTGGTACGAGGATGCTAAACTTGGCTTTTGTGTTCACTGGGGCGTATACTCTGCTCCTGCTTTTATGGGTGATCATGCAGCCGAATGGTATGGAAGATGAATGTATTCCAATGAACTCCAAAGTCGTTGGAATATGGGGTTACCAGCACATAAATTTCATGTCGATAAATATGGTGATCCTGGTACATAATGGGTTCATGGCTTAGTATCTGTGGTGAGGCTATATACGTTACACGACCTTGGATAAAATATGGCGAAGGGAATAATGAAAATAGTGTAAATCTAAAAGCGCCTAATGTGAGATTTACAAGAAATAAAGCAAAAACAGTTCTTTTATGCCATATTACTAGATTGGAAAGAAGGGCCAGTGATTATTAAGTTGGTTACCAATCAAAATATTCCAAAAAATATAATAAAAAAGGTTTCCATACTAGTAAACGAGCAAAAGCTGAATTGGAAAATGGATGATCAAGGTCTAATAATTGAAACATTAGGAGGAAAACCAGATTATCAATATGCTTATCCAATAAAGATTGAATTAAAATCACCAATGGCGTGGAATAATTAAAATGACTTTATTTTAAGTGCATTAAGTATTAGTTAAATAATAATAGAATTAGAATGAAAAAATCGTTGTTAATAATTGTGGCTATTTTCTTTTTTGGACATTTAGTTGCGCAGAAAAAATATGAGGCAAACTGGAAATCAATTGATAGCAGACCAATGCCTACCTGGTATACAGATGCCAAGTTTGGAATTTTTATCCATTGGGGACCTTATGCGGTTCCAGCGTTTTCAAAAGTTGGTCAGTATTCAGAATGGTATTGGATGAATTTAGTAGATTCTACGCGAGTAGAAGAGGGGTACAAAGAAACCAATGCATATCATAAAAAAATGTATGGTGATAATTTTACTTATCCTGATTTTGTTCCTATGTTTAATGCTAAAATGTTTGATCCTGATCAATGGGCCGATGTTTTCAAAAAATCCGGAGCCAAATATGTTGTATTAACATCTAAACATCACGATGGTTATACCCTATGGCCTAGCGCAGAATCGGATAAATCATGGGGAAGACCTTGGAGCTCCACAAACTCTGGACCAAAGCGGGATTTGCTAGGAGAGCTAACAACAGCAGTTAGGAAAACCGATGTTAAAATGGGGATTTACTACTCGCTTTATGAATGGTTTAATCCATTATATACCAATAACGTTGATTTATTTGTTCAAAATCATATGATTCCACAATTTAAAGATGTCGTGGAAAAATATACGCCATCCCTTATTTTTACAGATGGAGAATGGGATCACCCGCATACAACTTGGAAGGCTACAGAAGTTTTATCTTGGTTATACAATGAATCAGCAAACAAAGAAGAAGTCGTTATCAATGACCGTTGGGGAAAAGAAACTAGGCATCATCATGGAGGATATTACACCACCGAGTATGGTTCCGGATTACCGAATGCTGATAAAGTTTGGGAAGAAAATAGGGGTATGGCTCACTCTTTCGGATATAATATAACAGAAAACATAGAAGATTACAACTCAACCCAAGAGCTTCTTTATATGTTAATAGATATTGTTAGTCGTGGTGGGAATTTTCTATTAGACATTGGTCCAACAGCAGATGGTCGTATTCCTGTGATAATGCAGGAGCGTTTACTCGAAATAGGAAAATGGCTGGATGTAAATGGTGAAGCTATATACGGTACTACTTGTTTTAAAAACACCACACAATGGTCAAACGGAAAAATCCCTGAAGAAGAAAGAGGTGAATATCAAGCATCATATGATGTCATGAAACTAACGGTTTCTCCCGATAATGGTTTGGCTTCTAAAGAAATATTCTTTACTCAGAAAGCTAATGATTTGTACTGTATTTGCCCTGTTTATCCAAAAGGTAAGTTAAGAGTAAAAAATATACAAATGAAGCCAGGATCCAAAATAGAAATGCTTGGATATGATAAAACCCTGCAATGGGAAAAACAAGGTACGGATATTGTTATTGATATCCCTATACTAACTGCCTCCGAAGTACCATGTGATTTTGCATGGACATTTAAACTGTCTGGAATAAAAAAATAAAATTATGAAATCAAAATATAGCGTTTTTGCTTTACTGTTTGGCCTGTTTTTATTTGTGCCAAAATCTATTTTGGCACAGAAAACTGTTTTTGAGCCCACTAATGAATCCTTAAAACAATACAAAACCCCAGAATGGTTTCGAGATGCAAAATTTGGCATTTGGTCACATTGGGGCCCTCAATCTGTACCGGAGCGCGGAGATTGGTATGCGCGATTTATGTATTTGCAGGGCGTACTGGATTGGGGAGAAAATTTTGACGTTAATGACTCTCATACAAAGCGATATGGCCACCCTTCAGAATTTGGGTATAAAGATTTAATTCCTTTGTTTACAGCCGAGAAGTGGGATCCCGAAAAGTTAATGAAGCTGTACAAAAAAGCGGGAGCTAGGTATTTTGTATCTATGGGGCAACACCATGACAACTTTGATATGTGGAATTCTAAATTACAACCATGGAATTCCGTTAATATGGGGCCTAAACGTGATGTTGTAAAAGAGTGGCAAGATGCTGCAAAAAAGAACGGAATGCCTTTTGGAGTTTCATTTCATGGCGAAGCAGCTTGGGGTTTTTTCGAATCTTCCAGATTATCCGATCATAAAGGCCCTTTTCAAGGAATCCCATATGATGGTTGGCAAACCAAAGAAGATGGTAAAGGAAAATGGTGGGAAGGTTATGATCCTCGCGACTTATATTGCCAGCCACACAAACCAAAATTACCTGCGAATGTAAAAGCAGCCGAGGAAGTTATTCGAAAGGGAGACCCCGCATCCGATGCTTTTTTGGATAATTTTATAGGTAGAGTGTACGATGTATTAGAACAATACCAGCCAGAACTTATATATTTTGATAGTGGCCATTTTCCAGCAGGAAAAGAACGTGGCACTAAATTAATAGCCGATTTTTATAATATGTCCCAAAAATGGAATAATGGTATAAATAAAGCCATTGTAAATGGAAAACATTTGACCGAAGAAGAGCAACAAATGTTTATGTTGGACTTTGAAAATACCCATAGTAGTGAAGTTCGCAAATTACCATGGCAAACAGATATTGGTTTTGATGGATGGTTTTATCTTGAAAAAGAAAAAGAAGATTATTTATCGACACAAGATATGATCCATACCCTTGCAGATATTGTAAGTAAGAATGGCAATATGCTTTTAAATATTACACAATCTGCAACGGGTGAAATCCACCCATATGCCTATCAATTTCTTGAAGAAATGGGTGATTGGATGGAGGTCAATTCAGAAGGAATTCATGGAACCCGTCCTTGGGTAAAATTCGGTGAGGGCCCTTCCAGAATAGAGGGAGAAAAAGACATAGAACATGAATCCATAGAATATTCATCTAAGGATTTTAGATTCACAACCAAGGGAAATGCTTTGTATGCCATTTTGATGAAGTATCCAGAAGGTAAAAAAGAAGTAACGATCACCTCGTTTTCCAAAAATGAAAAACTTTGGTTTGGTGACATTGAGAATGTGACACTTTTAGGACATAAAGGCCATTTAAAATGGAAAAGAACAGCAAGCGGTTTGGTGGTATCTCTTCCTAAAAAAGCACCTTGTGACTATGCTTATATAATTAAGGTTTCTGGTTCGAAAAAGGTAGGAATGAAATGGCAATGAGCCAAATACCTGTACTAATTGGCAATTATAGTATTTAGACCAATAATTTCCAATGCAGTCCATTCCCCTTTACAGAAAAAGGAATCTCAGCATAGTCAAATTTTAAACATTCCTATAATAGAAGAAGCCATACCAGAAATCACAATTAAACTATCTTGATATACTACAGGTAAATTGTAAATTAACTCTATTAATACCTTATAGAAATAATCAAATTGATTGAGTTCAGTCTGATCAGTAATTTTTTTAAATACAGATTTCACACCTACATTAGATGCATAATCAGCCAGCACATGCGGCGTTTCGGTTTCAATGACTTTTAATCTTATATTGGTTGTTCCCCAATCACAGCTTATAAAATTTAAGGGAGAATAAAAAACCAAACTCAATCATAGTCTTTAAATGAAAAAATGAATCTAACTCGAGAACCCAATGACTATAGTACATATCAGGTATAAAGTGCTATATTTAATATATATAGGAATTCAGGAAATGGGTATCGTATTTTAAGTTTATTTAATGAAAAGAATTTAAAAAATAAAGAACTAGCTATAAGACTATACTAATGTAATATAAAGCTTAATCTTTAACTTGTGTAAATTACGTGCCTTAACGAACATGTAAGAAATAAAAAAAAATAAAAACATGGATGATTTAGGAGGTTCAATACTATCAGCTGCGGTATTGCTGTTTTTTTTAATGGATCCATTAGGGAACATTCCTGTTTTGCTGTCCATTATGAAAGGGATTAGTCCTAAAAGGCAACGATTTATTATTATTCGTGAACTTTTAATCGCTTTAGTGATTCTGGTTATTTTTCTTTTTGGAGGGCAAAGTCTTTTAACATTCCTTCATTTACAACAAGAATCGGTTACTATTGCTGGCGGCATTATATTATTAATAATAGGGCTTCGTTTAATATTTCCTAATGGAGAAGGTGTAATGGGAAAACAAACTGATGGAGAACCATTTATAGTACCAATTGCAATACCAATGATAGCGGGACCTTCTGTATTGGCCATGCTAATTCTAATGACTAAAAACGACCCAAAGCATTTAAGCAATTGGTTTTTTGCACTTCTTATTGCTTGGACGGCAACTGCAGCATTACTACTAGCTGCACCATTTCTTTATAAAATTCTTCGTGAGCGGGGATTAAAAGCAATTGAACGTTTAATGGGAATGATATTGGTTATGATGGCTGTACAAATGCTAATAAATGGAATTAAAATTCTTTTTTAAACACCATTTAATAAAAAGAAGACATTACCATAAAAGTATAAAAAAATAAGGTTTAAATACCAAAAGATAGTTAAACTATATTATTACATACCGTCAAATTTATACTTTATGGTTTAACGGAAAATTAATTGTAAACAATAAATATGGATTATTACTCATACGAAAAGCTTGCGTTAATTAATCCCTTATTATTCTAATAATAAACGTTTTAGCACAAATTTCTAAAAATCAGGAATTTCATGTAAACCTAAACCTGTGGCTTTTTTAATGGTGCCACTTTTTTTTAGAGAAGCAGAAATTATCGCGGAGAAATGCAAAGAAACCAATATTAAAGTCGCTACATTTAATAATTATGTCAACCAAAGCAAAGTAGACTTCTTTATTGGGCAAGATTTATACCAAAGTGGCAAAGTGGCTGCTAGTCTTTTTTATATACTAATAAAAGAAAAGGCCAACTTGGCTATTCTTCATATAGATGAATCATTTCAAAATGCATCGCATATGCAAGAAAAAGAGCGAGGATTTATTGACTATTTTAAAATAAATAAAAGTAAGGAGGTTAAAATTCATATTCATCATCTTAAAAAAGAAGATGGATTTTCAATTGAAAAAACCATTACGAACTTTAAAAGGAAAAATGCATATTTAGACGGAATCTTCGTAACCACCTCCAAGGCTTACTTGTTGGCAAACGGGGGGAGGGTAAGTTCAACAAAACCAATACTTGTAGGTTATGATCTTGTTGAGAAGAACATTGCTCACTTAAAGGAGGGGAATATTTCCTTTTTAATACATCAAGACCCCAAGAAGCAAGTGTATCTGAGCTTAACATCTTTAGTGGAGTATTTTCTTTTTGATAACCCTTTCAGAAAACAACTCTTGTTACCTATAGATATTATAAATGCCGAAAACTACTCATATTATCTAGCTTAAGAAATTTGAGAGTTCATCCGATAATCAAAACATGTTTTGGAAAGAATCAGTTTTACCTTTAAATTTAATTTACGAGCTCAAATATGCTGATTTTTCATTGTTATATCGATTCATATTGTTTGATATAAGTTAAATATTTATTCGCCCGCTTTTCTCTAATTTAAAACTGTCCGGTTTAACGGGAGGAAATCGTTACCAATAGTAATTTCAAACAATTACATACTGATTGCGGGCAACTTGTTGCAGACGATGAGAGTGGCCTATATAAGACCACTTAGACTCCCTCTGGAACCGAAGTGGATTTTACTGATGAGACTAATTGAGGAAGCAAAGGGAAAATATCTTAAATATAACATACCAAACGATTTGTACTAATTCAATAAATATGGTTTATGAAGGTGTCTATCTTACCACGTATATTCCATTCTATTTTATGGCAATTGAAGATGAGCTATAAAGTAATTTAATTATTGCTTAAACCGAGAATTCCATAGCTAAATATTAATAATGGACGAACTGTGAGGTGAATAGGATTAAATACTTATTTTTATAGACCGGTCTGTAGGAAAAACCCATTTGATATGAAATTAAATCCTATTTATCTTATTATTGACGATGACGAGGACGACATTGATTTTTTTCATGAGGCAATGCGAGAAGTTAATGCGAGCGCACTTTGTCATTTTGCTTATGATGGTGAAGAAGCTTTAAGTCTTTTACGTTATAAATTAAAAATGTTACCTGATTTGATATTTTTGGATCTTAATATGCCGCGGATGGATGGAATTACTTGCCTTCGTGAATTAAAAAGGGATGAAAAGTTAAGGCATATACCTGTTATTATAAATACGACTTCCGCATATCAAAAAGAAAAGGAGGATTGTTTAATTCTTGGAGCAGCTTATTTTCTGACTAAGGCTACATCATTCCGGAATATGTGTGAAAATATTATTAAGGTGATTAATATATTTAGTCATTCCGAAAGTTCTTAAAATTGAATGGCATCATTCAATGAATTTAGGTCTTCACTATTAAAATAAAAGGTTTCAGGTGATTCCAGGTATTACTGATTTTATTATGGTCGTTGACCATTTCGCAGTACGTTAGATATGTTATATAAAATTCAAGTTCAGTTACAGGTGTCTTTGCTAAGGATTTTTATAACTGGTCGAAAACCTGGAATTCGTGTATTATCGGCACGCTTTATGTAGAGGATTTTTCAGCAAATTTCACTTGTCAGTCTGGAGATAGTAAAGCAAAATATATAGTCAATCGGAGTTCGAGTGAAAGTAATAATGCATTTTCCTATATATTATTGATAGCGTACTGATAAATTGTTTAATTTTTCGGTGGAAGGTCTTATTTATAATTTGTATTCAATTTTTTTGTGTCAGTAACTTCAGTTATCAGTGAGTGGTGAATAAATCCAAATGTATTGTCAGGAAGTTGGGTATGATACCAATCAACAGTTTTTCCGAGAATGGTTATGGTATCTCCCTCTTCAAGCGCTATAAATTTTAGAGCTTGGGTGTTGGGGCCTAAACGAACATTTGCTTTTGGCACTACAATGCGCCCTTTTGTTCGGGGCATAGTTGGTTGTGCCTTTTGTTTTCTGTTTCGACGAATAAAGGGTAAGGGGTCGATGGCTCCCTCCTTTGAATAGATTCCGAAGTGTAAATGTGGTGCTGTAGTCCTAGCGTTACCCGTATTTCCCACAAATCCCAAGGTGTCGCCAACAGCTATTTTTTCCCCGGAAAAAGTTATGATGCTGTCCAAGTGGGCATAATAATAGGAATTTTTAAAGATACTTTCGCGCAACCACACTTGTTTTCCTCCAAGGCCGCGTTCTCCGACAAAGCCTGTGCGACCTTCCACTACGGCTACAACAGGGGTCATTTTTGGTGCGAATATATCTACTCCTTCATGTGTCCGCTTTCCGCTGGAGCGGGGAGCACCCCAAAAACTTTGGATGGCATTATCCGGAACATTCACTACCGGGAAGACGAGCGTAGGTTGGGTATATAATTCGATTTTAAAATTAGCTCTTTCAAAAAGTTCGGGCTGAATAACGACCTTATAATTTCCTGTTTTATTAATATTTAACTCTAACGGTAATTGTGTGTAATTTTTTTCATGGAGCAAGGGTTCGGATGGCAAACTATCTAGATTTTCGAATCGATGGATGTTGATGAAAAAGGGAACCGAATCCGAGTCCGAGGTTGTGGAAACCAATAATTTTTCGCCTTCGCTGAGGTGAATGTTAAAGCTGTAACGAGGATGTATTTCAGGAATAATTTCTCCAACTTCCACATAGGGCAGTATAACGGTTAAGCTATCTCTAAGCGCCGAATTATAGGAATTGTTCCACTGGCGATATGCGGAATCCCCTTCTTTAAATGATCGCGCGTACAATTCACGTGGGGTAGGAGGGGCAAAAGTATCTTGTATCTTTTGAATCTGTTTGCAAGACATGAAAACCAATAAGAAAACTAGAAATAAAAATTTGGAAGCTGCCATCCAATTAAGAGAATTAAATCTTATCGCGCACCGTAGCTCAAGAGCATATTTTTCAAGCAACGGTAATGAGTTGTATAGGGCAATCACAGTGCTGTCTATAATCTTTCCGAATTTTATAATTTCCTTTATAATCTTCATATTTTAAGTGAAAATTGCTACTATTTATTTACAAAAGCTTTATAACGTGAATAAAGTTCCTTCTTGATTTTATTTAATCAATACGACTCTTATTGCATATTGAAGAAAACCAAATTCTCTACCGAATTTCCATCTGCGAAATCTTGAATATTACGAAAAGTAGTTTTCATTATATTTTGTAAAGCCGTGTCGGTTAAAAAAGCCTGATGGGCTGTTACTATGACATGGTCTAACTCAATCAATGATTCGGCAAATGATCTTTTTCATTACTTTTAGAAAGATCTTTGTGAAAGATTCCTTTTTCATTTTCGTATACATCCATGGCAAATCCGGAAATCTTTTTCTCACGCATAGCATTATAAATATGGCCGGTATTTACTAATTTGCCTCGGCCTGTGTTAATAAGTATGGCAGAATTTTTCATAGTCTCCAATTCCTGAAAAGAGATAAACTCTTCCGTTTCATTGTTTAAGGGTAAATTCAATGAAATGATGTCACATTTTTCAAGGATGCTTTCCTTTGTAGCGTACTTAGCCCAAGATTTATTGATTAAATTTGAATTCCTTTTGGAATCGTACAAAAGAATATGGGCTCCGAAACCATGGAATAAATTGGCCAGAACTTCCCCAATATCACCCGTGCCACAAATGCCGACCGTTTTGGATTTAATTTCCATTCCTATTTGACCTTCCAATGAAAAATTATAATTACCGACACGTTCAAATGAGGGCTTTAATTTGCGGTATAATGCCAAAGTCAAGGCGATACAGTGTTCTGCAATGGCATTAGGCGAATATTTTGGTACATTGGCAATATAGATATCAAATTCAGCTGCGGCCTGTAAATCAATATGATCTGTTCCTGCGGAGCGCGTTGCAATTAATCCCACTCCCATTTCGACCAATTTTTTCAGTACGTCCCTATTTGCATTATCGGAAGAAAAGATGCTAACAACTTCACAATCCTTAGCCTTCTTAACGGTTGTAAGGGTTATAGGTTCATGTATGTAAATAAGGTGGTGGCTTTTCGTATTGGCCTTTTCGATAAATTCTTTTTCAAAGGGATGACAACTAAATATCGCTATTTTCATTTTTTTAGGAGTAAATAAAGGATATTGCTCCAAAAATGATATTCCAAAT
The DNA here is from genome assembly GCF_009725995.1 of Zobellia laminariae. The sequence goes on along the minus strand of NZ_RCNS01000003.1, from coordinate 770,078 downwards.
AAAATAAGGTTTAATTCAAAAGAAAAATATTTTTTACATTGAAGCCTGCCATTAAATATTTTTTGGTCGTTCGGGAGATGGCACCCAAGCCAATTATTGTCCATAGAATTTTGTCGAATATCCTATATGTCACGAAACGACCCCAAAAATAAAGATTAAGATTATTAGTAAAGCTTTTCAGTTTTTAAGTCAAAAAACTAAACAGGTCTTGCTTTTGAGCTAAGATTTCATTGAAATAGGATATTTCTTTTCCTGGTTGTTTCTCAACTTTATTTAGTAAATAGATGGGCTCTTCTATTTAGCACAGCTAAGATAGTCTAATGCCTATTTAGATGGATAACTATTAAAAAACAAGAAATGAGTACAGGAGCAAATAAAGAGCGATTAAAAGCAAGTGAAAGTGCGCCAATGCCAACGAAACAAGTAGATGACGGGTCCGTGCACAATCAAACTACCAACGTACCTAAAAATCGTTTTCCTTGGGCGACCATTATCATGATATTTGCTTTTGTTGTATTTCTAGCCATAGTGTTCTTGGTTCTGAATACAAGTTCACAATAGTCATGTACAGCATCTTTTTAAAGATAATTTTTCTATCGATTCGACCAATTACTTTTCTGCCGGTAGTATAATTTCATACAGAGCTATTAATTAATAAAAAGTGAAATTAATGAAGAGAGTAAGTTTATATAAACGGTTATGTGCATTGGTATGTTTTGTATTTGTTATGTCCTGCGGCGAAAGTCCTGAAGATTCTGCAACAAAGAGAACTCCTATGGATGGTGTGAAAGAAACACAAATTGAGGCTATGGAAAAAGCGGAGAAATGGGCCGGAGATGAAGAGGTAGATACTACAGCAGTTGATAGTACTAGAAGTCCAAGTAATACAGAAATTGATAGTTCAGAGAAAAATTGAAAAAAATGGCAGAAATAAAAATACGTAAAAAACGTCCCATCTGGCCTTGGCTGGTTTTAATACTAGTTATAGCCGCAGTACTGTATTTTATATATGCAGGTAATATGGGGTAAGAACAGGTAGTGAGGCGACTGCTATTTATGAACCGGGCTATGTGTCCAATAAACAAGGTATTATGGGAATCAAGGAAAAACATTTATACTATCTCAACGAACTTTCAGAATACAAAATTGAAGATGGTTACCCGGATATTCGGGGCTGGATCGTTAAAGATGCTAACTTGAGAAATGTAGGGAGTGTCAAAAATTTACTCGTAAACAAAAGAGTAGAGAAGGTTGTGTACTTGGATATTGAGGTAGATGCCACAATTATTGATGCCGAACATGACCCTTATTATGATCATACGGACACGCGATTAAAAGAATTCGTCAATGAAAAAGGAGAGAACCATATTATAATTCCTATAGGTCTAGTAGATATTAATATGGCAGAAGACTATATTTTTACAATGACCATTGACCATACTACCTTCGCCAGTACCAAACGTATTCGGGAAAATAGCGCTATAGACCGCTCTTATGAAAATGCTATTTTAGACTCGTATAACAGGAGATTTGTACATCAACCAAAAACAAAACCTATAGAGCGTGAGATGGAAAATGCAGAACTCTATAAACAAGAACGAAGAGAAAACTTCAAGGAGCTTATTTCTGATAACGATGCAACCATTGTGTCTTCAGAAGGTAATGAAGTTAATTGGTTCAATGCGAAGAACGAAACAATAGATGGTGAGGGCGATCTAGAAGAAGATGAGTCATTCTATGGAAGAAAAGAGTTTGACGATTCCAAATTTCGAAAAAAATAAATAGAATAGAATTATGGATGAAAGAAATATTAACCGAGAGAGTAATGTTAACTGGAAAGATTCTCAATCAAGTAAACATACCTATGAAAGCCTACGTGATAAGTGGAACGACATTCAAGAGGAGTATTTAAAAGAACACCCTAACGTAGAGTTGGGGGATTTGTATTTTGAAACTGGCGGTTTCGAAAGGGTATTAGAAAAAATAAGTGAAGTAACAAATAAGAGCGTCCCAGAAATTCGTTCCGAAATTGAGAATTGGTAAGCTATAATTCTTTTCTTTTTAAAAATTCGGCGTATCCCATAGACTGATTAAGGGTTAGCTTCGTATCGCCAAGAATAGTACTTAAAAAGGTCTCATCAAGAAATACTTTTTCTTTGCCAAACCACTCAAAACCAAAAGTATAACTGATTTTATTTTTAACGGTTACTTTGCTGTATTCAATTTGGCAGCCAGATTCTATATCTTCAGTGGTCTGTCTAATTTCCAACTTTCCATTTACATTTATAACATTTACGGTTAACCTATTTTTTGCGACTTCTACCCATTCATTATTTTCAAGGTCTGATAATATGCCATATTCAGCTTGGGCGTCTTGTAAAGAAAAACTCCATTTTATCCATTTTTCAGAATAGCCAAATGCAGTATAGAGGTTGGTGCGGCCCACAGGGCATGACTCCCGTTGTTTAATTTCTATTCTATTATCCCTTAGTTTAATATTAAAGCTTTTGCTCTTTGTATTCAAATAAAGATCACGTCTCTCTTCACTACAATCAAAATTTAAATCCCGTTGTTTAAACCATTCTTTAATATGTTGGTTGTCATTATCAAAAAACCACCTTATTTCTTTTGTTTTATACATAATAAATGATTTTGCATAAACGAAAGGCTCTACTTGGAAACCTTTCGAGCTAAATTTGTTAACCCTTGTTTTGCTGATTGCGAATCGTATCCTCTTCAATGTTGAATTCATTGGTTTCTTGATTAACATTTCCCGTTGGGTTAGTAGGGTTTACTTGTTCTTTTATTTCTTTTAAATTTTCGTTTATCATTTGTATTAGCCATAATCTTATTTTTTTATAATTCAGATATTTAAAATACTCCATAAAACTAATGGGCATTGATTCATTAAAACAATATGTTGACCCAATTCACCACTATTGCTTTGTTGCTGTGAGCTATACAAGTGATATCATTAATGTTGATTTTTTTAGGAGTAAGCTTAGCTAACTTATTTCTTTATTTTCAGATAAAATATTCACTTAAAATAAAACCCAATATCATGAAATTAAAAGATAAAAAAGTAGCGATTTTGGCGGCCGATGGCTTTGAGCAATCAGAACTTTTTGCTCCCCTAGAGGCGCTAAAAATCGAAGGCGCAACAGTAGATATTATTTCAATAAAAGAAGGCGAAATCAAAGGCTGGGACAAGACCGATTGGGGCAAAAGTATAAAAGTCGATAGAAATGTTGATTCTGCTCCCGTACACGATTATGATGCTCTGGTTTTGCCAGGAGGAGTCATGAATCCTGATACGTTACGAACCCATACAGTAGCTCTCAATTTTATAAAAGCCTTTTTTGAGAGAAGAAAACCAGTAGCGGCTATTTGTCATGCACCATGGCTTCTTATAAATGCGGGCGTAATTGACGGAAGAAAAGTTACCTCCTACAAAAGTATAAAAGAAGATGTTATTAATGCTGGAGGCAAATGGGTGGATGAGCCTGTAGTCGTGGATAATGGATTGGTAACTAGCAGAAATCCTGATGATTTACCTGCTTTTTGCAACAAACTTATTGAGGAAGTCAAAGAAGGTAAACACGAGAAACAAAATGCTTAATGCGTAGTAAGGAGCACATCATTTACGCGCAATTAATAAAGAACCTTAAAAATATAGAAAATGATATCTAACTATGAAAGTTGTATAAAAGCTTGTCAGCAGTGTTTGATAGATTGCCAGAATTGCCTAGTACAGATGGTAGGAACGGAAAGTATCAATGATTGTCCAAAGTGCTGTATAGAGTGTGTAGATGCCTGTTTAATATGCATTAAGTCTATGGTAGCCGATAGCCGGTTTACGAAAGATTATGCAAAAATATGTGCAGAAATCTGTGAGTGGTGTGCTGAACAATGTCAGCAACACGAACATGGGCACTGTAAGGTATGTGCAGCCTCTTGTTTGGTATGTGCCGATGAGTGTCGTAAACTTGCTGCTTAACAGAATAAAAACCGCCACTTCGCAGTGGCGGTTTTTTAAAATGTGTGAATTTTATAGTTTTATGAATATTGAATCACCGAGATGAAATATCTAAAGTGGAAAAATCAATCGTAATCCTCAATTATGATTCTATCATCTGTAGCACCTAATTTTTTAAGGTCCTCAACCACCTTATCCGTCATTTCAGGAGGTCCGCAAACATAGAAATACTGTGAGTAATCAGAAATTGTAGATCTCATAAAATTTTCATCAATATGACCGTGAGCGTATTTGGCTATGTTTTCTTCGGATAGCACATTCACGTAGTTTCGTCCCAATAAGTTTTCGAACTCATCGCGAAGAAAAATATCTTTCTCCGCTTTATTGGCGAATATCAAGGCATTTTTTACAAGGTCGTTTTGCATTTCCAGAGACCGTAAAATAGAAATAAATGGTGTTACACCGGCACCCCCTGCTAGAAACGTTCCCTTTCCTTTGTATTGAATAGCTCCAAAAACATCTCTTAAAATAAGTTCGTCACCTTCTTTACACCTAGAAAGTTGTTCTGTCATTCCGTTATGGTCTGGGTACACTTTTATAGTGAATTCTAGGTAATCGTCTTGGGGTAGACTTGTAAAGGTAAACGGACGTGTCTCTTCTTTCCACTGTTCCGTATTGATAGACATTTCTGTTGCTTGACCAGGCTTAAATTCATAACCTTCAGGTCTATCCGTCTTTATTTCTAAGACGTTATAATTAATGAATTTTATTGATTTGATCTTAACTATATGTTTTTTCATTTTGCTCTATTTTGTAAATTGATTTATTCTTGGACATAGGGGAACAGAGTTGACTTTGAATAACTCGATGAAAAGTTATTGAATGAAAAATATATAGACGATCGGTATACCTATATTTTTTAACTCAAGAATAAAGCTTCTTTGAGAATTTAAGCGAAATAGTAAATCACAATGATTTTACAAGTCTATATTAAGCGAGCTGAACAAAAATAAACTATGAGCTGCCTGATTTGAATAATTTTCCAATCGATATTCCAAGCCATTCGTAAGGGTCAATTTTTTGTTTAATAATAATCCTAGAGATATTGAATAACGCTGATCGTATTCAGGTTTTTGGGTTTTTGCCACGGTCAGTAAGTTTTCGATGGAAGAAATGAAGAACATTTCTCCTACATCAAGCCTTGTTCCCTGTAGGGGGAAATCTATAGTTAATCGATATCGAAATCGATGATTGATGGGAGTGCCTGAAAATTGTTGCTCTGCCCTAATACGGTGCCCTAACCTATAATTAATGTGGGTGGTGGTAAGATTGTACTGTTCCGTTAACCGAAACTCATCGCGCTCGTCAGAGAAAAGCGATTCGAAGCGGTACATAAGCCCAAGAGCAATGCTTTGATTATCTAGCAACTTATAGTTTGAGAAATGCGAAACATCAATTTGTTCCACGTCAAAAACGGTCTTGTCCTCAAACCAAAGTGTTCTTTTTTCAATGGAAAATTTATGTGAATATAAGGGCGCTACCTTATATGATATACCTATTTCTGGCTCCCAATATCCCATGAAAGTTTCTTGGCCTTGTAATATTAATGAGGAGGCCAAAAGCAAAAGAACGAAAAAAAAAGATTTAATAGAGTATGTGGTCATATCCAATAGATGCGAATTTTCGTTTGTTGATTAAGCTACCTTCAGAAGAGAATAGCAACTCAGAATTTTCAAAATCTTCTTGATCCCTGCCGGCAATAACTATTTCATAATTTTCTCCAATATTCTTATCCTTATTAAAAGCATATTGGTACAATGCCTCTGGAGCTTTAGTTATTTCCGTTGTATACTGGCGTTGTATTTTTATGATTCTGTAGGTGTTAAATTCATCTTCCAAAAAGTTATTTACCCGTTGTAAGGTGGACTCGGGTATATCTTTTTCTTCTATGTAAGTTTCTATATCCTCAAGCTGTCCTATAGAATCAAATTCCACGCTGTGATACATTTTCTCAAGTTTAAATTTTACCTCATAGCCTATTTGAGTATTATCATATTCTTTAAAGTATCGTATTCTCTTTGCCGAGCTCAGTTTATTTTCAAGTTGTAATAATGCTACTTCTGGGAAATTTTCTTTTGAGATTATATATTCCTTTTCGTTTTTGGTTTGTGCCACAACAGAGATGCAGGGAAGAACAACGGTTACGAGGAATAAATAAATGGACGGATTAGGAGGGTATAAATACATTTTTCTGACTTTCTAGGCTGTTGTTATATTTTTTTATCGAGTAGGCCGAATATTATATTTACAGCAACCACCGCTGCTGTAAATAGCATTAGGTTGGTAATCATGTATAGCGCGGCAATACAACCGGCAGCGGCACTGCACCAGACCGTAGCGGCTGTTGTTAGACCGTGAATGGTATCTTCTCTTTTCAAAATTACTCCTGCACCCAAAAAACCTATGCCAGTAACAACTTGGCTTAAGACACGGGTTACATCCGTGAATTCGCTTCCTAAAAATTGTAATGATAGAATTACGTAAGCGCAAGAACCTGCCGAAACCAACATGTTGGTCTTTAATCCTGCATCTTTACCCTTGTATTCCCTTTCTATGCCTATAAAGAAACCAGCTAGAATTGCAAGTAAAATTTTGAATAGAAACTCGGAGTGAAAGGTCCAGTCAGGTTCGATTCCTATTTCTGAAAAGTCTTTTTGAACCCTCACTAACAAGTGATTAACCCTTGCTAACAAAATCATCAGATATTATATTAGTTTGTTTAAAATTGGTGTTATGAATTACAAGCCGCATATACAGTTTGTATAATTGGATTATTGTGGTCTGCTGAATCAATAATCTTGGTCTTCAGAATAGCTAGGGAAGAAAAGACAAGGCCGCAAACTACTGTTATGGGGCCTTGTCACTTTTATATTGCTATTAAAAATATATTATTGGTTTTCGGATTCCCAATTTTGATACGTTTCAAACTGGTCTTCAGAAAGAATGCTTTTCATTTGCCTTGTGCGTTCACTCTCTATACTACCCAACATCTCACCATTAGGCGCATTACGTTTTTTATTTTCAAAGTTTTCCATGGCAGCTTCATAAGCGGTGATTTGGTCTTCGGTCATACCTATTTCTTCGTAAATACTACTGTTCATCATAGCACTATTGTAACTAGTATTACTAGTCCTAGTTGCTTGAACATTGTTCATAGCCCCTGTTGAGCCATTGGTCTGGGCAGCAACGCCACTGGATACATTATCTATTTCCGTTGAAGAATTCTCTATGGATGAAACTGTTGGCCTGCTCGTTTGTTGTGCGGTCATTTCATCATCCGTCTTATTCATAGTTGCCTTTTTTGTTCCGGTGCAGGCAGTTAATGCAAATGCTAAAACTGCTGCTGTTAATATGTGTTTTTTCATAATTTTTACTTTTAGTTTAATTCTTATTCTTACGTATGAATGTATAGTAAAATTTATGCGCCAAAAGATGCTATCAAAAAGAAAATTAACTCGGAACCCAAACGAAGTGCACATCATTTTAAGTGCACTTATTTTAAACACGCATTAAAGAAAAATATAAGATTTATTTTTTTATAAAACTGTAGTATTTTTCATCTAAGGCAGTAGTGTTAATTCTTTGTTTAACTAAATTAGTAGTATTTTAAACAAATATTTGTGAACTTATATTAATTAGATTTCGTCATGAACAATTCAAAGTCGCAGGAAGAGTATCAGAAAATGTTCATTGAGCAGGCTTCTACTGCAATGGCTATGGTGGATAACAACATGTGTTACATTGCCGCGTCTCCATCATGGATAAGGGATTATGGCCTGGAAGGAATAGAATTAATAGGTCGTTCCCACTACGAAATATTTCCTGAAATAGGTGATGATTGGAAAGATATGCACAATAGGTGTCTAAATGGTGCTACTGATATTTGTGAAGAAACTGCTTTTGAACGTACAGATGGTTCCATACAATGGATTTATTGGGATGTTCGCCCTTGGTTCATATCAGAAGACAAGATTGGCGGTATTTTAATGCATACCGGAGATGTTACCCGTCGAAAGGAAAAAGAGCTGGAAAAAGCTAGAATTGATGAGATACTTGAAAAAACAAATGAAATTGCCCGGATAGGAACTTGGGAGGTAAATCTTCTTAACAATGAAGTTTATTGGAGTAAAATAGTTCGTGAAATACATGAGGAGACAGAAGATTTTATACCAAATTTAGAAAGTGGGATTAACTATTACAAAGAAGGTGAAAGTAGAGAAAAATTAAGAAAAGCAATTGAAAGTGCCATAGCAGATGGAACCCATTTTAATCTAGAATTAGAAATTATAACTGCCAAAGGAAATGCGTGTTGGACCAGGGTAGTAGGGAGATCAGAATACTTGGACGGAAAACTAACACGGCTTTTTGGAATAATTCAAGATATAAATTACACAAAGCTTGCGGAACAACAATTAAATAAGGCCCATTCTGAATTGCAAGCTATATTCAATTCAAAAGCCATTGCGATCATAACCACGGATAGAGATGGTATTATCAATAATTTTAATAGCGGTGCTGCGGTTTTATTAGGCTATTCTGCTGCAGACATGGTTGGGATCAATAATCCTATGCTATTTGTTGCAGAAAATGAGGTCATAGCATTTAAAAATGAAATAGAGCAATTGTTTGGTGAAAAGTTATCTAGTTCGAACCATTTTGATGATGTCTCAAAGTATATAGATTTATCTAAAGAAGAAGTCAACGATACCCGAGAATGGACGCACCGCAGAAAAGATGGTTCAACATTTCCCTGTCAAACAACAGTCTCATCCATTAAGGATGTGCACGGTGAACATACAGGCTTTATTGCTGTATTATCTGATATTTCCGAAATCAAAAATGCGGAAAGTGAACTTCTGAAAAAAAATCAACTTTTAAATTATGCCGAACGGATTTCAAAGATGGCCAATTGGCAATGGAACCCTTTTACCGATGAAGGAAAAAGCTCAAAAAATCTATATAATATTCTTGAGCTTGACGAAAAAATCACCGACCTTAAGTTAGATATTTATTTGGATTTTGTTCATCCAGAAGATAAAGAGATTACTGCTCAACATTTTGAGAAAGCAGTAAAAGATAAAAAATGGGAAAGTATTACGCATCGTATCATTACAACTTCAGGTATTGTAAAAACAATTCAGCTCTTAGGAGAAGTTTTAACTAACGAAAAAGATGAAATTATAAAAATAAGCGGTACCTGCCAAGATGTGACCGAAATTAAAATGGCGGAACGTAATTTGCAAAAAGCCCATTCTGAATTACAAGCTATATTCAACTCAGAATCTATTTTAATTATAACAACAGATCGGGAAGGTGTCATTAATCGTTTCAATCATGGTGCGGAGGTATTATTGGGGTATTCTGCGGCAGAAATGGTCGGGATAGAAAAACCTAGGAAATATATTCATGAGGATGAAATCAAAAAGTTTAGAAATGATATTGCAGTACTAAATGGTGAAGATCCAGCTACATATGATCATTATGCAAACCTTTTTTAAAGGGAGTTAAACGACACTCGTGAATGGACGTATTATAAAAAAGATGGTTCGCCAGTTTCCGTACTTTCTACGATAACCACTATTGAAAATGGAGATAATGCCAATGAAGGGTTTATAGCAATCTCCAAAGATATTACAGAAATAAAGGAATTTGAGGATGAATTACTGAAAAAAAATCAGCTTTTAAACTTTGCAGAACAGATTTCTATGATGTCCAATTGGAAATGGGATACGGTTGTTGATAAAGTAGAATGGTCACAAAATTTTTATAAAATTCTAGAGCTTGATGAGGCCATAACTGAACTTAAATTTGAGTCGTATTTTAGGTTTGTTCATCCAGAGGATATAGAAATTGTTAATCAACATTTTGAGAAAGTAGAAAAGGAAAAAAAATGGGAAAGTTTTACACATCGTATTATTACCACTTCGGGTAAGGTAAAAACAATTCAGCTCCTAGGAAAAGTTTTTACTAATCAAAAAGATGAGATTGTAGAAATGATCGGTACCTGCCAAGATGTTACCGAATTTAAAATGGCAGAAAGGAAATTTAGAGGGCTCCTAGAGTCTGCTCCGGATGCTATGGTTATCGTAAATGATAAAGGATCAATACAGCTGATTAATAAACAATCTGAAAGATTATTTGGGTATACATTGGAAGAATTACTTGATAAACCGGTAGAAATTTTAATTCCTACACGGTTTTACCCCAAACACACTAAAGACCGAAATAGTTTTTTCAATACCCCGATAACTAGGGTTATGGGAGATGGAAAAGATTTGTATGCACTAAAAAAAAATGGAAAAGAAATACCTATTCAAATAAGTTTAAGTCCACTTCATACAGAAGAAGGGCTATTGGTTTCCGCAGCTATACGTGACGTTACCAAACAAAAACTGGCCGAACAAAAAATTCATGAGGCAAAAGAGAGTTTAGAACTTGTAGCACAAAAACTATCCAGTCAAAATAAGCAACTTGCAGATTTCACGCATATAACGTCTCACAATTTACGGGCTCCCGTGGCCAACCTTAATTCGTTGCTGGAAATATATAATCAGTCAGAAACTGATGCGGATCGCACGGATATATTCGGAAAGTTTAAAACAGTTATTGAACACCTTACCTTAACGCTTAACACTTTGGTTGATGCACTAAAAACAAAGATTGATGATTCAACCGAAGACCTAGAAGAGATTATTTTAGGTACCGTATTGGAGCATACCAAAGAAATTTTGAGTGGAGCAATATTGAATTCTGGCGCGATAATCAAAAGCGATTTCTCCAAGGTTTCTACTATTCGTTATAAGAGAGTTTATATGGAAAGTATTTTTCTCAATTTGGTAGGAAATGCAATTAAATATAAATCAAAAGACCGCATACCAGAAATACGAATTACCTCAGAGCTTGAAAACGGAAATATTGTACTCAAGTTCCATGATAATGGCCTTGGTATAGATTTAGAGCAACACGGCCATAAGCTGTTCGGATTAAATAAAGTTTTTCACAGGCACCCTGATGCAAAGGGTGTAGGTCTGTTTTTGACAAAAACTCAAATTGAAGCTATGGGAGGTGTTATTACAGCAGATAGTACAGTGGGTGTAGGCTCGACATTCACCATAAGTTTCAACTGATTTAGTGTGTTGTTAGATTTAAATAATTCTTAATTTAAGTCTTCACCTAACATTCTAATTAACAAATCTTTTTTCAATTTTATCTTTATCGGAATCAAAACCTCAGCAAGAAAGCTATAGCCTTTAATATCTCTTTATAAAGAGGTAGAATATTACTGCTTTGAATAACAATACTTTGTGTAGCCAAGGTAAAATTTAGAGATTAATTTTGTTTAAATCACATGATGGTTACGGACTAATGAAACTGTATTTATTCTCAAAAAAATTTGATTAATTCCCTTTTCTAATATTCTCATAATTTATATTATTACCCTTTAATTCAAATGATAAAATTAGTTATCTAGAAAGGTTATTAAGTATTAAAAATTTAGCAAGAGTCCATCCAGAACTTTTAGATTATGACATTATCAATAAATCTGTATTACATTTATTAGGAAATCCTTTTTTTATTTTTCAAACCAAATAAATATCAGTAGCTTATGATTGAAAAAATCATTCTTACCCCCTTCCAGAAATTTGTAAAAATTGAAAGTTTTAGTGGCATCCTCTTGTTTGGGGCAATGGTGATTGCAATGATTTGGGCGAATTCCCCTTTTAGTGAATCGTACCAAGCTTTATGGCAATTCAACATCGGTATACGTACAGAAACGTTTGAGTTTACAAAACCACTTATCCTTTGGATTAATGATGGATTAATGGCTATTTTTTTCTTTTTAATTGGCTTAGAAATTAAAAGAGAACTATTAATTGGCGAATTGAATTCGTTACGAAAGGCAACGTTACCTCTGTTTGCAGCAATTGGCGGAATGGTATTTCCTTTGTGTCTATTCTTGTTATTGAATAATTCTCCTGAAACAAGCAGCGGGTGGGGAATTCCTATGGCGACCGATATAGCTTTTACCTTGGCAATTTTGAAAATTCTAGGAAACAGGGTGCCGCTTTCGCTTAAAATATTTCTAACAGCATTTGCCATTGTAGATGATTTAGGTGCGGTTCTTATAATAGCAATCTTTTATAGTACAGGGATTGATTGGTGGTTGATTCTATATGCCATGCTTCCCTTGGCGTTTTTATTTTATTTGTCATATAGAGGTATTTATCACAAGTATCTTTCATTTTTCATAGGTGTTGTAGTCTGGTTTCTTTTTCTTGGTTCAGGAATTCACCCAACCATTGCAGGAGTACTTATGGCTTTTACCATACCCATAAGACAAAAGATAGACATGGAAAGCTTTACGGAAAATTTACAAGATATTGCCTATCGATTTACACAAACAAAACGAGACGGTCTGCCCATTTTGTCTAAAGAACAGTATGAACATATGGATGAATTGGAAGATCTGACTGAAAAATTTAATTCGCCATTGCAGCGTCTCGAACACGGATTACATGGTTGGGTGGCTTATTTTATCATGCCCATTTTTGCCATCTCTAATGCTGGAGTGATTTTTAGCGGAGATATGGCGTTAGACATGCCTTTGGTTATAAATATTGCCGTAGCCTTATTTATTGGTAAAGGAATTGGTATTACTTTGATGTCATTTCTCAGTGTAAAGTTGAAGATAGCCGCACTACCAGAAGGTATTAATTTTATGCAAATTATTGGTGTTGCCATCTTGGCGGGTGTAGGGTTTACAATGTCTATTTTTGTGGCCAATTTAGCATTTACAGATAATTCAGTCTTTGTAGATTCCTCTAAAGTGGGAATATTAGTAGGGTCAGTAGTTTCTGGAATTATTGGATATATTATTATAAAATCGAGTGGAAATCCAAAGAAGGTTCCAATTCAAAAAAGCTAGCATTCCGACTTAAAGTATACTTAGACAATCTCTACTTCTAGCATTAAAGCAGTTTAACTCAATAAGCAGAGTATAACCTATTTCATCTTAGTATCTCGTTTAGCGAGCTTCTTTGGAGTGTTTACAATCTTTTTTGAGTTAAACCAACCCTTGTAATGATTTTAACTTTACAGGTGAAAAGGCCATTGATGCAACAATGGAAAGAATATGATAAGGGTATGGCAGTAAAATTGCCTCGGTAATACATTTAGCGGCGTATTATGATTTCGGTACGAAAGACAGCCCTAAATATCAAGAAATAAACGTAAAGGGTACTGAGAAATTCTTAAGACAGCTACAAGCCTTTGAGGCGGGTCAGTTTATATTTTCCATCTCCAATCTCATTTATTAAACTACGGGACCAGGTACAAAACTTAATGAGGATTGCCTTGTTGAAGCGAATTGGGGTTACCCTGAACCCAAAATACAGACCGAAGACCTTATCAAAGAACATAACACTAACTTTCCTTCTGTTTTTCTAGGAATAGCAGGCGTGTATACTGATTATGGTCATTCCATTCCCATTTTGCAGTAGATAAAACGTATTTACGAAAAGCAGTTGCTAGGTCATTTTTACTCGGGTAATATTAGCCATTGTGATGAGTTCGTTCATATAGAAGATGTGGTCAATGCTATTGAGAATACTGTTGAGAGTAGACAGGTGATTCCTGATCAGATGGCCTCCAATATTGGGGAGCCCACATCACCCACATACCAAGAATTACAAGACAGCATCGGTAATTTAATTCATGGGAAAGATTTAGGAAAATCGCTAAGTGCAACCTGTTATAATAATGCTAGAGGTTGATTAGGCTACTGATGTCAACCACTTGAAGCCCGGAGAGCTTTTGTCAAAGTACGGTCTATATAGTGGTTTGGTTGCTCGTACGTTGTGAGATGCTGCCTGGCTGATCGATTACAGCAAAAAAATAAAGGTTTATGGTCAAATAAAGGTTTTACGGTTTGTTAGATTGCCATGTGCAGATACTTGTTAATAAAATTGATTTTACTCATAATGCAACACTATAAGGATTTATCGAAAGAAACTGTTGACCGTATCTTGGTAGATTTGCGGAAAGATGAAGATGAATATAACTTTAAACTTCCAAATGGAGGTTTTTTGCATATTGAAAGTGGACTGCCGTATTTGACCATTTATAGAATGGCAAATAAAGATAGCGGAACCAAGGAGTTGCTGCTCAATGAAGCGTCTTACCTGATTATTGGAAGAGGAAATTTTAACACGTATCAGTATTTACTTTTTGAAATAGCCAATTACTTTTCAGCCCAGTATAAATCTTATTTGCTATTTGAAATTTATGCAGGAAAACCGAATAGTACATGTTTTCGGATCAAAGGGCCTGCCGACTTACTTCCAAAAACTTTAAAAGTCCTTGATAAGGGTTTAAAAGAAGTCAATACCATATCTCCGGGTGTAGCAATTGCATCTAAAATTGAAGATACCGCTGATCGACATCCTGAAGGGTCTTGTCATCTGTTAACGATTGAGGAAACCAAACAATGTGGGGCATTGTTGGTAGGACTTGAAATTCCGCCAGTTTATAGAAGTGAACGCAGAAAACTCTTTCCCGTCTTTTTCAGGAATTTTCATAGCTCGGTTACAACAGCAATGAAAAAGGCAATTTTTAGTTTTATCCGCATACAGACGGCATGTGGTATATCTAGCTATAATTTGCTAGGCCAAAGGTCGCTAAAGGAAAAAGTCTTTGAAATTGACAAAAAATTAACTGAGATTGAACGTACATATCAATTTCTTTGGTTGGTTTCGCCCTCCAATATTTACAATATAAAGGAAACTTTTTTTGAAAGTCGGTTTAAAACTGTACTTGACTATCATTATAGATTATTGCCAATAGATCCCGATGTCTTAAAAAGAAAGCTTTACGATTTAAAGATTGAAAAGATAGAAGACCCGGTCTTGTCGCATATTTTTCGTCAAAAGCGAGAAGAACTAGACCGGCAGATAACAATGCTGAATGTCAGAGGCACTGCGAACTTCTTTTATAACAGTATACGACTGCATCAGGGGATTGGAAGAAAACTTCTAAGCGAGGCAGAAAATATACTTACCCAGCTAACCGAGAAGCAGGGCGATACAAAAAACCTGAACCTTATGGATGCCAATGAATTTGCCGCTTTGGTGAAGGATGAAATAGATTTTCTCAAGAAACAACATCCCGGCTTTTCATGTGAAGTTTATATCCGCGAAGACGTAAATATAATGATGGTCTCCAATGGAAACCTTTATTTGCCGGCGGATTATACGGTTGGCCCAAAGGAAGCGGAGGCTTTGATACAACATGAAATCGGTACACATGCGCTTACCTATTTTAACGGTAAGGAACAACCTTTTGAACAGTTTAGTATGGGGTTGGCAGATTATGATCCACTGCAGGAAGGGTTGGCCGTGCTTTCTGAATATTTGGTAGGCGGTCTTACGAGAAATAGACTACGAACCCTTGCAGGTAGGGTGGTAGCGGGCCAAGCAAGATTAGACGGTCATGACTTCAGAGCAATTTTTGACCTGCTACTCACAAAGTTCAACTTTACAGAAAAAAGGTCTTTCAACATTGTTTCTAGAACCATGCAAGGAGGAGGATTCCTGAAGGACATTATTTATCTAAAAGGATTTTTAAAGCTGATAGAATACCTCAAAGGTGGTGGTTCATTGGAACCTTTACTTTCCGGTAAATTTGGTTTTCATCACATTAAAATAGTACAACAACTGACCGAACGAAATATTTTAAAACCACCCATTCTAAGACCCAGTTATTTAAGTAATACCGAATTTGAAAATAAAATAAAGAAAATAAAAGAAGGATTACCAATTGTTGAGATGGTATGCGATGGTAACCTTGAACAATCTTTAAAAATGAACTAATGAAAATAGGATTTGTATTGAATAAAGTAGCCACCGAAGCTTGTGGTACTTCTGTAGCTTTAATGACTAAAGCACATAAAATGGGCCACGAAGTAAGTGCCATAGGTGTAGGGGATTTTAATCTGCATCATGATGGGCTTATTACAATAGACACTACGTCGGTTCCCGTGAACAAGGAGGTGAAAACCCCAGAAGAATATCTAGAACATTTACAAGGTTCAGAAGCTGAAACGAAACGGATAGAAGCCATTTCTCTGGATGTGCTGTTTATACGGAATAACCCCACCGAAGAAGGGGCGGACCGGAAATGGGCCGAACAATCAGGAATCGCTTTTGGCCGTATGATCCAGCAATTGGGCGTATTGGTGCTCAATGATGCCTATGCGTTGACAAAAGCATTTATAGACAAGCTGTATTTTGAAGAGCTGCCAAAGCATATAAAACCTGCATCTATCATCACACGTAAAAAAGAGGACGTTTTGAATTTTTGGGAGGAAAACGGTAAGAAAATGGTGCTAAAACCTTTGGAAGGTTCCGGGGGGCAGAATGTATATCTCATAGATGAGAATCAAAAAAACCTGAATCAGATTATAGATACGTTATCTGATGAAGGATACATTATAGCGCAAGAATATCTTCCTGATGTTAAGGATGGTGATATCCGCGTTATACTTATGAACGGGCGTGTCCTAGAGCAAGATGGGCAAAAAGCTATCATTAGAAGAGTTAGTGGTGAAGGTGAATTCCGGAGTAATTTTTCGCTTGGGGCAACGGCGAACAGTAGCGAATTGACCACGGCCATGGAACACATTATTGAAGTTACGGCACCCCGTTTAATTGCTGATGGGGTCTTTTTTGTAGGGCTGGATATCGTAAAGGACAAGTTGATAGAAATAAATGTTCTGAGTCCCGGTGGACTTGACCATTTTAGTGAAATTGACCTTCCTGATTTTACAGATACCGTGATTAAGGCCATTGAAAGAAAATTGGAGTATAAGAAAATGCATGGCAACCAGTTGTCCAACAAAGTTCTGGCAACCATGCACTAAAGTAAGTTTATGAAAGAATTATCGAGAATTATAGGAGAATATAGCTCAGGAGTTCCAGGACCTTTATTGTTTGTCACGGCTGGTATTCATGGTAATGAGCCCAGTGGGGTCATTGCTCTAAAAAGGGTATTTGAAGAGCTAGAGCGGACCCGGCCAGAGGTTAAAGGAACCTTGGTAGGGGTCTCGGGAAACAAAAAAGCTCTTGAACAAAACGTACGTTTTATTGATGAAGATTTGAATAGAACGTGGAGTCCAGAAAATATTGAAAACAACATTAATACCTCGCATGAGCATAGCGAAATGTATGAGATTATTGAGGTGCTGAACCAATATCGTAGTCAAGATTTTGAGAAATGCTATTTTTTAGATTGTCATACCACATCTTCCGAGAGTCTGCCGTATGTGTCCGTACAAGATGTAAATGACAATAACGAGTGGGCACATCGTTTTCCGACGTATATAATTAAAGGGTTTAGTGATTTAATTCATGGTGATATTGACCATTTTTTAAGCCGAACAGGTTTGACCGGTTTTGTTTTTGAAGCAGGCCAGCATCAACATGAGACCGCAGTTGAAAATCAGGAAGGTATCATCTGGCTGGCGTTACATGAAGCTTTAGGGTTGGATTTGACGTTATTGTCTGGTTATCCGCAATGCGTAGAGAACTTTTCAAAAAAGAACGCTCCGGACCAAAAAACATTTGAAATTACCTATCGTCATGGGTTGAAGGATTCGGACGAGTTTGAAATGGTAGCAGGATTCGAGAATTTTTCTCCAATTAAAAAAGGACAACTGCTAGCTGTTCAAAACGGACAAGAAATAAGGAGCGAGCATAACGGTTATATTTTTATGCCCCTCTACCAATCTAAGGGAGATGATGGTTTTTTTATTGTAGAAGAGGTGTAATTGCACAATAGGCTATCCACTGCATCAGAAACATTCTTTGGTTAAGGGTTCTTACCAAAGAATGTTTTTGTTAACTTTAAAAGCACCGGTCTGTTATGGGCAATAAGCTTGTAGGAGGCGTCATTAATTGCTTTAAATAGAGCTGATTTTTCATACCAAGAAAGTAAAAAGGACCAACGTGATGAATAATATAAAGTTCTATAGGCGGCATGCGCACCACTATATATTTTGCCATTGGTTTCTATCATGCGAACGGCTTGTTTGAATGCCTGTTCGGGAATTTCGTCAATCTGCTCTTGAATATCTTGGTAGGGAATATATTGAACCTTGTCAGAGGTAATTTTCTGCCATCGCGTGACCCAATATTTGCAAAAACCACACTTTCCGTCCCAAATTAAAAGGGGCAGTTTGGGTACGTAACTAGAATGTGTGGGCATTTGCATGCTGTCCCATTTATCAACGTTATTGTGCTTTGTTTTCATAGATTCCTCAGAATCCATCCGTCCAATAACCCGGTGAATACGTGAAATTACCATAAAAACTCAAGGTTCTTTCTTGCTTTCTTTTTTGGGTCAAGAATTGCATTGTTCGAGGTAAAAATTGACTAATGCGAAAAGTATATTATTGAAAAATAAGAAAATATATAGTGGTTGTTATTTACAATGTGGTAAGATGGTTATATCTGATTTGCCCCTAATTTTTACTGAAATAAGAATGCAATCACTTTCATAATCCATAAAAAAAGCAGATGAAAATAAGATCTTTGATTGTACCGATTGATTTTACCGACACGGCTATAAATACAGTTGACTATGCCGTTAAGTTGGCAGAAATAATAGAATCCAAAATTATATTTGTATCCAGTCATATGGCGAACTCCGCTCCTAACGCAGGGGCGACTATGTCTACAATGATGCATCCCGCACCGGAAAATGTAGTGTCTTTAGAGAAATTGCACAAAGAGAAGCTAGATGATTTTCTCAAATCTACATTGCCGCTTTCCGTAAACCATAAGGCCATAACGCGAATTGGTACACAAGCAGAAGTAGTATGTACAATTGCAGAAGAAGAAAAGGCGGAATTGATTCTTGTAGGCTCTGAAAGTACCACAGGTATGGAGGCCTTTTTTGTGGGTTCAGAAAGCGAAAAAATCACCAGAAAGGCACCATGCTCCGTTTTGGCATTGCCAAAAGATTCCAAGCATTTTAAAATGGATACGATAGGCCTTGCCCTGGATACCGATAATGACGAAAACAACGGGAATTTATCGGTTTTAAAGGAAATTGTAGTATCAACAAAAGCAAAGCTGCGATTAGTACATATATTATCGGATAAAGAAGAAATAGCATTTAAGACGGAAGATGTATTAAAGCAGTATAAAACAGAACTGAATTCTGTAGAGCATTCTTTCCATGTTTTCTTTGAAAATGATACCGAGGAAGGTATTTCTAAGTTTCTAGATAAAAACCCTATTGATTTGATGGCTATCCTGTACAGGGAACATGGTTTATTTGAGCGTCTGTTGCAACCTGGGTTGAGAAAAAAACTGATTTTTGAGAACCAAATTCCCTTACTCGTACTTAGATAGGAACGTAATAAACCAGAATTTTTGGGTCTTTTTATCGGGGTAAAGTATAGCGCAATTTTTTGATGAAGAAGTTGCTCTTATTCTATGCCTTTACCAAATAACATTTGAAATAATAAAAGAGAATAAAAGCTGGTTTTAGGACCAGCTTTAAAGGTTGTATATAAGTGATGGATGGATAAGATAGAACACAAAACACATTGGGAAAGATTCAAAGGTGTCATCACCGCCTTATTTTCTGATGATTTAGCATCAGGTATAATGATGGTCTCGGCAGTTGTCATTGCTTTGATCTTGGCTAACTCTGGATGGGCAACAGAATTTCATGAATTTTGGGAATACAGTATAAATCTTAGCGTGAACGATGCTGAATTAAGTCTCACGCTACACCAATTTGTAAATGATGGCCTAATGGCCATTTTCTTTTTTGCCATCGGTCTGGAAATAAAAAGAGAAATTATCGCCGGAGAGCTGTCCAGTCTAAGAACGGCTTTGATGCCCATTATTTGCGCCTTGGGCGGATTGATTTTTCCTGTTCTTGTTTTTATGTTAATTAACCATGGTCAGGACACCTTTGCCGGGTGGGGTATACCTATGGCAACAGATATTGTATTTGCATTGATCCTATTAACTTTAGTGGGAAATAAAAAGGTGCCTATCGCTTTAAAAATATTTGTGACTGCATTAGCGGTGGTAGATGATATTTGTGCGGTATTGGTAATAGCTTTCTTTTATACGGACCATATTGTTTACGAAAGCTTGTTGTGGGCCTTTCTCTCGTTTTTTGTGTTGATAGGAGCGAACCGAGTAGGGGTTAAAAATCCATTGTTTTATGGGGTAATTGGAATATTGGGTATATGGACAGGTTTTTTTCTCTCCGGCGTTCATGCAACCATTGCCGGAGTTATTACGGCCATTGCCATACCGGCACGTGTTGACCTTGAGGAACGTACATTTGTAAAGAACGTTAGAAACCTTATTGATTCTTTTGATACCATACGTACCACCGAGACGGTTTTTATGAAAAATGACAAGCTTGAACTTGTACATATTTTACGAAAAGCCATACGAAAAACGGTACCTCCGTTGCAGACCATTGAGAGAATACTGCAACCGTTCGTAAACTTCTTTGTATTGCCCTTGTTTGCACTGGCCAATACGGGTTTGACTATTGAAACTGAAAATCTTGGTAAGTTGCTAGAACCGCTTTCAGTGGGTGTAGTTCTGGGGTTGGTTTTAGGTAAATTTTTAGGAATTTCTATAGTGGCTAGATTGGCGGCCGTCCTAAAAATAGCCAAGCTTCCTGAAAAGGTGCAATGGCCACAATTTTATGGGGCAGCGGCTTTTGCCGGAATTGGGTTTACCATGTCCATTTTTATTGCCGAGCTCGCATTTGCTAATGAAGCGTTTGTACATCAGGCAAAGCTTGCTATTCTTTTGGCGTTTATATTGGCCGTATTACTGGGTATGCTCATTTTTCGCTTTTTTGTAAAAACGAATCAAGATTGAGTTGTAATGATTTTACACAGTTATCTCACTCCTAAAAGGTTTACCGGTGTTTTAGTGAAGACATAGAAAAGAAGAACTGACCCATAAAGAACCTAGACGATTAAAAGCGGAGTAGTCTAGTCATTGATTTCAGGATGTATTCATAATCTTACAAAGATGTAGCTATCACCTCTCCTAACATGCCGTGATATTGGTGTAACCTAGATTATTAACACACAATTAAACTTTTCTTTTCATACAGTATATTCAAACCCCATAACTTTCGTCACTCCTATTTGTGATGCAAGACAACCAACTATACCAGGCCATAAGAAATAACGATGAAGAAGCTTTTGAACTTCTTTTCGATAAGTATTATCCGCGACTCTGTTTTTTTTCGATGCAATTTTCTGTTGACAAAGAGGCGGCTGAAGAAGTGGTCTCAGATGTCTTTCTAAAGCTATGGAACAACAGAAAGAAAAATGAGGTGAAGCATTTACTTCCCTTTCTATACACCAGCGTCAAAAATGCCACACTAAACTTTAAAAAATCAAGTAGACGCCATCTCTGGTTGGAAAATGATGACTACTTGGTGGATGAAGAGAACCAAGAGTCCAAGATTATTCTCAGGGAAGAGCTAGAAAATATTCAAAAAATCATTGCACGAATGCCACCTAAGCGACGTACCATTTTTATGTTGAATAGGATGGATGGTCTTAAATACAAGGAAATAGCCGAGATATTGAATATTTCCGTTCACACCGTTCAAAATCAAATGGTGCTGGCCGTAAAATTTCTGTACGACCAATTTCCGGATAAAAAGATTAAAGATTCGCTGTAGGTCTCGGTTCTTCAAATAACATTTTATTTACGTTTTAGTAAACTGCTTCAATAGTAGGTCCGTTGCCGTAAAGTTGTCTTGCTAGTGTACGAGACAATACTTATGATTGAAGATAAATTTTGGGAGCTGGCTACGAAATACTTATCCAACGAAGCCTCTGAAGAAGATATAAATGAACTCTTTTTTTGTTGAAGAGTGATGAAAAGTACCAGAAAGTTTTTAGCGATACGGTAGAGAAATGGAACGGTGTTACCACACCTATAGATTTCCAGATTAATACCAAGGTCTCTAAAAAAAAGCTGCTTTCGAAAATAGATAAGCGTTCTTCTCTTATTTCAAAAACTGGGACTTTTTCAAAATCATCGAATTTTATACTAAAAGCTGCCGCAATAATTGTAGTGCTGCTAGGTACTTGCTTTTTAACGAATAGTATTCTGGAAGGTCGTGAGTGGAAGGAGTTTCAGACGGTAACCAATGAGAAGTTAAAAATTATCCTGCCGGATAGTACGCAAGTTTGGTTGAACCAAAACTCTTCAATTTCATATAACTACTCCAACCCAAAAGAAAGGCTTTTAAAGCTTGAGGGCGAAGCTTTTTTTGATGTGGCCAGAAATGAAAACAGGCCATTTCTAATAGACGGCCCATATTTTAAGGCCCAAGTCTTAGGAACCAGTTTTAATATCCATTCTAGAAATGAAGAGGACGCATCCGTTAGTGTGGTAAGCGGCAAGGTTTCCGTCAGTTCCAACGAAAGTAGTGCCTTGCTATTATTGGAAAGAGGTGATGGAGCAATTTTCCGGCAAGGGGATAATAGTTTAAGCAAGCGCAAATTGAATGATGTTGATAATGAAATGGCGTGGATAGAAGGCAGGTTCTTGTTTGAGAACAGTACTATGAAAAGCGTTTTGAATTACCTGTCCAAATACTATAAGGTAACCTTTGATTTAAGCAATGAGAATTTAAACAACTGCCTTATAACCGCCTCTTTTAAAGGGGAGCCCCTAAATAACATACTAACCATCTTGTGTGCATCCTTGGATTGCAAATATGAGATTATAGCGAACAGAACCATCATCTTATCCGGAAACGGATGTCAAAAAAAACCGGGAGATATTACGAGTATCGTCCCGGCTAAAAATCAATAAATGATTCTTAATTGTAATGCACTTCAAAAATGAAAAAAATTAGACGTAAACAAAAGAACAATCACACTTTTTGCCCTAGTCGGGTATTTCACCTGCTACTGGTTATTTTAATGGGAGTAAATGTATCGGCCCGGTCGGTTTCGGTATCTCAGGTATTGGATACCAAAGTTTCCGTTTCGGTGGAAGAGGAAACCGTAGAAAAACTCCTGAAAAAAATAGAATGGGTTTCAGAAATCAGCTTTGTATATAGTAAAAGCAAGGTATCGTTGGTAGATAAGATCAGTCGCACTTATGTAGATAAAAGTATCAAATTCATCTTAATGGATGTACTGCCCCAAGATGTTTCTTTCGGTACCGCTCAGAACACCGTCATCCTAAAGAAAAAGAAAAAAACGGTTCCCAAAAAAGTAATGGTAATGTCTTTTCTGGCCAACGGAAGGGCTACGGGTACCATAACCGATCAAAACGGGAATTTCCTGCCGTACGCCACTGTAATTGCGTTGGGCACGAGAAGAGGAACCACCTCGGATATAGATGGAACCTATTCGTTGGAACTTCCTGAAGGCTCATATACGCTACAGGCCAAATATATTGGTTATATGGATGCTGAAATTCCCGTAACCATAGTGGGGGGTTCCACGGTATCAGCCAATATTGTCCTTAAAGAAAATGCAACGGCTTTGGAAGAGACTATTGTGTATGGTAACCTGAGTCGTGGACAAGCGAAAGCACTAAACGAACAAAAGAATGCGGAGAACTTCAAAAATGTGGTCTCTTATGAACAATTTAGTAAGTATGCGGACCGTAATGCTGCCGAGGCACTACAAAGGATACCCGGTATTGCCTTAAGTAGAGATCAGGGAGAAGGTGAGCTGGTGTCCATTAGAGGGCTTTCTCCTAGGTTCAATGCGGTTCAGGTGAACGGTTCTAGAATTCCAAGTCCAGACCCGGATACGGATCGTGCTGTTGGGTTGGATTTGTTGCAGGCAGATTTAATGGAATCCATTGTAGTGAATAAAACCCTTACCCCGGAAATGGACGGTGACGCTATTGGTGGTACGGTTAACTTCAATTTAAAACAGGCTCCGGACAAACCAATTTTAAATGTATCGGCCAGTGGAGGTTTTAACCAACAACAATCGGAGTTCGAAGATCTTGGAAAGGACCTTCAATCTTTTTCCGCTGTACTTGGCAAGCGTTTCTTCAATGACAAACTAGGGCTTATTGCGGCAGGAAGTTACTACCGTACCAATAGGGGTTCCTTGTTGAACCAATATCTCTATACGGACGAGACTTCCTTGAATATTGAGGAAAAAAGGAATAACGATTATGATGTTAGACGTGTGCGTTATGGGCTTATGTTCAGTCCGGATATTCGGTTTGATAAAAAGAACAGCCTAAAGCTATTGGCCAACTACAATGTGTATGATGATGATGAAATAAGAAGGTTGGTAGACTATCTGGTAACGGATGGTCAAGAAAGTAGGGAAACCCGTAACCGTGGCGAATATCAAAAGCACGCATTGTACCAATTATCCGGTGATCACGATTTAAGTGCAATGGATATTTCATACCGTTTTAGCTATACGGAGGCCGAAGAGGAAATGCCCTATAGAACGTATTGGAGATTTGGTAGAGATGTAGATTACAGTGGGCTTTCAAATGATGAACTTACTAACTTGGGGGTGAAGGATAATCCGGATATGGATTCGCAATTGTTCTTGAACCGTGTACGGTTTGATAATAATTTGACGGAAGACAAAAATTATGAAGGTAGGCTAGATGTTGAATTTCCTTTTGAGCTGATAGGAATGGAGAACAAGCTAAAAGTTGGGGGCAAGTTCCGTAATAAAAACAGAATTTCAGATGCAAAACGTTCACAGTTAGATGTAGACGAAGATGTGAATCCATTCCCCATAAACGGAGGCGATTTTGGATTCATTAATATTCGTGCAAATGACCCTGAAGCTTCTCAGGTAGGCGGTCTGAATGCTTTTGTAATTGACGAAGATAGGGGAGACGGCACCGATTACGAAGCGGAAGAAAATGTAGTGGCCACATATGTAAAACTTTCTTTAGGGCTTACCGAAAAACTATCGTTGGTAACCGGTTTACGTTTTGAAAGTACCAACAATAAATACTCGGCTATTAGGGCAGATGATTTTAATACAGTTAATGAGTTTACCTACTCAAACCTGTTGCCCTCCGCACAGTTTAAATATAATTTTGATGACAATACCTTAATGCGTTTGGCCTATAGTTCCGGTTTTACCAGACCCCCTTTTAGCGCATTGATTCCAGGGCCGGATAATATTGACCGTGACAGCCGTAGAATCACCCGTAGAAATCCGGAATTGGAAGCGAGCACAGTAAATAATTTTGATTTCATATTTGAGAAGTACTCCAATAACCTAGGTGTTTTTACAGTAGGACTTTTTGGAAAATTTGTGGACAACCAGATACAGACACAACGCTCTTTTACCGATTTTGAAGGGGATTTATATACCGTATTTCAATCTATAAATGGTGAAAGTGCAAAGGCTATGGGGGTTGAGGTTTCTCTAGTCCATAAATTTTTGAACGATGGTGTTCCATTTTTAAAATGGTTTGGGGTAAGTACAAACTACACCTATGCCTACACGGAACAAAAAATCTCTACCATTGTAGATGATGAGGTGGTGAATAGAACCTTGCCGTTTGAAAGCCCTAAGAATATCTTCAATTTGGGGGTGTTCTATGAAAATCCCAAAATAGGATTGACGTTTACGGCATCCGGTGTTTACAGAGATGCTATTCTTATCGATTTGGGCAACAATGAGCTAACCGATTTCTATTTTGGTGATGAGTTTCATTTGGATATTTCCGCAAGTCAGCGAATTTCAAAAAAACTATCTGCCTTTGTACAGGTGAATAATATTACGGATCAGGACGAACGCGAGTTTTTTGGTGACCCAAATGAGGATTTCTCCAGAATTCATCAAACGGAAGGTTATGGTTTTTGGGGCTCAGTAGGTCTTAAGTACGAATTGTAAAAAGCAGTTATGAAAGCACAAAGAATAACAAACATCAGCACTTTCTTGCTTGTCGTTATGATAGCCCTAAAGGTATCGGCCCAAGAGTTTAAAATAGACCGAACCTATGAAGTGCCTTCGGCCAGACAAGGCGTGGCGATAGATGAGGATTACTTTTTTGTAGTTAACAATTCTGAAATTGTAAAATATACCAAAAAGGATGGTGAACAGGTGGCTCACTGGGAAGATTCTTCCGGAGCCATTAAGCATTTCAACAGTGGTATTATCATAAACGAAAAGCTATACTGTGCCAACTCCAACTATCCGGAATCGCCAATGGCAAGTTCCATTGAGGTTTTTGACCCCAAATCGCTAGAACACCTAGAGAATATAAGTTTGGGAATCTATATAGGTTCTGCCACATGGATAGATTTCCATGAGAGCTATTGGTATATCGCCTTTGCCCATTATACGGGTAGGGGCGCTACGGAAACAAAAATCAATAGTTGGACTCAATTGGTGAAATTCAATACGGACTGGCAGCGTATAGAAGGTTGGATTTTTCCAAAAGAACTGGTAGCGAAATTCGGCACCCGCAGCAATTCCGGAGGGTTTATCACCAAAGACGGAAAAATATATGCCACTGGGCATGATAATACGGAACTGTACGAGCTGTCGTTCCCAAAAATCGGTCACACGCTGCTATGGCACAAAACATATGATATTCCCTACGAAGGTCAGGGTATTGCATTGGATGCGAATACCGCTGACAGTTTATCATTATACGGGATAATTAAAAAAGAGAACAAAGTGTTACGGACAACTTTAAAAAAATAAAAAGAATGAGACTTTTAAAATATGCATTATACCTGTTATTTCTGAGTGCTACCTTGGTTTCTTGCCATGAAGATGCCATTGTAGTGCAAACCGAAATTGAAGCTCCCATAGCAGTTACGGCACAGGCTTCGGTTACTTTGAACAACAATCAGCGAAGATCTTATTTAGAATATTACGCCCCCGTTATTTTTAAGCAGGCACACGAGTATAGCAATGACCACCTCGGTTATGATTGGCTTACCAACTTTTATTTTGATGGTGATACGGACCTTACCAATAACAAAGAAAATTGGAGCACGGAATTAGATGCCCACATAGACCGATCTAAGCATGCCAACTGGCAAATACGCCCAACGCTGTACACTTCCATAATCGAATTTTATGATGATGAGCTAGATACCAAAAGTGTTATTCTGCTATACCATGTGTATCATGCCAAACAACGAGGTTCAATACATGATTGGGAGCGCATAGAAATCCGGATAGATGATGTACAAGGCAGTCCGGGAACGGGTGAGGAAATCAATTATGTGGTGGTTACCAGACATGGGCTCCACAATGCCAGGGAATATCCGGATGAGGATTTAAACTTTATGGAAACCGCTAATGGAAAGCATGTCATGATATGGCAAGCAGATTGGGATTATGGCTTGATTGGTACGGCCGAACTTCGGTTTGTGGAAGATTCTTGGAATACTATCAATACGAAGAACGTAAACGACCATAATGCCGATGTAAATATCAACGGTTCGGGAGACAATAATTTCCATTACATCTTTACGTATAAAGAGGATGCCGAAACCGTGAATTACTGGAATGCACAAACCCTCACTCAAAGCAATGCGGCTGCATTGGTATCTGGAGAATCTCAGAACAATACCGTAGATTTTAGCGAAACCAAGAGAATCACCTATGAGCTGCAGGATATTGC
This sequence comes from Zobellia laminariae, assembly GCF_009725995.1. The sequence goes on along the minus strand of NZ_RCNS01000003.1, from coordinate 742,382 downwards.
GGATATTATTCCTACACACTTAAGCAGTAGCGATTGGCATAAGACCAGGCAAGTAAACTTAGCCTCTCCTGTGCTCAACGAAGATGGCTCCGCGGCTATTACGGCGGGAACCAAAACCTTTTATTATGAAGCAATAGATAATCAAGACCCGGATGAGGACAGGGATGGCTTTATCCGTAAACATTGGTTTTGGGGCGTGTACTACTACGGGGAGGAAGGCGACTATTTTTATGAGGAGCTGGATCCACAACCTTGGCAGCAACATGTCTATTTTGCCCATAACGGTACTAGAGGCAACGGCACAAAGGCCGATGAGCTGGCCAATAGGGGTTTCTTTTTAGGAAGAGGTGATTATAGCAATTGGCTTTCCAACGGAGGTTTTGATGGCAGATGGGTACAACTTTTTGATGATTGATTATAGGCATAACCAAACTTAACCTAACGGTAGATTACATTTTTTTTTAGTTTCATTTTGAAAACGCAGCAATTCCCTCTTGCTGCGTTTTTTTGGTTTAAAGAATCGTGCATATACCAAAACAGATAGAATCTGCAAAAGCTTGAGAAATTTTTTTAGTAGCTCTATAGGGATTTGTAATAAAAAATCAACAAAAAGCCATAATTTGCAGAAGAGTAGGCGGTAGTTATGGTTTGCTTCTTGCACGTGGACTTGCAACAAAAAAATGGATAATCAGATAAGAGTCATGCCGCTGATTCCTGGTTATACATTTCATTTTCAAATTCCTCTATCGTTTTATAGTGCAATGTCGAGTGTATCCTCCTTCTATTGTACCAGGTCTCTATCCACTGGAATATCGATAGTTCCGCTTCGGACCTTAGCTTAAAGTCTTTATGGTACACCCATTCTACCTTCAAGCTCCTGAAGAAAGATTCCGCCACGGCATTGTCCTAACAATTCCCTTTTCTGCTCATTGATTGTACCACCGGACCATTATGTCCTTTAAGGATATCGGTAAACTCGTAACTGGCATATTGTGAGCCCCTATCAGAATGGAAAACAAGCCTGTCCGTGATATTGTTCGATCTTACCGCCATCTTCCAAGCGGGAATTATGGTTTCTACCGTCCCCAAGGTCTTGCTCATCGACCATCCAACAACCTTTCTGTGGAACAGGTCCATGATCACCGTCAGGTACATCCATCCCTCACCGGTCCTTATATAGGTCATGTCGGATACCCATACCTGGTTCTTCCTGTGTACCGTAAAGTCACGGTCCAATATATTGGGGGCTATCGGATAATCGTGTTTGCTGTCCGTGGTGGCCCTGAATTTTCTCTTTTTTTTGGCCCGCATTATCCTGGCCACCCTGGGCCTTGAGGCCCGACATCCCTTTTTCAAGAGCTCCTCCCGGATCCTTGGTGCCCCGTAACTCCCGAAGCTATCCTTGAATATCGTGTATGGCCATCCTAAGGGCCTCGTTCTCTGACCACCTTTTGGAAGGCCCCCGGTCCAACCAATTGTAATACCCACTTTTGCTTACCTTGAACATTCTGCACATCTTCCCGACAGGAAATTTGGACCTGTGGTGTTTTATGAACCTATATTTTTCCTGTCGTCCTAGGAGAAGATGGCTATCGCCTTTTTTAGGATATCGCGCTCTAACTCCACGTCCCTCAGTTTTTTCTTGAGCTCGGCTATCTCCCTTTGTTCATCGGTAAGTTTGAGATTGCCCTTTCCGGGAAAACTGTTCTCCCCGTATTTTTTTGGCCTCCCTGCGCCAGCGACCCAATACCGAGGGGTTCAGTCCCAATTCCCTACATACCTCTGAGGCGTTGCCCCTGGCATAGCTCAGTTCCACAGCCTTTTGTTTAAACTCCGTTGTGTACTCTCTTTTTGGTTTTGACATGTTTTCAAAATTAATTCAAACAGTCAACATGCTCCTATCTCATAGTCCAGTCAAATGTAGTAAGTCCACCCTAATCATGGTATGATTAACTGTACGACATTAAGGTAATCTGATGTGGCATTCAACTAAATTCAGAATCAATAATTTTAATCCATTTTTTGTTTTAGAACTTTTAAATTTCTCTAGTTTTAGTCTTATAAGATTAGATTTTTAACCCTAAACCTTTTTCTCTCATAAATATTCCTTAACAGAGTTTGGGATAGTTCATATCATGTTTAATTTCAGTTGTCAAAGAATTTTAAAAAATATAATAATGAAAAAGCACATAAAAAAAATAGCTGTTTTATTATTCGTCACGGCCCTTATTGTTTCTTGTAGCAAAGACAATGACCCTGCCGATGATGATTTGTTTGTAGGAACTTATAAAGGTTCAATCAGTTATTCTGAAACCTATGGAAACACAAGCATCTCTACGGATGATGGGCGGGTAACGTTAGTAAAAGTTGGAGATTCATATAATTTTGATTTTTCTGATGGGATTCCAAGTCTAAAAGGCATAAAAATTGACAAGAACAAGAATATCCTGATTAGTAGTGATGGAGGAATACAAATAGACGAAGGCAATCTTACCATAGCCTATACCAAAGATGGAGAGGTATGGGGTGCAGATTGTACTAGGTAACCGCATATGAATTTTGCCGCTCTCAATTGAGCGGCTAATTTTTTCCAAGTCCAAGATATAAGCAATTATTTTTTTGGTGACAATAGAGTCATTTTTAAAATTGAACATTTTAGGTATTTCATGAAAACTAACAGAGTCTCTCATTTTTAATATCGACAAAAGTCAATTAGTTTAGGTTTTAGGAAATAATGTTATTTGAAATCATTTCGCTAGATTTGTTTTATTGAAAGCTTTAAACGCTCTCGTTAGTGTCTTAATTGATGTCCTTTTTTCATTTAATTAAGTGTAAGATATTGGTTTTTAGTGGTTTGTGTGAGTATTTATTAACTCTGCCACCCCGACTTAACTAGTTTCATCTAGTTGCATGACGTTGCAAATCACCTGATTTGCAACGTTTTATGTTTTTAGGGGTATCAGATGAAACCTCATGAAACTACCTGAAAACACCGCCCTGGTGTTGATAAAGGGATTTTGAAACCACCGTATTTTTTGTACTTTGAAGTAGCTTTAGTAGGTATTTAACCCTGTGTTTTTTACCATTTTATTTACTAATTTAAAGCTATGTAACATGTTAGAAAACAGTAGGTTATCAGTCGTATTTGTCGTTAGGAAACTCACTTCTAAAATTGACACAATTAAGATTTACGCCCGCGTGACAGTGGACGGAAAAAGAGCCGAATTCAATCTAAATCGGGAATTGTCGGTGTCTCTTTGGGACGAAAAACGCAAAAGAGGCAAGGGGTTTTCGAAATACGTAATCTCCCTGAACAAGTATATGGACCAAGTTTTTACTGGTCTACACGAGGCGCATCGGCAACTTCTACAACAGGGGGTTGATATTACTTCAGCTGGAGTAAAGGCGCGGTATTTAGGTAAAGATGAGCGGGGCAAAACGCTACTCGATTTAATTTCTTATCACAATACTACCATGAGTAGTGTACTGCGAAGAGGTACGATGAAAAACTACTATAGTACGGAACGTTGTATTAAAGAGTTTTTAAAAGAAGAAAAGGGTGTTGAGGACATACCCCTTAAAAAACTGAACTATGGTTTTATCGTTGATTTCGAACAATATATAAGAAAATACAAACCAGCCACGAGAATGGGTTGTGCCAATAATGGCACCATGAAACATATGGAACGCCAATTTTTAAGGGAGCGTGAGTTACAGCTAATTGAAGAAACCACCTTCAAAGTATCAAGCACTCAGCACATAAAAGACCTGTTCATTTTTGCGTGCTATACCGGGCTGTCCTTTATTGATGTGCAAGAATTAAAATCGGACCATTTGGTAAAAGGCATGGATGGCAACGATTGGTTATACACCAAACGCACTAAGACCGATGAACCTTTAAAGATTCCTTTGTTGCCAAAGGCTAAGGAAATTATTGATAAATATAAAGACGACCCTGATTTATTCGAGAATGGCAGATTGTTACCCATGTATAGCAACCCCATGATCAACCGGACATTAAAGGATATAGCTAAAGTTTGCGGTATTCGTAAAAAGGTAACTTTTCATGTGGCGCGGCATACTTTTGCGACTGCAATCACTCTTTCAAATGGGGTGCCAATTGAAACGGTTTCTAAGCTTTTGGGGCATACCAAACTTTCGACCACGCAAATTTATGCCAGGGTTGTTGAGAATAAGGTGGGAGAGGATATGCAGAATTTGATGGATACAATGAAACTTAGAAAGGACAAACAAGTAATTACTAAAGTTGTCCGATAAAGTTTTCTTCTAGAAGTTCATCGCACTTAGAGAGCGAAATACTTTTTAACAGTAAGCACATTTGGGGCTAGAAATTCTTGAAAATATTTTTTACTACAAATTTTATTTTATTACAGTTTTTCGTAATTATTTACTTGTTAAAACTCTTATATTTGATAACTGGCAGTAAGCAAATCTTCCCCAAGTTTATTCAACTTCCTCCTTGCTTTTAGGGTGTTAAACATGTTTCATTTTAATATTTAACGTATGTATTTATCAAGACTTAAGATTTCAAATTTTAGAGCCATTAAGGCTATAGAATTAGAATTTAATAAAGGAGTTAATATCTTAATTGGCGAAAACAATGCAGGTAAAACTGCGGTAATAGATGCATTGAGAATTGGATTAGGGTATGGCAAGTCAAATAATATTTATGTAAACGAAACGGACCTACATTTAAACAGAAATGATTCAAGTGAAGAAAATGATGAAATTCAATTTGATTTCATTTTCGAAATGGAAAATATGGCAAGAGAACGGGAATGTTTTTTTGATTTTCTATCGCAAGATTTAGAAAACCCATCCAAGCAAACCATTCAGCTACATCTTAAATATAGATACTTTAGAAGAGGAACTAGAGATTTTTTCAAAAAAACGGTTTGGGGTGGTGACAATGAAGGCCAAAATATACCATATGAAGCTTTGGAGGAAATTTTCTTTATTCATTTAGATCCATTAAGGGATGCTGTGCTTAGTCTTAAACCTTATTCATATTCGAATAAGGTTGGCAATTTATTTAACGAACTAACCAAATACAAAAAGAATAATAAGGAGATTACTCTGAATGATAAAAAAAAGAATGAATTGGCATCTGAGTTATATTCTGTTTTTGAGGGAGCTGAAAGTGATTGGCAATCAATTTTACAAACTGGTAATGAAAAAGTAAATGAACATCTAAAAGGAACCGGAATTTCATCGAAATACCCCAACGTAAAAATGAAATATGTCGGTCGCAAATATTCGGATGTTGTACAAGGAATAGAACTTAAAAGGCCTGTTTACAAGGCTGATCTAGGTAGCGGTCAAAAATATTTTGAAATTCATCAAAATGGGTTGGGAGAAAACAATTTAATTTATACTTCAGTTGTTCTTGGTGACTTAATCAACCGCTGTGAAAATAGTGAATTACAAATTTATAATGCTTTGTTGGTGGAAGAGCCCGAAGCGCATTTACACCCTCAATATCAGAATACTTTTTTTCAATATCTTAATAAATTACAAGATACCGGTGTTCAGATTTTCATTACTTCACATTCACCTACCATAACTGCAAAATCTGATTTTGAAAACATAACCATACTTCAGGTTCAAGGAGATAAGGTTACCCCTTTTTGTTTCTCTAAGTTAAGTTTAGCTGACTTTACAGCCCGTAATAGGAACCATCTTAAAAAATTCTTAGATACAACTAAATCTAAATTGTTCTTTGCAAACGGTGTATTATTAGTTGAAGGGATTGCGGAAGCAATACTAATTCCTGTAATTTCCAAAATGTTCTTAGGTTTGGATTTAGATAAATCTGGGATTGAAATTGTCAATATAAATGGTGTTGCATTTGAGCATTTTGCAAAACTTTTTAATAGTGTAGATATTAATAAGAGAATGTCATCAAGATGTTCAATTATAACTGATAGTGATCCGAATGGTAACAAACCAATTTCAGATAGAGCAATAAAAGCTCAAGGTTTTGAAAATGGAAATTTAAAGGTTTTTCTGGCCCCTAATACTCTCGAATATGAGTTATTCAATGAGTCAGATGTAAACAAGTCAGTTATGAGGTTTGTTTATAGGTGTCTGCATTTACAAACTCCTGATTTATTAGCGAATTTTACTGCTGACACCCTAATGGAAAGATTAAAATCAAATCAAGACAAAGGTGATTTTGCTTTAGATTTAGCTAACACACTAAAAGATGTTGATGGATTTAAAGTTCCTGAATACATCGAAAAAGCTATTCATTGGGTGCTAAAAATTGAGAATAATGTTTAGTAAACTTACTGGGAAACAAAAACAAATTGTTGATTGTAAAAAATCTCGAATAGTTGTCAAAGCATGCCCTGGAAGTGGGAAGACTTATTCAGTTTCAGCGAGGCTTGCGGACTTAATATCTACTAAGAGTTTTAAACATACTGGTATTGCAGTAATATCTTTCACCAATGCAGCAGGTAATGAAATTAGAAAAAGTTTGTTAGAAAATTATAATCTTCAAAGTCTTGGTTATCCACATTTTTTAGGGACGATAGATAGTTTTATCAATAAGCACATATTTCTTCCATTTGGTCATTTAATTATGGGTTGCAAATCAAGACCAGAAGTTGTTGGAACTGAATTTAATCAGTGGTACGAATACGATGCATCGATGAGAAATCGATTTTCACAAAAAATAACTGACCCTAATTATTATTTCGACAAAGTCTCCTTTGACAAAAATGATGTTCTATTGCGCTTATTGCCCTATAATTCATACTATTTTGGAAAAGCTAAGTGGGATAATATGTATAAGGCTAATAATGAATATAAAAAAGAAATAAATGATTTACTGGAATGTAAGGAAAAACATTTTAAGGAAGGAAAAGCTAACCAAGCCGATGCAAATTACATTTCATTGAAACTTTTGAAAAAGTATCCTTTTATTCTCAAAGGTTTATCTAAGAAATATTCTCATTTAATAATAGATGAAGCTCAAGATACAACTGATATTCAAATGGAAATCATTGACCTTTTGGATGGATATAATCTAGAGAATATAATTTTCATTGGCGATCCAGATCAAGCAATTTTTGAGTGGAACACCGCCGACGCCGAACTATTCTTAAAAAAATATAATGATGGAAAATACTTTAACATTGAGCTTGATGAAAACAGAAGAAGTTCTACAAAGATTTGTTCGGTATTAAATAAAATGGTTGGGTCGGCTACCGTATCCATTGCTGATGTTAAAGAAGACATGAACCAACCCGAAGTAAAAGGTTATGATTCAAAAGATTCTGTTCAAGAAATTAAAAATAATTTTCTTAAGAAATGTAATGAATTAGGAATAGAATATAAAAAAAAGTGCAATTCTTTTAGAGGTAAAAGTTTTGGTGAAGAATATTTTGAACTTGCTGTTGATAATTCATATGACAATCCATGGGTAAACAAACAATATCACGTTAAAGATATTGTTCAGGGTAAATTTCTTATGGAAAAAGGAGAATTTCGTAAATCTTTGAAACTATTGGAGAGGGGTTATCATAAATATTTTAATTCAGATTTAAAGTATATTTCAAAGACTTTCTTGCGAAAAGAAGTAGAGCAAAAGGGTTTTAGGGGTTATAGATCAAGCTTATTTAGTTTTATCAATTTACTGCCTTCCACAACTTCTAAAAAATTAAATGAATGGATTATTGAAGCAAATCCCATTCTTTTGAACAAAGGCTATGATAAATTTTTGGTTCGAAATAATAAATCAAACATTTTAATAAAAGAACTATTTCACAGAGTAAAGACATCGGATTTCCAATTTACTATGGGTACAATTCATTCTGTTAAAGGCCAAACATTTGACGCCACACTATTGTTTTTGAAAAAAAAAGCAATTAAAAATTATGCAACGGTTCTAGCAAATACTTATAATGAACCAGATGAATCTAAAAGGAGGAAAGATATGGAAGAATTAAGGCTAGTTTATGTGGCTTGTTCAAGACCGAAAAGGTTATTGTGGATAGCCACTCCGGTGGAGGACATAAATATTTGGAAGAATTACTTAGGTATAAGTTGATTTTATAGCATATCAAAAATGTGAGAATTCTTCTATTCAAATTAGAATACTATGTTTATAAAGAATGAATTGACGATAATTTATATATTTAATGGAATATCTTAATCTTAAGAAATATTGGTAATAAAAATCAAACAGGCGGTTAATTTGGAATATATAGAAACTCTATATGATGATTTGTCTGTCGTCAATCAGAAAGAAAAAATAGATATAAAACTACCCACTAAAATCATTCAATTAGATTTCAGCTTATTAGTTTCTTTTTTACAATTTATTTCAACATGGTTGAGAAAAGAAAATTCCGGAAATTTATACTTGCCCCTAGAAAACGACGATTCTTATGAATCATATTTGAATCAGGAATTTGTATATCCGGTAGTAGTACTTTGTTGGGAGAAATCAATTTTAGATGATAATAATAACAATTTAAAAAGTAGCCTTAAAAAGCTAAGTCAGCGTTATTATAATAAAATGGAATACCTAGAATTAAAAAGTCATGAATCTATTCCTATATATTGTTTTGATCATGATTTAAGCAAAAGAGGGTTTTCAAGGTTCTTGTACGAGTTGAACAAAACAGTAGTTTCAGAGGATGCACTAGATTTTAACTTATATCCAGTTTTTGAAAAAATAGGCAATCATTTCAATAGAGAATTGTTTAAAAAATCAATAAGACCTGTTATTGAGGACTTTGCAAAAATAACTCATGAGCTTTTTTTAAATACTCATGAACATGCAAGAACAGATGTTAATGGATTCAATCTATATCCAAACATCAGATCTGTATATTTCAAATTTCACAAAAGAACCCTAAAAAACTACCGAAGAGATTATCAAAACAATAAAGGATTACTAGAATATTTTGATTCCGATTTGCCATTGAATGACAAAAGCGAATTATATCTATTCGAAATCTCAGTTTTTGATAGTGGTCCGGGATTGGTCAAACGTTTCGAAAGACTCAATAGTCTTAAAAATTTAAAATTGGATGAAGAAGTAGAAATTATTAAAAAATGTTTGTTCAAACATAATACTTCGTCTGTCGGTATTAACAAGGAGAACAAGGGTTTAGGTTTAAACAGAGTTCTTGAGACGATTGACAACAAAGGATTTTTGAGAATTAAAACAGGAAGGGTTGATGTTTTTCGAGATTTGCGTAATAAGAGACATACTGATGCAAAACTCCCTACGGATATTTTACTGTTCGACTGGAATAATAACTCCATTGAATTCACTAAACATAAGGAAGTAGAAGGTACTTTAATATCAATCATTTATCCCTTGGGCCTATGAATGATTTTTACATATTTCAGTATCTTGACAGTGTCAATTTTACTAATAATCAATCGATTACGGTAATTTTTGTCAATCAAAGAAAGTATCCAAAGCAAAAAAAACTAATTGATGAATTGGAATTCTTCTTCCAATCACATTTATTGACTGATAAATTGGTCATTATATTGCCTGAGTATTCTAATCAAGAAATTAAAGGATATTTTAGCGATGGAATTATGGAAACCTTTAGAAGAGTTCCAGGCTTCAATAAAAAGTATAGTCAAGATTGTTGTTTTGTTTATCAATTTGATGTTAGTGGCTGTTTCACTTCTTATGCAAAAAAAAAGTCTGCTTAAAGACTTAACAAATACTGAGGTAGATTTTTTTAACTATCTAAATAGAAATGGTACAACGCAAATATTTAAGAATAGAGGAGGACTGGTAGAATCTTCCCCTGATCATCATTTTGTATTTCCTTCCAAAAAACACAGTGAAAAGTTCATTAGAACAGGTAATGTCCTTAAAAATTCGGCTGAAATTGTTTTTATCGCTGTTCAACTTCTCGAGAAATTTGATAATGCTACATCAGTTTATTGTGATACTTCTTCGATAAATGTAATTCCATTTGCAATTTTCGAATTAAAACGGCGGTTTGGTAAAGACTTTGATTCAATTCCAATTAATAGTTTTGAATCATATAGCGTATTTGAGAATCAGAATTCCATATTCCAAAGAGAGTCCTTAATTATAATTTCTTCTTCTACTTCAGGAAATATAATAGATAGGTTAATTAAAAGAAGATTGGCAGCCAAAAGCCAAATTGTTGTACTATTTTTCCTCGGTAAAGAGAAAATGTATTTAAATCATCAAGAAAGTATATTATGTAACTTAACAGCAGATGAGGAATCATTCCCTGATGGGTTCAAAATTTTCGAAACATACCCAGATGGTGTAAATTGCAAATTATGTAGAAAGTTTTCACGTCCAATCGAAATACAAAGCGATGTTTTTCTAACCGTTCAACCAAAGGTTACTAGTTTAACTTTAAAGAAAGTAGACGCTCCCAAGCATCTAAGTTCATTTATGTATCGTCATAGGGTGAAAAATGAAAAAGACAACATTTTCAAAACATATTACAGGGATAACAACAATGATAATTTAGGTAACTACGATGTTTACATTGATTCTTCCAGGTTATTGGATTTATTGAATACAAATAAAATATCTAAAAAATTCAAGGAAAAGTTAAATAGAAAGATTAATACTTTCATCCCAGCTACCACAAAATATATAATTCATTTAAACGACAAAGGTTCTAAGGTTTTAGCCAATTTTATTATTGAAAATGTTGGATTCAAGGCTACACCTGAAATTGTCGAAATAGGTGAGATTTCGAATATTGAAAATAAATCAGGATGCGCAGTCATTGTGGGTTCTTCGATTGTTACTGGTAGACACTATTTCCATTTGAGCAGGGTTTTAAGAGAGTATCCAGATTTGAGTATTATTTATTTTATTAATATTTTTAGAACTGGTTCAGAGGAATATAGCCGAACTGCAAAAAATAATCTAGGACAGGGTATGGATGGAGGCCAAACATATCCCGTAATAAGTGTAGAAGATATATTTTGCTCGCCCAGAAAAGGAAATACAAATTGGGATTATGAAAAAGAATTTTTTGAAAACCTGATTTCAGAAATAGACGAAGATAAAAATAAAGAGCTGACAGAATACGTAAAAAGCAGGATAGAGATTCTTCGAAACAATAGAAGAACAAGAGGGTTAGTGAATAATGTGTTTTTGGACAAGTATGATGGAGGGAAATTAAGTTTAAGAAAAGGATTTGTTTTTTGGGATTATCCCGTTGATGAAAAAACGGCATATCAATCTCAAGTATATTTTACAATTTCGTCTGTTTTGAATCATCTGTTTAACAATCCAATAGATTCGGAAAGGACCCTAAAACAATCAAATTATGTACGAAACTTACTTTCTCCAGATAATTTTCAAAGATACAATGATGGAATAATTCAAGCATCGATATTAAGAGCTGGTAAAATAGAGTTTTTTGCTTATGATTTAGATAAAGAAAGTAGCTTGAAAATGAAAAGCTTTATTAAAAGTATGATAGATAAATTTGACAATGCCCATGGTGAAGCTTTACCAGAATTTTTACTTGCCATTGGAACAAGGAAACTAAGATTAAAAAAGAAAGACTTAAAAAGTGTTTTAAATCATTGTGCAAAAATAGATGACTTATTGCTCAAGCAGTTTGGTAATTATCTTGTAAAAACAATTATTTAATTCATTAATAACCGACCTAAGAGAATAATGGCAAAACAATCCTCCTATACTAAAAAGGGATTCGGCGGACGCGGTAGGCAAGTGGAGCAACCATATTCGTAATCCTGCCAAGCCCCTGCGGAAGTCGGAAAACCCTTTCACTTCAATCCTCCCATGCGGACACGCTTCGCCGGTCCGCCCGTGAAGTCTTTTCGCTCCTGCCTGCCTGCCTATGGCAGGTTTTCCCGACCCCCTCGGAGCCGCACGAAAGAACAAGCGGCGAAGGGCCGCTTGACCTTTCCTCCCCCTAACCACAAAATTAGGATACGTCCATCCTGATAATCGGCCATCCCATCGATAATTGAATCAACCACAATTTCTTTTTAACTATCTTGAAATCAAGAGCTAGGACAATTGAAAAGGATAATTCATCATATCGCCAGTTGGTTGGTAGGCCTAAATGACAAGAAGGACAAAATCAACCAAGATCTTACCGCCTTTATGAAAAGAGGCAATAATGGACTGATAGTGGGCTTTGTCGTCTTTGGAACAATTGCCATTTTTTCAGCACTTGATATTTATAAGGATTATGGCAAACTTTGGCTTGCCCTGATCCCAATTGGTCTGCTTGTAACCTTCTTCCTTGCGATACTCGTTTCAGATGCTTATAAAGAGAAAACGAGGTACAGAAGCCGGAGTTCAAGAATGAAACTGGTCAGTTTCAATATGGATTTCAACGAGCGAATTCTAAGAAGGATATATAGCTCATTGACCAAATATGAATACTTGGACGAGAACCTGAGCAGCTTAAAAGATTTTTATAATGTACTTGTCCTAGATTTCGATGAACATGATTCAGCCTTACATTTCATTTGTACCCAACCCCAGCTAAAATATATTTTGGACAAGTTCAAGCAACTTAAAAAGGGGATAAGTCTAAAGTCCTTTGAGCGTTCCAAAAAAATATACCACAAGGGAAATTTGATTTCCGCAGAAACATTATCAAAAAAGTATAATGAGTTTCCACCAGACCACGAATTTGAACAAAGAATAGATTCATTTTTCGATTTCTTGGGGGATATTTAGAAATTTCAAGGGGGAGACTTCCCCTTTTTGCCCTTCCATCAGTTTTCATCCGTTTACATTGCATCGCACATTTGTAACACAAGCTGGCCGCATTGCGGCTCTTTTAAAAGCATGCAATTATGGAAACGGAAAACGATATGGTGGAAATACTAAAAGAAATCAAGGGGCTTCTTTCCCATCAAAAGAAAGTGATGAACGTGGATGATCTTGTGGTCTATACGGGACTTTCAAAAAGCAAAATTTACAAGCTGACACAATTGCGGTTGATACCGATGGGCGGCAACAAACACATCCGCCAGAAATTCTTCAATAAAGATATTATCGATGCATGGCTGATGGGCGAACCCAATCTGTCCGATGACTATTTAGACAGGGAATTCGATAAACAGCTTTCCAGAAAAAAGAAATAGTAATTCAAGAAAACATACTGATTATTAATAGTAACAGTGCTAATAAAAAGTATGTGTATAGGGAGAAAAAGATGATGGTTACTTGTAGACGGATATTTCTTAGTAGTATTTATTTCAAGATGTGTCATTGTCATGACAAATCTTGCTTTTGCTCCCGTTGGTCGCAAAAGATCGGAACTATTGATAGGGCTATCGATGTATGATTTAAAAGAGTTGATGTGTTCTTGTTATTATAAAAGTCAATATAGGAAATAGCAAAAGTGAAAAAGGAATTCGTACAATTTAGATGTTCCATTTATGAGAAGAAACTGCTCAAGGTCAAGGCCGATAAGAGCGGACTATCCATTAGCGAATATTGTCGTCGAGCCGCTTTTGATGTTAAGATAATCGAGCGGTTTACGAGAGAAGAAATTGAAATTTTTAAGATGCTTGCAAAGTATCAGAACAACTTTAAACTTATTGGGAATATGTTTCGAAAGCGTAATCCAAGATTGGCCGATGAGGTAACTCAGTTGGCGAATGAAATACGCCAATATCTTTTGAATTTCTGAAGATGATAGGAAAGGGAAAATCGATATCGCATACAGGAGCATCTATGGGCTATGGTTGGAACGAGGAGAAAGAGGCCAAGGTCGTATATCGAAAACATCTGGCGGGAGATAATCCCAAACAGATTACACAAGAATTCAAAATTGTACAATTGCAAAACCATAGATGCAAAAAGAACACGTTGAGTTTTGTTTTAAGCCCAACGATTGAGGATGGCAGGAAATTAAAGGACAAAGAACTAAGAGAAATTACAGAGAGGTTCGTGAAGGAAATGGGATTACAAGAGCGACAAGCCATTGCATTTGTACATCAAGATAAAAGCCATCTGCACATCCATTTATATGTAAACCGCATCGGTTTCGATGGAAAGGCATATAAAGATAATTATGTTGGAAAACGAAGCCAACAGGCCGCCGCAAAAGTGGCAAAGCAAATGGGATTGACAACGGTCCGGGAAGTACAACAACAAAAATTGGATAGGGTCAAAGATGTAAGAGCGGAAATCAAGAAAATCCATGAAAACGTTGTTACAGAAATGCAACCCAAGGATTTTGACCAATATATCGAATACATGAAACAAAGGGATATAGAAGTTATTCCAAGTATCAATAAGTCGAATCGATTACAGGGTTTCCGTTTTGAATATAAAGGTCACAACCTTAAGGGAAGTGAAGTACACCGCTCTATGTCCATGGGAAGGATAGCTGATCGAATGACTTTTGACAAACAAGTTTCGCAAAGTATTAGCAAGAACAGCACCATGAGACTATTGGTAAATACGGTACAAATTTCGCCCAATTTGGCTGCCAAAATTGCAACCAAGGTAGTTAAACAGGTAATCAAAAGGACGATAGACAAGGGGATAGGTATCGGAATAGAAATCTAAGATCATGGCAAAAATGGACGAAATTATGGAAGTGCTCACCCAAGAAATATCTGGGTTCAATAAGTCCATTAAGAAATTGGAAGAACTTTCCGAAGAGTTCAACAACCTAAAATTCCAAACAGATACTTCAAGTTTGGAATTTCTTCTAAAGGGTTTTCTTAGGACACAAAAGGAATCAATAACTACCTATGAAAAACGAATGGAGGAAGTCCTGGAAAAGATTGAGAAGTCCCGATGGACACCAAAATGGGAGGTTGCGGTGATATACATAGTCATGTGTCTAAACACCGTTGCGTTCAGTTATTTAGGTTACTATTTCGTCAACTATGAACGAAAAAAGGAAGCCGCAGTAGCTAAAGGCAAAGAAGAAGGACTAGGCAAAGCAAAAGGGTATTTCGAAGACCATGAGATTATCTATAAGGATTTTAAAAGGTGGGCCAAACGGAAGGATAGCGTTCCAAATCAAGAGTAGGGCTGCGCCCTATGGAATTTCTTCTCTTCGCCTGCCTGCCGGCAGGCAGGCTTATCTGCCGGAACGCGGAAGAAATTCCACAGGATCCACGCGCAGTTAAGTTATGGTAAGATTTGGGCTAGATGAAAAATTGGTCATAGGGATTCTATGATGAGATTTGGCGATCTTATAATTGTTTTCGACAAATAGCTTAAGTCCCAAAAAGCATTGGTTTTATCAAACCACGATATTTCATTGAACCCAATATTTGAAGTATAATAGTTTCTTGTGCTTAATATCCCATTATTTCAATTATAGCTTCGTAGAATTTTTGGATTCTTCATAAAGGGAATACCCGGATTTACTACTTGATCCAAAATCTTCTTAACTTGTTTTGCGGTTTGTGGGGCGATGATGTCCAAAGCTCCAACGTCAAGTGTTCCTGCTGCAGTACCAATAGTAATTGTACCACATCCCTCTCCCTCATTACCTGGTTGAGCTACTGGATTAGAACAAACTCTTTCAAGAACACTTCCCAATGTAGGGTATTCGTTGTGGTTTTGACAAAATAGTTCATTGTCGATCTGATTTTTTAGGTTTGGCTGATATGGCCCAATAGGTTTAGGTCCAGGGCCACTGCCGCCCCCTCCCACGCTTAGTGCAATACCTGAAACATTTTCCAAGGGACTTGGACAGTCCATTTGTGCCATCCCTTTCTCAAGTGAATCTAGCCCGTAAGAACCTTTCATGCGCGCTCTGTTTTCACAATATTTTGGCCAGTTGACCTCTTGGGTTGGCTGGCCCTCGGGGCCCGGGGTGGGCGAATCTCGTTCTGATCTAGCTTCTCTGTCTAATCTTTCAGATTCTTTCATTGCTCCCTCGGACCTCGCACGCATGGCATTTGCAATACCGATGTCACCCCTACTTTCCAGTACATCAGCCCGCCTACTAAGCGCTCTTGCATTGGCAGCTTGATAATCGGCCTGCGCATCAAGTCTTTGTGCTCGAGCTCTATCCCCAATCTCTTGCGCACCATTAATAGTCATGGCACCCCCGGTGGCCAATACTGTCACTCCTCCCACGAAAGCTACAGTGAGTGCGACAGGTGCCGCAACGACCATAATAACACCAGTTGCCATTGTCGCTATTCCGGCAAAAAACCATGCTTCTCCAGAACCTGCAATTTGTTCAAGACCCGATCCTGGTCCCAACCCGTTTGCTGAAACTTCCTTACAAATGTTATCCATAAAATCATCTTTGTCTAATTTTGAGTTTCCATACTGAGATGAAGTATCAAAACCAGCACTATTCGATCCGGTGTTGCTTAGCCCATTGTTACCACAACCAAGAATTGAGGCAAGGGGATTTGTGCCCGCCCCTATTCCCAATTTGGCTGTTCCCGTGGAAAGATCATTTACTATGCCCATTTGACAAAAAGTATTTCTTCCATTCAGAAGCTCCTCAAAATTTCTTAGTGCTTCTTCAGTTTCCAGAACAAAAAAGGTAGTTTTTCCCAGTACACCATCATGGATAGCCATGTGATCAACTTGCCCGTTTAAGTCGTAATCAAGTTTAACAGTTACTTTCCAATTATTTGATATAGTAAGGAGTCCAATGTTTTGGTTAAAACGATTCTGAATAAACTTCGAAAGGTTTTTAGAACCATTTCGCTCATGTAAGTACCCACTATCTATCGCAAGATTACTAGAAGAAGCCTCTTCAATCACCAAATTCTTGTCAGCATCATATGCAATAAATTCAATGTCAATTGGCCTCCCGCTTCCATCAGAACTAGGGTCATTCATGATAATTGGTATTTCAAAATGCTCACGGGTCCAACCATCTTGATTAAGAGTGTACATGCGATATCTGGGCGATTCTGAAAACAGCTCGTACTTAAACACGTTATAGCTTTCTTCTATTGGCATTGGCGCTCCACCCAAATTTTGAACTTGCCATTTATAATCCCAATACCATATGGCATCATTATTCTCATTGGCATTTCGAGGAGAAATAGATCTTTGTGTTGCAAAAACAATATGCTCAGCTTTTTTGGTGGAATCATTCAGTATTGGAAAATACCCCCTTCTAAGATTATTATCCGTATTATTATCTCTAGCCTTACTTACACTTATATCGTCATTTATGTAAATATTAAATACACAATCACGTGGCATTTTTACCTTGTTTTTATTGAAAATATACCAATAACCATTCTTGTAATAAACCCCAACGGGATTGGTATTCTTTATAAGCCCAGTATTGGTGTTTCCAAATATTATTTGCTGTGAAACTATGAACCTGGCATTTGGGTTATTGTCTAGTTTTGGATGGCGTAATCTGGTGTCATAGGAATTCGTGTAAATTTGAATATTTGATCTGTTACGGTTTTTATGTATGTAAACATTAGGGTGGTCCAGAGGTAAAACAAGGACATTAAATTTACTGCCTTTAGGAATTTGCTCACCATCAAGATTACTAATCCACCATTTACCACGGAGATATCGTACACCAATTGGATGATTGTTGTATTGGCCTACTCCTGGAATATAATTATTGATGAACAAGGCCTTCTCAGGCATATTGTTTGTAAGTAGATTGTCAATAAAAGTCGTATTTGAATTGACCGTATTTGTGTCGTTTCTAGTATGTACAAATGCACTTCCATAACTTTTCTGAGCGCTCATTTCATTTATATTAAAAACAAGGACAACTAGAATAATGCAGTAATTCGTAAAGGTTGAATGTTTCATATTTTGTTTGCTTCATTAATTAAGTACTACTATTTAGGACAATGCATACTGTAATGTTAGGATGGTGACCAAAGTATATCTAATAGATTTTTATGGCAAATCTTGAATTTATCGGCAATTATGATCTCATTGGAAGTATGGGAGAAAATTGAAAATAGAATAGAGATCGATTTAATTGAAACAATGGCTTGTAGTTATTAAATGGAAAAGGTTAATTTAAATGTGTACTGGCTCAAAGCCTCCTTAGATTTGTAGGTCATCGAGGCTGTCAACCTATTTGCGACAGACCTAGAGAATTCTAGCTTTCTGGAAACACTAATAGGCTCTTCTGAAGTTCCGACCGTTGGAACGACCTTACCATCCTTATCTAGAGTTGTTCCTCCAGATGTCACGCTCCTACTGAAAGGTGATGGTTCTTCAGTTATATTGTCAATTGTTTGAGTACCTGAAATTTGTTCACGATTGACAACTAATTCGTCGTACGCAATTAGGTCATCGGGCGCTACACTCCCCAAACCAGCTAAACCTAATGGACTTATCATACCTGCATGTGCTGCTCCCCGATCGCCAGAGGTTTCGATGAAATTAAGAATACCCCCTTTATATTTAATCCACTCTTTATAATTCTTATCTGTAAGTTTAGTTAATTGACGAACACCGTCAATTTCCAATGCCATTAATCGCAATTTAATTTCTGTCGATTCATAGTCGGTTGTTCTTAAAAACAAGTCGTCCGGCCTAAATATATCTCCGCTGTCAACATCTCCCTTCACATAATTGTAAGTTTCGATCATTTCTCCTGACGGATTATCAAAAACAGCAATTAGCAATTGTATCTCATCTGAAAATCGTTTTCTCCTAAGTCGCCTCCTCCTTTTAGTATAACCAGAAGTACTTTCTGCATCACATATAATTTGATCTAATCTTACTCCAATTCCCATATCATTAGTTTTTACTCGTTAGTAATAATAATGTTTGATATTATTAGAAATTCTATCTTGAATCTTAATTTGGGATGTCAAAGTTGTGATTCAAACAGAAATAGTTTTATTCTAATAATAATTTGTTAAATCGAATTTAAAAAAAAAGGAAGGCCCTAGGGGGGTAAAAAAACGACTAAAAGGCAATCTGATTTAAGAATGTCTGAGCCGCTTCATTCTGAAAACCCAGATAAGAAGCAAGAGTGGTTTGGGTTAACGCTTTAAACTGCTTACGAAAATGTGACTTGTCATGATATTGATAATGACACAAGAGATCAATCAAATTCATGTTGTTTCGATTAAAATCATTCACAATATGATTGATCTTTATAATGGTAGCGTACTGATGCGGTCGTAGACCAATACGTTCTTTAAAAGATCGCTGTAAGTGCCGTTCACTTACCTTTAGCTCCTTAGCAAGCATGTTTGTAGTAATAACCCCTTTATGTTTAATGATCTCCTCTACCGCCCAATCTGTGAATACCGCATCTTGCCGGGTTGATCTAAATTTGGTCATAAACCATTGTTCGAATTGTTGGATGCGTCTCTGAAATGAAGTGTTGGCGATTTTTTCATGAAGTTCCTTAAGGTCTTTGGAGATATGGTAATCGCCCTCAATTACAGAATTCCGTAATTCGTTAATGGGCATTTTTGTCAAGTGACGCGTGGCTGTAGGACGCAAGACCACTCCAAATAAATCAGCATTCCGGGAAAAATCAATAGAATATAAACTATCATATTGACCGCTAAAATAAATAGGATAATTTACTAGAGAAGAAGATTGACCCCAAATATCAAATTCTATTGGGTTTGAGAAATTAAATCCTATAAAGTTGTAGCCAGTAGGTAGTGTAACTTGTCTAAATTGATGGGAATCATCTTGTTTATTATCTGAAAATCTTTGTTGAAAATAGAAAGAAATGAATGGCACTAATACCTTAGAGGGCGATTTTGTAATAAATTCATGAAAAGCCATATTTCAAAAATTAGATTTAGATTCTTGTCAATTTTGGGGAAATTCGAATCGATCTGAAAAACGAAACGTCTTCCGAGAACTCGATCTATTATTAGTCTAATAATGGGGGGAATTGCTAACATTCAGTATGTCAACCGCCGAATGAAGAAAAGAAGAATACGTCAGGGAAGGATGTAAAAAGGCGTCCTATTTTAATATTGGTTTAAGAAACAGCTAAAAACTATATCGTTTGTGCATATTTTACGAAGAGTGGGTCCTTTATAAATGTTTCTTGGATAAAGTTGAACCGTTCAATATGGAATTCGCTGGGGGATTCACCACAGTATTTTTTAAAGTCCCTATAAAAATGTGAAAAATCATAATAATTAAAGAGCGCGCTAAGCCGAGCGTAATCACTTTCAGTGCCAAGATTAAATTCAGAGAATAGATTATTGAAGCGCACTATACGGTTAAATGCTGAGGGTGAAATTCCAGTCACTTCCTTAAATTTCTTTTGAAAATAACGTATGCTCACGTTGAGCTTGTCGGTAATGTCCTGTATTTGTATACACCCCTGTGAATCGTAGATCATATCCAGAGCAATGTCAACCGCGGGGCAGGTTTGAATAGCCCTATCAACCTTTTCTAACAATAGCTGTTCTACCATTGAAATCCGTTCTTCAGGGCACCTAGCTTTTTCAAGCTCTTGTGTAAACTTTGTCAAATCAATACCGAGGAGATTTGCAGTATTCGTCGGATTATTGACCATAGCATTCATATCAAAACCAAATAATTTCCGAAGTCCCGCCGGCTTAAAGGCAACGCCGGTAAGTTCAACGGTTTCATCATCTGATTTTATGGTATAGGTATTTAATTGCTGGCCAATTGTATAATACTTGGGAACATTGGGCTCTTTATTACCTATGGTACCGTATATCCTACCGGAAAACTGAAATACCATAAAACCCATACCACTTGGCAGCGCAAATTCCTTGATGTCTTCTTCATATTCCTTTCGCTCCCATTTTATTTCATAAAAAAAGGAAACAAACGGGTACAATGCTTTTGGAACTGGGTATACGGTATGCATTTTTCAATGGTTCATGTGTTTTAAAGTTAATTAAAAATCTTGTATCTTTTATCCGAAATATCTTACTTTTCTTCAATAACATTATAACCGACCGGCTCAAACTCTAGAATAACATTTAAAATATAAAGATCGATTTAAGATTGTAAGCTTATCAATAAAAAAGCATGTCTAGATATCCTATCAAACGGCCGAATTATAGGATGACTTTTGGAATACACAATACATTTTCAAGAGTGTCCTAAACACGGTCTCTTTTAGTAGTCACGTCAATTGATTATATATGGGACACTTTACAACTTTTTACATAATTCGGATTTGTAATTGAATTTTGTATATGTCGATAAAAATTAAAAATATCGACATATATTTGTATTGTGTCGATTTCACCTACAAAGTGTTTGATTAATGGTCCGAAACGGTTCGTTTTTCAACCAAATGTGGTTAGATGAAATCGTATGAAAATATTCCTTACTTTTATATTGTAAATAACACAAAATAAGTACGTTCTTAAGTTGCTATTTTCATCAAGTGTCCATAAAGGGGTTTGATTTAGATAAGTACGATTAAAATACTGAAAATCAATTATTTGTAACGATACGTGGCTTGCTGCCACCCCGACAAAATCCATGCAAATGGTAATAAAACCTCGTAAATCACATGATTTACGAGGTTTTTTGTTTTCTAATGGTTTCGTGCGAGACTATTTTAATGCATACTTTTTAGTGTGCAAAAAACAATCTATTATGCTTTTGTTTGTAGGTTCACTAAAGCTATCTAATTCAATATTTATGTAGAGCTTTTTAAGCACTTGTAAAGGAGCTACTGGATTAGCAATGCAAGTAAGTATCGCTTCAAAAGATACATAGCTTCTGCATAAAGTTTATTGACTTCCCTTAAAATTGAAATTTAATTTGCTTTTGGCTTCTTTTAAGGCTCCAAAGAATCCAAATAGGTGTTGATAAGGTCAATACCTTCATCATGTTTTATGCTCGTACCAATTAGGGGCATAAAATAGCCAGGAATAGCAGTACCCATTCTATCACTAATTTGTGTACGCTCTACATAAATGTTACTTTCAGTAAATGGGGTTTCAAAAGTAAAATAGAATTTATCTCCAAAATCCCTATTGTAGGAGCCCCCTTTTTGATGGCAATGAGCACAATTTACATCTAGGTAAGCTCTTGCCCGTTCCTCCAGGGATAAACTCGTATCGGACCAATCAGGAAGAACAGGAATTTGTGAAACGTCAGGAGCTTCGTTGAGCATATTATTATCCTTAAAAAATTGAAGGATATTCTGCCCATTATGATTAAAATTCATTACTCTAGCTTTTGGTCCGATGGGTACAATTTTCTCATTGAGTTCGTGACATTGCACGCACATAGTATTTGAAGGGACCACGTAATCTATTTTTTTTGAAACTCCTAAATCATCAATCCAATCTACCTGAAGACCGTGTGCATCATCATCCAATACGGCATCGGTTTGATTCTCGTTCCAAAAATAATTACGAACCAACCATTCTCCATTCTTTTTAATTAAGACTCTAGTCTCAATGCATTTTTTTCCTAATGAAGGGTCTCTTTCATCTTTTAGATAATAGAAAGTTTTTGCTAGTATTGTATTATCAGGAAAATCTAATAAGTTACCTCCTTTATAGGTCATTTGGGTACCCTTTGGTACAGCTACTACACGGAGTTTATATGAATAATCGGTAAAAAGAGGAGTACTCATACCGTATTCATACACATTGTCGTTTAGCTTTAAATCGGACATATTATCTTTAAATAACTTCAGCTCGGATAAGTTTGGTAGAAATTCAGGTACTGCAAAATCCTTTATTCTAGGGTCTCCATAAGGCGTATTACCTTTTGAGAGCTCATCTCCATTTGTTAATCCGTCACCATCGCAGTCGCCGGCCAACCACACTAAATTAGATGAGTTAAACGAAGAATATTGTACATCGTGCGAAGGATCACATGGGTTGTTCTTGTCCGTGCCATTTAATGCTTCTTGGCTGTCGAAAATTCCATCGCCATCTGTATCAATGTCGTAATCCTCAAAATCGTCTAAATGATTCGAATTACATGAATAGAGTCCAACAAGTAACATGGCTAATGTAAATACCAAGGTTATTTTTAAACTATGTCTTTTCTTTATCATAATGTGTTAAACTACTCTTCAAATACGTAGGTGTACTTTATATTACTATTGTCTTTGTATATCAATTATCCACCAGCATACTAAATACAAGCCGTTTACCCTTATCCATTTCAAAGCTTAAATAATAGATTTGACCTGTGCTCAAAAAGGCTATAGGTATTTGATATAATCCGTTGGCTACTATATCTTTTGCATTATATATGCCTACAATTCTCCCGGAGGAATCATGTAGATATATTTTAATGACTTTGACAATATCAGTACCATTTGCGACTATGCGAACTTGAGCCATCTCTTTGACAGGATTTTTCATAAGTATACCAACAATACTCTCTTCCTCTGTTTTTTCGTCTATAACCGTAACGGTTGTAGTCTGCGAATGACTTAGGCCTTGCGCATCTATGATCGTCAAAGAGACTTCATATATACCTTTTTCACTAAAGACATGGCTTGGTTCCATTATAGATGAAGATTTGGAACCATCTCCAAAATCCCATAAATAACTTGTTGCTGCAACATCATCTACCTCGTTTAAAACGGTAAAAGACACCTCTAATGGAGCTGTGCCATTATCAGGACTTGCATATATACCTCTAACTGTATCCTGATTTTGGTTATCAACTACGGTTATAGTAAGGGTGGTTGAATTGGTAAGTTCTTCTGAATCTTGGACAGTCAATTCTACTTCATAAATACCGGAAGTTGTAAACGTATGTTTGGGATTTGCGAGGGAAGAAGTAGAACCATCTTTAAAATCCCATATGTAACTAATTACTTCTATATCATCAGTTGAGTTGTCACCGGTAAAATCTACATTTAAAGGTCCAATGCCGTTCATTGGGCTTGCACTGGCAATTGCGACCGGTGATTCATTTGAGTCAGTCAATATTTCAATGGCCGAAACTTTAGGACTGTTTACACCACCTGTACTTGCCAATGCCGAAAAGTTTAGATTAAGTTCACCGTCAGATACAGTAACCAAAAATGTCTTTGCTACTGGTGTCTCGGAACCTACATCAGCAACAATATCATAATCATCTAAAACCAATACATCTTCAATATTTACATCAAAAACCCGTTTCCCTATCCCCCCGGCAACTCCACCGGTTGCACCCCAATAAATTTCGGCAAAATGTAGTACTACTTCGTAATTTCCATTTGGAACGGGAATTTTATAATCAAGATTATTTTTTGAATCAAAACGTTCTGTTTGGTATAACTCTGGTATTTTAACGCTAGAATTAGTATAACTCTGTCCGTTAAAAAAATAATCATCTGCGTGAAAAAGATTTCCTTCATGGCTTACTTCGGGCCCACCTGAATTAATTCTAAAAGGAAAAGTCAACGCTTCTCCTTCCATAGGCTCAAAAACCACAATTTTCCCATTTAGGGTTCCTGCCCAAATGGTGCCAGGAAATATTTCAGAATCACTATTACAAGTTACCCCAAGTGCATTACCGCCAATGCCACCTAAAAATTCAGGTGTAAAATTTTTTAAAGTACCATCGGCCTTAAGCTCTACCCTACACAAAATCCCGCGACTAGAACCAGCAAGAAGATTTCCTTTCATGGCACCTCTAAAATTGGAGGCGGTATACTCATCAATTCCATTGGTATTTGTACCCCATGTTGTAATAGGGTCATCATCTGGCCCATCAGGATTTGGGATTCCTGGCCCACGCCAGTCACCCTCAACACTATTTGCCGTTTGAACGGGTGGCCAGTTTCCCGGTAATGCAATATTTGCATTAGTTGTAGAGCCTGGAGTTGAACCATTTGGATCATATTTTTGCGTACGGAATACAGCGCCAACAGTTCCAAGGTTTGCGGGAGCTGTGTATAGACCGGCACCTGTGGGGTTAGCTCTTATTGGATTAGGGTGACCTCCATAAAAGCTCCCAAAGTTATATTTGTCTTTATTTGTAGTTATCAGTTGTAAATGATCGGTATTGTTCATGAACTCACCGTCATCAGCAGCTGAGGTGGAGTCACTCCCTGACTCATTTGCATCATAAGCGTTTGTTACCGTTGCGTTCCCCTCGTTTACAGGAAGACCGCCCCAACCGCCATTTGCTCCGTTATCGGTAGTGTAAACAGCACCACTTTCCGTGACAACTAAATCATATGGATTACGATAGCCTGGCGAAAATATCTGCACAGGACCTCCAGGAACAACAATTGCTTGGTTAAGACCATCATTACCACCCCAAGGATCGTTTATATCCACACCGTTATAGGAGGAATTATTAGGGTCAATTATACCATTTACATTTGCGCGGGTAGGATCATCTAATGTTGGTAAATTATAGACATAATTTCTTCCATTATCATTTAGAACGGGCATTTTTTCTAAAGCGGTTAAGTTGACTGAAAGTATAGCTCCCGACAAAGCATATTCACATAAATAGCTGAAGTTGGCAGATGGTGCACCGCCATTTGCGTGTCCACCTTGTGCAACAATAAGGTAGTCGTTACCATTAATTGTGGTAAACTCAAGTCCGTTGGTCGCATGGTTTTCTTCGGAACGTGGCAATCCCCTTACCAAATCTACAATATCCCATGTGCTACCATTCCATGTAAGTTGAGTAATTACTCCAGAGTTGGTATCAAGATTTACATCTCCAAAACCACCATTAGAACCCGAGCCTACCCGAAAATCACTAGAAGTTACGTATAGGATAGGATTTTTAGCTGTACCGGAAACTGCTAAACCAGTTGACTCTCTACTATTACAACTTCCTGAAGGCCCACTACATGAAGTGCCATCGTCATCATGATTTGGTATACTTTTAACTCCGGTAATAGCTTCCTTTGCAATTACTACATAATCATCAGAGGCATTTCTCTCTATGGTTAAGGCATAAATTGTCCCCGGATATTCTAATACATATAAGCGACCGTCAGGTCCAAAAGTTAAGGATGTGGTTATAGGGGCTGACCCAAACCCATTGAAGTTTAAATTACTTTTTGTAAAATCTATTTGTGCCTGTAAGGGACTGAAAAACAATCCAATAAAAAGACTTAAAAATAAGGCCAGAATCCATTTTAGACTACTTAAGTAAGTATTTTTTAGGGAAAACTTCATTATAATCAGCAATTTGTAAAAAAATGGAAGCAATCAATTTTACTATAAATCCAAGTCAATAGAAATTCAAAATTAAATACCTTGAAAGTCTTAAAATATGACTGGTGTCATATTGTTAAGCTTACTTGGGGGAATCTGGAAAAAATAAATAAGTAATTATATTTTGGGATTACTAACTCAAGGCAAAGTTATATGTCTGGCAATCAGCCGTAAGTAACCCTTGTTACATAAAAAATAAAACTAAAAAAAACTTAGGCTTACCTATGGGGTTTTAATCCTAGTTAAATTTTCATGTAGAGAAGGCTTTTAATAATCTCACCTTTCATCATTTTATTCCGATAAAATTCTTTCTTTAGTCATAACACCTTTAAATAAAATGGTTTATGGCTTAAAAATTTAAAGGTGTGTTCTAATGCCCGATTTTATTTTGAGAAGGTTCTAAATCAAGCCAAGTTTTGAAATATCCTGACAGGTTATGGATTTCATAAGCTTTTCTTAAAACTATGTTTGGGGAATGACCATGAAGGGCACCGTAATATGAAACCCAATTTTCTTAATGACCGGCTCTATAAAAAGACGTTCCAAAAAAGTATGTTTGTTTTGTACCATGACCAATAGGTTTATTCTTTGCTTGAGTTGAAATTCATTGACCGCATCTGTAATTGTATTGTCTGGTATATCATGAAAAAGGCTCCTGTTATTTAAAAGTTCTTCAAGTTGCTTTTTGTTTTTTTTCTGTGTATTTGTAAGATTTAAACCTGTACGAACGTGCATGATGTTAATCCTAGATTGATATTTTTCGGCAATTGTTAAAAGGACTTCTAATTTTTCTTTTTTGTATTCAATTTCAAAATCTGTGGGAAATAAAATTTCCTTCGGAGCCTCATACTTA
This sequence comes from Zobellia laminariae, assembly GCF_009725995.1. Next base: position 715,450 of record NZ_RCNS01000003.1, on the reverse strand, counting down.
AATTTTGGGGGTACTGCTATTACTGGGCATTTGGCTTTTTTAATTACGTGAACGGTATTGGTGCCAAAAAGTATTTCCGTAGCTCCCGTAGCACCTTTAGTACCCATAACCACTAAGTCTATATTTTCTTTTTCTATAGTATCTGAAACTTCACCTAATAGGGTGTTGAAAGCTGTATGGACTATAAAAGTATGCTTAGGGTTTTTGTATTCCTTTTCCAAACGGCTTTGTAATTGTTCTAACTGTGTTTGGGAGGTTTTACGCATTACATCGCCCAAACCAATTTGACCGGAACTGCCTATGAGATATTCCGTTTGATATACGGGGGGAGTATAGGTATGCAAAAGAAAAAATGTACATTCTATCTCCTTAAATACCAGCAAAGCATAACGGATGGCTTCAAATGAGTTGTCTGAAAAATCAGTAGGAAGTAAAATTCGTTTCATGGCATTGCGTTTAAATTAAGTTCTAAATCTACAAGGAAAGGATTCAAAAAACTATGATAATGATCAGCTTAAGCTGTTTAGATTCTCTAGTTACAAATTTGAGTGAAATGATTTAATTTGTAGATATACTGAATGTTATGTTTAGTATTAAGTTGTTCTGCGTAACTGCTAATAAACTCCTCTTTAGTATTCTATTCATGTAAGACCAGAAATGGAATAGTAATATGATAACTTAGTTTTTCCACCTTGAGTTTGAAAAGAATACGTTTCAAAAAGTTTAGGTTCTTTGTAACCATAACAGTCATGTCTACCTTTCTACATTTTGTAAAACATTGTACGGCCGCTTCAAGTTTTTCTCCAGTTATTGTATGAAAACTATTTTCTATTCCTGAAAAATTCTTGATTTTTTGTTTGTTCTTGGGTAAGTTTTTCTCCTGCCTTTTGAGAGATACAGAAAACATATTGTGGAGTGGTTTAATGATGCCAATTCTTTTATATTTTCTAACACTTTAATATCGTAGCTTAAATACTAATCCGTAGGAAAAGCAATTTCTTTTGGTCTATGATATTCCGCATTCTCGGGTACGGCCAAAACGGGGTACTTAACCTTTGTTATTACGTTACCTGTGTTGCTACCCATGGAAACGGCTTTTATGCCACTTGCACCTTTTGTTTCCATAATAAAAAATAAACGTTCTTATCCTTTACTTCTTCCTTGATATAGTCTGTAAAAAATCCATAAAAAGCCGAGGTATAAAAGGTATGTTGTGTATTCAATGGCAGACGTTCTATTTTTTCAAGTAATTTTTGAAGTTTCTCTAAGCTTTCTTCTATTAAATTTTCCCTAAAAATTTCTTGTGATGCATACATGGCCACTTCACCGTCTGAAAACGAGGCAATAGGATTTATATGTATGATATGAAACGTACATTTTGTTTTTTTGAAAAAGGTAATACCGTATTCAATGGCGTTCCAGGCGTTGTCGGAAAAATCAGTAAGTATCAGTATGTTTTTCATTGTTTTGGTTTTATGTATGGTATTCTAATAATCATCTGCATTTGATTTTCTGCCAATGATAAATATCATACGGTAACGGAAACAAGCTTTTGAAAACTGAGGGGAGAAAAGAAATTCCAATAAAGAATCAAACGGGATTTAAGAATGGAAATATGAAATAATACAACACTTTTTCTATTGAACTGATATAAATCATTTTTTGCATACATGCTTTAATTTATATTACCCAAAATTCAGAAACTATGAAAGCTCTAGCAACTCTTAAAAATTTGGATTCCAACGCCAGTAAAGATGTTGTGGTGCGTAATTTGAGCCGTATATTGAACATTAGAATTATTGATGTTGATATAGAGCAAGGTGTCATTGGTTTTCTATACAATAACCAGAAGGCATTTGATCAAGTAAAAAAGGAATTGAATAGGATAGGTCATCCTATTCAAAGCCATACGAATCAATTTTCAAAAAAAGCAGCTGCCAATAGAAAGGAATTTTTCCCAATTTATCAAGCAAGGGGAAGAAAACCCTATCCGCCAATAACTTGGCAAGGAGAAAAACAAAAAAGAGGATGAAAAGTTAATCTTATTACTTTTACCTCAGTCAGCTTATCAAAAATCTATGGCTAGAATTGATTATTAAAATCATTTATTCTTAACCTATAGGCTATGTTTTATAAAGTTCTGTTACATTTTATACGTGCTCTGGAAGCATCAAAACCGGTATTTTAGTATGAAAAGCTAACTTTTTTATGACTGGCTCCCTAATAATTTTTTCCCAAGATGTATGTTCGTAACGTATCACCGCCATTAAGTCCACCATGTTTTCGGATAAATAGTTTTCAATACTATGGGATATGCCTTCTTCAAATTCAGCATCGTAAAAGGAATAATCCAAAGTTGAAAAATAATTCTTTAAAACTTCCCGATTTTCATTTTGTATATCGTTCAGGTCAAATTCTGCCGTCACGTGTAATATCTGTATTTTAGTATTCCAAATTTTAACCAATTCTGTTAGAGCTGAAAGTTGATGTTCTTTATAAGTTTGCGTATAATTGGTGGGGAAGATCAGTGTTTTCAGATGCTGAAAATTATATTCGGAGGGGACTACCAAAATAGGTTAGTTTTTTATTTTTTTAAGAACTTTTACCGTATTACTTCCCATGAAAACCTCCTTGGCACCCGTTGCTCCTTGAGTTCCCATCACAACAATATCAATATCCTTGGTGGGTATAATTTCTTGAATAGCTTCCTCTAAAACTCGAGATTTTGAAATACACTCAAAACTATGGTTTGGATTGTTGTGATTTTTATGTAAATAATCCAAAATCTTCCTCAATTCTTGTGTTGAATATTCTGCTAATGAATTGTAGATGACTCCAAGACGTTTTTCGTTTTTTCGGCCAAGTAAATTTAACGCATTGGGCTCATAGGCATGCAGTAAATAAAATTGGCATTCTACATTGGCATAAACCTTTACGGCCGTAAATAGGGCATTCCAGGCATTATTTGAAAAATCTGTGGGTAATAGGATTCTTTTCATAATCTCACATTTTTGGTTTTACCGCGGTAAATTCTGCATTACCAAAAACGGCAGTTTTAAATCCAGACCTAAATCATCTACAGTAGATCTATATAACATATCTTCCAAAAACGAATGTCTAGCGTTTACCATCACCAATAGATTCATTTCGTTCTGCGAGATGTATTCTATTATTGTTTCAGCTTTATTTTTTACGGGCGTTCTTTCAAAATAAGGGTAGGAATTAGGTAAGGTTTCTTCTAAAAATCGCTTATTGTCTAGCTGTCTATAACTCAAATCCTCAAAATCTGAGATGTAAAGACAATGTATTTCAGATTTATATTCGGCCGCTATATCGTTTAAAAGGCGCAATTCTCGTCTTTTGTAAGGCAGCATGTAATCTGTTGGAAACAATATTTTTTTAGGTTGTTGGTATGTATAGTTTTGTGGAATAGCCAAAACAGGACATTTCACATATTTGAATATCTGTACGGTATGGCTTCCAAAAGTAATTTTCTTATCAGCCTTTTGACCTTGGGTGCCCATAACAACCAAATCTATATTGGCCTGGTTGACAAAATCATTAACAGAATCTACCAAAGACTCAAAAGAAGACACTGATTCATAAGAATGTTTTGGGTTATGGGTTTTATTCTTGACTTCTAAGATTAGTTTTTTAAGGGCTTCTTCCGTTTTATTTTTTACAATTTTTTCAGTTGCGTTAATAGATACTCCGCTTTTTTTAAATGGTCCGTAAACTTCATCTGCATAGGCGTGAAGAAAATAAAAAGTAGTGTGTTCGCATTTATAGAGATTCAATGCATAGTTTATTGCGTGCATTGCATTGTCTGAAAAATCGGTAGGAATTAATACAGTTCTCATTTGTCAGTTGTTTAGAAGTCTACTCTAAAGTAGTCCTGTATAAACACAAAACCTATGATTTATATCAGTCGTAGTAGTTAAACTTTACTACAAAAATTAAAGGAGCGAGAAGTAATTAAGAAAGTAAGTGTTTGTACCCTAATGTCTATAATTGACGTGTTAAGGCTAAGGTTTTAAATGAGATGAAGGAAAAAAGGTTATTCATGTAATACCAGCAAGGGCAGCGTAGTATGGAAACTTAATTTTTCTATAGTAGAATCAAACAACAATTGTTGCAGAAAGTTAAGGTTTTTGGCAACCATGATTACCATATCGATATTTCCAGTTTTAGTGAATGTATCTATGGCAGTCTTTACATTTTTATCTTTTAAGGTATGAAAACTATGAGATTTTGCGAAAAGTTCTTCTAGATAATCTTGTAGATAAGTCTTATTTGTTTTTTGTGTGGCGTTGAGCTCTTTTTTTATATTAGATACGTGAATGACCTGTAAATTGGCCTTGCACATATGAAGTATTTTAGACACGGTTTTTAAAATAGTATGAGAATAAAAAATATTATAGTCTGTGGGAAAAGCTATTTCTTTAGGACTATTAAATTTTGCATTCTCCGGAACAACCAAAAGGTTGCAGTGTACTTTAGTTATAACATCTCCCGTATTGCTTCCAATTATGGATTCTTGAATGCCAGATGCACCCTTGGTCCCCATAACAATAAGATCTATTTTTTTTTCTTCTACGGTCTTACGTAAAATACTAACTAGATTACCATAATCTTGTAGTGAAACAAAGTGGTGCGCTTTGTTAATGGGCAATTGTTTTATTCTTTGAAATACATCTTCTAACTTCTCCTTTACGGAAGAAGTTATTTTACCCATAGGTAACGAAAACGAATTACCTTTTACGGAAGATTGGCTTAAAGCACCTACATGAAGAATATAAAAATTACAAGGCACGTCCTTGAACAATTTAACTGCATAAGCAAGTGCGTTCCAAGAATTATGAGAAAAGTCTGTAGGTATGAGTATAGTTTGCATTAGATTAAGCTACAAACCAAAGATAGAGTTGTGTCAATATATAAAATATGATATTTATCATGCCTCATTTTTTTGATACAAAAACGGAGCAATTCCTAATTTACATATTGAAGTGCTTTTAATTCTTTTATTTTAATATTCCGTCCCTCAATTTCAATAAGCCCCTCCTTTTTAAAACCTGATAGTGTTCTGATTAGACTTTCTGTAGCAATGCCTGCTACACTGGCCAAATCACTTCTAGAAATTTTGATAGAACCTTCAGTATTTGTTTTCATTACCTGGGCAAACTGTATGAGCGTTTGGGCCGTTTTTCTCCGAACGGAACTGTAGGCCATTTGAAATAATTGCGCTTTTATTTCGGTAATATTTTGGGAAAGAAGTTCCATAAGTTGTAAGGAAATACTATTGTTTTTTTTCAAAATTTCCTGTAGATTTTGATTAGAAATAGCGGCTAGCTCAACATCTTCAATAACGGTAGCGGATTCTTGATAGGGAATCTGACTCACAAAAGAAGTGAATCCCAAAAAATCATCGGCGTGGTATAAGGAAGTAATTAATTCTTTGCCATCTTCATCCATGGTATGCCCTTTTATAAGGCCTTTTAAAACAAGGTATATGGCGTCTGATCGGGAACCTTCTTTAAAAATAGTATTTCCTATGCCAAAGCTTGAAACCTCTCCATTTTGGTTAAAAAAGGCTTTTAGTTCCTCTAGGGTACGCATCTCTTCTTCGGAAGCTTCTGGCTTTAAAGTTCCATCGCCAATCATACCACCTAATAGTTTAGCCTTTGCCAACCTACTTTCTACGGCACTTATCAAGTCATCTTCCTCAAAAGGTTTGGTCAAATAATCGTCAGCACCCAAATCCATTCCTTTTCTAATTTCCTTATGCTCCGTTATTGCAGATAAGAATATAAATGGAATGTGCTTGGTTCTTTCATCGGAAGACAGGTTTTTTAGAACGCCATAACCGTCTACTTCTGGCATCATAATATCGCAAATAATGATATCCGGTAATTTTTCTATACCTAGTTGAATACCCACTTTACCATTTGGAGCGGTAATTACGTTATAGTTGGAAAGCTCCAGAAGTTCCTCGGTGTTTTCCCGCAGCGCTCTGTCATCCTCAATCAATAAAATAGTTTTCATTTTTTCTAGGTTTTGTGTTCTTTTGGTATGCCTACGGTAAATATAGAACCCTTGTCTTGTGTACTGGTGAAATTAAGGGTAGCTCCCAAATTTTCTAAGTGTTGTTTTGCAATGTTTAAACCTATTCCGGTGCCTTGTGTCAAAAGGGCATTTTCTGCCCTGAAATAGCGGTCAAAAATATATTTCTGGTCTTCTTTTGGAATCCCAATACCTTTATCAATGACCTGTAAATCTATAGTATTCAGGTTATCTTTCACCAACACATCTATAATAGAGTCTTCTGGCGAATATTTTATGGCATTATGTATTAGGTTTGAAAGTACAAGTTCAAGAGTTTTTTCATCAAACTTAATGAATACGTCATCTATATTTTCGGGGTAATGTATTTTCTGTCCGGCTTTGAGCAGCATATTTGCGTCGTACACTACCTCATTTACCAATTTACTTAACGGAAATTCCTCAATATTATAATTGACTTTTCCGGATTCTAATCGTTCCACAGAAAGGAAGTCGTTCAAAATAGTATCCAGATATTTTACTTTTTTGCGGATGGTGGTTACATGTTTATCGCGTTTTTCCTGCTGTTCTGTAAGTTTATATTTGCCCAATAATGTAATGGAAGTGAGGATGCTACTTAGGGGGGTTTTGAATTCATGGGAAACCAAAGATAAAAATCGTGTTTTTAGTTCGTTCAATTCTTTTTCTTTTTCCAAGGCCTCCGTTAGTTGCAGGGTGCGTTTTTGAACTGTTCTTTCTAGGTTTTCAGTATAATTTTTTCGTTCTGTGATATCAAGTATCATTGCTACAAAGTTCTTGTTTTGACCTGTATTTGAAAGTTGTAGATGAACTTCAACAGGATAGATAGAACCGTCTTTTCTTATATGGGTAGTCTCAAACTTTAGCTTCTCTTTTTTTTCTTTTCGTAGAGGCTCAATAATTTTTTCAAATTGAGGATGAGTAAGATGGGGTTTAATATCTATGGGTGTCATCTTTTTGAGTTCGGCCAAAGGATATCCCAAATTTTGCTGAGCCGCTTTATTGACGTCGAGAAAATGTAACGATTTAGCGTCAAAAATATAAATCTCGTTTATTGATTCATTAAAGATTCTCGCCCAATGACTTAATTCTTGCTCTCGTTTTTTACGCTCTGTAATATCTATAATCAAGGCCATTACAAAAACAGAGCCATCTAATTCAAAAGGATTTAAACCCGCCTCTACAGGAAATTCTTCCTTGTTTTTACGAATACCATGAAGGTCGCGACCATGGCCCATTTGTCGCTTCTCACTTTTTGAAATAAAATGGTCTACATGCTGGTCATGATGTTTGTGATACCTTTGGGGGATGAGTGTGTCTAGAGGCTTTCCTAAAAGTTCTCCTTTTTCATAGCCGAACATTTCCTCTGCAGATGAATTTGACGTTACAATGACCTGATCTCTGTTAACAACAATAATACCCTCGGAAACGCCCTCAGCAAGCAAATTGAAAATGTCACTGTTTTTTTGAAAAATGTTCATAAAATAAAGTTAAACCATTAAACTGATTTTTGTCATAGAAAAGATTGGGCATACCATGTACTTTTAATCATGTAATCTTTAAATATACAAAAATGCTAAGTCCTAATAGAGTAGGCATTGAATTCTACCAAAATCTTGGAACACTGTTTTATGCGATAGCCATAGCAGACCGTACGGTGCATACTAAAGAGCTAGCCAGATTAAAGGAGATTATAAGAGAAAGTTGGTTAACTGTTGATGATATAGAAGATAGGTACAACGCTGATGCTGCCTACCAGATAGAAACGGTGTTTGATCGGCTATTGGAAAATGGCAAGGAAAGTGGACAGTGTTTTGAGGATTTTACGAAATATTATACAGAACATTTAAAACTTTTTACAGAACAAGTAAAAATTTTAATTGCGGATACCGCAAATTCCATTGCCAAATCATTTTCGGGAACCAACAAAGCAGAACTCATTATTCTAGCCAAATTAGCGTTGCTTTTAAGGGATTGATCTAGCGCTTAAATTTTATTATTTTTTTTCAATTACCTGATTTATGTCATTTTTATCAGCACGAGACTATAATACTTTTGCTACATGTAATTGTTTAACTAAAAATTTTAGAATTATGTCACTAGTAAAATTTGATAGAAAACCTTGGGGAAATCTGGTAACTCCTGATTTCTTTAATAGCGATGATTTTTTTAATGGAGGTTCTTGGTTGAATAAAATTGAAGAACCCGCCATGAATGTAAAGGAAAACGATGATAATTTTGAGGTGGAACTAGCCGCACCTGGCTATGAGAAGAAAGATTTTAATGTGAGTGTTGAGAATGGGTGTCTAAACATTTCGGCAGAAAATTCAAACTCAAAAGAAGAGGACGAAGATAATTATAGCCGCAAGGAGTTTAGTTATACCTCGTTTAAAAAATCGCTTCGACTACCAGAAAGCGTTTCGGACGATGAAATTAAAGCAGCATATAAAGATGGCGTTCTTAAATTTAAGTTAGCTAAAAAAGAAAGCGCTAAAAAACATGAACCTAAAACAGTAGAGATTAACTAGCAAGCACTAACCATTAGAAATGCCTTCCTATTAAAACTTAGATGCGTCCATGTAATTAAGTTAGATTTGAGGGCATTTTTTCTTTTTATGTATTAGAAACTCCACCTAAAACTCACTTCTCATTTTCTCGGAGTCATAGGCAATTCCACTTAAGTTCTTTATCACTTCAATAGGAACTTAGATTTATTACTTTTTTTTCAGAAATCATCTTAGTGGTTATTTTCAAGTCTATATCTAGTAATGCATAGGTATGTTTACATGATATATGTCAGGCTCATACTGTGTAATAAACAGTAATTTGCACTATAATACAGCTTCTTTTAAATAAATAAAAGCATTATGTTCAAGCATCTAATATGGCTTCTCTTATTTATGGGTTTTAGTAGTGATTCAGTTTCTAATTCTACTGAGCTATATTATGACATAGTTATGAAAGATAAGGTAATTGGTAGTTTGGACACACACCAAAAAACAAAAGGAACTATAACCACATATCAGAGTTTTACGAGTATTAAAACCAAGCTGTTGAGGACAATAGAGGTAGATTATAAATATGATGTAACTTTTAGTAAGTCCATGCTCAAAAAAGCCAAGGTTAGCATTGTTGTTAATAGTAGAGAACATGCAGAAACAAGTACCTTATGGAAAAATGCTCAATATGAAATTATAAAAGATAAAAAAGAAAGTGCCTTACAAGACTCTATTCAATATACCACGGTATTAATGTATTTTAAGGAGCCAAAGAATATCAAAGAATGCTATTCTGAACAAGATGGTACCATGAATACTATTGTTTCATTAGGAAATCATAAGTACAAAAAAATTAATGCTAATGGTAAAGAGAATGTCTACTTCTATAAAAATGGTATTTTACATGAAGCGGATATTGATGGTGGCTTGGTAAATTTTAAAATACGTATCCGAGAGTAAACCTTATATCGCATTCAATTAATACCCAGAATATGACCATCGCTCTTATTATTTATTTTTCGTTGGCCCTTTTCTTAGTGGTTAGGTTACTGCTTTACGGTATTCGTCCCACAAAGACTTTGGGCTGGCTTTTGGCCATCTTTACAATTCCTGTTGGTGGAATGTTGTTTTACTATGTTCTTGGTCGTAATAGACGTAAAAACAAGTTTTACAGGCTTAAAAAGACAGAAGAAATAACAGCGTACCTCAAAACGGTAAAAGACTATTATGATGATATTGATGACGATGAAGATTTAACCGTTCCTGCTCCCATCAAAAGCCACATAAAATTGGTGAAGCTTATAGCTAAAAACTCCAATTTTTTACCTAGTCAGGGTAATGAACTTACGGTGCTTAAAGATGGCCCGGTAACTTTTGAGGCTATTTTTGAGGCTATGGAAAGTGCCCAAAGATTTATACACATTCAATATTATATTTTTGAGGAAGGCGAATTGGCAAATAGGTTTCTTTCCATTTTACAAAAGAAAAGAAAAGAAGGTGTAGAAGTACGTTTTTTGTATGACGGCTTGGGAAGTAATACCTTAAGCAAAACTTATATAAATAATCTAAAGAAATCAGGTATAGAGGTGTACGGCTTTTTACCCATACGATTTAAGAGGTTACTCTCATCTATCAACTACAGAAACCATAGAAAAATAGTTGTTGTTGATGGTCTTACCGCTTTTACGGGCGGTATTAATGTATCGGATAAATACCTTATCGGAGATCCTGTTTTAGGAACATGGCATGATATGCATTTGCGACTTAGAGGTCCCGTAGTAAATAGTTTACAAGCCGTATTTGCTATGGATTGGAATTTTGCCAGTGGTAAGGACGATATTCTAACATTAAGCTATTTTACTGCCATTCCGGAAATAGGGAAATCTATTGTGCAAACGGTATCAAGCGGACCGGATTCTGATTTTCCATCCGTACATCAACTTTATTTTTCATTGATAAACAGAGCTAAAAAGTACGTGTATATTATCAATCCTTATATCATACCTGGTGAGGCAATTATGGAAGCTTTACAGGTGGCTGCGTTGGGCGGTGTAGACGTGAGGATTTTGCTTTCTTCCAATTCCGATAGTTTTTTAGTTAAGTGGAGCGTACAATCGTATTTTGAAAATTTTCTAGAGGCTGGTATTAAAATTTATTTATATCCTGAAGGGTTTTTACATAGTAAAGTCATGTTTTCGGATGATCAGTTAACAACCATAGGTACTGCTAATTTAGATGTCAGAAGCTTTGAGCAGAATTATGAGGTAAACATTTTGGCGTACGATAGAGAGCTTACCGAACAACTGAAACACGATTTTTTGAGAGACTGTAAAATAAGCGAGCAAATGGATTATCATGAATTTAAAAAAAGACCCAAATTAGACCGTCTGAAAGAGGGATTTGCCAAAGTTTTTAGTCCCGTCTTGTAAAGAGATAATCCAATTTTAATACGTTTATATCAGGTATATTGTATATTAATAACCAAGTAGAATAAAAATGAATATTGGTCTTGTACTTTCTGGAGGAGGAATTAGGGGTGTAGCACACATTGGCGCTATAAAAGCTCTGGAAGAGCATGACATCTTTCCAACACATATTGCAGGTACAAGTGCCGGGGCCGTTGTGGGTGCACTTTATGCGAGTGGTGCCAGTTGGTCAGAAATATTACATTTTTTTAAAACCATTCCTTTATTTCGTACACAAAACTACGCTCGTAGTAAACCTGGCTTTTTTGATACTGAAAAGTATTATGAAAATTTCAAGGAATTTTTCCCTGTGGACGATTTTAGTGCATTAAAAAAACCACTTTATGTAACTGCTACAGATATTATAAGAGGAACCCTAAAAGTGTTTCATAAAGGGCAGGTTATTCGCCCTGTACTTGCCTCGGCTACATTTCCAGGGATGTTCACACCTATGAAAATAGGGGATGCCTATTATATAGATGGTGGCGTTTTAAACAATTTCCCCATAGAACCACTTAAAAAGAAATGCGATAAGATTATTGGAAGCTATGTAAATGCTTTAAAGAAAATAAGAATAGAAGATTTAAAACATTCCTATACGGTAGTTGAGCGAGCTTATAAACTAAAGTCCGCTTCAGAATCTATGTTGAAATTTGGCGAATGTGATATGATTATCTTACCAGAAGGCCTATCGGAATATGGAACGTTTGACATGAACAGTATTGATGCCATATTTGATTTAGGCTACCTGACCACAAAGAGAATTCTTGATGAAAACGGAGGTACGTTTCCAGTTAAAGAGAACTAGTTTGTTGTAGTCTAGGGTATAAAGTTTAAAACATGACAAGCGTCATATTTTTGAAGGGAGGGTAACTTTATATTTGTTAAAACTCTACATGGACGCTCTTTCCCCAATATTAATAAGCAAAGTATACAATCTCAGCTATTGGGGCTTAGTATTTGGGTGTGTTTTTTTAGGACTAAACTTCTGCCGCAGTCCTTTCCTTTTTCTTAATTTAGTCTGTAAAGAAAGACTCTTACCCTGCGTATATGGTAGAAAAACTTAACGATAGTGAACTTTTTAAAGGTATATTTCAATCCTCGGTAGAAGGTATTTTGGTTGTAGATGAGCAAGGCCAAATTATCAAGGCAAATCCTTCTATTGAAAAAATGTTTGGCTATGAACTAGGGGAGTTGGTGGGTAAAAAAGTGGAAAATCTTATCCCGCATCAATTTGAAAAATCTCATGAAAATCATAGAAAAGGTTTTGCGAAATCTCCCTCAAGTAGGGCTATGGGAAAAGGAGAAGATTTATGGGGACTTAAGAAAGATGGAGTTCAAATTCCATTAGAAATAAGTTTAAGCCCTACAGAAATAAAAGATGAGCATTTAGTTGTGGCTTTTGTAGTAGATATTACAGAACGATTATTAGCTCAGAAAAAAGCGGCTATCAATACAGAAAAAATGAACGAGGCTCAAAGTCTTGCTCATATTGGCAGTTGGTTTTGGAATCTAAAAACAGGTGAAAGAAATTGGTCTGATGAGTTTTATAGAATATGTGGCCTGCAACCTGGTGATAAGCGACTTACCAAAGAGACAGCCTTTAGTTTTATTCACCGTGATGACCGGCAAGAGACTAAAGCATCTGTAGATTTTGCTATAGAAAACGGTACGGCCTTTTCAAATAAAGTAAGAATAGTAAGAAAAGATGGTACGGTAAGATATATCACGGCTCATGGGAGGGCATCTTATGATGCTGTTGGGGAACCATTGGAATGGTTTGGAACCATACAGGATATAACCGAACAAAAAGAAATAGAACAGCGGCTAGAAGATAATTTAGCTAAGAACAAGGCTTTGTTAAACGCATTGCCGGACATGACGTTTATTCTAAATCATGACGGTAAATTTCTTGATAGCTATACACCAGAGCCTGAAAAACTTTTTGCTTCACCAGATGGTTTGGTAGGTGGGTATATACATGAACTGTTACCTGCTCATATTGCTGAGGCTGTACGTAAGGGAATGGATAAAACCATTGAAACGGGAGAACTTCAGTTTGTGGAGTATAATTTTGATGGGGAAAACGGAAGGCAGTTTTATGAAGGTAGGATTGTTCCTATGGGTAAAAATAAGCTTTTGACCATCATTAGAGATATCACGCAAGAGAGGGCAATAGAAGATATTTTATATGTCCGTAATCGTGCATTGGGTGCCACAGCTAGCGGAATTATTATTTGCGATACCCAAAAGCCGGATTTTCCTATTATTTATGGTAATGAAGCTTTTACTAGAATAACAGGGTATGAGAAGGAAGATTTCATGGGTAAAAACTGCCGGTTCCTACAAGATGAAGATAAGGAGCAAATTGAAATTAAAATAATGGCTGTTGCCATTGAAAAAGGAGAAGCATGCCGCGTGGTTTTGCGTAACTATAGAAAAGATGGCTCTTTATTCTGGAATGACATCAGTATAACGCCCATATATAACAGCAAAAAGATAATGACCCATTTTGTTGGAGTACAAAATGACGTTACTACTCACAAAATTAATGAGTTCTTTAAAATAGGGCAGTCTCATGTTATGGATATGATTATTCAACATGAACCACTAAAAAGTATTGCTTATAAGATTATTGAGACCATAGAGACCGCCATTCCAAACTGCCAAGGTTCTATTCTTTTATTGGATAAAATATCTGGAAAATTGGAAAAATTGGCAGCTCCCAACCTGTCCGAAACCTATACGAAAGCTATAGAAAATATGTTTGTAGGTCCAGGAAATGGATCTTCTGGTACAACAGCATATTTAAAAGAAGAAGTAATCGTTTCGGATACGTTTAATAATCCAATGTGGGAAAATTTCAGAGATTTGGCTTTGAAAGAGAACATTAAAGCTTGCTGGTCATTTCCTATATTTTCATCTAATAAGGAACTGTTAGGAACCTTTGCTATTTATTTTCCCGTTTCTAGAATACCTCTTGATACAGAAAAAGAAATCATCTACAATATAACGCAGGCTACAAGTGTGGCTATTGACCAACATAATGAAGGCGTTGCTTTAAAAAATAGTAGGGAAGAATTGGCTGCTTATGCGGGAGCATTAGAAAGTAAGGTAGCCGATCGGACGGTGGAGTTAAAGGATATGGTTCAGAAATTGGTAGAGTCTAATTTAAGTCTTGAAGACCAAATACAAATTACCAAAACTGCCGAGAATAGTGCTATAGACAGTCAAAAGCTGTTGGAAACCATTTTCAAAAACTTTCCAAGGGGTTTTGTAGGTGTAGTAGATTTCAATATGTCTGTAGTGTTTATTGAAGGAGAAGACCTAGATGCTGTTGGGTTTAGAGAAGCCATACAAGTTGGAAAAAGAATAGATGAATTAAGTAATGTACCAACTCAGCTTAAGAAAAAGGTTAAGGAAAATGTTCAGAAAACGCTAAAAGGCGAGCACTGTTCTTTTGAAGTAAAAGTAGAGAACATATCTTATTTGGTAAATACAACCCCTTTATTTAATGAAGATCATGTGGTAACACGGGCATTACTGGTTTACAACAATATTTCTGATCAGAAAAGGGTAGAAGTTGAAATTAGGAATACGTTAGAAAAAGAAAAAGAGCTAAATGAATTGAAATCTCGCTTTATTTCAATGGCCTCACACGAGTTTAGAACTCCATTAAGTACCATACTTTCTGCTACAAATCTTATTGAAAGGCAGAATGAAGTTGGTCAAGAAGAAAAAAGAATTAAGTACATAAGTAAGATAAAAGTAAGTGTTAAGAACTTAGTAGGAATATTGAATGACTTTTTATCATTGAGTAAGTTGGAAGAAGGAAAAGTAATATCACAACCTGCTTTATTTGATTTGGTTGAATTTTTAGAGTCTTTGGTAGAAGAGATACAGGGTGTTAAAAAAGCAGGTCAAGTAATTGAGCTTGTCAAAAGTCAATCCAATATAGATGTGCAGCTTGATCCTAAACTATTAAGGCACATTGTATATAATTTGTTGTCTAACGCCATTAAATATTCACAAGAGAACAAAAAAATATCCCTGAAAATTGATACTAAGAACACTAATCTTTTTATTGAAGTTACGGATCAAGGTATTGGCATACCTACCGAAGACCAAGTTCATTTATTTCAGCGTTTTTATAGAGCTAAAAATGCGGCTAATTATGAGGGTACCGGTTTGGGGTTGAACATCGTAAGGCAATATGTTCTTTTAATGGAAGGAAATATTACCTTTAAGAGTAATCTTGACCAAGGCACAACTTTTACTATAGAACTCCCCTTAAATCTATTGAAAAATGAAAAAAATACTACTTATTGAAGACAATCTAGATGTACGCGAAATGACCGCGGAAATTCTGGAACTTGAGAATTATGAAGTGACTACTGCAGAAAACGGTAAGATTGGTGTTGAAAAAGCAAGATTATTTACACCAGATATTATTCTCTGCGATATAATGATGCCAGAATTAGATGGTTACGGCGTTTTTGAACAATTAAGTGAAGATCAAGCCACTGCCAGTATTCCGTTTATTTTTCTAACGGCTAAATCTGAAAAGGCAGATTTCCGTAAAGGAATGACAATGGGAGCAGATGACTACTTGACCAAGCCTTTTGAAGCAGAAGATTTAATTGAGGCCATAGAGGCTAGGCTTAAAAAGAGTTCTTTTTTACGGAAGGAATTTTCGAGAAGTGTTCAAGGCCTCAACGAATTTATTCAAGAAGCCTCAAAATATCAAAACTTAAAAGATCTTTCTGAAGATAGAGAATTGAGCAGATACAAACCAAAAGAAGAGATTTTTTCGGAAGATGGTTCGGCTCACAATTTATATTTTATTCACAGTGGGGAAGTTAAAACATACAAGCACAATGAAAATGGCAAAGAGTATGTTACGGGTATGTTCAAAGCAGGAGATTTTATAGGCCAGCTATGTGTTTTGGGAAATTCGGGCTTATATACAGAGACGGCCGTAGCACTTACCAATTGTGAGATATGCTCCATTCCTAAAAATGATTTCACGCAACTTTTATTCAATAATAAAGAAGTATCACATAAGTTCATTGGTATGGTCTCTAATGATGTGTTGCACATGAGAGAACAGCTAATGGGTATGGCTTTTGATTCGGTTCGGAAAAGAGCAGCTACAGCTCTTTTGGAATTATATGACAAAGGGCTGATTAAAGATGCTAATTTGGGTATTAGTATTTCTAGGGAAGATTTTGCAGGTTTAATAGGTACAGCTACCGAGACCGCAATACGTGTACTTTCAAGTTTTAAGGATAAGGGATTGATAGAACTGGGTGAATCCCGTAGAATTATCCTTTCGGATAAAAAACAACTACAGCAAGTTGCAGATTTTGGGTAGTATGCAGAGGTTGTTTTTGAGCTATGGTTTGCGTCGTAACCTATGAAGCCAATCCAACCCTTTGCTCAAAGCAAAATCTACTGCTAATTGTTTAACACCAAAACTTGTGGTACTTACCATTTGTGCAGGACTTAAATGACTTTTTGTGCTTTTAAGATCAAGCTTCAAATTTTCTTTGGCAATTTCTCGCTTAAGCTTTAAAATTTTTAAATCGTTATCTATTTCAGAAAATGAACTATATTTTTTTGTCATGGTCTATTGAAATAATGTTTCGAAAAATTTTGTAATAAAGGTCTGTGGAGAACATTTCTAAAAACATAGCTGCAAATGGCAACTAAAATATAGAAAGCACCAACAATTAAAAACCCGGAATAGAAGTTGCCCATAGCCTCATTAAGAGCAATAGATACTCCAATAGATAGCATAAATAGCGCAAGAAAAATTACAGCTCCAATGAACAGGGACTGCGTTATTGTCGTAACAGTACCCATTAGAACTTTAAAAACCTTTAGTTTATAATAGTCTTCGCTAGTTTCAAGATAAGACCTCATATCTGTATCTACATCAACGAGGTCTTTTTTTAATGTTTCAAATGCCATAATGCATTATTTGTGTAATTGTGCATTTTGCTTTTTAAGCTCTTCCAATTTGCGTTCCAAAGTAGCAATAATATCATCTGCTTTGTAGCTCATATGGCTAATGGTCTCATCTAATTTACGTTCAAAATCTTCCTTCTTTTCGTTGGCTGTTTTAGTCAACTCATCTTTGGCGTGTGTTACGCGATCAGAAAGATCATGTTTGGCTTCCAAAGCTCTGTCTTTGATTTTATGTCTTGTTTCAACCCCTTTTTCAGGAGCATATAATATTCCGAAGCCTGCACCAATTGCTGCTCCCGTTAATAATGCTAGAAGTACATTTCCACTATCGTTTGCCATGATATAAATTTTTAATTAGTATTAAATCTGTACAACAAATTTACCTAAGTTAATTTTTTGACTTCATGACCTAGGTCAGTAGTATTGAAAATATCTACTTGTAATTTTACCCTAGAGAATGCTTCCGACCAAACGTAGCTATCTCTAAATTTTTATTAAAATGGACATGTCAAAAACAGAACAAAAACAGATTTTTCTAAAACCGTATAAACAGGTTTCGGATTTGGAAAATGCTTTAAAAACCGTTCGCCAAACAAATTTTGATAAAATGGCCGTATCGGTAATCGGAAATCTTGGAGAAGATTACATAAATGATAGTAAAGAGTTGAAAACTATAGAAAACCAATTAAGACTTTTCTTCAGAGAGTTGCTAGGGCTAAATACCGCTTTTGACACTTTTTACAACCCTGAGTTAGGCCGCTTATTTGTAGCCGGATTCTTGGTAGAGACTTTTCTTAATTCTGTGGGCAATAGAGGTATAGGAGAACTTTCTGGAGGCCCATATGGAATATTGAGGGGTTTTGGAATAACTGAAAAAGATGCCATTGCTAGCATTAGTAAATTAAAAGATAAAACGTATTTATTGGTTGCCAGAGGAAACCGTTCGGATATTCAGAAATTGGAAAATCAATTAGGAAATCAACTAGAAGATAAATTTGGTAATTAACAAATATACTTGGAATTATAAGAAGGTAGTACGGCTGGTTATTGATTAGATTTTTCAGAGAAAATTTTAAGGTCTAAATCGGTTTTATTTTGAAACGGCTGACCTAGGTCATAGTAATCTACCTTATATGTACGCATTTTTATATCGCATTTTAATCTAAAGCAAACAACATGGACACTCTTAAATATTATGAAAGTAAAAAGGAATTTAACGTATTTGTAGCAAGTACGTTTTCAGATTTAAAACACTTTAAAAAGGAGGGTGATAAGTCCTTATTCAATAATTTATTATTGAAAGACTTAAGTCAGGTAAAACATTACGTAACCAAAAGATTGGCAACTGCACTAACTAAAGGAAACCTTCCAAAAGGAAAGTATAAGGTAGATGATTTTATTGATCAACTCTTTATTGTAGTCTTTGATCATTTTGAAGAGGTTAGAAGTGAAGATGATTTGCATCCTTGGTTGTTTAAAAAAGCAGATGAACTTTTAGAGAACACCATACTAGATGAAGACTTTGATGATTATTTTTTGAAAAATATTGATGATTATTCCCGTCCGGAATGGGATGAGATGGAAGAAAAATTTAGTACAGATGGTGGTGGCGATTTAGTTATGATAGATGAGCTTGATGATATGTCATACCCAAAGAATGATTACATATTGAGCCATGTTTTTATCGAAGACGATAAAAAAGAACTGATGGATAAGATTGATAAGGACTTGGACAAAGAGAGCATCAAAAAACATACGGCCATGGTCTTGCATTATTTGCCAAAGCCAATGCGAACCGTGTTTGAATTAGCTACGGAATATGAATTTTCTATTAGTCAAATAGCCATGATCCGTAATCAAAGTATAGGCGAGGTAAAAGTGCTTTTAGATAATGCCCGTAAGAGCCTTGAGGCTAGTTTTTTCAATAGGTATGAGATAGGAAAATAAATTGATACGTTACTATCAAATAGCTGTAAAATCCCAGCTCAGTTGAGCTAGGTAGTTTATAAAACAACAAATTTAAATAGTACATTATGAAAACAGAAACGTTGAATCCAAAAACGGAATTATTAATAGGTGCCGGGTTAGACGTTCTTCATTTTGAAAGTGAGGAATGGTTGAGCAACATTGCCTTTTATAAAGACGAGACTAGATTTTTTGCTGATTTAATAGAGAAAAGAAAGACCAATGATGCTGCACAAACAGCCTACGGACAAATACTTGAAAATCTAGATACTGTACATAAAGAATTGTTCGATTATTTAGAGAATGATATAATAGAGCATGAAAAATTACTGTCTCGTTTAGAATTAGGTGAAAAAGGTTTGGCCGATGCCGACTATAGAGATAAACACCGCCAACTTAAACAAAGGATGGAAGGTTTTACAAATAACTTTCGTCAGTTCAAAAAGATGGTTTTTGGGTATGTAAAAAGTCTTTAACTTTTTAGCTTAGAGATATAAAGATTGTGGGGATTTGATCTCTCTAAGCAAATGTAGCGTGAGCTATTTACGCTATTTACCAGAACAAGCCGAGTCAAATATTGAGAAAAGAAGTTCTTGAAAAAATTGATCTCGGCTTGTTTGTTTTTAATTCAAACTATAAAATGTTCTAAACTTATATTATTATGCAAGTCTCTATTTATAAGCAAGAAAACCAAACCGCAGACAGCATTAACAACTTCATGGATCTTTACTACGGTTTGCGTATGCATTTCTTTGCTAGCGATTTATTGTATAAAGGACTATCACCAAAGCAAATTAGCTCTGCGGTAGCGAAAGCTATGGATGTGGCCAAGTCTTCTAAAATGAATTTACGAGAGCATTTCAGACCTGTTTTTAGTAGTATTGCTGATGAGGTTATAAGTGATTGTAAATTATCTCGTTTGGGGTATGGTCTTGTATTAATGAATGCTGAAACCAAACTTTCAATAGTAGGTAAGTGGCAACTCAAGGTGTTAGAGAGTTTCTTGGGTGGCGGTTATACCCATTAGATTTTTTGTGTAAGCTAAGAAAGAATCCTTCTTGTAGCTTATATTTTTAAATAGTTGAAGACCTTAGCGTTTTTCCAGTAAATAATTGGTGGAGTTAGGGAAAGGTAATTTCTAAAACTCTATCAGCAGAAATTTCAATGTTAAGCTAGAGTAAAACCTCGCATTAAAAAACTAAAATAAAAAAATAGCTTCTGATTTTTAAGTGATGAAAAATCAGAAGCTATTGTTATTTAATATCTCTAACCAACCGGACATAATTATTGATTCGTTGCGCATCACCTTG
This sequence comes from Zobellia laminariae, assembly GCF_009725995.1. Next base: position 695,164 of record NZ_RCNS01000003.1, on the reverse strand, counting down.
TGGGCCGTGGCCTTTGGGCCAATCTTTAGGGTTACCAATTTTTGGGTCGCTACGCTGCGCACCTGCACCGTGTACATCCATCCATTTGCCATCCATATATCCCATGGCTCTTCCAAAAGAAACATAAGATGCATTTCTACCGTTCATGACCGTAGACCAGTTAGAATGCGTTGTACTTGACCAATAAAACGGATAGTCTTTTTGACCAGCTTCATTTACGATTTCTGAACAATTGAAAATTGGATCTATAGCCGCAGAGTCAGAAGTGTTAGGGGATCTAGAATAATCAACTATGCTCTGTAACTCTTTTACGTTGGGTAGCCTCCAATCAGAATACCCTGCAAATTCATAGTTTTCCGCATAGTTCAATGCTTCTTGCCATAATACGCCTTCTTGGTTGTCGTTTTGCATCCACATAAGACCTGTAGCCTTATCAGAGATGGTACCATCACCATTATCATTAAATTTATTAATGCCATAGTTCTTGTTTCCTCTAACATAGGTTACAAAAAACGTTTTATCTCCAGGACCAAATGGCATTTTTAATCCGTAGCCTTTTATACGACCGTCGGCAAAATTGACTCCAAATAATAATTCTCCGTCTACATACATGGTAGAACTAGCATATTGAGAATCAATAATACGTTCTCCATCATTTGTATCACCATAAGCAAATTTGAAATAATCGGTATCTATAAAAGACTTTAAACCATCTAAAGTTGAACCTTTATAACCACTAGGGTCAACTCCGCTAAAAACAATTAACGAATACTGTTCTTTAATTGTAGGAAACCTCCAATCTGTATACCCTCCTAAATTAAAAGAAGCTGCACCGGCAACTGCTTCCTTGTAGGTCATTTTATCTCTTGCCGTAATTTTTCCATCACCATTGGTGTCCGGGCTCTGTTGCCACATTAAACTGGTGACTAAATCGGTAACTGTACCATCACCGTTGTCTTTATATTTAGGAGTATTTTTAGGGTAATTTGCATTTTGCCCGTAAAAATCATCGCCAACGGTTTGAGTGTTAATTTCAGCACTGTTGTCGTAGAATTTAGTCTGATTCGTGCCAACTATTGGATAGTCTAAATTCCTTTTGGTATTTTGAGCAATACTATTAGATGACAAGTTTTTGGCAGAGCTCAATAACAAAACAATGACTATGAGTACACAACAAAACCCGAATACGATTGATGTACTTTTTTTAGGTTTTACAATCCGTTTCATAATAGATTTGCTTTAATTTAACTAAGCTAAATGTGATCGCAGCATCCAAGCAATTTTCTCATGCTGTTCCATTAACCCTGTAATATAATCGCTAATGCCTTCAGCCTTCCATTTTTCTGCAATAGGTTGAATTTCTTCTCTTAGAAAGATAATAATGCTCTCATGGTCCTCCAATAACTCGGCAAATATGCTTTGACTATCATTTTTACCTTTTAATTTTTCGGTAAGATGAGTTAATTGAGAGTAGTTCTTTAACGTTGCTGGTACATAATGACCTACCATGCGTATTTTTTCGGCCACGGTATCAACTACATCTTGTTGCTCTTCATACAAAGTTTCTAAATACAGATGTACAGAATGAAAATCAGGACCTTCAAGGTTCCAATGGAAATTTAGGGTTTTTGAATAAAGTACGAATTCGTCTGCTAATACTTTTGATAATTGGTCTGCTATGGCCTGTCTATTTTCTGCTGAAATTCCGATGTTAGGTGTTTTCATTTTTATAGTTTTTAATTAATACCTATTCAAAGGTATAGCGATTGAAAAACGATTATACTGATTTAAATCATGTAGCTACTTTTTATAAAAATTTAAAAAAAGAAGAGTAGTTTTTAATGGTAGATAGCACTTAGAAACATCCAGAATCGTAGACCTGTAAGTATAAAAAAATACAGATTAGCAACTAACTAAAGTTGCTGAATCTGTATTTCTTAAATGTAAATATTATAAAATGCAGCGTAATAACTGTTAACGTATTTTCTACAAGTCAGATAAAAAGTTAATGTGTAAGCTCTTTTGCCCACCCTTTAATTTTATCTAACTGTTCATAAAGAAAAGAATCATGTTGCTCTTCGTCCTCTATTCCTTCAGGTAAAATATGTTCAAAGTAGGTGTTTTTTAGTACACGCTTTAGAACACTTTCTCCTGGGAAAGGTTTGTAATCGTTTAAAGCCTTGGCAGCTTTTAATAGTTGACGAATGTCATACTGACCAGCAGCAATATCGGGCACTTGCTTGTTAAGATTCAACAATTTATAAACAGCTATTCTAGCAGTTCTAATTGAAGTATCTACGGTGAACACTACATCATTATGTGTTTCTACAAACTGTCCTACAAGACCTAAGTTCTTAGAACCATTTGGTACAACTTCTGGTCTGTCTCCTGCAGCTCTAGGCATAAACATAGAAGTTATGTAAGGCATGAAGCTTGTTTTAACAATAGTATTTTTAATAATAGTATCAATTTTATCCTCTAAACCAATATGAAAACATAACTCAGCTAATATTTCATTACCTGTGCATTGTGGCATTGATTTTTTACTATAGTTCCCGTCTTTATCCATAAATAAAGCATAGACCCATACCACCAAAATATCATCTGGTTGTTCAGGAAAGTGCGGTTGGCGATTAATGGTGAAACTCATTAACCAGTTAGAGTCTGTAATAGTTACAATACCTCCGGTTGCCGATTTTCCGGAATATGGGTCGTTTACACAGTATTCTTTAAATTTTTCAGTTAAAGCAGAAGGGCGACACGTTAATGTAGCAGATTCCCAAGAAGATTTTTCAACAGAACTGTAGAACTTTTCAGGTTTACCAAATTCAATAGATTTTGTAGCTAAGTTTTTCCATAACTGCCATCCGTCACTTTCACCACCTTTAATACTATCAATTCCTTCAATTGGTGCATTTGTATTATCGCCATAACGAGTGTCCTCTGTCATAGAACCTGTGGTAACAATCACAAAATCGTTTTCAGTTACAGGGATGGTTACTTCTTTATCTTCTTGTTGTGTAATAATACCTTTAACAACTTTACCTTCTGTATTTATTTGTACATCTAAATCCTTAACGAAGGTGTTGAACTGAATTTTAACCCCTTTAGATTTTAGATGTTCTGTTAGAGGTTTTACAAAAGTATCATGCTGATTGTATTTTGGAAATACCAAGCATGATAGGTCATTAAAACCATCAATACGGTGTAAAAACCGGTGCATATATAATTTGCACTCTAGTAAACTGTGCCAGTTTTCAAAAGCGAACATGGTACGGAATAACGCCCAAAAGTTACTTTCAAAAAAGGAGTCGCTGAAATAACTTTCAACGGTAACATCATCTAGCTCTTCTTTCTTTTTTAGTAATAATTTTACAACAGCTAATTGATCTAGTTTGTTTAAATTAAATTTACTAAAATCCAGTACTTCTCCGTTATTATGAATTAATCTTGCTTTTGAATAATTGGGGTCGTTATCATTAAGTAAACGAAATTCGTCTAGAACACTATAAGGAGCTGGCATTTCTAAAGCAGGAATATCTTGAAAAATATCCCATAGGTTCTCATAGTTCATTTCCAGTTCTCTACCACCTCTTATAAGATAGCCATCTTTAGCATTCCCTGATCCATCTAAAGAACCGCCTTCAACAGCTATTTTGTCAAGGAAAACGATATTTTTGCCAGGTACGTGCCCATCTCTTATAAAGTAATATGCAGCAGATAGACCAGCAATACCAGTACCTACAATATAAACTTTACTGTCTTTAAAAGATTTAGGTGGAATACCCTTATTACGTTGGTAGTTTCCGGTAAGATCAGCAAAAGGCATGGGTTGATCTTTAGAATTGCGTACTACTTCTTTACTGGCATCTGGAGCATGATCTACATGTCCGGGGAATGGTGATGCATTTAATACTTTGTCGAATTTTTCTGTTATTTTTCCCATGTTTTCTAATTTTCTGAGCATTATGCAATTAAGGCTAGGTATAAAAAGTTTGCTTTCATTGTTTTTCTATCCTGACCCCTACGAAGCTTCGGAGCAGAGTCTTAATTTGCCTGTTTAATAAATGTTCTTTTTTATTAATTCCTTAAGGTTGACCGTGAGTATATTTAATGAAATGCTTTCATTACCGTTTCTACTTCCACTTTTACCGTTTTATCAAATTTGGTTATTGGTGGAATTTCAAGGTCAATATCCAGTAGTTCATAAACTGCCATTTGAGCAGCTCTAATAGAGTATTCAACTGTGAAAACCACATCGTCCGGGATTTCTACAAACTGACTTATAAATGCCAAGTTTTTTGAGTTTCTAGGAACCGGAAGGGGTCTGTCCGTTTTTAATCGTGGCATGAACATACTTGTGATATATGGCATTCTACAAGGAATACAAATAGCATTCGCAAATACAACATCATAATCGAATTTTAGATGTCCAGCGAGTTCTCTAAGAATTTCTTCTCCAGAACACTCTGTCATAGGTTTGCCTACAAAATTTCCAACACGGTCAGGGTGTAGCCCATACGTAAAGAATACCTGCACATCTGATGGTTGATCTTTATAATGGGGTTGTTGGTTTAATGAAAAGCTCATAAACCAATTAGAGTCTTTTAGGGTTACCTGACTACCTGTTCCTGCTTTATTACCAGAGAATTTCTCCATCTGATCAAAGAAGACAGTGTCTTTTAATGTTACCGTAAAAGATTCCCAAAAGGATTCTGCGATATTAGAATTGAATACTGCAGGATTACCGAATTCCGGATATTTTTTTGCTAGTTTTTCCCATAAGGTCCATCCTTGGCTATCTGCTTTTGTATAGAATTTAGGAGCACTTGTCATGGAACCATAACTAGAAGCGTCTGTCATTGAACCGTTTTGATAGAATACCAAATCACCATCTTTAATTTCAATTGTTTTGCTATTTCCGGCATTTTCGTAAACAAGGTTTTTTACAATTACTTTTTCGCTTCCCGTTTTTGGATCAAGACCATATTCTGTATCCAAATCAGTAACCGTACTGCCTCTCATAAAAGTGACACCGTGAGATTTAAGCCAGACTTCCAAAGGAAGAATCATAGAGTCATACTGGTTATAAACTGTACGTCTAACTCCCGTCATGGTTTCAACATTGGGAAACTCCTGCATAAATCTGTGTAGGTAACGTTTAAATTCAACAGCACTATGCCAAGGAGAGAAAGCAAAACTTGTTCGCCACATAAACCAGAAATTGCTTTCGAAAAACGAAGGGGTAAACCAATCGTAAATTGAACTATTACCTAATTTTTCTTCACTTGCTTTGCTTAGTCTAAGAAGCTCCGTACGGTTGGCCATGGTAAGACCAAGTTTAGAAGAATCAACAATGGCTCTGTTTTTATCAATAAGACGTGCTTTTGCGTTAGATTTTACGCGTTCGTTAAACGCAACAGTTTCTTCGTATACAGAGGTATTGGGGTCGGTAAGTGATGGAATTGTATTAAACAAAGCCCAAGTACATTCATAAATGTTTAAGGTTAACATACGAGAACCCCGCAGCGTATATCCTTGCTCAGGATTTCCTCCAGCATCTAAGCTACCACCAAGGACGGGCAAACTTTCATAAATGGTAATATTACTGCCTGATACTCCACCATCACGAATTAAAAATGCTGCTCCGGCAAGTGATCCTATTCCACCACCAATGAAGTACGCTTTTCTGTCACTGTTTTGAATATCCATAATAAATTATTTTAAATTATTATTTATCGTAATTCGTAGTTGGCCAGTAAGTTTTTTCAGCATCATCATCGCCTGATTAAAGTCTTCGGGTCTATCTAAGAGCTACATTATTTTGTGCGGTTTTTTAGTTATAATAGGGGTTTGAAGTTTACAATTGCATTCTAGCAAAAGCCTACTTGAAAAATCCGTATTCAAAGTTATGGGAAGGCGCGAGATGATAAACTGACCTAGGTCATGCACACGTAAAAACATGAAATTTCAGTTGTTTTTCCAGGTGATAGTTTGAAGAAAATAAGGCTATCCCATCTTGCTGAAGACAGATTAGAAAATTTATTTAAGTAGATGCTTTTTTGGCTAGAATTAAACGTTGTTCACAAGGATATAGATAACGCCTATAAGTATGATGGAACCAAAAGTATAGCCTACGAGCTTTCCCGTAGTTTTTGAACCCTTAAATATACTAATGCCTAACTTAACGAGCATGTTACTAGAAATGGCAGCAATGATAACCAAAGAAGCTAATTCTAGTTTTTCAGAATCCATTGAAAATTTGGCCATGCTTATGGTAATAGCATCCGTATCTGCTAATCCAGAAATTAAGGCGGAATAATACAAACCACTTTCCCCAAAAAACTTATTGCTGTAGAAAACGGCAAATAGGATTACCACATAGATTGCTCCAAAACCAATGGCATTTAATATGTTAAGTGGGTTTCCTAGCTTAATATTGGTATCTGGTTTTTTAGTATCTCTTTGGATGAGGACTAACGATACTACAATACATATTATGGTCAAAAGGCAAAAAGGCAGTGCCAAATATCTTAGTATAGCACTATTAAAGATGTAGGCCAAAAGCGCAAGTCTGGGAAACATAATTGCCGATGCAATAACGATACCTGCGGCATACTTTTTTGAAAGCTCGGGAGATTCTTCGCTTCGGGAGGCATAGCTCCATGTAACCGCTGTGCTAGATATGAGACCGCCCAGAATAGCCGTTAATAATATGCCTCTTTTTGAGCCTACATATTTGACCAAGAAGTAGCCTATGAAATTCAAAAAAGATACGATTACAACTATAGATCCAATTTCAAACGGATTCAGTAAAGCAGTAGGACCGTAGACTTTGTTGGGAAGGAAAGGCAGAATCAAAAGTGATATAATAGAGAACTTAATAAAAGCAAAAAGTTCTTCTGAAGTAATGTTGCTGATTACCGTTCGAAACCTTGTTTTCAATGAAAGTAAGGTTACTATAATAACCGCTGTAGCAACGGCATCTCTGTAATACTCTGCGGATACCATGATACCCAAAACAAACGTAGCAATCAAAGCTAGGTTGGTGGTGAGCCCCTTGCCATATTCTTCCTGTTTCTGATAAATATGGTTAAATGCTAAAAACAATATGAAAGCGCCTAAACTGACAATTAATATCCAAACCGAGAATTTATCGGTAAGGTTTTCTAAGGTAAAGCCAAGTATGGCAACAATAGGAAAAGTACGGATACCTGCAAACCCCTGATCTTTTAACTTGTCATATTCCCTTTCCAAGCCAATGATCAGACCTATTCCCATACTTATGAGGACACCTAGAAGATAGCTGTCCATAAATTCATTCATACCTTCAAACTTTATCATCTAGTCTTTAGATTGGTGGTCACTGCTTAAAATTGATTGTTTTTAAAAATTGATATTACAATGTAAAAACCCAATACGGCCGATAGCACAAAACCAATAGCTCCCAATAACGGAATACCATTGATGAGAGGGGGCATTTTTGCCATAACCAAGATAGAAGACCCAATGGAAAGGGCTGCTATGATTACAGCAAAGACCAAACGGTTCACAGATTTACTCATTGCCGTTTGAAATTCATTTAACCCCTTATGTTCGTGGATGACTACCAGTTTACCATCTTTTATTTTTTTAAGTATGGCATTAACGTCATCGGGCAGGGTGTCAATAAGGTCATTAATATCTTGAAAGCGACTTAGGTTCTTTTTGAATAGCCTTTTTAGGCTGAATCTTCTGCGAATAATTTTAGAAGTGTAAGGCTCTAAATTATCCGTAATATTAAAATCTGGGTCTAATTTTCTACCTACGCCTTCTATTATAATAAGTCCCCTTATCAGCATATATAGATAGTGCGGTAGGACAATTCTATTCTCGTACAACACAGTTTTAAACTGGGTGAGAATAGTTCCTATTTTTACATTTTGAAGCGAAATGTCACTAACTCCAGAAACCAGTTCGTATAAATCTTGTTCTAATTTTTTGTAATCGGGAATATCTGTTTTTACCGCAATTTTCTCAAGTAGAATAATAATTTTTTTGACATCTTTTCTCAAGAAATAGAGTAGAAGGTCACCAAGGGCTTCTTTATCGTTTGGCATTACCGTACCCATCATGCCAAAATCTAAAAAGCAAATTTGTCCCGTAGCCGGAAGTACAAAAATGTTTCCTGGGTGTGGATCGGCATGAAAAAAACCATGCTCAAGAATTTGTTCTATATACAGGTCAACTCCAACTTTAGCTACTGCTGCTGGATCTATGTTTGCAGCTTTTAGCATATTAACTTCGGATACTTTTATCCCGTCAATAAACTCCATGCAGATCATACGATTGGTAGACAGCGAACGATAGATAACCGGAACATGAATCATTTCATTGCCCTCAAAATTGCGAGCGAATCTTTCGGTATTATCCATCTCTCGCAAAAACTGAAGTTCTTCGCGAATACTTTGTTCAAAAGAGGCTATAATTCGCACGGGTTGTAAAGCTTGTGCTTGGGTACTGTATTTCTCCAATGCTTTGGCAACTTGTTTCATGATTAACAAATCGCTCTCAATAACTTCTTCTATATTTGGGCGCTGAATTTTAAGAACCACTTCTTCGCCGCTCAATAATATGGCCCGGTGTACTTGGGCTAAAGATGCTGCCGCTAAGGGTTCTGGGTTGACGGACAAGAAATAATCGGCCAAGGTGATTTCTAACTCGTCTTCAATAGTTTTATGTACATCAAAGTTTTTTAAATTGGGAGCATGGTCTTGTAGTTTCTCTAATTCTTTTATAAGTTCTGGTGGAAGCATATCTTCCCGATTGCTGAAAATCTGGCCTAGCTTTACGTAGCTTGGTCCTAGTTCTTCGAGCACCATACGAATACGTTCGTATGTTGAAAAAGAAAGGTTTTTTTCGGTATCGGGATGTCCGTTCAAATAACTTTTTGGAATCGCCTTTGAGATACCGCTATTTACCAAAACGTCCTCAAAACCATACTTGGCGAGGACGTTGAATAAGGTGGCATACCTTTTTATTTCTTTTTGTTTCGGAATTTTAAATGCAGCCATATTTTATGGTGTTATTACATATATTTTGACAGAAACCGGAAAAATTCTTTTTTAAGATCAGCGTAAATCTGTCTCTGGGTTTCCATTTTTTCACGAATCTCTTTATGTGTACTAAACATAGGAACATCCATAGTGTCACCTAGTTTATTACTATGCTCGGAAATGTTCATTTCATGCTTTTCCATCGCTTCTTGTAAATCTTCAATTACATTACCATGTAGAATAAATTCATTCTGATAATGTTCTAGTTGCGCAAGAACATCCTTATCCGTCCAACGTGTTACAAGTTCACCTAATCTGTTATTGAAAGATTTTAATTCGTCCTTCCAAAAAGCAAGTTCAGACTCCCATTGTTTGTGTTCAAAGTGTAAATCGGAATTGTAAATAACTGCTGTTTTCATAACCTGTCTATAAAATTATTAACTAAGAGTTTTACTTAAAATTTAATCTATAATCAAAGGTGTAATTTTCCTAGCACATTAGATATGACGCAAGTCATACTTTGCTAGTTTAGTTAACTTTAAATACAGTAAATAGAAATATCAATAGTCTAGTTTAGGAAATCATTTTAAAAGAATAGAGGGTACATTATAGGAATAATGTACCCTCTAAAAAATGACCTAGCGTATCATTAAATTTTATCAAATAGATTGATAAAACATAGTCTTATATTTTAAATGACAGATAATTGGTTATCGTCATTTACATTTGCATTTTTAGGAATAAATTCTATTCTTTTTCCAAGAATAGCCTCCAAATCCTCTTTCTCGGCTACTTCATGCTCCAGCAAATGTTGGGCAAGTTTCTCTAGCTCCGCTCTGTGCTCAACTAATACGGCTTTAGTTTTCTTGTAGGCATTGAGAATTAGAGATTGAGCTTCCTGATCTATAAGCTTGGCCATAGATTCACTATAAGGTTTCCCTACAAGACGGTCATTTTGTCCTGAGGAATCGTAAAAACTCATTGGGCCTATTTTTTCATCAAGTCCGTAGTAAGATACCATGGCATAGGCTTGTTTTGTTGCTTTTTCAAGATCATCTAAAGCTCCTGAAGAAATCTCGTTAAAAACAATATCTTCTGCAGCCCTTCCCCCCAATGAAGCGCACATCTGATCTATAAATTGGGCTTTGGTAACAATTTGTCTTTCTTCTGGTAGATACCATGCAGCACCCAAAGATTTACCCCGTGGGATAATAGAGACTTTAACCAAGGCATCTACATTTTTCAAATACCAACTTACCACGGCATGACCTGCTTCATGATGTGCAACGGTTTCTTTTTCTTTTGGTGCTATAATTTTACTTTTTCGTTCCATTCCTCCAACAACACGGTCCCTTGCATCCATAAAATCATGAGAATGTACCTTTTTCTCTTTTTTACGAGCGGCAATAAGGGCAGCTTCATTACAGATATTGGCAATGTCCGCTCCTGAAAATCCCGGACTTAATTTAGCCAAATCATGTGGTTTTACATCTCCCGCAAGTTTAAGTGGTCTAAGGTGCACTTTGAATATTTCTTCACGCTCATCTTTGGTAGGTAGTTCAAGATATATATGCCGGTCAAACCTTCCGGGCCTTAATAATGCTTTATCTAGCACATCTGGGCGGTTGGTTGCGGCCAATACAATTACGCCAGTATTGGGACCAAAACCATCTAGTTCGGTAAGTAATTGGTTTAATGTATTTTCACGCTCATCATTAGACTGAAAACCACCGCCTTTACCACGGGAACGACCTACGGCATCAATTTCATCAATAAAAATAATACTTGGAGTTTTTTCTTTTGCACGTTTAAATAAATCACGCACCCTAGATGCACCAACACCAACGAACATTTCAACAAATTCAGAACCGGACATTGAAAAGAAAGGAACTTGGGCTTCTCCGGCTACGGCTTTTGCTATCAGAGTTTTCCCTGTGCCAGGAGGCCCTACGAGCAAAACGCCTTTTGGAATTTTTGCTCCCAACTCCGTATACATTTCTGGGTTCTTTAGAAAGTCTACGACTTCCATGACTTCAATTTTCGCTTCTTTTAAACCTGCTACATCGTTAAAAGTTACGGAGCTTTTAGTGTCCTTTTTGGCCAGTTTAGCAGTAGACTTTCCTATGTTCATCATAGAACTTCCCATACCGCCTCCATTTCCCATTCGCTTCAGCATAAAAAACCAGAAAGCCATAAGTACCACTAGTGGCAAAATCCAAGACAGGGTAGAACCCCAACTTGTACGGTTTTGATACTGAACATCAATTTTGTTTGGAGACGAAAAAGAACTTTGCGCTTGTTCTAACTTATTTTCAAAATTCTCAACAGAGCCAATAGTCATTCTGTATTTAGGCCCTTGAATATTACCAAACAAACTCTCGCCACTATCTTTTGAAGCTTTGTTTGCAGCGGTATCTTTTTTAATATAGAATTCTGCAAATTCTTTATTGACCACTATTATTTTTGAAACCTCACGTTTCGCTAAAAGCGAATCTTGAAGAAACGTCCAACTTATTTCTTGTGTAGCAGAAACAGGGCTGGAGATAAAAGTGAACAAGGCAAAAGACCCAAAAACCAAAATGAGAATCCAATTAGAATTGAATCCACCAAAAGGCGATTTTGAGTTTTTATCCTCCGGCGTACCGGTGTCTTTTTTGTTTGGTTGTCGTTTCATATTATTGGAGTACCACAAATTGGTTCAATGCTTCCAAAGCTTCACAACCGTACATGAGAGCGGGACCTCCACCCATCATAACAGCCACGCCTATGGTTTCTATAATTTCTTCGGAACTAGCGCCTGCTTCAATGGCATCGTGCACATGAAAGGCAATACAACCGTCGCAGCGAACTGTAATGGCAATACCCAGAGCAATAAGTTCCTTGGTTTGGGTAGAAAGTACACCTTCTGCAGTACTGGCCTTGTGTAAACTATTGAAGCCACTTATAGTGTCGGGTATATTAGTCCCTAATTCCTTTATTAATCTTGTGAGGTCGTTGTAGTGTTTTCCATAATCTTTTATCATGACGAAGTATTTTAGAATTTATACGGTTTTAGAAATGATTTTTTCTAGTGTAACCAAAACCAGTTCAAAGCTATTTTAAATCCTCAAGTTTAAATATGATTTAAATCAGTAGCCCCCTAGGAAATTATAGGTTTTGGAGGAAGGTAGGGGGATGAGGCTGTTCCCATACCTATAAATTGAGACTGAAGTAACGGAGAAGTATTTTGAAAGATTTGTTTTGATGCGTTTAAAAATAATAGGCAACTGACGTAGGTCATTTAAAATTGAAAAAGACCCCTATACCTTTGAGTGAACACAAAAACATTTAGAGATGAAACGCTTATTTATTATTTCGTTTTTACTGTCAATACCTATTTTGGGTATTTCGCAGTCAGTAGAGGACATCAATAAAGCTATAGTTGGCGAACTTGATCAGATTGAGCCTTTTAGTGAAGGTTTAGCAGCAGTTAAAAAAGGAAGCCAATGGGGTTTTATTGATGAAGACGGTCAGTTGGTTATTGGATTTAGAGGAGATGTGGTTTGGAACAAAACTCCCAATACTGAGAATTTTGGTATAGAAGGTATTGGTTCGCCTAAGTTTAAGGATGGCCTTTGTACCATAAAAACAGTTAAAGAAGATGGTATTGCCCGTTATGGATTTATGGATAAAAAAGGTAATGTGGTAGTAGAACCAGTATTTTTAAATGTAAGCCAGTTTAGTAATGGTCATGCCGTAGGTATTTACGAAAGCAAAGAATTACGCGGAAAGAATCCATTTCAATTAAAAATTTACGACTACGAATTTACTGAGGTAGTGGTGAACGAGAAAGGTGAAATGTTATGGCCCATACAAGAAAGACAGAACATTGTAATGTCTAAGAAGCTATTTAAATTACCTGAATTGCAAGCTAAAATGATTTCAAAAGATTTGTTAGCGGTTAAAGACAAATCTAATACCTGGAAAATTGTTAAGCCTAAACTTCAAGACTAAGAAGTAGATTGATCAACTAGCATGTTTTGGTCATATGCGTTACGTATTCGCATATGACCAAAGTCATGTGTTTTCTTATAATCTAATACTAAATTTGAGTGTATGGCTTACGAAAGTTATACCTAAAGAAACACAACATGGACAAAATTAGAACAATACTCATTCCCTTCGATTTTACGAAGGCATCAAAAAAAGCATTGGAGTATGCTGCAGGTTTCGTTGGTAGACTGGACGATATTAAAATTGTATTAGCCTATGTTTCTGGAAACTGCAATCTTGAATTGTTACCAGAAAATTTTGAAAGGCTGGAGAAAGAATATAGAGGCATTCTTAAGAATAAATTGGAGTGGGAAATTCAAGACGGAAAACTTATTGAGACCTTAATGAAAATCCGGAAGAGAGATAAGATAGACCTTATCATAATGGGAACATCAGGTGAAGACAAAAAAGAAATTAAGGAACATACAAATACCGCGCACCTAGTTTTAAAAGGTAAATGTCCAGTTTTGGTTATTCCTCGGGATTGTCAAGATTATAGACTATCCAATATTGCGTTGGTTATTGGTAGGGAAGAGATTGATGACACCAAAAAATTAGGAACACTTCTAATGATAGCTCGTAAATGTAATGCCAAAGTACACGTATTGACTATAGAAAACCAGCCTGGTATTTATGGTTATAGTAAGGAAGAAGAGAAGAATGAAAGTGCTATAGAATATTATCTTGAAACATTTTATAAAGAACGTGTGTTCATTAAAAACAATGATGTTATAGACGGGATAAATACCTACGCAATAAAGAATGATATTGATGTTGTAGCCATCCTTCCTAGAAATCAAACCATGCGCAGTGAGCCTACTGAAGGGGAATTAACGCAGATGTTGATTCTAAACTCTAAAGTGCCCATTCTTGTTTTAGAATAACAAGAACAAGAAAAGATCAAAACTGTTATTTTTTAAAATAATATAAGACATGGAAAATTTTAGAATTAGGCCCAAAGGTGATTTTATTGAAAACGGTGACTGGCAAGAACTATATGTTTTAACGGAACATTGGAAATCAGATCTTTTGTTTTATAAGGATGACCTTAAGTTTCTAAGACATTTAGAGGATAAATATTTCTTATGGATAAAGGCACAAGCAGATTTAGATAATATAAGAAGAGCTGGTGAAAGTATCCTAAAGGATTCAAGAGATTGTGACGAGTTGTTAGAACGAGTTGGCAAACATTTATCGCATATAGCGACAATGATTGATGACCCTGAAAAACAAAATTATAAAACGTTCAGGGTGGAGCATAACGAGCTTGAAGAAGAAGTGGCTAAATTTATCAAGAACACCAGAAGAAATAGAAGGGAATTGTTCAAAGTCATAGAAATGGATGTAGAAGTCGATAAGATGTAGCCCACAAATTAAGTAAAGAAAGGTCTTAGAATCTCTAAAAAGACAACAGGTCTTGAGTCATTATGATTCAAGACCTGTTGTCTTTTTTACTTCAAATAGGTTGAACTTTACTCAAGATTCATTGCAGCATAATATGCCGCTCCCATCAAAGCTGTAGTATCATTAAGAATAACATCTACGGGAACCATTTGTAAAAGAGAGTTCATGCGTCCAGACTGCATAAAATTATCTGTAAATACTTCTCTATTCATTCCTTTTATAATCTTGGGCATAATTCCTCCACCAATATAAATACCTCCGGTAGCCTTAAATTTTAAAGCAAGTTGAGAAGTTTCTATTGCTAAAAATCGAACAAAAAGATCTAAGGTTTCCCTGCAGACTACATCAGAACCTTCCAAAGCCGTTTTGGTGATAACGGCAGCCGGATCTTCTTTGGCCATTTTTGCTTTAAAAGCATCGGTTTCTTTTTCACCACTAACATTACGTATCAGTTGATAGGTATCACGTATACCTTGTCCTGATAGTAAACGCTCCCAACTTACATGGCCATATTTCTGCTGAAAATATTTCCATATTTCAAGGTCAAAATCGTTTCTCGGACTAAAATCGCAATGGCCTCCTTCTGTGGCAAAAGGATGGTATGCAGAGCCGTCCCAAAATAGGCCAGCTTCCCCTAAACCAGTTCCTGGAGAAATAATAACAGCATTACCTTCTATTTTTGAACCATATTTTAAATGATCTAAATCCTTTTCCTCTAGTGCGGCCAGCCCATAGGCGTTGGCCTGCATGTCATTTATTAAAAAAATGGATTTAAGATGAAGTGCTTTGATGAGCTTTTTGGTATCAATTCTCCAAGGGAAATTGGTGCCATGCACCTTTCCTTTGGTTATGGGACCGGCTACACCAAAACATATACTATCTATCTTAGCCATTTCTTCTATTTCAAAATCTTCTATGATTTCTAGTAAAGAGGAATGGTTCTTTGTTCTATATGATTTTTGTTTGACTAGAAAAAGGTGACCATCTTTGAATTCGTAAAGAGCGAGATTCGTTTTAGTTCCTCCTATATCACCTGCTAACACATTTCCATTTGTATGACCTAAACTCGTTTTAGAACCAACTGCCAAAGGAATCAAAGATTTATGAGCTAACGGTAAAGAAAGTTTTTCTGTCATTTTCATAATCGTATGTTTTAAGCTATCGTAATTGCTGGGTCTAAGTAGATATCTTGTATAAGGTTTAATAGTTTAACACCTTCTTTCATAGGTCTCTGGAAAGCTTTTCTGCCAGAGATTAATCCCATACCACCAGCTCTTTTGTTAATTACCGCAGTACGTGCAGCGGCTGCAAAATCATCATCACCTGAAGCACCACCGGAATTTATTAGTCCAGCTCTCCCCATGTAGCAATTGGCAACTTGGTATCTGGTCAGGTCAATAGGGTGGTCTGTTGTAAGTCTACTATAGACAAGTTCGCTAGTTTTTCCAAAATTTTTCAAAGCATTAAAACCACCATTATTACTTGGCTGTTTTTGTTTGATGATATCGGCCTCGATGGTTACACCAAGGTGATTGGCCTGCCCGGTTAAATCAGCACTAACGGAATAGTCCTTATCCTTTTTAAAGGCGTCATTACGTAGGTAACACCATAGAACTGTGGCCATGCCCAATTCATGTGCGCGCTTAAATGCTTTGCTGGTTTCTTGTATTTGTCTATCTGATTCTGGAGAGCCAAAATAAATAGTAGCTCCTACGGCTATGGCACCCATATTCCAAGCCTGTTCTACTTGTGCAAAATAAATTTGATCAAAAGTATTTGGATACGTAAGCAACTCATTATGGTTCAATTTAACCAAAAAAGGAATTTTATGAGCGTATTTTCTAGATACTGCTCCTAGTACACCTAATGTGGAAGCTACTGCATTACAGCCCCCTTCAATGGCTAATTTCACAATGTTTTCTGGGTCAAAATACTCAGGATTCGGCGCAAAACTGGCACCTGCGGAATGTTCTACACCTTGATCTACCGGCAATAGGGAAAGATGGCCTGTGCCACCTAGTCTTCCGTGATCAAATAGTTGCTGTAAACTTCCTAAAACTTGGTTAGATCTATCTGATGATGCCATAATCCTATCATTAAAATCAGGGCCTGGAAGGTGGATTTTATCTTTAGGAATAGTAATACATTCGTGATCTAGCAGATAGAAGGTTTCTTCTTTTAAATATTTTTCAATTTCCATCACTCGTATTTTAATTTGTTTCTAAAATGGGGGTTTGCTGTTTTATCCATTCATACAGCTTATCCGCATCTTCTTTAATACATAATTGTGTTCCATGATGCATTGTGGCAGCTGTTCCGCAAGCCACACCATACTGTACCATGTCAACTAAAGGTTTGCCCCATATAAGGCTCATGACCATTCCGGCAACCATACTGTCTCCTGCGCCGATAGTACTTTTTTGGTGAACCACGGGAGCTGGTACTTGTACCATTTCATTTTTGGTAACCAGTAAGGCCCCTTTTGGCCCTAGGGAGACGACAAGAATTTGGCAATCATTATTTTCTAAAAATTCTTGTGCCAATGATTTCAGGTCTAAGTCTGTTATAGAGGTAACC
Organism: Zobellia laminariae; assembly: GCF_009725995.1. Next base: position 678,116 of record NZ_RCNS01000003.1, on the reverse strand, counting down.
CCACATAACGCGCCTAATTCTGCCAAGTTGGGTTTGAGCATATAAACACGGGATTTCGCTGCTTTTATAAGTGCCTCACCAGAAGTATCAAGAATAAAAAGGGCTTCTTTATTTTCTGCTATACGGCTTATTTTTACGTAAAAATCATCTGGTACGTTGGGAGGTAACTTTCCACTTGCAACTAAATAATCTCCCTTATTGAGCTGCAGTTCCAATTGCTTTAAGGCATTTTGCCATTCTGCTTCCTGTATTGGTGGACCCGGCATTCCAAATCTGTATTGTTGATTGGTGCTAGTATCCGTTACCGCAAGGTTTTCACGTGTAAACCCTTTAATCGGGGTTATCGATTGTTCTATATCTTTTTCATCTAAAAGTTGTTTCAAATAAGCTCCTGAATGACCACCGGCAAAGTAGCTACAAAGAGATGTGCCGCCTAACTTTTTTATAGCTCGTGATACATTTATTCCACCACCGCCCGCATCAAATGTAGGTTGGGTACAACGTAATTTTGTATTAGGGCCAATTCCCGCTACGGTAGTACTCTTATCAATAGCGGGGTTTACGGTGAGTGTAATTATACGTGCCATTTTAATAAGTTTTAAACTCGTTTTTTTGTCTTATTTTAATTGGTAATGTTCTACAACATTCAGCTTACCATCAAACTCATACAAGTGTGGAACACCCGTAGCTACTTCAACTTTTGCAATTTCTTCGGATGATATATGCTCTAGATATTCTATAAGAGCGCGCAACGAATTTCCGTGAGCGGATATCAATACGGTTTTGCCCTTGGCCAATTCTGGAGCAATAGCTTCAAAAAAGTAATTGACTACTCTTTTTGAAGTATCCTTAAGCGATTCTGCCAATGGTAATACAGATGCATCCAAAGCTTTATAATTAGAATCGAATTTTGGATTTCGTTTATCGTTTATAGAAAGACTGGGAGGGGGAGTGGCATAGCCTCTGCGCACGCTTAAAAAGAATTCTTCTCCTACTTCTTCTAGAACTTCATCTTTGTTCTTTCCTTGCCAATCTCCATAATGCCTTTCATTTAGCTTCCAGCTATACTTGGTGTCTACATGCATCATTTCTGCTGTTTCCAATAGAATCCATGCGGTACGGATGGCTCTTTTTAGATAAGAAGAGAAACAAATATCAATATCAATAAGATTTGATTTGATAAGTTCCCCAGCTTTTTTTGCCTCGTCCAATCCCTCCGGGGCCAAGTCAACATCCGTCCATCCTGTAAAAACGTTTTTTACGTTCCAAAGACTTTTACCGTGCCTGACCAATATTAATTTTCCCATGCTAGGCTTATTTTATCTCGTTAATACAAGAATCTCCTTTTTCCATACATTCCAGATTATCAAAGGTTATTCGTGAAATATTGTTTAGGGCTGTATCGGTCAAAAATGCTTGGTGACTACTTATCAATACATTTCTAAGGGTCATTAAACGCGCCATGGAATCATCTTGAAGAATATCTTCGGAATGATCTTCAAAATAGAGTCCTTTTTCCTCTTCATACACATCCATCCCGAAATAGCCTATTTGACCAGATTTAAGTCCGTTTATAACATCTATGGTTTTTACCAATCCGCCACGGCCAGCATTAATTAGCATCACGCCTTTTTTCATATCCGCAATTCTAGCCTCATCAATAAGGTGATGTGTTTCTGCATTTAGCGGAGCATGGAGGGTAATGATATCAGACTGCTTGCACAAAGAATCTAAATCTGTGTAAGTAGCATCATATTTTTCTACCAAAGATTTATCTTCAAAAATGTCATAAAGCAATAGTTTACAACCAAATCCGTGTAAAATCTTAGCCACTACACGGCCAATTTTCCCCGTGCCTATAATGCCCACCGTTTTTCCGTTCATATCAAAACCAACCAGCCCGTTTAATGAAAAATTCATTTCCATAATCCGGTAGTGGGTTCTGACTAATTTTCGGTTAAGGGCAAGCATAACACCTACCGTAAATTCGGCAATGGCGTAGGGAGAATATTCAGGTACCCGCGCCATGCGAATACCCAATTTTTTTGCATGTGGCACATCTATGTTATTAAAACCGGCCGAACGTAGGGCTACATATTTAACACCAAGTTCATGCAACCTATCTAAGATGGGTGCAGATGCATTGTCTTCTGTAAAAATGCATATGGCATCACAATCTTTAGCTAAATCAACCGTATCTAAAGTCAGATAGGTATCAAACATTTTTAAAGTGTGCTTGCCATTACTTGCATTTTGTAAATAGTCTTTTTCCCAATTATGGACGTTGAATATTGCTATTTTCATTTTAGAATTCTAAAGAGATATTAATTGCTGCTTTCTGCCATTCCGTATGCAGTCTTGCTTTTCTCAGCCTTATTAATGTTTTTAATACCTGAAATCAATGCATCAGGATTAAAGGATACGGAGTTAATGCCTTGCTCTACAAGAAATTGGGCAAACTCGGGAAAATCACTTGGTGCCTGGCCACATAATCCAATTTTGGTATTGGTTTTGTTAGCGGCTTTAATCACCATCGCAATCATTTTTTTAACTCCTATATCATTGATGTCAAAGATGTCACTCAACAATTCAGAATCTCTATCTACACCTAAAGTTAATTGTGTCAAATCGTTTGACCCAATTGAAAACCCATCAAAGAACTCAGCAAATTGTTCTGCTAAGATGATGTTGTTAGGTATCTCTGTCATCATGTAAAGCTGAAGTCCATTTTCACCTCTTTTCAAACCGTTTTTCTCTAAAACGGCTACTGTTTTTGCAGCTTCTTTTAGTGTACGGCAGAATGGAATCATAATTTTTACGTTGGTCAACCCCATAGTTTCCCGTACTCTTTTTAGTGCTTTACATTCTAGTTCAAAAGCATCTTGGTACTTAGGATTGTAATATCTAGAAGCGCCCCTAAAACCTAACATTGGATTTGACTCTACAGGCTCAAACTCTGAGCCACCAATTAAGCTGGCATATTCGTTGGTTTTAAAATCACTGGTACGAACAATGACATCTTTTGGGTAAAAGGCTGCAGCTATAGTTCCAATACCTTCGGCAAGTTTGTGTACAAAATAATCTGACTTGTCTGGGTAGTGGTGTGTTAGTTTCTGGATTTTATCTTTAACCGCTTGATCTTTCAACGTATCAAAATGTTTTAAGGCCATAGGGTGAATTTGAATAGAGTTGTTGATAACGAACTCCATACGCATCAATCCAACTCCTTCAGAAGGATAAAACGAAAATTTGAATGCTTGGTCTGGATCTGCCAAAATAAGCATAGGTTGCGTTTTTGGTTTACCTAAGGTTGTGAGGTCCACTTCGGTTTCGTTCCATTCTAAAAGACCGTCATAAACGACACCTGTATCGCCTTCTGCGCAAGAAATGGTAATTTCTTGTCCGTCTTTAATCACTTCTGTAGCATTATTACTCCCTACTATAGCAGCTGCACCAACTTCACGGGCAACAATAGCTGCATGACTGGTTCGCCCACCTTGATTTGTAACAATACCCGCTGCTTTTTTAAGAATCGGATCCCAATCAGGATTGGTACGTTCGGTAACCAATATTTCACCTCTTTGAAGTTTATCAGATTCTGCTGGGCTATGTAATATGCGGGCTTTACCCGATGCTATTTTGTTACCTAAGCCCATTCCGTGAGTAAGCTCTTTACCTTTTTTAAGTAAGGTATAGGTGTTGATTTTTAGTTTATTCGTTTTCGCACTCTGAACAGTTTCCGGTCTAGCTTGGACTATGAAAAGCTCATTTGTTTGTCCGTCTTTTGCCCATTCAATATCCATAGGACGTTTGTAGTGATCCTCAATAATTAATGACCACTGTGCTAGTTTCACTACCTCTGCATCTGTAAGTACATATTGTTCTTGTTTCTCCATAGGAGTATCAAGATTTATAGTACCACTACCAGATGTATCATAGACCATGGTTTTTTCTTTGCTCCCCAAACGTCTAGATACAATAGGTTGTTCAATACCATTCTTTAAGCTGGGTTTAAAAACAAAATAATCATCTGGGTTAATGCTGCCCTGTACAATATTTTCGCCCAAGCCATATATGCTGGAAACCATTACCACTTGGTCAAAACCAGTGTCTGGATCTAAAGTGAAGTTTACTCCGGAAGCAGCCAAATCTGAACGTACCATCATTTGTATACCAATGGATAACGCTACTTTAGTATGGTCAAAGTTGTTATCTTCTCTGTATTTTATTGCACGGTCATTAAATAGTGATGCGTAACATCTCTTGCAAGCATCAACAAGCTCATCTATTCCTTTTACGTTTAAATAACTGTCTTGTTGGCCCGCAAAACTCGCCGTGGGTAAATCTTCTGCGGTAGCGCTACTTCTTACCGCTAACGAAATATCACCTTTATATTTTTTAGATAGGGCGTCGTATCCTTCTTCAATAGCATCTTTAAGATCTTTTGGAAGTTCTGTATCTAAAATAGCTTTCCTTACGCTAGCACCAATCTCCTTTAAGTTCGAAAAATCTGTAGTATTCAACTTTGCTAAAAGACCAAAAATCTCTTCCTGAATGTGTACTTCTTGCAGAAAGTGCCAATACGCTTCTGCTGTAGTAGCAAAGCCATCAGGAATCTGGACTCCTTTAGAGGTTAGCTTTTGAAACATTTCTCCGAGAGAGGCATTTTTACCTCCTACAGTTGGTACATCGTTAATGTCAATTTCACTAAAGTGACGTATGTAATTTTTCATCGCTATATATTTTAAAGGTCGTCTCCGGCCAAGATTATAGACTACGAATCTCCGATGTTTCCTTGCCAATGAAAATGACCTAGGTCATGGAGGAAAAAAAATGCGTCATGACCTAGGTCATGGCAAGTAGCAGTTTTGGATCATACTTTTACCGTTTCATATACACCAGAGAATTATGGCAACAGTCTCAAAAAATAACATCAGTAAATCAATAGTAGGTAAAGTAGTTGCCGTGCTTGGAAGTGTTGTAGATATTTGGTTCGATAAGGATTTGCCCTCTATAAATACTTTAATACACACAGGGCCTGATAATGCCATTGCTATTGAGGTGTTGTCACAATTAGATGACCATAGAATTAGAGGTATAGCCTTAACCCCAACGCAAGGTTTGGCAAGGGGAATGAGAGCGGAAACAGATGGCGAACAGTTATCCGTTCCAATAGGCAAGGAGATTATGGGCCGCATGTTCGATGTTTTTGGAAATACCATTGATCACGGAGAAGCTTTACCAAAATTACCCCGTAAAAGTGTACACCAATTGCCACCACCGTTATCAAAACGGTCTACAAAATCTGAAATTTTTGAAACAGGAATAAAAGCGATTGATGTAATGGTGCCTTTACAACATGGCGGTAACGCAGGTTTGTTTGGTGGTGCCGGTGTTGGTAAAACGGTATTGCTCACAGAGATGATACATAATATGGTAGGGTATCACCAAGGTATAAGTATGTTTTGTGGTATTGGTGAACGCTGCAGAGAAGGGCATGAACTGTACCATGATATGAAAAAGGCCGATGTATTAAAGGATATGGTGATGATGTTCGGGCAGATGAACGAACCCCCTGGAGCCCGTTTTAGGGTAGGTCATGCAGCATTAACTATGGCCGAATATTTTAGGGATGACGAACATCGTGATGTGCTGTTACTTGTAGATAATGTGTTTCGTTTTATTCAAGCAGGAATGGAAGTTTCTGGTCTTATGGGGCAAATGCCGTCAAGATTGGGCTACCAACCAACTTTGGGTACCGAGCTTTCCAAATTTGAAGAACGTATTGCGAATACCAATACGGGGGCCATTACCAGTATACAGGCAGTTTATGTTCCTGCGGATGACCTTACGGATCCTGCTGCGGTACATACATTTTCTCACCTTTCGGCGTCAATTACCTTATCAAGAAAAAGAGCAGGTGAAGGGCTTTTTCCTGCAATAGATTTATTGCAGTCCAGCTCCAAAATGGCGACACCAACTGTTATTGGTGAACGTCACTACCACCTTCTACAGCAAATAAAACAAACATTGGCCCAATATGAAGAGCTAAAGGACATCATTGCCATGTTGGGTTTGGAGCAACTTTCTGTAACGGATCGTGCTACTGTAAACCGAGCAAGGCGTTTAGAAAGGTTCTTTACACAACCCTTCTTTACAACGGAACAGTTTAGCGGACTCAAAGGAAAAGGAGTGAAATTAGAAGATGCCCTTGATGGTTGCGAACGTATTCTTAAGGATGAATTTAAAGATTTACCGGAGAGTGCTTTTTATATGGTGGGTACTATTAATGAAGCTATAGAAAAGGCTAAAAAAGAACCTAAGAAAGCGGAAAAGAAACCGGATGAGGAGAAAACAAATGTTACCGCTAAAGTATAGATCTAGAACTAAAAATAATGGAGTTACATATTTTACTTCCGTTTAAGATATTTCTTAAAATCTCTGGAGTGCTACGCATTGCAGTAGATACCAATGCCGGTTCATACGGATTTTTACCTCACAGGTTAGATTGTGTAGCTGCTCTAGTACCTGGCATATTGACTTATGAAACAAAAGATGGTCAAGAACATTATGTAGCAATGGATGAAGGTATACTCACAAAGAGAGACAGATTTGTAGAGATATCAGTTAGAAATGCAATTGCAGGAGCTGATTTAGGAAAACTTAGAAGTGCCGTAGAAAGTCAGTTTGTGAATTTAGATGAAGAGGAAAGAGATGTACGGAAGGCCGTTGCCAAATTAGAAAGTGAATTTATTCATGGGATTAAAAAACTTCGTCAGTCATGAGCAAAAATACGGAGGATAAGAAAAGGGAAAAATGCTTCATGGATCAAGTGGATAGCAAAGAAAGACAAATGCTGCATGCCAGAAATGAAGAGAAAAGGAGTGAGTGGAGAGGTTTTGGCACATTCGGAATGGTGGGTTGGTCCGTTGCAGTACCAACCGTATTAGGAGCCGTTGTTGGGGTATGGTTAGATCAGAGATATCCGCAGACTTTTTCTTGGACACTAACCTTATTGCTAGCGGGGCTGTTTGTTGGTTGTGCCCTTGCTTGGCAATGGATAGACAAAGAAAACAAATCAATGCACGAACATAAAAATAAGAAAGATGAATGATTTAGTAATGACCTTAATGGTTCTATTTGGCGGCTCTTGCTTAGGCTTTCTATTTTTTGGAGGGCTATGGTTTACTTCAAAGAAGATGTTATCCTCCCCAAAGCCGGTATTATGGTATTTGGGAAGTTTGTTCACAAGGGTGGGGCTTACCCTTTTGGGTTTCTATTACATGGGCCAAAACAATTTTAAGTATATGTTGATTTGCCTCTTGGGTTTTATAAGCGCCCGATTTATTGTGATTCGTATGACCAAAACCAAAGAGATGAAACCAATAGAACTAGAAAAAGAGTATTAAAATGGAACTCAGTCCTGACGAAACGATTTTTTGGCATAATGGCTTTATCACCATCAATCTTACATTGGTTACCACTTGGGTATTAATGTTTGTATTGGTGCTTGTGTCCATTTTGATAACCAGAAAACTCCGTACCGATTTAAAGATATCGCGGTGGCAATGCATTTTAGAAATGCTGGTAACCGGTATGAATGAACAGATAAAAGAAGTTGGACTTAAGAAATCTGAGAAGTTTTTGGGCTTTATAGGAACACTGTTCATTTTTATAGCTTTTGCCAATTTGTGTATTATTTTTCCAGGTTATGAACCTCCTACTAGTTCATTGTCTACAACAGCAGCTTTGGCCATTTGTGTCTTTCTGGCAACGCCTATTTTTGGCATTGCAGAAAACGGTGTTTTACAATATTTGAAAACATTTATAGAGCCCACGTTCATCATGCTTCCCTTTAATATTATAAGTGAAATATCACGTACGTTGGCATTGGCGGTGCGTCTCTTTGGTAATATTATGAGTGGTGGTCTAATTGTTACTATTCTCTTGAGTATTGCCCCTTTGTTTTTTCCGGTTTTAATGACTGTTTTAGGACTTATTACAGGTGTTATACAAGCATATATATTTAGCATTTTGGCAACGGTATACATTGCCGCAGCAACTGAAGAATCAGAAAAAAAGAAGACTAAAAACAAAAGAATAAAGCATAAATCTCAAACAGTAATAGAAGCTTAATACAAAAGGAAGAAACCCCTTTTTTAAATTTAATTTCAAACTAAAAATTGGTATAACATCAAAATTTAATATTATGGATAATGCTACAATAATCGCAATGGTCTCTATCATTACAGCCGGAATAACAACAGGAATTGGCTGTATGATACCTGCTTTAGGTCAGGGTAAATCTATTTCAACCGCTTTAAGTTCAATGGCCCAACAGCCAGATGCAAGTCAGACGGTTACACGTACCCTCTTTGTGGGGCTGGCGATGTTAGAATCATTGGCAATCTATTGTTTTGTGATTTCAATGATTTTGATTTTTGCCAATCCTTTCTGGAATTATTTCATCGCTAAATAATTAAAAAATGAAAATCGACTGGTTTACCGTAATAGCTCAAATCATCAATTTTTTGGTGTTAATGTGGTTATTGAAACGATTTCTTTATCAACCTATTTTATCTTCAATAGATGAACGGGAAACTAATATAAAGAACAAACTCTTGGATGCCGAATCTCAGAAAAAAGAGGCAGCAAAAGCTAAGGATGAATTCAACCATAAAAATGAAATTTTCAATAAAGAAAGGGATGAATTAATGCAAAAGGCCGCTGCAGAAGCCAAATCCGAAGGAGATAAGCTTAAAGAAAATGCAAGGAATGAAGCTAATGAACTCAAGGATAGATTAGAAAAAGCTTTTGCTGAAGATCAAGCTAATAAAAATAATAACATGGCTAAAAGGTTAAAAGATGAGGTTCTTGACATGGCAAGAAAAACATTAACAGATCTCTCATCTGTTAGCTTAGAGGGGCAGACCGTAGAAGTCTTTTTGAAAAGAATAAATGAACTACAAGCCAATGAGAAAGCAAAATTTTCTGAGGCTCTAAAAGGAGGTAAGCCCATATTGGTACAAAGTGCTTTTGCCCTTTCCGCCAATCAGCAAGGTGTTATACAAAAAACAATAAATGGGTTGTTGAAAACAGAGAATACCTACGAGTTTAAAACCAGGCCAGAATTGATAAATGGTATTGAGATTTTAACCAATGGGTACAAACTATCTTGGAGTGTTACGGACTATTTAAAATCTCTTGAAGAAGATGTTGAAGCCGGTAAAAAGGTTGAAATGGACACGAAAGAATAATCGAAAATGAAATGACATGGGCGCAACAGATTATAAAAGTTTGGTAAACGATACGTTTGATGAACTTGCAAAGCATACAAAAGAGCACGAGTTTAATCTGGCGCCAAAAGAGGTAGGCCGTGTTACCAGTGTTTCTGCCGGTGTGGTAAAAGTCTCAGGTTTGCCCAACGTAGGTTATGAGGAGTTATTAAAATTCCCTGGTAATTTGTATGGTATAGCCTTTAGTATTGAAGAAGACGAAATAGGCGCCATTCTTTTAGGTGAAGATTCGGATTTAGATGCTGGAGACCTTGTAGAACGCACAAATCGCGTAATGGATGTTCCTGTAGGCAAAGCACTCCTTGGAAGAGTGATAGGGCCTTTGGGAGAACCTATGGATGATAAAGGTGCTATTTCCTATGAAAAAAGATTGCCTATAGAGCGGAGCGCTACACCTATTATGGATCGCTCTGGGGTAAGCATGCCTTTGCAAACGGGGATTAAAGTTATAGATGCACTGATCCCAATAGGACGCGGGCAAAGAGAGTTGATTTTAGGCGACCGCCAAACAGGTAAGACGGCCATTGCATTGGATACTATTGTCAATCAAAAAGATAAAGATGTTATATGTGTCTACTGTGCTATTGGGCAACGGGCTTCTGCCGTAGCTAAAGTTATTGCAGATTTAAAAGAGAATGGGGCAATGGAGTATACCATTGTTATGGTCACAGAAGGAAACGATTCTCCAGGATTACAATATATTGCTCCCTATGCAGCAACTAGTATTGCTGAATATTTTATGCAAATTGGTAAAGATGTACTTATTGTATATGATGATTTAACAAATCATGCCAGAGCCTATCGTGAGCTTTCCCTTTTACTAAAAAGACCGCCTGGCCGGGAGGCTTTTCCTGGTGATATTTTTTATATCCATTCCAGATTATTGGAACGTTCTACGCATTTAAGCGATGAACTTGGCGGCGGATCATTGACTGCCCTTCCCATAATAGAGACTGAAGCGCAGAACATGTCGGCTTATATTCCCACCAATTTAATTTCAATTACGGATGGGCAGATTTACCTATCACCTAAACAATTTGAGTTAGGTATTTTACCTGCGGTTGAGGTTGGCAAATCGGTTTCTCGTGTGGGTGGTAAGGCACAATTACCTGCTTACCGAGCCATTGCGGGCGATTTAAAACTTGGATTTTCACAGTTTGAAGAATTGGAGACTTTTGCCCGTTTTGGTTCTCATTTAGATGAAGAAACAAAAAATGTTATTGAACACGGTAAACGTATTCGGGAAATTCTTAAACAGAATGAACTTCAACCGTTGTCCGTGGCAGAACAGATAGGAGTACTTCTAACGCTGACCGAAGGTTTTTTTGATACGATTTCACTTGAAAACATGCGCGAAGCAGAAAAGGCAGTGATAAAAAGTATAGTCACGTTATCAGAAGCTATTCAAAAAAGTCTGTATTCCGATAAAGGGTTAGATGATGCAGGCCGAGAAAGTATGTTAACGGCTACAAAAACTGCACTCAAGGAATTTCAAAAGGCAGAGTAACCACTAAAAATCATAGCCATGGATTCGCTGGAAAGCTTAACAAGACAGATTACCGGAGCCAAAGAGCTAAACTCCATAGTACGAACTATGAAGGCCATGGCAGCAGCTAATATTGGCCAATATGAAAGGGCCATGGAATCATTGGATGATTATTGGACCAATGTGTCTTTAGGGCTTGTAGCCTATTTAAAAGATATTGGTTTGGACAACCAAGATGTTAGAGAGAACGAGAACAATAGTAAAGGCGAAAAATCTATTTGCGCTATTGTTTTTGGATCGGACCAAGGTTTTGTTGGGCAATTTAATGACTCCCTTTCGCAATACGTCCAAGAGTCTTTATCTACTCACAGAGGTAAATTGGAAATCTGGACCGTTGGTGTCCGGGTACCTTTATTACTCGCGGATATGGGACTGACCGTGACCAAAGAATTTAACCTTCCAAATTCTATAAATGCCATTACCGCACTTATAGGTTCAATTTTATTACAGGTAGAGGAAAACCGGCAAAACGGAAACGTAGATGAGTATTATCTTTTCCATAACCACTTGGTAAACGAAGGGTCCTACGAACAAGAAAAATTACGATTATTTCCCCTAGATGCAGAATGGCGCCAAGAAAAAGCACAGCTAAAATGGCCTACTCAAAAACAACCTGAAGTTATTGGTGATAGTAGTAAGCTTATACGTCGTTTAATTAGAGAATATCTCTTTGTTACGCTTTATAAGACCTGTACGGAATCGTTAGCTAGTGAAAACTTAAGTAGGTTGAATGCTATGCAACGTGCAGAAAAGAATATTGAAGAATTGCTGGATGATATAGGGCATACCTACCATCGTTTAAGACAAAGTTCCATAGACGAAGAGCTTTTTGATGTGGTCTCTGGTTTTACGGCCTTAAAGAATGATTAAGAGTTAAACTCTTCTATTAAGTTTTAAAAAAAAATTACGGCTATTGTAACTTACGATAGCCGTATTTTTTTGCATCTATAATTTCAATTTCAGCTAGAGACTTTTCCGGTATAATAGGGGTGGAGTATAAATTTACCGTTACCTTTTCTAGTCTTTTTTATTAAAAATCCATAGTGAAACGGCTAGAGTAGCAAAGGTTAAACCAGATACTTTTAGTAGATCAGGTAAGATATCCTTTATGCCACTACCTTTAGTAATTACCAAGTGAATCATTCGTGAATAGTAGGCTTGTGGGTTTAAATCAGCCATTGCTTTACCCCATGCGGGCATATTGTCAATAGGTGTTATAAAATCACCAAAAATTACAAATATCATGATAATAAAAAAGGTGAAGAACATAGCTTGTTGTTGGGTATTGGAAATTACCGAGATTAATACGCCTACCGCCAGAAGCAGGAACATTACAACACCGGATAAAAAGAAAACAAGCCACAGACTTCCTACTACAGGTACGTGAAATACAAGGCTACTTAAAATTAAACCAATGGCAAGAAGAACAATGTTAATAATCCAAACCGGAATAATTTTTCCCATAATAAAATGAGTCTTTCTCATGGGAGTCACATTCAATTGTTCCATGGTGCCTATTTCTTTTTCCTTTACGATATTCATTCCTGACAATAGAATTGTTATCATAACAACCATTGCTACGCACATAGCTGGCACCATGATATACTGACTAATTAGCGCTCTATTATACCAGTAAGAATAGGGAATACTAACTGTTGATGCTTTATTTGATAGGCTTTTACTGCCCCATTTTATAGCTACATCTTTATTTACAGCGCCTATAATTTCGCTGGAGTACGCATAGGTAAGACTGGCGGTAATAGCATCAATAGCATTAGTGACTAACTGCACTTTACTGCTATGTTCTTTGATTAGTTTTTTTTCGAAATTTGGAGGAAAATGTACAATCAGATTAATGTTTTTGTACTCCATTACTTTATAGGCTTCATCCATAGTTAGAGCAGCCCCTCTGATATCAAAGAAATCTGAACCCTCCATTTTAGAAATAATCTCTCTAGAGGTAGAAGATAAATCCTCATCTACTACATAAACACTGGCATAATTAATATCACCCCCAGCTGTACCCAATAGAAGAACCTGTATGAAAGGTTGAGACAAAATAATGAGTACCAACAGTGGATTCCGGAAAATCTGGATAAATTCTTTAACGATGATGAATCTTATGATACGCATCTCTCTTTATTTTAACTGTTAATTCTTATTGGAGTCTTGGTTTAAACCGTATAACACTCCAGAAATAAAACACCATTACCATGACTACGAGGATGGTTGTTTCAAAGAAAAGACTACCGCCCTTAGCGCCTTGTAGCAGGATACCTTTACTTATAATATTAAACCAAGTGGAAGGCAGTAATTTCCCTAACCATTGTAACACCACAGGAAGACTATCTGTAGGGAAAGTCATTCCCGATAAAACTTCTGTGGGCAGCATCAATAAGGTCATAGTAATCATCATAGCTGTTAGCTGAGAATTTGCGAAAGTAGAAATCAACAAACCCAAGGCAAGAGCTGTAAGAATGTAGAGAACAGTATTCAATAGTAAAAGTCCCATACTCCCTGAAACAGGTACCTCAAACACATATTTTGCTGCCCAAATAATAGATAATGCACTAATAAAAGAGGTTATTAGATAGGGCACTATTTTAGCAAACATGATCAGAAATCTATTTATGGGGGTACTTAACAGTAACTCCATAGTACCTAATTCTTTTTCTTTGGTAATTGATAACGAAGTCATCAAAGCCCCTACCAGTAAAATCACGGTAGACATAATACCAGGTACGGTCATATACCTACCATTAAGATTCTTGTTGTACATCATACGCACTGTGGGTATAATGTAGTATCCGGCTCTGCTTGGCGGGTTTTTACTTGCAATATGTTTATTGATTATAATTTTACCATATGAGATAAGGCTAGGGGAGGTCAATATCTTGGATCCATCAGCAATTAACTGTATCTGTGCATGTCCTTCGTGGTGTAGTTTATAGCCAAAGTCTTTATCAAAAACAAAGGCCATACGAATGGTACCTTTTTTAAATTCTTCATCAATTTCATCAGAAGTATCTAGGTATTTTACCAATTTAAAAAATTCAGAAGTGCTTATTAAATTGATTAATTCTTTTGAATCATGGTCCTTGGCATGATCTACAACCGCAATATTAGCATCTTTGATTTCCATGGTCATTACAGAACCAAATAGCAGAACCAATACTATGGGTATGCCCAATAGCATCGTTAAGGAGCGCCAATCTCTTAGGATATGGAGAAACTCTTTACGAACAAGTCCTTTGAATATCTTGAAATTTTTCATTTTGCTTTTTTATAACTTCAATGACTTAAGCCAGTTAGCTCGCAGTAATTGCATGTTCTTTTTCGTAACCTCTTGCCAAATGGAGAAATACTTCTCCCATTGTTTCAAGCTTATATTTATCTTTTAAATTTTGGGGCGTATCTACTGTAATCATTTTTCCGGCGACCATCATTGAGATTCGATGACAATACTCGGCTTCATCCATATTATGGGTAGTTACTAAAACAGTTACACCACCTTCTGCAGTTTCATAGATCATTTCCCAAAACTGCCTTCTTATAGATGGGTCAACGCCACTAGTAGGTTCATCCAAAAAGACTACATCGGGTTTGTGCATCAAAGCAGTACAGAACGCTAGTTTTTGCTTCCAACCCAAGGGTAAGGAGCTTACGCGTTCTTTTTCAATATGTTCCATCCCAAAATGGGTTAATAATTCTTTGGTGCGATTGCGAATTTCTTTATTAGTAAGACCGTATATTCCACCAAAAAAACGCATGTTCTCTTTTGCTGTTAAATCATCATATAAAGAGAATTTTTGGCTCATATAGCCAATGTGTTTTTTGAGCTTTCTAGAGTTTTTAAAGATATCAAAGCCCGCTACTTCGCCTTTACCACTAGTAGGTTCTAATACCCCAATGAGCATACGCATAGCAGTTGTTTTACCTGCTCCGTTAGCTCCTAAAAAGCCGAATATTTCGCCTTTTTTTACATCGAATGTAATTTTATCCACAGCCACAAAATCATCGAATTTTTTGGTCAGATTTTCAACACTAATGCTATATGCTTTTTCAGGCTGGCTCATAATTTTGATTTTTAGAGGTAAGTGACATATAGCAATCTTCAACGCTTGCTTTTATTTGTTTTATTTCAATATTGGTGGTATCATTATTCTCCAGATAGGATTTTATTTCTAATGGGTCAATCGTATCACGTTTGTCCGTATAATGAACCCAATCTCCAAAAGGATAAACTGAGTTGGCATGCTCATAATCCTTTAGTTTTTTAATAACTTTAAAGGAGTTTCCAGAACGTATGGCGTACAATGGCTTTTCAAAATTTGCGATAAGTCCGTCAGGGCTATTCGTTGCCAATATTTTACCATGATCCATCAGCGATATTCTGTCGCAGAGAAGGGCCTCTTCCATATAGGCTGTGGAAACCAAGATTGTGATGTTATCTTTCTTTAAACTTTGAAGCATATCCCAAAGGTCTTGTCTGGAAACAGGGTCAACACCTCTGGTAGGCTCATCTAAAAACAGTACTTTGGGTTTGTGAATCAAAGCACATGAAAGAGCTAATTTTTGTTTCATCCCGCCAGAGAGTTTACCTGCTCTTCGTTTTTTAAAAGGCTCGATCTGCTTATATATGTCCTTGATAAGATCGTAGTTCTCTTCTAGAGTTGTTCCAAAAATGGAGGCATAAAAGTTAAGGTTCTCTTCAACCGTTAGATCTTGATATAGCGAAAATTTTCCGGGCATATACCCAATTTGGCGGCGTATATTTTGGTACTGTTTTACAACATCCATCCCTTCTATTTCAGCAGTACCACTATTTGCCAATAGTAGCGTGCCTAGAATCTTGATAAGACTGGTTTTTCCAGCACCGTCAGGACCAATAAGTCCAAACAATTCGCCTTTTTCCACTTTTAGGGAAACTGCGTCCAATGCTTTGACCTTACCATAATTCATTACAATATTTTCTGCTGAAATTGGAGTCATCGTTTTGTCTTAACCGTTACATTTATTTTTTCTCAACTGATCAGTCCTTTTCAGAACTACTCATGAAATTTATTTCTCCAGGCATACCAATTTTTAAGTACCCGTCATTCGCTACAAGCACTTTAACAGCATAAACCATATCTACCCTTTCGTCTTTAGTTTGAACAATTTTTGGGGTAAACTCAGCTTCGGAAGCAATCCATTTAATGGTACCCTTTAAAGAGCGGTTTTCTTTTTTAGTGTCATCAATCAACACTTCTACTTCTTGCCCTAGTTTTATATGAGGTAGTTGATCACCGCTCACATAAACCTTGAGTGTGATTTCATCTAACCCTGCAATTTTGTATAGGGGCGTGCCATAACCGGCCAACTCCATTTCTTCGGAATATTTAGTAAGAACCGTTCCAGAAATAGGGTTAATAATCAGGCTTTTGTTTATTTGATCATTAATCTGATCTATTTGTTTTTCTATGGGCTCTATTTGGCTTAGAATGCCTCTGTTACCAGTTTCTAATTTTTTACGGGCCGCTTCAATCTCACGGTCTACCACCTCTATATTTCCGGTTATATTGTCTAGTTCTTTTTGGGTAGCTGCTTCATCCTTCAACATATGTTCTACTCTACGCTTTTCACGTAGAATGTTGTTTTTCTGTTCCCTGTAAATGTTTAACTGACTTTGAACATCCATGGTTTGCGCTGTGACCGAATTGATACTGGCAACCAACTGTTGTTTTTTAAGGGATAGCTGCATAGTATCAATATAACCCACTATTGTACCCGCTTTTATTTGCTCTCCTTCCTTTACATTAAAGGAAAGTATTTTGCCTTGGCCTTCAGAGCCAACAATCACTTCATCTGCTTCAAAATTGCCGTATGCATCCGATAATTTCTCGCCGGAGCAGCTTATAAGTCCAAAGCATAAAATGATAACACCTATAAAATATTTCATTTTTTTGTTTATTTAATGGTTACAAATTTCCTTTAGTAGTCAGGTAATTAATTTCTGATTGTATTTTTTGTATTCCGTGTATCTGAAGATTCAATTGGGCCTCAGTTCTTTTGTTAACTTCTATGATGTATTCTGTTGATGTGATTACACCATTTTGAAATTGGGAATAGCTTTTTCTAACGATATCTTCCTGTAGCTCTAATATTTTTTTATCCTTTTCTATAAGTTGGCTATAGGTTTCAATACTAGATTTATCACGGATCGATGCTATGTTGATTTTCTTTTCAAAGTCCTCTTTTTTACTGGAGAGAATTTCTTTGTTAATCTCTAGTACTTTCTTTTTTCGGGATGTTTGTTTCCAATCCCAAAAATTCCATTTCAATCTTGCTCCAACTACATAATATTCTGTGGCATCCGTTTCAAAATAATTTAAAGGGTTAGGGCTCCCGACTCCTAACTGAGCTATACCAGACAGACTAGGCAAAACTTGGGCATTCAATACTTTTTTTGAGATTCTAAATTTTCCTCCATCAAATCAAAATATTGCTGTTCTGGCCTACTTATATCTTGGCTTAATTCCTGGTCTGCTATAAGTGGTAGTGTAAATTCGGCATCAGGAGAAATAGGTTCTCCTATCCAATCGCTTAACATATCTATCATTGCCTTACGGCCTAATTGCACCTCTAATATTTGTTGTTGAATTTTTAATATTTGCTGATTAAGAATGTTGGCGTTACTCTTAAGCATAGCACCATTTTCTACTTGAGAATTTATTTTCTTAAGTTGCTTATTCAATTCGTCTACTACAGTACCTAGTAATTTTTCATTTTCTTGATAAACTAGTGCATTAAAGTAAAGCGTGTTTATCATTCCCTTTATCTCAAACAAATCAACCTCCATTCCCTTTACATTGGCAGCTAATTGTGCTTCTTGCATTTTTTTGGCATTTTTTACATAACCCCCATCATAGATTTTTTGAGAGATATCTAATGTTAAGGTGTATTGGTTTTGAGGAATTTCTGCGATATCCAAACCAGGAATATCAATACCAATATCCAACACGTCAGACACATAATTATAAGCCCCATTTAAACGCGATTGCGGCAGGTTTAGGGTATTTAAATTTTTGATATTCAGATTTGCTTGGGTTTCATATAATAGCTCTTGTTTTTTAATAGGACTAAGAGATCTGGCTCTCTCTTGACAGTAGTCTAACTCTAAAGTTTGAGAATAGGCCCAGCTTATTGGTAAGAGCATTATAGCTAGTAAAATTATTGAGCGACGTTTCATTATATTGACTTTTAGTACGAACCATCTTTACTGATGATGGCCTTAATTTTATACAAAAGTAGGAGGTAGTATGATTTGTATTTATGATTCAAATCATGCAGAAGGATATTATTTATAAAAATTTTGGTATTGAAGATTTACGATGATTTTTGGCAAGTGATTTCTTATCAAAAGCTTACTTTTTTGCTACTTTATACCTTTTAAAATGCCTAGTTGTGACGCTCAATAATACCTCTGCAAAATGATTATCTAGCGTGAACTTAAATGAGAGAAAAGGCACATAATGTGCAGAGAAGAATAGTGAAGATATATTATATAATATAGTCTGCTTTGACCGGCTATAAAGAAGGTAGAAAATACAATATGAATAAAAAAAACTGTTTTAAAATGAGTCACGATTTTTAATTCCGTAGCACATTTTAAAACAGCTTTAGGTAATGATCAATATCGAGAATTGATTCTCAATTTGATTTATAATTTTTTTTAGGCCTCCCGACGTTTACCGGTAATCTCAAGAATATTAATCCTGTATACAATAGGATTACCTCTAGTATAAGACTTACTTGAAAACTCATTGATGAACTCTGGGTTTTTATGTTCTTTGCGACGTATAATTGCTTTTACGCCTTCTGTAAATAAATGCAATTTTTGTTTTGCAGTAATACCTTCTAGTTCTTCAAAAGTACCATGAATAAGAGCAGACTCCCAATTAACCATAGATTGTATTTGTTCCACTACCACAGACACAGAATCGTTTTCCCGCATGGAATCTATCTTATGCCCTTCTGCCGTATAGCTTATAATACTGTTGTCTTCAGCATCAAAAAAGTAGGTGATAGGTATAACATAAGGTTTCCCGTCTGCAATATAGGCAAGATGACCACTATAATTATCCCTAAGAACGCGGGTACTTTCGCTAACTGATATGTCCATCATAATTCTAATTTATTATAAAAATGCATGTTCTAAACTATATAAATATAGCATTTACTTCCAAGAAATGTTCTTGTATATGACAAGATATTTATTTATTTCCAACGATATTCTGAGCGTCCTTTAAGCTCATGTTCTATTTCTAATAAACGGTTGTATTTGGCAACACGTTCACCTCTACATGCAGAACCAGATTTTAAATGTCCACCATCCATAGCTACGGCAAAATCTGCTAAAAAAGTATCTTCAGTTTCTCCTGAGCGGTGAGATAGAAAATAACGCCATCCGGCTTCACGACACATGCGTACTGCTTCTATGGTTTCTGTAACCGACCCAATCTGATTTAATTTAATTAGCGCCGAATTAGCTGTTTTTTCGCTAATTCCTCTACTAATATATTTTCTGTTGGTAACAAAAATGTCATCACCCACTACTTCAATTTTATCTCCAAATTTTTTGGTGAATTTTGCAAATCCGTCCCAATCACCCTCAGAAAGGGGGTCTTCCCATGAGATGATAGGATATTTTTTTAACCACTCGCCAGACAGGTCAATAAGCTCATCAGTCGTCATTTTACCGGCACCTGACTTTGTAAGTTCATACTTGTTATCCAAATTAGGAGAAAAGGAATTGGCAGCACTATCAATAGCAACAGACAAATCTATACCAGGTTGGTACCCTGCTTGTTCAATTGCTGCAATAATAAATTCTATAGCTATTTCATTGCTGGCACAATTAGGTGCAAAGCCACCTTCATCACCAACACTGGTAGCGAGGCCTTTATCTTTCAATATTTTTTTTAGTACATGAAAAGTTTCTGCAACGTAACGTAACCCTTCCTTAAAATTTGGTGCACCGTGCGGTACGAGCATGAATTCTTGAAAATCTACACTATTATCTGCATGTTCGCCACCGTTTAGGATATTCATGCACGGCACGGGAACACGTAAGGTATTGGATCCGCCCAAATAACGATATAGCGGAAGGTTAGATGAAACGGCTGCCGCTTTAGCAACTGCCATGGAAACGCCCAAAATAGCATTGGCACCAAGCTGAGATTTATTCTCGGTACCATCTAATGCAATCATGGTGTAATCAATATCTTTTTGGTCAACGGCATGCATTCCTGTTAGGGCTGCAGCTATCTTTTTATTAACGTTTTCTACAGCCTTTTGAACGCCTTTTCCGCTGTAACGTTTTTCGTCATCACGCAGTTCTAAAGCTTCGTTCATACCAGTTGATGCTCCTGAAGGTACTGAGGCGGAAGTTTTTGTTCCATCTTTCAAAGTTACATACGCCCTTAGCGTAGGGTTTCCCCGAGAGTCTAATATCTCGAGAGCCGAAATAGATGTTATTTTTGAATTCATCTTATTGAATATATAGTGTTACTTTATTCCTTTTATATAAAAGAATATTCCTCCTAATCAACAGGGAGAAGAACTTATTTCTACGCTGTAATTGTTTTGATGGGATGAAGGTATTACAGTATTTAAAAATGATATATGATACAAATCATGAGCGAATGCTTTTTAAGTAGACTGTTCCTGTTTTCCGCTATTCTTTCTGTTCTTTTTCTTTCTGCTTTTCCTGTTTTTTGAAATAACCACGGGTCAAGAAATTATGTTTTAATGCTTCCATATTTTCATTGAACTTCAGCACACCTTCATCTACATTTTTCATTGAATTTTGAAGCTGATGTACCAATGTGGTATCTGTAGATAGATAGTTAATAGCTCCGTCACCACCATTAATACGGTCAACTACCGTGTTGAGGTTTTTGGCTGTTTTCTCAATTTCTATAGATGAATTTTCTAAATGGCTAAGTACATTACGGATTTTTTCTCCGGAGAGCGGATCACTCAATAAGGTTCCGACAACACTTTCTTTGGTGTCAAAACTTTCTACAAGAGCGTTTAGTTTGTGCATGGTCTCTTGGGCGTCATTGGTGGTGTATTTTAGGTTGATTAAAGTTTGATTTAAATTATGCCCCATAATGGTATCATTAAGTAGACGGCCCAATGTACCCTTTCCATCATTTATGGAGCGTGTAATAGTTAGCAATTGCTCTGTTAATACCGCGGCATTTTCATTGGTTACGTTTAATGTATTCATCATGTCTGCTGTAGCAGCGTTGCTATAAGACTTTATCTCATCACCAGACTTAACATAGGGTGCTTCACCGGTTCCAGGAACGATGTTAATAATCATACTACCTACCAAACCATCTGAACCAATATTAGCAATTGAATTGTTTTTGATATGTTTTTGCATTTTATTGTCTATAAGCATACCTACTTGTATGGTGGTATCATTGATCATCTCAATGTCTTTTACCGTACCAATACTAATACCCGCATAACGAACATTATTACCGTTCTGGAGCCCCCGTATGTTGTCAAAAGTAACGTTAAGGGTAAAGGTGTTCCCAAACATATTTTGTTTGTTACCTATCATATAGATTACGATGATTAACAATACCGAACCTATGAGAACAAAAATCCCTAATCTGAATTTTTCCGATGCTGATTTTTCCATGATCTATTTTTTAAAAAAGGCCTCTATTTTAGGGTCGTTTGATTGTATCAAATCCGTGTATTTACCTTCTGCATAATTTATACCGTCTACCAATAGAATCATCCGATCAGAAATTACCCTAGCGCAATCCACATCATGTGTTATGATTAATGAAGATGTGCCATATTTTATCTGAATGTTCCGCATTAACTCAATAATTTCTTTGGATGTAATTGGATCTAATCCCGTTGTAGGCTCATCGTAAAGAATGATTTTAGGTTTTAAAATCAATGTGCGGGCCAAAGCAATTCTACGTTGCATTCCACCAGATAATTCTTCTGGCATGAGGTCCATTGTATCTGCTAGACCAACACTTTCCAAAGCATCCATTACCAATGGTGTAGTATCCTTTATGGTACCAAACTTTTCTTTGTGCCGCCGCATGGGGAATTCTAAATTTTCCCGTACGGTCATGGAATCATAAAGCGCACTTCCTTGAAATAAAAATCCAATGTCTGACCTAAGTACATCTAAGGTTTCACGATCTAAATTCCTTATTTCATTACCCAGAACAGAGATATAGCCGCTATCTGGTTGCATTAAACCCACTAAACATTTTATCATTACAGATTTTCCAGAGCCAGACTTGCCCATGACTACAAGGTTTTCGCCCTTGTATAGCTCCATATGAAACCCGTCCAGCACCTTATGGTCACCAAAACTTTTATAGAGATCTTTAATTTCTATAATGACTTCCTTTTGGTCTTTAGCCTGTTCCATTACGTCTATGTTTTTTTGGTTTTTCATTAGACATCAAAAAATATGTTGGATATAAAAACTGCTACAAAATCTATGACGAATAAAAGTAAAGAGGTCATTACTACAGCCGTATTTGCTGCTACACCAACACCTGCTGTTCCTTTTTTACTATAATAGCCTTTAAAACAACCCACTAGTCCAATGGCAAAACCAAAGAAGAATGTTTTAATAAGCGCGGGTATTAAATCTGTATAGGACAGGGCGTCAAAAATAGTATTGAAATACAATTGAAAAGAAACATTTCCCTGTATGTTTTCAATTAGAGCCGAACCAAAAAGAGATACCGCATCACTCACAACAACTAGCAACGGAAGCATTAGTATAGATGCCATAACCCTTGTAACCACTAAATATTTAAAAGGGTTGGTACCAGATACCTCCATGGCATCAATCTGTTCTGTAACCCGCATGGAACCTAACTCCGCGCCAATTCCTGAAGAAATTCTACCAGCACAAACTAAAGCTGTAATAACAGGACCTAATTCTCGTACGATTGAAATCCCTACCATATTGGGCATCCAGGAAACAGCGCCAAATTGGATCATTGTAGGTCGTGATTGTAAATCTAAAACCAACCCAATAATAAAACCGGTAACCAAGACTAAGGTTAGCGATCTATAACCAATATGATAGCATTGCCGCAAGAATTCGTTGAATTCAAAAGGAGGCCGTAACGCCTCTTTAAAAAAGCGACCTGCAAAATAGGAGAGTTCTCCAATCTCAGTCAGTGATTGCCTTATCTTATTTGGAGTCTTGATTTTCAAATCTATTTTTTGAATTTGTAGCGCTATGCAACCCTCAAAATTAACCGACTTCCCACCCAATAAGAATGACTTGGGTCATATCTAAAAAATAAATGAGTATTGTTTTTAACAACTGATCTGGGTCATTCTTGATGCAGTATACTCGGTTTAATTTTGTGAATCGATATTCAATTTGGATATAGTTTAAGCACAGCCATGAACAATAGAAAAATAACCCGGGCACGATATAGGTTCGTAGATCTAGATGTCAGTAATTATAGACTTTTGTTTAATGCACTTTTGGTGGGTTTGGTTACAGGTCTATTGAGTTCTGCTTTTAGGCTCGTGCTTGCTCGTTTAGCTATGCTTAGAACAACTTTTCAAATAGGTGAGATGGGTCAGGCTTGGCAAGATTGGCTCTGGCCTATGCTTTTTACTTTTTTTGGTATTTGGTTTTCAATATTCTTGGTCAAAAAATACGCTCCTGAAACTGCTGGTAGTGGTATTCAGGAAATTGAAGGTGCTCTAGATGGTTTAAGACCGGTGAGATGGCGCAGGGTTTTACCCATTAAATTCATCGCTTCTATATTTTCATTAAGTAGTGGCTTGCTGTTAGGTCGTGAAGGGCCAACAGTACAGATAGGTGCTAACGTGGGCAAGATGGCAGAAGACGTTTTTAAGCAATCTTCAGAAGAGGATAATCCATTAATTAGCGCGGGTGCGGCATCAGGTTTGGCAAGTGCTTTTAATGCTCCGTTCTCAGGAATTGTTTTTGTTATTGAAGAGATGAACGGCCATTTTAAGTTTAATTTTTATTCACTAGCTGCACTTATGATAGGTGCCGGTTCTGCAGATATGGTAGTACGGTTATTGGTTGGGAGTGGACCTGTCCTTAAAACCACCATTTTTACTTTTGAAGAATTATCTGGCATATGGTTGTTTGTCTTGTTGGGGCTAGTGCTTAGCGTAATCGGTATTATGTTTAACAAATTATTGATTGGCGCTTTGGATTTATTTAAAAAACTGAAAGTAAGTTATGTCATCATTGCGCTCTGTATGGCGTTTATAATTACTGTAGTAGGATTCTATTCAGAAGATATGATTGGAGCGGGTTACACTACTATTTCACATGTATATAATAGTTCTTTTACGTTAACCTTTCTTCTAGCGCTGTTTATTGTCCGTTTTATTCTTTCTGTTCTTAGTTATGGCTCAGGAGTACCAGGAGGTATTTTTACTCCTTTAATAACTTTAGGGGTTATTCTAGGGATGCTCTTTGGCGGTGTGGCACAACATTTTTTTCCAGACCTTGTTTCTGATCCAGCTATTTTTGGCGTTGCCGGTATGGCAGGCATCTTTGCCTCAACTATCAGGGCACCACTTACGGGTTTGGCGCTTTCCGTAGAAATGACGGCAAATTATGAGTTGATATTACCGTTAATTTTCACTGCGGTTACGGCTTCTGTATGTACAACAATGTTGGGTAATGCACCTATTTATTCCATATTACTTAAACGTGTTTTAAATAAGGAAGAGCCCTCCTCATAGAAATTGCAATGCTACATTTCTAGATGATATGTTGTTTATAAGACGCTTATCAATCTTAGAAACAAATTACTGCTTTGTTAAAAAAAGTCTAAAACTAGGGTGAACTGATTTAGGTCATTCTTATCGCTTATCAATCAAGATAATTTTGACCTATCAAAAGATGATAAGAATTTGAAGTTTAATTAATAATTAAATAAGAATCATATGAAAAATGGAGTAACAGTCGCTATATGCGAATCGCATCAAAAAGCCGAAAAAGTGGTCAAAGAACTACAGGAGTCTGGCTTTGATATGAAAAAACTTTCTATTGTAGGTAAAGATTATCACGAGGAAGATAAAGTTATCGGGTTTTATAACACCGGTGATAGAATGAAGAACTGGGGAACGGCAGGTGCTTTCTGGGGCGGTATCTGGGGACTTGTTTTTGGCGCCGGTTTTTTCTTAATACCAGGTGTTGGACCGGTTATGTTGGCAGGTCCTATAATATCATCTTTAGTAGGTGCTCTTGAAGGAGCTGTAGTTGTTGGGGGATTATCTGCCCTTGGAGGTGCTCTTTTTGGAATTGGAATTCCAAAAGACAGCGTATTACAATATGAGACTGCTCTTAAAGCAGATAAGTTTCTAGTAATTGCTAACGGCACCCCTGAAGAACTGGAAAAAGCAAAAAAAATAATGTCAGATTCCGCTACTAAAGTAGATAACCATTCAGAAGAAGCGGTATCTGTATAAGTATCAAAAATAATTTTAACTGAAATTCATATTAAATTATAAGAAAATGAAAACAGTAGTATTAAGTGCAGTTTTAATGGGATTGGCTTTTCAATCTAATGCACAGGACATGCTCTTTAGAGCCAAATTGGAAGTAGAAGAAGTACCAGAACTAGTAGTAACCGCTGTGGAAGAAGATTTTCCGGATTTCTCAATTGTGGAGTACAATGCAATACCCGTAGAATATGTAGAGGGAGATGTTTACATCAACCCAAATATAGATTCTAATGCAGATTATGATACCTTTCAAATAGTAATGAAAGAAAAAGGAAAAGAACTTACGGCTACTTATGACAGAGACGGTAACCTTGTTAAAACCACAGAGCATTTTAAAAATGTGGCACTACCTTATGCAGTAAGTAAATCTATTGCAAAAGAATATCCTGAATGGAAATTTAAAAAAGATTCTTACGATATGGTTCAATTGGGAAATGGGAAAGCAAAAAAACGTTATAGAATTGTCCTAGAAAATCACGGTAAAAAAATACATGTACATACGAATGCAAAAGGCAAAATTTTAAATAATCATAAAAAAGCCTAGTACAAGAAAAACACCATTGGCTTTTTAAGACACTGGTATGATTAGAGTTGGTTGGTAATTGGAAGACAGGCAGCAGAGGTGAATATCACTTTCTATCGCCTGTTTTTTTTTCAATCTTTAAGATATAGAACAAAAAAAAGTAGACATCTGCATGTCTACTTTTTAGTTAAGAGTACTCTTATAATTTTACTACTAGTTGAGTTTCTCAATCACTAATCAAGCATTATTCATTAGCTATACTTACAGAATAATTTCTCTGTTCCCACTTGTCTGCTTCTTTCCAATGAAATGTAAATTGCAATACAGTGGACTGGGGTGTTGTGGGTATAATATTGGTTACAAAAATGCCGAATTTCATATTTTCGGATTCTGTAATAAACGTACTTTTCCAATCATCATCTGTCCAATGAACCGTACATTCCGTTAAGGTCTCTATTCGTAATATTTTTCCTCTAGGCAGTATTCTGGTTCCATTATCAAAACGCCATATTTTATGATCTGATTTCTTTTTCTTTCTCAGATAACGTTCAAAAGTTTGGCTTGGCATGTCAAAAATATTCCTGTGCTGTATAGAAATACAGAGTTTAATATACTCTGCATGTGCCCAAGTTAATGGCATTGCAGAACCTGTATGTTCGCCACAGAATAATCCTTTTTCGGGAATATCTGCTTTGTCCCATATCTGTTCGGGTAACAAACCATTGTTAGCAAAAGCTTCCATAGCTTTTAAATGCTTAATAGCCTCTTCTATATTACCCGCCGCTATTTCATAATGACCTCTTTCTCCTGTTAATAACGGCCATGCACGACCTTTTCCTGTGCCATCATAAGGGTCTCCGTTTTCTTGCTCGCCATAACCATCATTGGTATAACGGTACCAGCAATCTCCATTAGGAGTTTTAACCTTTAATTCAGCATCTATGACTTTTAAAGTATTCAGTATTTTGGGGTCATCGGCTGCCCGAAGACCAAACCTGACTAGCGCCAAGGCGTCTACACTGATCAGTTCGCTTAGTTTTGTTTTTCCATGATCAGCATTGTGATTTTTGAGTTTAATGGTTCGGTCACCCAATTCCGTTGCGGGAATATCTGAAAATGGATTTATACGAATGTAATACCCATCTACACCGTGTTTTTTGGCTAGGGGAGTACCTGTAACATAGGTGCGGTATTCTATAGTATCGTTCCAACTATCTGCGGTTTCGCGGCAATAGATGGCAAAATCTTTTTCGTCATTTATTTCTGCAAGCTCGGCTCCAGCTAACAAAGCAGCAATTTCTGTTGCCATCGTAAAGGGAGAAAAACCATCTTCTTCTTCCCAACGGTCTTGACTGGTATACGGCCCATTTTTTAAAAGAAAAGTAATAGCTTTTTTTGCCAATGGCCAATATCTTTTCATTCGGGGTATACCCATTGTGTTCCGTAAGTAGCCTTTTAGTATTTCCAAAATTGGTAGGGCAATTTGGTCCATTTGCAGACCATCCCAATTGGGTTCTCCTTGTAGCCACATATTCTGTGGCCAACTGCCGTCTTCATTTTGGGTAGACATCAAATAGTTTACAATACGGGATACATCTGCTTTTGTTTCTAGCGCATTGAATCCGCCTGCTGTTTCTACCAAATCTCTTGGCCAAACTACATGATATCCGCTTTTGTCCGAGTCTCCTTTTGTGCCTCCCCAGGGGATGGAAAGACTGGCAATAATACCCCCAGGAAAATTTTTGGCTTCGTGCATACGTAACATGGCAGCACTCATTTTAAAATTCGAGGCAGGTATATTTGGTAAGGTATCTTGCCAAGTTTGCCACTCTTGCATATATTTTCTTTTTGCGGTTTCAAAACCGTTTAAAATACTTGCCCTTGCATGATTAGCAGCTTCTAAATAGGTTCTTCCAAAGCTTATAGCCAAAACAAAATCTTTTTCGGTCAGGTCTATTTCTCCGGTAAGTGCAACATTGCCGTTTGAGGCAATATCATATGCCCATTCTAATTTTCCGTGTTGGCGAATATCTCTCCAACCGTCAGATGTGCCTACATATCCTACGGAACGTTTCAGCCATTTTGAAGAACAGGCCATAGCCAATGCAATATCTCCGTTCTTGGCAAATAACATTTCAACACCTTTATAGTCGCCAACCCACCCTTTGTTGTGGCCGCCCTCATTGTTTAGATGCGGGGCGAGTAAAGCAAATAGTCGTAAAGGAATTTTAGGGTCTTTTTGGTCAAAAATTATATGTTGTAGGATAGTATTTCTAAATGGGTCAACGATGACTTCTTTGGTAATCTGAAATTTTTTGAACTTGTCCGTATTTACCATACGATACGCAGGAATACCATCTTTAAGTGTTTCTATAAAGTGTTCCGTATCTCTTTTTTCTTCTGAAAAAAACTCATGGCCATCAGTAACAACAAAGCCCATATCACGTATGCAAGCAATATCTTCTCGTGGGTAATAAGCTTCGTTAAGAATACCGTGACTAAGGGTAAAAGTAACATCTGATGCAGAATTTAAGGCTTTGCCTATTCCTGTTTTTGTACTAGAAGTCCATCTAGCCTCCATTCCTGGTGCGCCGGGCGCCTCTGATTGCTGAGACATATTTTAAGTTGTAATAAATTGATATTCAGTTTTTCCTGCTTCATTTGTACATTTTCCATTTCATCATATGCGAATACCGTTCTATTTACTTGTACATGTTATATGCAGTAGGAATTATAGTTTAGTTATATCTATAGGGTTTTTGACCAAGATGGTCTTGTTGCCACGTAGGGCAATGGGTTGTTTTATGATTTCAGGATTGTACCGTATCATTTTTATCCAATCATCTGTAGATAAACTATACTGTTTAAAGTGTTTTTTATAGGCTGGAATCTCCTTGTTAACTAAGTCCGCCACTTCTAATTGTAGTCGTTCCGCTAGTTCTAAGATTTGTGTTCCAGTGAGTTTATTTTTGAGGAGATCAATTTCTTCTACAGGTAATCCTTCTGCTTTGGCATAGGCCAGGGCTTGTTTTGCCCGTAATGATTTTGAGCTATAGTAAAACGTAATCTGTTTGCTTGATGTAGCTATATCCCCCATAATCTAAATTTCAAGACCTATTTATTTTGTGTTTTGTTCTCCTCCAAATAATTTGTTTTTATTCAGTTTGTGGTAGTACCATAAAGGGTATTTCCGTTTTAAAAGCGATACTTTTTACGATGTTCTCACGTGTTAAGCTTTCAAAAAAGCCATGTTTTGTCTTTAAAATGGCTAGCATACCTATATTTTGGTTTGTTTTTTTTATTTGAACCAGAGTATTGGCTACAGTATCTTGTAGATCTATTTCAAAAAAATGACCTTTTACTCCTTTGAGTCCGCTTCTCAATATTTCTTTGTTTATTTTCTGTTCATCGCTCAAAGTTTCTTCGGTTTTAATGTGAGCTATGTTCAAATCGGCATTACAGATTAAAGCTAGTTGAACAATAGGGGTGAGCTCTTCGGTTTTGAAGGTATGTTTGAAATCGGTTGCAAAAACAATTTCCTTTAGACTATTAACGGTATAGACAGAGGGTACAGAAATTATTGGGCAATTATTAATATCTCTAATGAGTTGTAGCGTATTGGTTCCCACAAAAGCTTCACGGAGGGCAGACAACCCTTTTGTTCCAACAAATATATAATCTGCTTTTTCGCTAATTACAGTGCGCTTTGTTAAGCTAAAAACTGAATCGGTTTCTAAGATTCCCTCAAAACGATGATTATAAGTCGTGTTTTGAGCTTGTAATTCTTTCACAAGTTTATTTAGGTCTTCTTGAAAGGTCATTTTAGACCCTGGGGCAGAAGGCGCATCATGATATGCGTGTATGATATAAAATGTGCAAGTCTCATTTTTAAAAAGAAGAAGTGCATAATCAATAGCCCTTTGTGCATTTTTTGAAAAATCGGTAGGAATTATAATTTTTTTCATTTCACAGAATTATTCAGTTCTAAAATATCTTATGGCCACTATTAATTAGTAGATTCAAGGCTTTAACGACCTCTTTTGCAAACGGTACTAGATTGTTTACTAGATACTAAAGGTATTATAGTAAGATAATACTGACTATGACATAGGTCATATAAAAAAAACAGCTATGCAATCTAAGATTGCATAGCTGTTTTTGAAAAAGAACTAAAAATGAAATGGATAGCTACCTATGCGCTATCCTTCTGAGATGAGAATAACTTTTTACCCACTATAAAAATTGGAATCGCTGTAAAAAACCATAAATATTTTGTGTCAAAGCCTTCTGTCTTGGCTATCATTTTATCGTTTTTAAACTCAACAGAAGCAGCGGAATCATTTTTTTCGGTTAAAATAATCTTGTCCGATGCACCATGCAAAGACAATGTAAAAACCGTTTGATGGTGGTCGTTCTCTTTGAATGCATCAATTTTAATAGCTAGGTGGTTGAACTTATGAGGTAAATCTGAGGTTATAAATTTTAAATCCGTTTGGTGGCTTCCCAGTTTCAGGCCGCCGTTTAAAAGCTGGATTGGATTACCGTTTACCATTAAATTGAAATTATCTTTTATATAACCTACCGCCAATTTCTTATACTCAACATCAGACAATTTATCGAAATTAATTTCTGGATAATGTTTGTTCAGCGCCTCTTGAAAACCAGCCTGACTTACACTAACATTCAATATTCCCAATTCTTGATTGACCTCTAAATAGTAGGTAGCCGACAATGGATTGTGGGCATACGCCATTTTTATGGTCAACACCATGAGCAAGCAAAAAATTAAAGTCTTTTTCATAGCCTTTCTTATTGGTAACTAAAGTTGTTGCTTGCCGCTACTCCTTTAAGACATTTAGGAACGTTTGGAGCATCTGTATTACTGGCAACATAATGATATGTGCCATCTGGATATTCTGTTGTAGCTGCAGTTCTTCCGCCACAATCATCTAAATCGTCTGGTTCAACCCCATAGGCATATATTGGAAAACCATCTTTAGCAAAACCTATTAATTTGGTGTCAACAACCTGTTCCACCAATGTACAGGAAACGTCCGTTATATTATTGGCCTCCAAGACCTGGTTCATGGATTCGGCCACAAAATGCCAGTGGTAGTAGCCAGCTGGATCATGATGACCACCGCAAGGGTCTAAAGAAGGAATATTACCTGCTTTTTCTCTACCTGGGTTAGCAACAGAAGGAGGAGCGCCGTTAATAGGAGCACCATCTATTGAAACACCAACCAATTCAATTGTATCTATATCATTATTTGAAGATGCCAATTTTGGTGTTGTAGGAATCAGAAATGTCAATTGTAAATTATTATCAGGAGCAGCTTGTAAACAATAAGCTAAATCTCCATCTACAGGTCCTGAAGCAAAATCATCTGTGTTAATGTTGCCTTCGTCATCTACAATATCGTAACCATCTGCTTCCATAGCATTGAACAATTCTGCTTTCATTACTTGAAAACCGGGATTTGTATTTCCATCATAAACCCCTAAACCACCAATATCATTAATGGTTTCAGGGCAAAACGGGCCACTTTCTACTGGGTTACTTGAGAAAGTTAATTGAAAACATTCTGCACTAGAACCATCTTCTAAAGTAGCGGTAACGGTTTCAAAAGAGACTAATGAAGTACCGTTGAAAGCCGCTTCTGTAATTAAATAATCGCCACTATCCGTAGCTGTTTCAGTTTCAGCGTCTGTACTACCATCTGTACTCTCATCGGAACTGCAAGACCCAAAATTGAGAGAAATAAAAGTCAAGAATCCAAAGATGTAATTGAATTTGAACATAATCATTTTTTTAATTGATTAATTATTACGGACAAGCACCGTAAAGGCATTTGAAAATCAGGTATTTACGTTAATCAGCGCAGGGCTATATAGCCCTGCTAAAGCAAGTGCTATTCCCCAGTTTTATTATCACCTCTGGGCGGTTTTCCATGTGGTGGATGACCTTTAGGTTTAGGTGCGTTAGTTAATTCTTCTTCTTCAATGTAACCATCGTTGTTGGTGTCTATTTTTGAAAAATCATGTTGTAAAGGACCTTTTACTTCGCTTTCAGATAATCTTCCATCCTTATCGCTATCCATCTCTGCAAACATTTCTTTTGTAGATGGTCTTTGCGGAGGTTCTTCGCCATCTTTGCACGGCCTTTTGTTATCGTGTTTTTGATCCATCTTGTTTTGATCAACTTGATCTTTCTTATGTTTCTCACCACAAGCGGTACATAATGCCAACCCTATGGTTACCATCCCTATTTTTAGGATACTTCTATATTTCATAAAACTTGTTTTATATCAACTTAAATTGATTAAATCCAACATGAGCCGCTTAATCTAACTTTTGGCGAAAGGGTATTTTTTCTTCGATTTAAATTTCTTTGCCATACCAAAAGCTCCGAGTATCAATACCAATCCAAGTACATACCAATTAATAGAGATGCCTGCTAAACCAATGGATTTTTCCTGAAGTACAAATTGATTGTTTTCAAGATGTACCTGAGCTACGTATTGGTTTTTTTTATCCAACGAAAACAAGTTTCTTTTGGAACCATTTTTCAATACCATAAAACTACTGGTACTTCTGTTTATATCTTTAAACAGGGTATTCTGCAGCTTCACAGTTTCAAAGTTTGCCGGGGGAACAAACTTGTAGACCACAATAGTTTCGTGACCTAATTTAATAATGGGCTTAACAAGGTTTATCTCTTTAGCATCAATATTTAGATGTAAGTTTCTTGATAAAAGCGTACCCATTAAATCTTGAAATTCTTCTGGTGTTTTATAACCTTCAGCTGTGTATTCCGCATGAACTACTTGCTCAAAAGCAGTTAGGGAAGCCCTTATTTGAAGCGTCCAAACGCCATCTTTACCTTCCACTAAAATGGTACTGGATTGAGAAGGGGAGTGGGCAAAGGCCACCATGGGGAGCAGTAGCCATAAGAAGACTACAAACAACCCATTTCGTTTGCTGGATTTATTCAATAACATATGCTCCTTTTAAACAGTTAATAAAGTTGTTGTTTCCTGCAGCATCAATATGATAATGGTAACCTCTAGTATCATCTGAATGCCCTCTACAATCATCTAAATCTGTAGATTCATTACCGTTATCATCTAACATTTCATAAATTCCATTACCATCCATTGCGTACCCAATTAGTGGCGCATGATCATCATCTTGATCTATAGTGGTGCTATAGCCTGTAGCAGCATGATAATGGTAGCCTTGGTGTACGTTAATATGCCCACCTGCATCATCAAAAGGAGCAAGGGTGTAGGCACTTAAAATATTATTTACTGGAGCTGGGGCAGAATATTCTATTCCGTTAAGAGCAACACCACGCGTAGAAGGGATGGTGCTTGCCGTCATTGGACCGCCGCCACCTGTTGAGAAATAGGCATTTTCAGATTGTAGAACTGGTGTAACAGGAATTAACCAAGTTTGCGAAAGATCGGTAATGTAAGAAGGAATACATTCTACACAGAAATTTTCATATTCGGCCCCAACATCTGGGTTGGCGGCATTAATACAATCATCCTCTGTTGCGGTTACAAAAATGTCACCATTCTCATCATACATTTGCCATTTTTCATCATTATAAAAATTGGCCATGTTTTGAATAAAGGCACCATCTACATCATAAACTTCTCCACTATCTAACCATATACCTCCAGCCTCTGCATTGTCCGTAATATTATCAGGACACCAAGGACCCATTTCGTGATCAGAAGGTGTGCTTCCCGTTACTATTTTATAACAATCCGTTTCTGTACCGTCAGATAAGGTACAGGGTACGGTTGTTATCGTTAAATTGTCTGTTGTAAAGTAGTCTGGGTCTACATTCATTACAAGCGCTGTTGATACTTCTTCATCAACACTATCTTCTGTAGCGGTATCATCAGAATCGTTGCTACAGCTATTTAAAGAGAATAAAAAGGCAAAGCAGCCTAAAGTAAGGTAAAGCGTATTTTTCATGATAAGGAGATTTTAAATTATACGTAAGATTGTTTAAATACTTATTGTCTTTGAGGTCTCTTTCCTGATGGTTTAGAAGCCTTTTTTACTTCTTCTTTTGATAAGAAACCATCTTTGTTGGTATCAATCTCTGTAAACTTTTCTTTTAAAGGACCGTTCACTTCTGTTTTTGAAAGAAGACCGTCTTTATTAGAATCCATTTTAGAGAAAATTGCATCAACAGAAAGTGGACCTTGTTTTGCGGGTTCACTGCTAGCTTGTTGGCTTTTGCATGAAATTGCCGTTATGGCTAGGGTTGTTACACCTATTAACATTGTTTTTGCACTCATATTTTAAGTTTTAAGATTCGTGTTTACAGCTACAAATATTGGCAATGGTTTCATACGAAATAGCTTCATTAAGTGAATCGCGGGAAGTTATCAGCGAATGAACTTAATAAAACCGTAAAGGATTTCTGGTATGCTCTTAATTCTTGCTATTTATTGGTTATGAAGATGTTATGGTAGGGTGATAAAAGGGTGTGGAGTATAGGCTGAACTTATTTTTTAAAGAACGAATAACGGTAAATCCCGTCTTCATTTTGTGACCTAAAATGGGTGTTATTTATTTTTTTAACCTGACGGATATCATTTTTTATGATTTTATAATTTATGAGCTTTGTAACTAATGTTACTTCGCAGGTTTTCAGTACGTTGTAATTTTACCCTAATTAAAAAAGCAAAGCATAATGAAGATAGAACAGATTTATACAGGATGTTTGGCACATGCGGCCTATTACGTAGAAAGTAATGGAGAAGCGGCTATTTTTGACCCACTACGTGAGGTACAACCTTATATAGATAGGGCAATGAATGACCATGCTAAAATTAAATATGTATTTGAAACTCATTTTCATGCAGATTTTGTGAGTGGTCATATAGACCTAAAAAAGAAAACAGGAGCAGAGATTGTTTTTGGCCCAACGGCAAAACCTGGCTATGATGCGTTGATTGCAGAAGATGGTCAAGTTTTTAATGTTGGTGATTATAAAATAAAGGTCATTCATACTCCCGGTCATACAATGGAAAGTACAACCTATCTTTTAATAAATGAAGAAGGAAAAGAGTATGGAATCATAACCGGAGACACCCTTTTTATTGGCGATGTAGGTAGACCGGATTTAGCACAACATGTAGTTGCAGATTTAACGGAAGAGAAGTTGGCAGGTTACCTATATGACTCTTTGCGCAACAAAATTATGCCACTGAGCGATGATTTAATGGTATTCCCTAACCACGGTGCAGGTTCTGCTTGTGGAAAGAAAATGAGCAAACAAACTACAGATACTTTAGGACACCAAAAAGCTACCAACTATGCGTTGCGAGCAGATATGACCAAAGAAGAATTTATTAAAGAATTATTGACGGGCTTAACAACCCCTCCTAGTTATTTTCCACAAAATGTGATGATGAACATTAAAGGATATGATAGCTTGGATACGGTTATGGACCGTGCAAAAAAACCTTTGTCCGCAGAGGCTTTTGAAGTGGTTGCTAATGAAACGGGAGCCTTGTTATTAGATACTAGAGATGCTAAAGATTTCGCAAAAGGGTTTGTTCCCAATAGCGTAAATATAGGTCTGGATGGAAGCTTTGCCCAATGGGTTGGAGAGATGATTCCGGATGTGAATCAAGAAATTCTTTTAATTACCTATCCCGGTAAACAGGAGGAAGCTATGACCAGATTATCTCGAGTGGGCTACGACCATACTATTGGTTATTTAAAAGACGGGTTCAAAACATGGAAAGAAGCTAAGAAAGAGATTGAGACCGTTAGCCGTATTACACCAAAAGAATTAGAGATAGCCTACGCTGCAGAAAAACCGTTGGTTATAGATGTACGTAAGAAAAGCGAATTTGATTCTGAACATGTCATAGGTGCTATTAACGTACCG
The DNA here is from genome assembly GCF_009725995.1 of Zobellia laminariae. The sequence continues at coordinate 642,276 of NZ_RCNS01000003.1, read as the reverse complement.
CTTAATGAAATCAACCAGCATTTGGCACAGTTTCCTAAAGAAAAACCATTTGTGATTCACTGTGCAGGCGGGTATCGTAGTATGATAGCCTCGTCTATATTAAAACAAAGAGGTTGGGATAATTTTGTTGATGTAGAAGGTGGTTTTGCAGAAATTAAAAATACGGGCATAAGAGTGTCAGACTACGTTTGTCCTACTACACTGCTCTAAAATAAAAGCTAAGACACCAGCAGTTCTATTGATAACATAAATGGGATTTCTGGCGATAAAATAGGAACAACAAAAAAATTGGTTGGTTATTTTATTGGGAAACGGTCAGGACTAATTAGACCGTTTCCTTTTTTTAAATCCTTCCTTCAAAAAAAAATAAAAACTATGTCATTCTTAAGTTCAATATTCGGTAATAAAAGTGAAGCCTCAGATAAAATAAAAGTCTTGGATAAAAAGGAATATGCAACTGCTATTTCAGGTAAAAAAGTACAATTGGTAGATGTTCGTACGGCCAATGAGTTTAGCGGTGGGCATATAAAAGGAGCTAAGAATATCGATTTTTTTAATCAAGCCGCTTTTGAAAAATCTTTTTCAAGCTTAGATAAAACAAAACCGGTTTATGTCTATTGCCGTTCAGGAGCAAGAAGTCAGAAAGCATCAAAAAAACTCCTAGATATGGGCTTTTCACAAATTTTTGATTTAAAAGGAGGCTATTCAAGATGGTCTTAATTTTTATAAATAACCAACGGTTAACACCTTTGTGTAACCGCAGAAAATAATTATATGAAAACAACTATTATAGTACAAAACCTAAAATGTGGCGGCTGCGCCAAAACCATAACTTCTAAAATTTCGGAGTTAGATGAGATATCTAACCTTTCGGTAGATGTAGAATCTTCTATGGTTTCCTTTATGCATGAAGATGTAAACGTAGCCTTGCTTGTAAAAGACAAGTTAAAAGCATTGGGTTACCCATCCATAGACAGCGCTAATTCTATGGCCGCAAAGGCAATTTCTTTTGCTAGTTGTGTGAGTGGTAAAATGTCTAAGTAGTGAGCCCTCCAATTACTGAATATACAGAATAAAGGGTATGACAGGAATTGGATGAAGCCAGAATATTTCTGATGCGAGAAACCTTTAACCACTAAATTTTAGAACCATGAAAAAGAATATGGGTAGTACAGACCGCATCTTTAGACTTATTTTTGCCGCTATTGTTATTGTACTTTATTGGCAGAATAGTATTGGGGGCATTTTAGCTTACGTGCTGTTGGGCGTAGCTGCAATTTTTATTATAACCAGTTTTATAAGTTTTTGTCCGTTATACACGCTTTTCGGGTTTAAGACCTGTTCTATTAAAGAGTGATTAAATTTTTAAGATGAACCAGCCATTAAAAGAGAATTACGGGCATATTTTTGAGGAAGAACTTCTTCAAGAAATTGATAACGTAGCTACGTATAAAGAAATTCCTGAAGGATTTAAACTTATAGAAATAGGGGAATTCATTAAAACTATGCCGTTGCTGGTCTCAGGAGTAATAAAGGTGTTGAGGGAAGATGCCAAAGGCGATGAGCTATTGCTTTATTTCCTTGAGCATGGCGATACTTGTGCCATGACACTAAACTGTTGTGTAGGTCATAGAAAGAGTGAAATACGCGCGGTGGCGGAAACCGAAGCAAAGTTAATTATGGTGCCCATTAGTAAAATGGAAGAATGGATGGCCAAATATCCAAGTTGGCGTAATTTTATTCTAGAAAGTTACCATAATAGGCTGAATGAATTACTGGAAACTTTAGACAGCATTGCATTTTTAAAAATGGATGAACGCCTATTAAAATACCTGAAAAACAAATCTCGGGTTACGGGTAGCACCACTATTAATAGTACCCACCAAGAAATAGCTTACGAGCTACATACTTCTCGCGTAGTAATATCTAGGTTGCTTAAAAAACTGGAAAATATGGGAAAGGTTAAACTAAACCGATACCATATAAAATTGGTTGATTTGTAGAGTAGGGGGTGAATGTGTATAATGATGTTGGCATTAATTTTTTGCAAATTCAATTAACTGTTTGAAATCACCATTATCGGCATCTCTTAAGGCTTTTATATATTGATTTCTTGTTTCATTAGCTTTAACCATATTTGATTGATGCCAAGAAAATATTTCATTTCCAAATATTGATTCCATAATAATGTCAGCCATCATTCTAGAGTGTCTTCCATTTCCATTTGGAAAACAATGAATAGATACTATTCTATGTTTAAATCTTATAGCAATTTCTTCAGGCGAAAAAGTTTTGTTTTCTATCCAATATTTAGTGTCGTCAAGTAAATTTTTTAATTCAATTCCAATTTGCGTCCACGGAATACCAATGTTCTTTTCAGTCTTTCTAAATTGTCCTGCCCATTTCCAAACATCACTATACATTCTTTTATGTAAGTTTTTAATGAACTTTTCGGTTAAAATGTTTTCAGGCTTTAATTTTGAATGAATAGTCCATTCTACAGCTTTCTCAATGTTTAATTGCTCAAACTCATCAAGTTCTCCTTGAGTAGTAATTGACTTTATTTTAAGACCTTCTTTTTCTTCTTCATCTAATGGTGTTTGGCCATCTTTATAGTTGAATTCTAATCCCATAATGACTTTCTCATCTCTCGCTTAATTTCATCAGCAAGTTCCTTTATGGTTTCAGTTATCTTTTCATCTCCAATTCCTTGATTCTCTAATTTCATATTTTGGTTGGTCCTTAAAACTATTTTTCGGGCTAGTTTTTCGGCTTTTAAGCTGACTAGGTTTTCTACAGTTCCATCTTTTGGAATAAAACCATAGACAAATTTCATTTCTAAAGCATTGCCAACATCCTTTAGTTTATTGATTGTTATCTGACCTGTAGCTTCACGTTCTTCAATTTTTTGGATAGCCCCTTTAGTTAAATCAAGTTTGATTCCTAATTGTTCCCTCGTCATATTAAGGCTGGTTCTTATGGTATTAACCCATCCTTTTTGTGGAACCAGAACCGTTGCTGCATCTTTAAAATGTATTAATTTTTTATCCAGTTGTTCTATTAGGAGTTTTTTCTTATTTCTCATTCGATACTATTTTTGTACATATATGTATGTCAATAATACCAAAAGTATACAAATACGTATAAAAAACAAAATAAAAGAATATTCATATGTATTCTTTTGTATTGAAAATTATATAAATATGTATGATTAAGTTAATGCCAAAGGCGATGAGCTATTGCTTTATTCCCAGTATTTGATTTTTCGAGTTTCAGCATATATTGGCACGAAATTACTGGAGTTTGCGAAATGTTCTTTCAAATAGACTTTTCTCTGAATCCAATTTCCATGGTCGTCAAATTCATATTCGTTTTTTAGTTCCCTATTCAGTTTGCCATCTTCAAATATGTTTTCGTTAATGACATTATGAAATTTGTCGTATTTGATAATTTCATTCAAATGTTCTTTTAAATCTTGACTTACAGTGTAATGTTCTGACGCTATTAAAATGTTGTTCTTATATTCTTTTGTGGTTTTGAGCTTGTAATGTTTAGGTCCAGTAATCATTTCAATAACGTTCCCATTATCGTCGTAGTTATATTCATTTACTACTCCGTTTTCTTCTCCAACTATTGATTCTACTGATTTTAGTAGATTATTTGTATCATTATAAACATATTCAAAATTACTTATAATGGTATCTCCATTTTGGATTTTTGTTTGCCTATTAATGCTTTCTAAAGTGTCATATTCAAAGATGAATTTGAAATTTAAGGAATCGTTATAAATAATGTCGCGAATAGTTATTTTGTTTGTAGTATCATTTAAGATTGTCTCAATTGATTTTTGATGAGTATTCTGACCGATTGTTATAATTTTTATAAGCATATTACTGTCATCGTAGAAATACTTAATTGTTTTCAAGGGTTCACCAAATGGGTCAAAATATTCAGACACCTTAAATGCACCAAATTTTTCAAATACCTCATTTAGATTAAGAATCAACTTTTCTTTTTGAGTTCCGTCCGAACCTTTAAAATTTGTCTTGAATTGTCTTATTTCTTTTACTTTTCCAAATAGGCCTCGAAACTCCCAATCCGTATTGGTGCCTTCGTATTTTGGTTCTATGTCTAATTCCTTTTTACAACTCGAAAAAAGGGTTAGAGTTGTGATTAGTAAGAGTATTTTATTCAAGTCTTATTGTTTCTTTATACTTGTGGCTAATAATTGTATATGCACTCTAGCACACATCTATTTAAAAATGAGAGCAAAGAACGGGGATTTTTAGCCTGTTTAAATCGGTATTATACCTGCAATATAAATAATCATGTCGTCTGATTCTTACAGAATACTATATTATTTAATGAAGGGGTGTTTTTTGAATAAGAAGATTACGGAGTTAAACCGTGTGTTTTGATTACGCATATACTAGTAGTCAACTTTAAAGAGAGAATCTCTTAAATGAGCTGCCACAGCCCAAGAGTTATAAAAATTGTAGTAGTTGTAATTGGCAATAGAAGATTAGATTATATTTTTCCTTTGGGTAAACTGAGAATAAACTCAGTGCCTTTCCCCAGTTCGCTTTTAATTGTAATTGATCCCTCTAGCTTTTCAACCAGTGTTTTAACAATAGCTAAGCCCAACCCATGAGAGCTTTCCCCATCCGTTGGTCGTGCAGAGAGTTTTTGAAACATTTTAAATGCTTTATTTTTATCAGCTTCAGACATACCAGGGCCGTAATCTTTGAAGGAAATAATTATTGAGTCGTTACTGGAGTTTACGGATAGATCAATTTTACTTCCTTTGTTTGAAAACTTAATAGCGTTGGTCATTAAATTATCAAAAATACGGGTCACCAATTTTTGGTCCGTATGAATTATGAGAGGCTTTTTGTCAATAAACGTTCTTAGTTCTTGACCTTTTTTATCTAATCTGGTTATATAGCTTTTTGCCCATACTTCTATGAATTCAGAAAGCTCAATGTCTTTTAATTCAATTGTTTTTTCTGGGTGATTAATATTGCTCATAAAGAGTAAATCTGTAATTAGGCTATTACCACTTTTTACAGATTTATTAATGTACCCAATGTATGTTTTTTGTTCTTCATCTAAGTTCTCATTACTTTCTAAAAGCTGACTAAGACCTTGGATGTTGTTAAGAGGGCCTCTGAGGTCATGAGCCATAATCCCAATGATACCGTCCTTTTCTCTATCTAGTTCCTCTAACTTTTTGTTGTTTTCTACCAGTTCTTTTGTTTGTTTAGAGACCTCTTTTTGAAGTAGGGCTTCCGTTTTTTTCAATCTATTGATTCGTGAATAATAGAAAGAAAAAAGTAATCCAATAGTTAATAGAACACTAAGGATTCTAAACCACAGTGTTTTCCAAAAAGGTGGCTTTATGTTAATGGTTAACGATGTCTCCTGTTCGTTCCATACACCTTCATCATTGGAGCCTTTAATTTTTAATACGTATGTTTTTGAGTCTAAATTTGTAAAATTTAAATCATGTTTACTACCGTATTCAACCCAACTATCATTAAACCCCTCTAATTTGTATTTGTACTTATTAATTTGGGAATTAGTGAATTCTAAAGCAGAAAATTCAAAGGTTAAATTGTTTTGGTCATAGGATAAGTCGATGGAGTTCAATTCGGAAATATTCTTATCGAACGATATGGATTCATTATTAACCTTAACATCTGTAAAAACTACATTAGGAATGTGCGTGTTACTTTTTATGTCGTTAGGGTTAAAAATCGTAAAACCAGATGTACCTCCTATAAGTAAATTTCCATCTAACCCCTGTGCATGGGCTCCCATGTCTAGAATATTATTTCCGGGTACTGTAATATTTTTGAATTCTATATTTAGAGGATTTGTTTTTGACAACCCATTGGGAGTTGTCAGCCAAATATTACCATCTATGCCTGGTAGAATACCAAATATGATATCACTTGGTAGACCATCATCTATTCCGTATTGCTCAAATTTTTCGGATTGAGGATCAAATAGGGCTAAGCCACTTCTAGTTCCAATCCATAATTTATTGTTGCTATCACGGTATAAAGAGCGAATTTTATTGCCAACAATACAGTTGTCACAACCTTCTTTATATTCCCATAATTTAAACTCTAGTGTATTGGTGTTAAGCAAAAGCAAACCTATGTCAGTACCTATCCATATTTCTGATTCAGAAGCTGTTAACATACATTTTGCATCTAAGCTAAACAAGATGTTATTGGGGTTATCCTTTGAGTATATGTGCTTGGTTTCCCCTGTAATAGTATTGTAGGTTACTAGGCCAGCTCCTACGGTTCCAATTAATAGTACACCATCTTCTACTTCATATAAGGTTTGAATGTGTCCTATTTTAGTTGCTATAGGATTATTTACAAAATCTAACTCTAAGAAGAACCGATCTTTCTTTGGGTCGTATTTATAGAGTCCACCACTTTGTGAGCCAATCCATAAGTCATTGCTTTTGGAACGGAGAATTGAACGGATTTTTGGTGTATTAATATCAGCTCTGTAGTTAAAACCCTTTGTATAATTTTTAAATAGATTAGATTTTTGATTGAATCTGCTTAGTCCATTATTGGTTCCTATCCATATTGTGCCGTCTATTTCTTGCAGCATTGCTCGCACGCTATTGTCAACCAACGAATTGCTGTTGTCGTTGTCTTTTTCCCAATGATGAAAGTTCAGGTTTTTTAAATTGAATTTGTTCAATCCGTTTCCTGTGGTTGCCATCCAAATGTTTCTGGATTTATCAACAAGTACATCTTCTATGGAATTACTACCTATTTTGTAAGCGGAGTTCCCATCTGCCTTATAAACAGTTATCTTATGTGTCTTTCTACTATAATTTATTAAGCCACTACCATTTGTACATAGCCAAATGCACTGATTATTGTCATGATAAATTTTCCATATATACATGCCATTAAGAGCACTTTTACGTTCGGGATCTAATGCCACTTTTTTAAATGGGGTAGTTAGTGTATTTAATATGGCTAATCCATTGTCAGTACCTACCCATAAATTGCCTTTAGAAAAATATAGATCATTTATAAATTCTGAAGGAAGTACATTTTCATTGGTATTGTTTAAATGGGGTTTGGTGAATTTACCACTGGAGGGAGTAAAGTAATAAAGCCCCTGAAACTCGTCTCCAATCCAAAGATTTCCTTTTTGATCTTCAGTTATAGCTTTTACGGAGAACTCACAATTTGCACATTCATTAGGTTGTATCCAGCGTTTAAAGGTGCCTTTGGAGCGATTTAGTAAATTCAAACCACTATTTGTAGCTACCCAAAGTCTCAATTTACTATCCTCGTATATTCTATGTACCGTGTTACTACTAATAGAAGTTGAATCATTTTTTCTATGGGTAAATCTGGTTATAACATCTGTAGTGGTATTGTAAAAGTTTAGTCCACCACCTTCTGTTCCAATCCATATATTTCCATTAGAATCCTCTAATAGGGCAGTAATCCAATTTTCTGAGATGGTGTTACTATTGTTTGGGTCATACTTAAATACTTTAGATTGATACCCATCGTATCGGTTCAATCCATTATTTGAGCCAGCCCAGATGAATCCTTTGGAGTCTTCAATAATGCATGTAGGATAATTGGATGAAAGCCCATTTTCAATTCCAATTTTTTCCAGAAATTGATTATGAGATTGCGCATTAAGGCCCAGTATTATTAGGATATATAATACTGAAGTTAAGAATGCCCTAATAGGGAAGCGTTGCATTTATCAATTATTTTTACTGTATAATCATTATAAAACAGTACCTAGTCCTAACAGTAAAACTCTTTTTAAGAAGTAATAGTATCTTTTATTATGATCTTCTTTTTTCAATCCAAACGGTATAAAATATATCTGTTTTTTCTACACTTCTAATATGCTCATATTTGAACTCATTTAAAGTCTGTTTGAGCTAAGTTAGTTAGTCTACATTTCACAATCTAGCTAATGAACTTTTCTATCTTATTTAGTGCTTTTTTATTGTTTTGTAACAATTGTATATGTACCCTAGTACATACCTCTCAATATTAGGCTATAAAAACAACTCTGTTAAGTCTACCCATGTTTAGATTATAACTGCAATATAAATAATCATGTCACCAGCTTCTTACGGAATACCGTATTATTTATAATCTATTTGAAATAAAACCGTCAATATTCATTAACACAATTATTTTTCTTCTGAGCCGGTTGTTTCTGTAACAAAAGTTGCTGTGAGCGCTTTGTTAAATATTGAAATTTACAGTGTTAGAGTTGTTGGTTCTTAGTCAACAATAATCAGGTTGGTTGTTGTTTTTTAGGAATGAACTTCATACCAAAAATCCAAACAAAATGTCTAAAATAGTTATACTAGGAGCTGGAATTGCAGGTCATGTGGCCGCCACTCACCTAAGGAGAAAATTATCAAAAGAACATGAAGTAGTCGTTGTTTCCCCAAACGGAAATTACCAATGGATACCTTCTAATATATGGGTAGGTGTGGGAAGGATGAAGTCGGAAGATATTCTTTTTCCCCTAACACCATTATATAAGAAAAAAGGGATTGACTTTAAAAGGGCCAAGGTGACAACCTTTCACCCAGAAGGGGATACTGAAATCTCAAAACCTTATGTAAACGTGCAGTATGTTCTTGAGGAAGAAAAAGGCAGAACGGAAAAAGTAACCTACGACTATTTGATTAATGCTACTGGTCCAAAATTGGCTTTTGACCAAACGGAAGGGCTTATGCCCGCAACCAATAAGACCTATTCTGTATGTACTTATACCCATGCAGAACATGCATGGCAAGGGTTGGATGCCCTCATTGAAAGAATGAAGAAGGGCGAAAAAGTAAAAATTCTAATAGGTACAGGTCATGCCAAGGCAACCTGCCAAGGGGCTGCTTTTGAGTATATTTTAAATGTAGAGAAAGAGCTTCACAGACATAACGTGCGAGATATGGCTGAAGTTACCTGGATTTCTAACGAATATCAATTGGGAGATTTTGGTATGGATGGCGTTCTGCTTAGCTACGGCAGTAACATTATGAAGTCTAGTGAATTGGTTGAAATGGTTTTTGAAGACCGAGGCATAAAATGGATTCTAGGTGCCGGAGTAAATAAAATAGAAGACGGTATTGCTCACTATGAAAATTTGGAGGGCGAGCAAAAATCCGAAACCTATGACTTTGCAATGCTCATTCCTGCTTTTTCAGGGCATGGATTCAAGGCTTACGATAAAAATAATGAAGAGATAACAGATAAGCTATTTAAAGGTTTTATGTTGGTAGATGCAGATTACACACCAAAACCCTATGAAAATTGGAGCGTGCAAGATTGGCCAGAAACGTATCAGAATCCGTCATATAAAAACATATTCGCGCCAGGTATTGCCTTTGCACCTCCACACGCCATTTCTAAACCAAGGGTAAGTAAAAACGGAACATCTATTTCGCCGGCACCACCACGTACGGGAATGCCATCGGGAATTACGGCCAAGTTGGTTGCAGATAATATTATAGATGTCATTAAAGGGAAAAAAGAATTACAGCACAAAGGATCTATGGGTAATATGGGCGCAGCATGTATTGCTTCTGCAGGTTATGGCATGACACAAGGAAGTGGAATTAGCATTACCACATTCCCTATTGTTCCCGATTTTATAAAATATCCAGAAACTCATGGTAGAAAATTGGGCAAGACCTTTGGTGAAATTGGTTTAGCTGGCCACTGGTTAAAACTGGCATTGCATTATGCCTTTATGTATAAGGCCAAAATGAAGCCGTTTTGGTGGCTCATTCCTGAGTAAAAAGTAAGATAGCGATTATTCATTATTGGTAAGTGGTTTAATTTGAAATAGAAAAAGATGAAAAGAATATCAAAATCAAAACGATTTATTATGAGGAATCCCATCATTCAATTCTTCAAGTTCATTTGGTTGAGTTTAAAGATATTGATTGTTGTGGCCGGAGGCCATGGTGGTACCCGAAAAACAACATCATAATGACAAGAAAAATAGTATGGGTTACAGTGCTTGGTATTGCTCTGGGGGCAATTGCTGGGTACATGTATTATTCGGAAATCGGGTGTGTTTCTGGCACTTGTGCCATCACTTCCAAACCTTTGAATAGTACATTGTACGGAGCTCTTATGGGAGGGTTGTTATTCAATATGTTCGTAAAATCTCCTAAAAAATAAATTAGTTAGATATTAAATAATATAGGTAAGTCAACAATAGGCGCTTCGGTAAACGAGGGGCCTTTTTTTATTTCTTAGAATGAGCGATGTAATACTTTTTTGAATGGTAACAATGGTTACTGTGGAGCTAGGAACGCGACCGTAATTTTGTAGAAAATAAATTAATGATGAAGTATATTTTCTTGATATTGGTTTTTCTGGGAGGTTCCTTTTTTGCAGAAGCACAGGAAACACTACTGATTACAAAAGCTGAGGTCATTGCCAAGGTAAACGAAAACAACAACACCTTAAAAATGGCGGAACAAGATGTTTTGGCAGCCTTGGGAGATTACAGGCAGACCAATGCCATCTTGTTGCCTAGTATAGGAGTTTCACATACGGGAATAGCAACTACCAACCCGTTAATGGCATTTGGTTCTAAACTAAATCAATCTATTTTGACTTCAGGTGATTTTGCTCCGGATTTATTGAACAATCCTAGTCAAATTGAAGATTTCGCTACGCGAATAGAGGTACAACAACCACTGGTTAATTTTGATGGCATCTACCAACGCAAGGCGGCCAAGTCCAAGTATAATGCTACCAAGCTACAGTCAGAACGTACGCAGGAATATATGTCGCTGGAGATAGAAAAGGCATATATGCAGCTACAGTTGGCATATAAAACGGTAGAAGTTTTAGAAAAAGCAAAAGAAGCCGCAGTAGAGAATAAACGTATTGCAGACAATAGTTTTAAGCAGGGGTATTTACAGAAATCAGATGTTCTTGCCGTAGAAGTCCGTGTAGGTGAGATACAGAACCAGTTGCAGTATGCAAAGAGTAATATTCAAAATGCATCTAATTACTTATCGGTTTTAATGGATGATAAGACCTACGCCATCTTACAGCCCACAGATTCACTAACGGTCACAATTAGTGATGCGGCGGTACAACAGCTTTCTGAAAACAGAGCGGATATACTAGCCATGTCATCTGCAAGTAATGCTTACGGACAAATGCACAAGGCAGATAAAATGAGCTTCTTGCCACGTTTAAATGCATTTGGGACTTATGAACTTCACGATGACGAAATTTTTCAAGGAGCTTCCAACGGATATTTGTTTGGGGCCGAGCTAAAATGGAATATACTAGAAGGAGGTAAGCGATACGGAAAAGCACAAAAAAGTAAAGCGGAATACGAAAAATCAAAAATAGAATTAGAGCAATATACAGCTGAAAGTCAGGTAGAGCTGAATAGGGCCAAACGTTCGCTCCAAGATGCCAAGAACAACTTGGAGCTCACGGCCCTTGCCCTAGAGCAGTCCAAAGAATCTTTACGGATACGCACCAACCGCTTTCAACAGGGATTGGAAAAAACGACCGATGTTTTAATGGCCGAAACCCAATATGCCCAAAAACAACTGGAATATTATAGCACCATTTTTCAACATAACTATGCCCTGGCATATGTACAATTCTTGACCAAGTAATAAACTACGATACACTTTTACCTAGTACTTAATTCTAAAATGATGAAAAACAGAAATTACATAATAACAGCAGTTCTAACAATGACACTTGTATTGGCTAGCTGTGGAGAAACAGAAAAGAAAGCGGTTGTGGATAATTCCCCGGCGGTTCCCGTTCAAGTGCTCACGGTAGCTGAGAATACAGAGAATTCGTTCGTAACGTCTAGTGGTAAAATTGAGGCGGCCAAAAGTGCCAATATCAGCACCCGTATGATGGGGTATGTAGATAAGATTTACGTGAAAGTAGGGGATAAGGTGAAAAACGGCCAATTGTTATTGAGCGTGAACAATGCAGATGTTTCCGCCAAGCTTGCACAAGTAAATGCAGGAATAACAGAAGCAACGGCAGCCTTTACCAATGCGGAGAAGGATTACCAACGTTTTACAAATTTGTTTAATGAGAACAGTGCTTCGCAAAAAGAGCTAGATGATATAACGGCCAATTATAATATGGCTCAGGCGCGTTTGGAAAGTGCAAAACAAATGAAAAACGGAGTGAACGCTCAAATGGGGTATGCCAATATTCGCGCTCCTTTTGCCGGAGTGGTAACGAACAAGTTTATAAACGCAGGCGATATGGCCAACCCGGGAATGCCATTGTTGGAAGTAGAATCTCCTGGAAAACATCAAGTTTTGACTATGGTAGCAGAATCAGAGATTTTGGATATCAAGCTTAATACTGAAGTAACAGTTCTTATAAAATCATTGCATAAAACAGTAAAAGGTAAAGTAACAGAAGTGAGCAGCTCTGCCAAGAATACAGGCGGGCAATACCTGGTAAAGGTGATGTTGGATGCCTCTGATGCTAAGATTTTATCCGGTATGTATGCCACGGTTCAGTTTCCTGTTGAACGAAAAGCAAATGCCAGTGCCATTATGATTCCTACCGAAGCATTAGTTGAAAAAGGCCAATTGACCGGTGTTTATACCATAAGCCAGAGCGGAACCGCTTTGTTGCGTTGGTTACGTTTAGGACGGGTTTTTGGCGATAAGGTGGAAGTACTTTCAGGATTGTCTCAAGAGGAACAATACGTTGTTTCTTCTGAAGGAAAATTATTCAATGGGGTAAAGGTTAGCGTACAGTAAAAAGATAGTGAAGATAACGAGCGGTTGCGTTAGGGATTACAACGGATACCCCACAATGCTTTTGATCTGGATACAGATAAATAACATGAGGAGTAGAAGCGAAAAGCCCGCCCGAACGCCCAAAATAATATAAATAGCGATGAAAGAAGGATTAGCAGGTAAAATTGCCAAAATGTTCATAGGTAGCAAGTTAACAGTGTTGTTAATGGTTGTTTTTATGGTCATTGGGGTATACAGTTCGTTTTTGATTCCTAGAGAAGAAGAACCTCAGATAGATGTGCCTATGGCCGATATTTTTGTGGGGTACCCTGGTGCGAGTCCTACTGAAGTAGAGTCGCGGGTGATTAAGCCTTTAGAGCAATTAATATCGAATATTAAGGGAGTGGAATATGTGTATTCTACGTCTATGAAGGAGCAGGGAATGGTAATTGTCCAGTTTTATGTGGGCGAGGATATTGAACGCTCATTTGTAAAACTCTACAATGAAATTAATAAGCATATGGACGAGATGCCGCAGGGCGTAACGTTTCCGTTGGTGAAAACCAGGGCTATTGATGATGTGCCTATGCTTGGACTAACCTTGTGGAGCGAAAATTACGATGGGTACCAGTTAAGCCAAATGGCGCAGGAGTTGGAAAGTGAAATCAAAAAGGTGAACGATGTTGCGGTTACCCATAAAATTGGTAATCAGGACCGCCAGTTGCGCGTGGTTTTAGATAAGGATAAATTGGCCGCTAGCGGATTGGATTTTTTATCGGTTTCTGAAATGATCAAGGCGAATAATGCGCAGCTAAGCTCGGGTAGTTTTGATAAAAATGACACGGAGTTTTTGATAAATACAGGTAATTTTTTGGCTTCGGTTTCCGATGTTGAAAACCTGGTAGTTGGCGTGCAACAGAACCAACCCGTTTATTTAAAGCAAATTGCGAACATTATTGATGGTCCTGAAATTCCACAAAGTTATGTGTCCTTAGGTTTTGGACAAGCAAGTGATAAGGTAACCGATTATAAATCTGAATACCCTGCCGTAACCATTTCCGTAGCGAAGAGAAAAGGTGCGGATGCCATGAAAATTGCAGATGTTGTTATTAGTAAAGTTGAGCATTTACGCGAAAATTTAATCCCCGATGATGTTCATGTAGAAATTACCAGAAACTATGGAGAAACGGCATCGCATAAAGTATCTGAACTTCTGTTACACCTTATCGGTTCTATTATTGCCGTGACGTTGGTAGTTATGTTGGCTATGGGCTGGCGCGGTGGTCTAGTGGTGTTTTTATCTGTGCCGGTCACGTTTGCGTTGACCTTGTTAAGTTATTACATGTTAGACTATACGCTTAACAGAATTACCCTTTTTGCTTTGGTTTTTGTTACCGGTATTGTAGTGGATGATTCCATTATTATAGCCGAAAATATGCACCGGCATTTTAAGATGAAACGCTTGCCTTTTAAACAAGCCGCGTTGTACGCCATTAACGAAGTTGGTAACCCAACCATCTTGGCAACTTTTACCGTAATTGCTTCCGTATTGCCCATGGCATTCGTATCGGGATTAATGGGTCCATATATGGCTCCGATGCCTATTGGTGCTTCTATTGCCATGATTCTATCCTTGTTTGTTGCTTTGACCATTACCCCTTATTTAGGTTTTGTTTTTCTAAGGGAAAAGGATAAGAAAGGTGAAGTAGTAAAGCAACAAAAACCTTTGGAGGAGACTTTTATTTATAGAATTTATAATAAATATGAGCGACCACTTATTGAAAATAAAAGCAAACGATGGTTATTTTTAGGCGTAACTTTTTTATTGCTCATAGGCTCTGTGATGCTGTTTTTCACGAAATCTGTAGCCGTTAAAATGTTGCCTTTTGATAACAAAAATGAGTTTCAAATAGTGATTGATATGCCAGAAGGTACTACTCTAGAACGTACTGGGGTGGTAACTCAAGAAATTTCTCAGTACCTGTCTACACGCCCAGAGGTGGTCAATTACCAGAATTACATTGGTACTTCTGCACCTATTACTTTTAACGGTTTGGTACGCCACTATGATTTACGTGGAGGTAGCAATATGGCAGATATTCAAGTGAATCTTATTGATAAAGAGGAGCGTTCTGCCCAGAGTCATGATATTGCTAGATTGCTTAGACCGGATATTCAAAAAATAGCAGCTAAATATAATGCCAATGTAAAATTGGTAGAAGTACCGCCAGGACCTCCTGTATTATCAACTATTGTTGCTGAAGTCTATGGACCGGATTATAACGAGCAGATCAAGGTTGCCAATAGTGTTCAAAATATTCTAAAAAATACAGATGATGTTGTAG
Source organism: Zobellia laminariae (assembly GCF_009725995.1). The sequence continues at coordinate 627,147 of NZ_RCNS01000003.1, read as the reverse complement.
ATATTGATTGGATGGTAGAAGACGACCAAACCGAATATCAATTTGAGATTGATAAAGAAAAAGCAATGCTTTATGGTGTTACGCCGCAACAAATTGCTTACACCATGAATATGGCATTGTCTAACAGGGCCATAACCAATTTATATGATGAAAATGCCACGGATCAAGTTGGCTTAGTGTTGGCTTTGGATGAAAAGGAGAAATCAACTATTTCTGATATTTCTCAGTTAAAAATTATCTCTAAACAGGGTACTATGGTTCCCATTGCTGACTTGGTAGATATTAATGAAACTATAAGTGCAAAAAGCATAAACCATAAAAACCAAAAACGAGTGGTGTATGTAATGGCAGATATGGCGGGAGAATTAGAGAGTCCGGCATATGCCATTTTGGGAATGGAAGAAAAGCTAAAAGAGATAGTCTTGCCAAAAGGGTATACTATTAATGAAATGTATTTAGGGCAGCCTGAATTTGAAGATAACTATACCGTTAAATGGGATGGGGAATGGCAGATTACACTAGAGGTATTTAGAGATTTAGGAATTGCCTTTCTAGGAGCCATTATCCTCATTTATATTTTGATCGTAGGATGGTTTCAGAACTTTAAGGCGCCAGTTGTTATGATGGTGGCCATACCCTTATCATTAATAGGAATTGTTTTAGGACACTGGATTATGGGTGCATTTTTTACCGCAACTTCTTTTATAGGTATGATTGCCTTGGCCGGTATAATGGTACGAAACTCCGTACTGCTAATAGATTTTATAAATCTACGCCTTGAAGAAGGTGTTCCCATAAAACAAGCAGCTATAGAGGCTGGTGCCGTACGTACAATCCCTATTTTGTTAACTGCGGGAACGGTGGTTATTGGAGCTTTCGTTATTTTATTTGACCCAATATTTCAAGGTTTGGCAATTTCTTTAATGGGTGGGACTATTGTTTCTACCGTATTGACCTTGTTAGTGGTGCCGTTGGTCTATTATCTAATAGAGCGTAAAAACTATCCTGAAACGGAAATGAAAGAAGTAGAAGATAAGATAGAAGACTAAAAAAGATAAAGATGAAATTACTAATCGTAACGGTCGTACACGAATTTGAAAAGGAAATTTTGCGACTCTTTAAGGAAGCGAAAATAGATAGTTTTAGCAGTTCAGGTATTGATGGATATAAAAATCATACCGAAGTGTTACGGGCAGCCAGTTGGTTTCCCAGCGAAAAAGAAGGTGTAGAATCTAGTTTGTTCTTTTCTTTTGTTGAAGAGGATAAAATGGATGCTCTTTTTATTCTAATAACCGAATTCAATACAAACTTGAAAACTAGTAATCCTATTAAGGCAGCTGTAGTGCCTATTGAAAGTGCTATTTAATTTTAAAAAACAATCAAAATGCTAAATACATATTTTAGAGTTATCGTTGGTGTAATGGTTTTGCTAAGTGTTGTTCTGGCCGTGTATGTAAATATAAACTGGTTGTGGTTTACCGTGTTCATAGGGGTAAACCTTATACAATCTGCATTTACAAAGTGGTGCTTGTTAGAAACTATTCTTGTAAAGTTAGGCGTCAAGAAAGAAGGGAAAGGTTGTAGTATCTAAACTACTATATTTTAGAGTATATCAAATAAAAATGTCCCGTTGAACTTTACGTTTAACGGGACATTTTTGTTTATGAATACGATTAAAACTTGTACTGAACAAAAGCTGATAGGTTTCTTCCTGGATCATTGATAGGAACACTATCAAAATCTGTTTGATTGTTGTAAGAGAAATTTAAGTGGTTGTTATATGTTTTATCAAAAACGTTTAAAGCGGCAACTCCTATAGTAATATTCTTAAAAGGAACCACGCCTAAACGAATATCCAAAACATCATAACCATCTGTTACAGTTTCTCCAAAAGAAGAAGCAATGTTATCTTGTTTTGATGTTAAGGTATAATTGGCGTTCGCCCAGAATTTTTCTTTTTCAAAACCTAGTTTAAATCTAGTTACAAAAGGAGGTACTAGAGGTAAGGATTCGTTTAAGTCTTTATTCTTGGCGTATACATAAGACAGCTCCGTAGTAAAATTAAAATCATTTAAAAAGTCTACACCGGCGTTTACCTCAAATCCTGTTTTATAAGCATCGTTCAGGTTTCTGAAAACCTTTACGCTTGTGGGTTCTTGCATGGGCATGAACTTTCGGCTTTGGGTGGGGTCAATTACGGCAACAATATAATTCTCATAGAAAGAATAGTAGAAAGAACTACCATAATTAAACTGGTCAAAACCATTGGCCTCCAAAGGTATTTTTCCTTTAAAACCAACCTCGAATTGATTATTGATCTCAGCATCAAGATTAGGGTTACCAATGTATTCATACGAATCTTGCCCTACGCTAAAATGATTGATAAAACGCTCAACCATATTCGCAGAACGAACGCCTCTACCATAGGCAACCTCCATTAAAAACTGACTAGATAGGGCATATTTGATAGATGCCGTACCGCTTATGTTATGTTCTGTACGTTTATCTAAATCCGTATATAATGCAGCAAAATCTGCTTCAGGGTCTTTTATATCGGATATCACTCCATCATATCGCAAACCAGCCGTTAGAATGGTTTTGTTGCTGATAGGGTATTTACCTTCCACAAACAACCCAAAGTCATTGATATAAGAATCTTGCCAAACCTTATCCGTAAATTCCATAGGGGTAGCTAAGGTGCCCATTGCATTTTGTTTAACCAGTCTAGTACGTTGTCCGTCCCTAGCAATATGCAGCATATCAACACCAGTAAACAAGGTTAGCTTGTCAGAGGGTTTAAGCTCCAGTTCTAATTTTCCTCCTGCGGTAACCGCATCTACGGAAGAAACGGCATCTACCATCATAAAAGTGGGGCGTTGGGCATTGGTCATCAAGTGATCTACATAACTGTAATAGACTTTGGCATCCAAACCTTTGAGTACACCAGTCAGGCCATTTAAGTTATAATCCAACGAAAAGATAGAACTATCATCCGTTTCTGTATCCATAGGAAGTCCGGCATGCAATACGTCTCTTCCGTATGATTGTCGCCAATGTGCTTGTAGCCGCTGGTTTTTGGTAAAATTATAGCCAACGCGTAATCCGTAATCCAAACTTCTAAAAGATGATGGAATCTCAACACCATCACCATCTTCATAATTGCCAAAATCTCTAAAGCCTACGTTGCCCACCACATCATATTTTTCTGTGGCCTGTTGTAAACGAGCCATGGATACCAATGAGTTTCCGTTGGTTTCATAACCCGCTTGAACGCTGCCGCTAATACCATAGTCGTCAATTCCAGGTTTTTGAGTAACCAGATTAATAATACCTCCAAACGTAGCTCCGTAGCGTACGGTATAAGGGCCTTTAATGATTTCTATTCTTTCTATTTCTTCAGGAATGACATGTGTAGTAATAGGGTCCATCCGGTTAGGACAGGCGTGCATAGCTTTGGTACCGCCATCAAACTGTACATTTAACTGTTCATATTGGGTTGCTCTAAAAGAAGGGTCAATTGCATAGTTACCTCGTTTAATAAGAGAAAAACCGTTGAGGTCGCTAAAGAGGTCCGCAACATTTCTAGGTTGTACAATTTTCTTGACGTAGTCATTAGTTACTGCGGCAAATACAGGGTCTATTTTTGCGTTACCGGTTACCATAACCCCATTAACCTCAAAAGGTTCTTCCTCCATAAGAAATTGGTTTGTTGTATTATTAGGAGATATAAATTGTTGTATGGTTTTATATCCCATATAAGAGATGGTAACGGTAGTACCTTTTTCAGGAATGGAGAGTTGAAAATTCCCATTTGCATCGGTATAAGTGGCACTGCCTTTTTGAGAAAAAACATGTGCTTCAGAGAGGGGAATGTTATTTTGGCTATCTAATATCTTTCCGTTAAAATTTTGAGCCATACTAAGTTGGCCAATGGTGAACAGTAGGGACGCCAATAGATATTTGAAATTCATAATTTGAATAATTAAAATTATACATGTAAATACTTTCGAACGCTGCTAACAGCCTTCGGAATAAGAGGTTGAAGTATAATTTTAAACTCTGGGAGGATGTTTAATTTGGTCCATTAAATGGAAGTAGTAGTTATCCGTATAGGATACATCAAAAACGTGTGAAACAAAGACAGATGGAAACTCAATAGTATAAACGGACTGTAAGAATAGAACAGTTTCAATTTTTAGAATATCAAGATTTATAGGTTCTCTATCGTTAGGGTTCTCTTGTGCCATCATTTGAGAAAGAGCACATTTTCCGTCGCAATGTAGCTCTGGGGTATCCTTATTTTCGCAAAGTGTTTCAATAAAATTCTCTGTGAACAAAGTATAGTAACCAATAGTCCCTGCAATTTTTAAACTGCTTGCCAGGGTTATGGCCAAGAATAGAATTGATATGAGTAGTTGCGATGGTTTCACTCCGCAAATTTAGGAGCAACTTTTGGTTTAGAATGTGACAAAAGTCACCTTATGACCATTTTTCAAAAATAATTGGATAAAAAAGTCCGATTTATAGAAAATTATCCGATTTACTACGCTTACATCTAGTAGTAAGGTGCTAACGTATTCTCACTAAATATTAATATAATGTTACCGTTCACTCAAAATTATTCCCGATTTTACTGTGGTTCTAGCGCATCTTTTCGTAGATTTTCCCCTTAAATTATATTTGTTGTTTACGCACACGATAAAGTCCAATCCGTACATGGTTACTGTAAAACCAATTTATTTATTGCTTCTACTTCTCTCAACAACATTGAGTGCACAGTTTAACACCCTAAAGTTTGAGAATTTTGAAACGCCGGAAGGGTTGTCTAGCAGCACCTGTTCAGAGATATTTCAGGATAAAGAAGGTTTTCTTTGGTTTGGTACTATTGACGGACTCAATAGATATAATGGTTATGAGTTTGAAATATTTAGGTCGGTTTTAAACGATACCACTTCCATAAGTAATAATAGAATAAATACGATAACCGAAGATAGATATGGAAAACTATGGGTGGGAACCAATAACGGTTTAAATGTCTATGATAAGGAAACTGACAAATTCACGCATATTGATCTCTATGGCCCCTTATCCTTATCAAGTAGCCCTAGAAAGATTATAAACGATGTGGTTTATGATGACAAGGACAATGATATTTGGGTAGCTACTGAAAATGGAGTTATTAAAATTCAACTTTCAGCTATAGATACGCTTGATAATTTAAAGTTTTCATACTATCTAAACGATGCTACAAATGATAGGTCTTTAGATTCCAACAACGTTAATTCTATACTGATTAGTAAGGAAGAATTATGGATTAACACAGACGGGCAATATCTTAATAAATATAATAGGTCCAAAGATGATTTTGACAGAGTATTTATTGACAGTGGTAATCCCTACGAACTAAATCATATACCTAAAAGAGTATTTATTGATAGCGATGGTGATTTTTTAATAGGAAATGATCTGTCTGATATGATTTTTTGGATTCGGGATAAAAACGAATTTGAACACCTTTCTTTGGTAGATTTTCATATTCCCGTAAGCAATATCTATCAAGATGATAACGGTATTTTTTGGTTGTCAACAGATGGCCATGGCATTTATTTATATGATAAGAAACAAGGGAAAATAACCCAGCAAATTGTAAATAACCTTTTTGACCCTTTCTCGCTGGCCAATGATAAACCCTCTATAATATACGAGGACCGGAATGATATTTTATGGATAGGAAGTTATGATAAGGGAGTAAGTAAATTGGATCCATCAAAGTATTCCTTTGGTCATTATTATCATCAACCTAATAGTCTTGAAGGGCTTAGCGAGAAAATAGTACAATCTGTATTACAAGACGCAAAAGGCAGGATTTGGTTGGGGGCTTATAATGGAGGGCTTAATCTATTTGATGAAAAGAATGAATCCTACAAGCATTATAAGAATGTTCCTGGTAATGCAAACTCCTTATCGTCCGATAAAATTTTATATACGTTTGAGTCTTCTGACGGTAAAATTTGGATCTGTACTTTAGACGGTGGCCTTAATAGTTTTGACCCGGAAAAGGAGGTTTTTAAGCGTTATGAAAATGACGTTTTTAACCCTAAATCTATAGGTCAGAATTCTGTGTGGGCGGGTTTAGAAGATTTTGAAAAAAGAATTTGGATTGGCCTGCGTACAGATGGTCTAAACCTTTTAGACCCTAAAACGGGAGTATTTAGCAATTACAGGAATACATCCTTAAAAGATACAGGTTTAACTAGTAATGTTATCCTGTATTTGTATGTAGATTCTAAAAAACGGTTATTAATAGGAACTACTCTTGGGTTAAATATAGTTGAGTTAGATAAGCTTACTGAGTTTGCCCCAAAAGAAATAGATTTTGCAAGGGTTAACGAAGAGGGAGTAGAGGGAAATAGAATAAATTTTATAACCGAAGATTATAAGGGAAATATATGGCTGGGTACGGACTCAGGTATTTTTGTTCTTGATGAAAACCTAAAGCAGATCAAATCATATTCCTCGCATGATGGCCTCCCTAATAACTTAGTAGTTGGTCTTCAAGAAGACGATAATCACAATTTTTGGATAACCTCAAAAAGTGGACTTTCTTTCCTAAATCCGGTAACGAACGAGATTAGAAATTTTAATGTTCATGACGGACTGCAAGGTGCAGAATTTCAAACAAAGTCAATAGATAAAACCAAGGATGGTAGAATCTTGGCAGGCGGGCTAAACGGGTTTAATATATTTCATCCGGACAATATAAAATTACCTGCAGATGTAAAGCTGCAACCGCTTATTACAAGCTTTAAACTCAACAACAAGAAAGTAGTTAAAGGCGATTCTATTAACGGTCGTGTATTGATTAATAGTGCGTTGGATTCTATTGGGAAAATTAAACTAAAGTACGATGAGAACTATATCTCCTTTGAATTTGTAGCGCTATATTTTGAGAACCCGGAGCAAGTGCAATACGCTTATAAAATGCAAGGGCTTGATGATGATTTTGTAAATATTGGAAACAATAGGGTGGTAAACCATTCTAACCTTGAACCGGGTAATTACACTTTTGAAGTAAAGGCATCTGTAGATGGGAAATGGGGCAATGCCGGTTCTGCAAAGATGGATATAGAGATTTTGCCCCCGTTTTGGAAAACATGGTGGATGTACCTTATTTATGCCATTGCCGGCGGTTTTCTTCTTTGGGCGGTAATGTATTATTACACTCAAAAAGTAAGAGAGGGTCAAAAGCACGAGCTAGATCAGATGAAACTTCAGTTTTTTGTAAATGTTTCGCATGAGTTTAGAACTCCATTAACTTTAATCTTAAATCCTGTAGATAAGATACTCTCTAGCATTAATGAGTCTAGCCCTATGATGAATTCGGCACAAACCATACAGCGTAGCGCCAGAAGGCTCTTGCATTTGGTAAATCAGCTTTTGGACTACAGAAAGATGGATGTTGGAATGATGCCTTTGCAATTGGAAAAAGGAAACATTGTGAAGTTTTCTGAGGATATTTTTATGCTCTTTAAAGATTTGGCAGATCAGAAGGAACTGACTTATACGTTTACGTCAGATTCAAAGAAAATACAAGCTCATTTTGATTTGGACAAAGTCGAAAAAATAATAACCAACTTAATTTCCAACGCTATAAAGTTCACTCCGCCAGAAGGAACTATTGAAGTATCGATTAGTAAGGTTACCAAAAAAGTGAAAACCTACGAATCGGTCCTTTTCATTAGAGAGAAAATGGGCGATTATGTAGAAATTATAGTGAAAGATACCGGTAGAGGATTAGATAAGGTACAATTGAAAAACATTTTCTCTAGGTTCTATAATTTAGATCCATCAAAGACAGGAACGGGTATTGGGCTAAACTTTAGTAAAGCTTTAGCTGAAATGCACGGAGGCGATATATCTGTTGAAAGTCAATCTAAAAAAGGAAGTAAATTTACAGTCAGGTTGCCCTTGAATCTTGATGAGGAAGCCATAGAAACCGAAAATATAAAGAACGAGTTTCGTATTAATTCCATGAAAGCGGTGGAGTATGAAATGCTTACAACCAATGAATTGGTAACAAGCAAAGATTTTCACGAACAAACAGGAGATAAAGATCGCCCAACAGTTCTTGTTGTAGAGGACAATAAGGAGTTACGGACACATTTAGTAAATGACCTTAGGGAGTTTTATCAAGTAAAGCAGGCCGCAAATGGAGAGAAGGGGTTAAAAATGGCTAAAAAACATTTACCAGATATGATTATAAGTGATGTTATGATGCCCATAATGGATGGTTTTGAGCTTTGTAAGAACCTTAAAAATGAATTTGAAACCTGTCATATTCCTGTATTATTGCTAACCGCTAAAAGTTTGGATGATGATAGGGTAGAGGGTTACCATAGTGGAGCGGATGGTTACTTATCAAAACCGTTTGTGACTAGAGTTTTAATTGCTCGTATCAACAACTTACTAGAAACCAAAAAGAGGATAAGACAACGGTTCTCTGAAATTGGGGGCATCTTTCCTGCAAGTGAAGTTACCACCAATACTATTGATGAGGTGTTTTTGGATAAGGTCACAAAAACTATTTTGGACAATGTTGGCGATATGGATTTTAAACAAGAAGATCTCCTAAAAGAGTTGGGAATCGGTAGGTCTCAATTGTACAGAAAAATAAATTCTCTAACAGGTAAAAACCCGAGTCATTACATGCGTACGGTACGTTTACGCTATGCCTCGGAGCTCTTAAAAGAGAATAAATACTCTGTTAAGGAAATATCCTATATGACTGGCTTTAATTCTACAGCGTACTTTAGTAAAACGTTCCGAGAGCTATTTAATGTAACCCCTACAGAATTTATGGATCAACAAGAAAACCAAGATACCTAAAGGCTACCCTTGTTTTCTAGCTAGAAATTAGCACAAAAGAAAAGGCAGCTGTAGGTGGAATACAACTGCCTTTTACTAAACTAACTCAAAACTAAACAAACAATTTATCCATATAAATGGATGCTCAAAACTTTAATATCCAGGGTTTTGTAATAAGGAGCTATTTAAACCTATCTGAGATGTAGGGATAGGGAACAAATAGTTCTTTATAGAAAAGTTACGAATAGATGAAGGCTGTACCACTATACACCTTCTATTGCCTACTCCTGTCGTTGTGGTTTCTTCTCCAAAGCCATAGGCGCCTGCATCATACAAATCTGGATTTCCTTCATAAACAGTACCTTCTATAACGGCTCCATAAATAGTTTTACCTAATTCTTCTTCTGCAATACCCCATCTTTTTAGGTCGTTAAACCTTGTTGCACCTTCTGCATAAAGCTCAATGGTACGCTCTCTTCTAATTTCTGTTTCTAAATCAAGATTATTCGCAGCTAAAAAAGAATTGGTAAGTGGTGGTAATCCGGCTCTGGCTTTTACCAAATTAATAGACTCGTTCATTTGATCATCGGTAAGGGTACCATTTAGCTCATATAAAGCTTCTGCATACATTAAATATACTTCTGCAAGACGAATTAAAGGCATGTCATAGCTTTCTGTTGTGGTGGCTCTATAGGCAAGGTCTGTTCCCCAGTTCCAGCTCATGAACTTTGAATTTCTGTAACCAAAACTATTGGTACCATTTAGAACCTCGTCTCCAGTTTGAGGTATCTGGCCAAGAGTTTTATGGTATGTGAAATAAGCTCTCATCCTAAAATCTCTATTTTGGAACTCATCTTGAGTTTCTGTATACCCTTCAAATTGAGGAGATTGGTCTATAGGCAGACCATCTACACATAAGAACATATCTATCATTTTTCTACTAGGCTTTACTCTGCCTTCGAAAACGTGACTTACAAGTGTATTGGCCTGTTTAAAAGTAAAATCGTATTTACTATAAAAAATATACTCTTTATTTGTAGCCTTGTCCAAACCGCCTGGGTTGGAACCGCCATCTTCTAAATTGAATAAGAAGTTTGAACTCAGGTTATCAAGAACATCATTATAATTCCATAGTTCAAAACCACCTTGGTCCATTACTGTTTTGCTCAACGTTACAGCTTCTTGTAAGTATGCTGTAATATTGGAAGCATCAAATCCTGCGCTACCAGCTCCAGAAGCAATACCATCACCATCTGTGGCGGTATCAACATATTTCATCCAAGTGGCTTCGTGCAATAAAACTTCTGCTTTAAAAGCCATGGCAGCCCACTTGCTTATTTTTCCTTTATCACCAGAACTAATATTCTGTTCTGTAGGTAAACCAGCTATAGCATCATCTAAATCAGCTAAAACTTGGGCAATAATTTCGTATCTACTATTACGCGGTGCATTCAATTCTTCATCACCAACATCTAAGGGTCGTGTAACCAAGGTAACACCTCCAAACCGTTGTACTAGAAAGAAGTACTGCCAAGCCCTATGAAATTTAGTAGCAGCCACATATTCTCCAATATTATCTTCTCCTTCATAAGCTTCTGCTCGTTGAAGTAAAAGGTTCATATCTCTAATGGCTTGGTACGCACTTGCATAATAACCATCTGTTTCCGGAGCCTGAGTGTCACCTCTGCTATAAATTTGCATTTCACTATCTTCAGAATAACCAACTAAATCAGAACCGTGATCTGCGTAGATTCCTTGGTCTCCCCATCCTAACAAGTTGTTATAAAAACTATTGGATCCAGTTAGGAAATGCTCAGCTTCGTTATAATAAACTTGTTCTGTGATTGAAGCTGGCGGATCTAAATCTATAAATTCGTCTTCACACGAGGCAAAGAATAACATTACACATGGTAATATTATATATATTAATTTTCTCATTTGTATATAATTTTAATTGTTCGTTTGTCTTAAAGAGATACTTTTAAACCTAATGCCCATGTACGCATAAATGGATAGGCACTGTTATTAGAGCTAGCTTGGAATTCAGGATCATAACCATCTTTTACACTGGTAAGTTCAAACAAATCGTTTCCTGAAAAATATAGACGTAGGTTATGAATAGGTGTATTTCCTATTTCTAATCCTTTAAAATTATACCCTACAATAAGAGATTTTAGTCTCATGTATTTGTTATTCTGTAAGATATGATCTTTACTTCTGTAGTTCCATGCAGATAGCCCACGTTGGGTTGTTAATCTAGGAAACTCTGCATTACGGTTATCCTCTGTCCATGTTCTTCCTAACCAAGTGTTAGATTGGTTTTGCCATTCTGCTTGAAAAGGTTGTGCGAAATATCCCGTTCTATATATATTATGATCAAGCGTACCTTGAAAAAATGCGCTTACATCAAAATTCTTATACTTTACATCAAAATTGAATCCATATACATAATGAGGGGCAGCGTCTCCGCTATACGTTAAATCTTCATTATCAAGGGTGCCATCTCCATTGGAATCAACAACCCGCATATCTCCTGGGCGTAATGCATCGTTAGAGCTCTGTGATGGTAAAATACCTCCTTCGTTTAGACTAGAGTAGTAGGCGTCAACTTCGGCCTGTGAATCAAAGTAACCATCTGTCTCCCATAAATAAAATGAGTTGATAGGTTTGTTCAAAATGTTTCTACCACTCTCTGCATCATTTAAGTTTTCAAAAATAGTTTGAGCTCCATCATATTGGGTAATTTCATTTCTGGTATCACTCATGTTAGCACTCACGGTTAGATCTACTTTACCGATGTTGCCAGACCACCCTAACATAGCTTCCCATCCTTTTGTTTCTAAAGTACCTATGTTGGTAAACGGAGTAGCAGTTCCAAGTACGTCGGTTTCAATTCCTCTAACAAGCATTCCAACATTGTCTTTCTGATAAAGGTCTACAGAACCAAATAACTTGTTATTAAATAATCTAAAATCCAGACCAATCTCTTTTGTAACAATACGTTCCCAAGTAGTAGAACTACTGAATAAACTACTGGCTCTAGAAGTTGCCTGTTGCGTTGCATTGGTTTCCCCAAAAACAGTGGTACCAAAACCAACAGTTGATAAATACCCGAAATTACCAATACCAGATGTACTTCCCAGTTCACCGTAACCACCACGTAATTTCAAAAAGGATACCGTGTTACTGTCTTTAAGGAAGTTTTCTGCGCTTATAACCCAACCACCGGAAATACTACCGTAATTAGACCATTTGGCACCTTCTGCAAATCTTGATGACCCATCTCTTCTACCTTGTACTTCCAATAAATACTTGCTCTTATAATCATAATTTATACGTGCGATATAACCAAAAGAACCCCAGATATTACCACCGCCTGCAGTAGTAACAAGTTGATCTGTAGCTCCTACATTTAAGTCGTACACGCCATAATCAACAAACCCGTTTCTTCTAACAGCATATTCATTAATTTCATTTTTCTCAGCTTCTACGGCAAGTAGCCCAGATATGTTATGATCTCCAAAATTATTTGAATAGTTCAAGGCTCCTTTATAGTTCTTATAGGTAATGTTACCGTCGTTTTTATCCGGTCCAGTTCCTTCTTCTATAAAAGTTGTATTATTTATATTATTGGAGAAACCTCCGTCCCAACTATAAAGGGGCACAGATACATTATATCTTTGGTATTCACTATTTTGTTTACTGATGGCGTAGGATCCAGTAAAGTCTAAATGATCCGTTAACTTATAGATAGCAAGTGCGGATATTTTAAATTGCTCAATAGTCTTATTTTCACGCCCCGCATCTTTAACTTGTGCTATACCATTTCTATCACCTGTAATATTAACACCTCCAAAATTGGCGTAATATTGTCCATCTGCGTTATATGTTGGGAATAAGGGAGCATCCCATGTAGCAGCTTCTCTTCCTAAACCTCCTGAAGGTCCTGAAAAAGCATTGTTGAAATAGGTGACATTTGTATTGATGCTTAGTTTATCACTAATATCTGCACCATAATTTATTGAGAAGTTATATCGATCTGAACTATCGTCGGCAACTTTTAAACCACCAACATTGTTGTCATAACCGGCAGAAATACGAAAATTACTTTTTTCAGTACCTCCGGATACACTAATGTTATGCTGACTAGAGTAGGAGTTACCAAACATCTCGTCAAATCTAGGAGCATCACCTAACCATATATTTCCGTTTATGGGCAAATCATAGTATCCTTCATCTCCAGATGCAATTCTATCTACAGTTTCAAGATCATTCCAGAAGAAATAACGAGGAGGTTTTCCAGAAGCAATATCTTCTCTTGCAGCAGCAGCATACAGTTGGCCATATTCAGACATACTTGGCGATGGTGGACGAATACCAATAGTTCCTATTCGTGAAATAGTGCTGATATCTACCTTAACATCTCCTTTTCCTTTTTTAGTAGTAACCAAAATAACACCTCCAGCGGCACGTGAACCATATACAGATGCAGACCCACCTTTTAGAACACTGATACTTTCAATATCATTTGGGTTCATGTCATTAAAAGAAGATGAATTTATAGAAGGAATACCATCAATAACAATAAGGGGCTCTATACCATTAATAGAAGAAGCTCCTCTAATAAGGAAGTTAACACCTTCGTCACCAGGTCGTGAAGACGTACGGGTAACAACCAATCCTGGCGTTCTACCTTGTAGAGCCAAAGCCGGGCTACCGGTTGCAATATCTTCAAAAGCTTCGGCCTTGACCTGTTCAATAGAACCGGTGAGGGTTTCTTTCTTGGCGGTACCGTAACCTATCACAACAACTTCATCAAGAGCGGCAACATCCGTGTCCAATGATACGTTGATTGTAGAGTTGCTTCCCACTGTAACTTCTTTTTGTGCAAACCCAATAGAAGAGAATACGAGTACACTATTAGAAGAAGGAACATTAATTGAGAAGTTCCCGTCAAAATCTGTAGTAGTTCCAGTGTTGGTTCCTTTTACTATAACGTTGGCCCCGGGAATAGGCATACCGTCTTCAGCTGCTATTACCGTTCCTGTAATAGTTAAATCTTGCGTATCCCTAACGTCAAGAATAATACGACTGCTTGTTGCAGCGTATAGATTTGTACATGCGCCGCTTATTAAAAACCCTAAGATTCCTAATAGACCAGCTACATACTTTAAGTTGGTTCGATTTCTTTTTTCAGTGGTCATAAAAGTGTTATTTAATAGTTTTTGTTGAATTAATTTTTTGGATTCATACTGTAGAATATGAGTACTCAAAAATTGTTAAGCCAATGTTAAAAAGAATTGAAAGCAGTATCGATAAATTATCATTCATTGATTATAAATTATTGTTCATTATCAGTTTATATGGGCTTAAAATTGGGTATTCATAAAAAAGAGTAGATAAAAACCTCAAATTATCAAGGTGATTATCGGAAGCAAGAGTTGCACGATTTTATGAAGTAATCTCATGCCTGTTATTGGAAGTATTTAAAGGAAAACTTAAGTATGTTACATTCAAAAAACCCTTACGTATTCTCGCAAGTACTGTATATGTTGGTTTAATAGAGGTAGGGTAATATTTGAAATATAATTTTAAATTGGGAAATCTACAGAAATTCAAACAGAAGCAAGTCAAAAAAACAGATGCATATTCAAAGTCTAAAAGTCTTCTTTAAACACTAAAAGAGAATATTCTTAAAACTATAGGGAATTGCTTTGGTTTTGAGGGTAAACGTATAAATTTCGCCTCTATTAGCTGTAAAAGGCTATTATTTTATAGCTTATGAATCATAATTTATGAGTCTTTATAATCATTCTCGGTAAAATTGTACAGAACGAAAATTCAATATAAAACCTGCTCATATTGCGAGTAGATTTTATTCATTTCGAAAGGTTTCGTTTTGAATTAATCAACCAATTTTAATGATATCCTCAGGATATCTAAAATATTTCAGATGAGAGTAAGGCTACATTTAATTTTATTTGTTTCGTTTTTATTGTTTTCGTGTGCTTCCAAAGTAAAAGAAAAAGAAGTTGTTCAATTTTCTGCAGAGAAAGTGCTTGATGAGAATGTCAAGAAAATTAAGGAAGTACAGGAAACGGTAAAAAGCGTAGATCAATTTCCTAGAAATATTCCAAAAGGACAGACCAATTGGGAAATGGTAGGCGTACGTGATTGGTGTAGTGGTTTTTGGCCTGGTGTATTGTGGTACGCTTATGAGCAATCCAACGATTCCGAAATAAAGGAAAGTGCCATGAAATCTACAGAAGCATTAAAAGAAATAGCATATAGCCCAGCAGATAATCATGATATTGGTTTCATGTTATATTGTAGCTATGGCAATGGATATAGATTAACAGGTAATGAAGAATATAAGAGTATTTTGTTGGCAGCTGCAGATACTTTGGCTACGCTTTACAACCCTAAAGTAGGTAGTATTTTATCTTGGCCGGTAATGACAAGTAAATTTAATCATAATACCATTGTTGATAATATGATGAATTTAGAGTTGCTATTTTGGGCGGCTAAGAACGGAGGTAGTCAAGATTTATACGATCTATCTGAAAGTCATGCAAAGTTAACTATGGATTATTTAGTTAGAGAAGATGGCTCTATGTTTCACTTAGGTTCTTTTGATAGTGAAACAGGAGAGTTCCTTAAAGGGATGACTCACCAAGGGTATGCAGATGATTCTATGTGGGCCAGGGGGCAGACATGGGGTATATATGGTTTTGCCATTGCGTACAGAGAAACAGGCAACAAAGATTTCTTAAATACATCAATCAAACTATCTGATCACTTTTTGGAGCGTTTACCTAAAGATGGTATTCCTTACTGGGATTTTGATGACCCCAAGATTCCGAATTCACCTAAAGATGCTTCTGCAGCTGCTGTAGCCGCTTGTGGCTTGTTAGAGCTTTCCGGACTCGTTGAAGATGCTAGTTTAAAACAAAAATATATTGATGCAGCTAAAGATTTATTAGAGAAACTATCCAGTGAACCTTATTATAGTGGAGATACAAATCAATCTCTTTTATTGCATTCTACAGGACATCACCCTAATAACTCGGAAATAGATATGCCAATTGTTTATGCGGATTATTATTATATGGAAGCTTTATTACGATTGAAAAAACTTGAAGCATCTAAATAATTTTGATGTAAGGGTAATGGTTTTGCGTCACAAAGAATGTGGAGTAGGCACATAAAGGTTTGCTATGCAAAGGATAGCTGCTATATGTAGCGGGAGGAATGGAACTGAAAAATAACAACCGAATGAAAAAAATTAAAAATAGAGTCTTACCTGTATTAATGTTTTTGGTATTGGTCACATCAAGTGGTCAAGGAGGCAACGTGTCAATTCCATCTTTGCCAGATGAGATTATCTATAAAATTATTGATGGAGATACGCTAAAAATGCAAGTGCTATATCCTGAAAACCTAAAACCAAAGAAGGAATATCCCGCTATAGTATTCTTTTTTGGTGGCGGATGGAACGGCGGAACTACAAAGCAATTTGAGGACCAGGCAAAATACTTTGCTTCTAGGGGTATGGTTGGATTTTTGGTTGACTATCGTGTGAAATCTAGACACCAGACTACACCATTTGAAGCGGTGAGTGATGCAAAATCGGCTATTAGGTTTGTGAGGGGTAATGCAGCTAAATTTCAAATCGACCACAATAAAGTTGTAGCTTCAGGAGGTTCTGCTGGCGGACATTTGGCTGCCGCAGCGGCAACATTAGAAGGTTTAGATGAATCTACAGACGACCTTTCTGTAAGTGCAAAACCTAATGCCTTGGTGCTTTACAATCCTGTAATCGATAATGGCCCTGACGGGTTCGAATACAAGCGGATGAACGGCCGTCATTTGGAGATATCTCCAAAACACAATATTAAAAAAGGAACTGCACCTACTATTATTTTTCTGGGTACAAAAGATGCTTTAATACCAGTATCTACAATGGAAAAGTATAAAGCAAAAATGGAGGAAGTAGGAAGCAGGTGTGACCTCTTTTTGTACGAAGATCAAACTCATGGGTTTTTTAATAAACCCAGAAGCAACGGCGAGTTTTATGTTAAGACTACGAGGGAAGCCGATAAGTTTCTGCAATCGATAGGATACCTGAAAGGGAAGCCTACAATATAATTACTATGGAAGAGAGACGTGCTGGAGTTATAAAAATACTGGTAACATTAATAGGATTTGGTCTTTTAGTTTCATGTAAAACGACCAAAGAGGAGGTACTTGCTCAGAAATTGGAACAACCTAATATTATTGTTCTGTTATGTGATGATTTAGGGTATGGCGACCTTTCTTCTTTTGGACATCCTTTTATAGAAACACCCAATTTAGATGCATTGGCGGAGTCAGGTATAAAACTGACTAGCTTTTATTCGGCCGCTCCCGTTTGCTCACCTTCCAGAATAGGACTTTTAACAGGAAGAAGCCCTAATAGGGCCGGATTGTATGATTTCATAGTAGGTGGAAATACGCAAAGAGAAGACCTAAAGGATTTAGTGCATTTGCGAGCCGAAGAGGAAACTATTCCAGGGTTGCTCAAAGAGGTGGGGTATAGTACTTGTCTAGTGGGCAAATGGCATGGAAGTTCGTTGTTCAATTCGGAAAAACAACCGCAACCTGATCATTTTGGTTTTGAACATTGGTTTGCTACTCATAACAATGCCTCGCCAACACATAAAAATCCCAAGAATTTTGTTCGTAATGGTTCTGAAGTGGGCCAGTTGGAAGGTTTTAGTAGCCAACTAATTGTAGATGAGGCCATAGATTGGCTTGATAAAAAAGAAGGGGAAAACCCTTTTTTTCTTGAAGTGGCATTTCATGAACCACATGAGCCCATAGCATCGCCGGAAAGTTTGGTTAATAAGTACCTGGAGTTCACGGATATTAAAGAAGAGGCCGAGTTTTTTGCCAATGTAGAAAATGTTGATATAGCTGTTGGACGCTTGTTAGCTTACTTAAAGGAAAAGGGATTAGATTCAAATACATTGGTCGTTTTTACTTCAGATAATGGACCTGAAACTTTAAACAGGTATCCCAAGGCAAAACGCTCTTTTGGTTCTTCTGGCAATTTAAAAGGTATGAAATTATGGACCACCGAAGCGGGTTTTAGAGTTCCTTGTATTATTAATTGGTTAGGTAAGGACACGTTTAACGGAACTACGGATGCGGTTATATCGGCCTTAGATTTTTTACCTACTTTTTCTGAATTGGCAGGAGCTGGGTTACCTAAAAAGAAATTAGACGGACAGTCCTTTGCTTCATTTTTAAAAACGGGAAATATACAACGCCAGAAACCATTAATATGGAGTTTTTATAATGCGCTTAACGAGCGTGTGGTAGCTATGCGTAGTGACGATTTTAAGATAATGGCCCAACTTAAAACAAAGGAGGGATACTTACCAAAAATACTGAATGTCCATAGCGGAAATGAGGCTTTGGTGAAAAATGCGGAGCTCTCAGATTTTGTACTGTATAATTTAAAGGAAGATGTTCAGGAAAGTCAAGATGTGTCAAAAAAACATCCTGAGGTTTTTGAACAGATGAAAATTCAGTTGAGCCAAGAGTACCAGGAGCTATTGAATGATAGCCATATCTGGGCCCGTAATTAAGAATTCTATAGAAGGGTTTCAGATTAAATTCATGAAATAATTAATTGCTAAAATGATTAAGATTATACATTTTCTAAAATATAGGATTCAGATTCTTGTAGTCTTAGTGTCATTTTGCTCGTGTACTTCATCTGAGAAAACTGAATTAAAATCGCCTGACGGAACTAAAAAAATAAGCGTTACAACAGAAAATGATCAAATAGAGTTTGCTGTTTTTTACAATGGAAACTCGGTCTTATTACCATCAACATTAGAAATTATATCAGAGCAATTGCCTTTTAGCGGCTCTTTGTCAATATTGAATACAGTACACACTTTCGAATCAAACACGTGGCATTCAGATTTTCTTGATAATAGTAGTTTTCATGACAATTACAACCAGCTCAAGGTTCTATTGGATAAGGGAGGCAATCAGCTAAACTTAATAGTTAGGGCCTATAATGAAGGTATTGCTTTGGCATATGAAATACCCGAGCAAGGGGGAATTGCCAAAATTGATTTAGACGAAAAAATCAATTATAATTTTAAAGAGGATTATAAATTATGGTCAACACCTAAAAGGGAGAAGGGTGTTTTAACGGCACAAGGAGCATATAGAAAGATTCCGATATCTCAATTGCAAAAAGGATGCGAACGCCCATTGGTTATAGAAATGGGAGACAGTTTAATGATTGCCTTGGCCGAAGCAAAGTTGGTAGATTTTGCTCGACTTAGCTTTGATAAAGGTTCAAGTTCAGAATTTAGTATTGTTTCTTCATTAGACAGTAAGATGGAAGAACAACAGCAGGATACCATTACCGGTGCGGTAATCTCCGAACAGCTTGAAGGTAAGATGAAAGTTCATAAAAAATTACCATTTCAATCGCCATGGCGTGTAATAATGATGGCAGAAAATGAAGGGCAATTATTAACCAATAATTCCATCATTCAAAATTTGAACGATGCTTCTGAAATAAAAGATGAATCTTGGATCAAACCGGGAAAGGTAATCAGAGAAGCAACATTGACTACGGAAGGTGGTTTTGTCACGGTAGACTTTGCAGCAAAACACAATATGCAATATGTGTTGTTTGATGCTGGTTGGTACGGCAATGAAATGTATGACTCATCAGATGCCACTACCATTACGGTAGACCCTAATCGTTCAAAAGGACCATTGGATCTAAAGGCCGTGATTGATTATGGAAAAACTAAAAACATAGGCATTATCTTATATGTCAATAGACGTGCTCTCGAAAAACAATTAGATGAAGTTCTAGAACTTTTCCAATCATGGGGAGTGGCCGGTATTAAATTCGGATTTGTTAGAGTAGGAGACCAAGATGCAACGGCATGGCTGCACGAGGCAATAAAAAAAGCAGCAAGTTATAAAATGGTAGTTGATGTGCATGATGAGTATCGCCCAACAGGTTTCTCAAGGACCTATACTAATTTTTTAACGCAAGAAGGCATTGCCGGAGATGAAACTACGGTAACCAATGAGCATACTCTAATAAATATGTTCACAAGAATGCTGGCCGGTGCGGCAGATAATACGGTTTGCTATTATAATTCTAGGGTAGATGTAATGGGGTCACATGCTTCTCAACTAGCAAAAACTGTCTGTATTTTTAGTCCGTTACAATTTCTGTATTGGAACGACAAGCCTTTGGATTCTCCAGAAAAGAATGATGGTCTTTGGGGAGATACAAGGCATATAGGAAACGAACCAGAATTGGAATTTTTTGATGCTGTGCCTACCACATGGGATGAAACCAAGGTATTAGAAGCACAAATTGGAGGAATAGGAGTTATTGCTCGTAGAAAGGGGAGCGACTGGTTTATTGGTGGTATCAATGGAAATCAAGGAAGAACCGTTGAACTTGATTTTTCTTTTTTAGATAAAAACACCGCTTATAAGGCAAAATTGTATACCGATGATAAAGCGGTGCAAACGCGAACTCACGTTAAGATCGAGGAAAAAGAATTGGATTCGAATAGTTTAATTAAATTGAACATTGAGAAAAATAACGGATTCGCTATGCGTATTCAAAAAATCAATTAATTACAAATCAGCCATATATGAAAAGGAGAATTCTTGTCTTTGTTATTACAATGTTGCTACTGTCCCCAAACCCTAGTTTCGGATTTCAGCAACCTCAAAAAATTAAAAAGACCAACCTAAATTTAAAGAAGGTTAAGTGGCAAAAGAAGCGGAATGTAATTTTCATCTTAACAGACGATCACCGTTATGATTTTATGGGCTTTACAGGTAAGGTGCCGTGGCTAAAGACTCCTAATATGGATGAGATGGCAGCAGAAGGTGCGCACATGAAAAATGCGTTTGTAACTACGTCTTTGTGTTCGCCAAGTAGAGCTAGTATTCTAACGGGAGAATACTCGCATGTGCATACCATAGTAGATAATGTAGCTCCAAACCCTGGGAATCTAACGTTCTTTCCTGAGTACCTTCAGAAAGCAGGATATCAAACTTCCTTTTTTGGAAAATGGCATATGGGAGACCATAATGATAAGCCAAGACCGGGCTTTGACCACTGGGAAAGTTTTGCGGGTCAAGGAGATTACTATGCTCCTAATCTTAACATCAACGGAAAAAATACGCAATACGATAAAGAGACTTACGTAACAGATTTGTTGACGGAGCACGCAGTGGATTGGTTAGATAATAGAGATGCTGAAAAACCATTTTTCATGTACCTCTCTCATAAGGCAGTTCACGCCATGTTTAAACCGGCCAAGCGTCATGAGGGTATGTATGCGGGTAAAAAAATAGTGAAACCGGACTCGTATACGCAAACTATTGGTAGTGCTTACAAAAAGTTGAATTGGCCAGAATGGGTGAAGAAGCAACGCGATAGCTGGCATGGTGTAGATTACATGTATCACGGAAAGGCAGAAGGTACTTTTGATGATCTGGTACAGCGCTACTGCGAAACTTTAATGGGTGTTGATGAAAGTGTAGGCACCGTTATGGAATGGTTGAAGGCTAATGGTCTTGATGAGTCTACCATGGTTATTTATATGGGTGATAATGGATTTAGTTGGGGTGAGCATGGTTTGATAGACAAACGCCATTTTTACGAAGAATCGGTTAAAGTACCTATGTTGGTACGTTGTCCAGAGATTTTTGAAGGAGGACAGACTATAGAAAGAATGGTGCAAAATGTAGATATAGCCCCTACTATTTTAGAGTGTGCCGGACTAGAAAAACCTGATTACATGCCAGGTAAATCATTTGTTCAATTGCTTAAGGGTGATGAGAATAACTGGCGCGATAAGATATTCTATGAGTATTATTTTGAATATGATTTTCCAATGACACCAACCGTTTTCGGTGTACGAACGGATAAATATAAATACATACGCTACAATGGTATTTGGGATACGAACGAGCTTTATGATATAGAGAACGATCCTAATGAAATTGTCAACCTTATTGACAAGCCAGAATTACAACCCATGATAAAGGATTTTGCCAATAGCCTTTATGATTGGTTAGAGAATAGCGATGGTATGCAGATACCTTTAAAAAGAAATGTATACCATAGAATAGGGGATTACGAACACCCTAACCAATATTAGATTATAAAAGACCTTGAAGTAACTGATTGATACGGTATAGAACACCCATGAATTTTAGAAAGATGATGAAGAGAATGAAAAGGAAAGAAGTATGGATTTCGGCATGTATTTTATTTGTATCAATCATTGTTACGGGGCAAACAACAGAACACCCAAGAATTTACGTTACCGATCAAGAAAAAGAAGCCTTTGTAGAATCGGTAGAGAACGTTGAATGGAAAAAGGAACTTGTTGGTAAAAAGAAGGAGCGTTTAGAAAAGTATATGATGTACTGGGAGAATGATCCGGAATGGTTGGTTTCAAGGCTTCAAATGAACTGGAACACCAAGCATACTAAAGTTTTCCTAAAGGGAGGAGATTTTTCGCATTCGGAAGGAAAGGCTCCTGTGGCTACAGTTAGATATTCTGGTACAAGAGACTGGGCAACGGATTATGAGCGCCCAAAGTTAGAAGATGTACAACCTTATTTTGATGATTCTCGTGGTTTGTATTTAAAGCATAAGGAAACCGGGAAAATGGAATGGGTACATCCTTCTAAATCCGGTTTTGCAATCGATAAGATCAACGAGCGGATAATGGAATTGGTTTCAGATGCTGCTTTTCTATATTGGCTTACCGGTGAACAGAAGTATGCAGATTTTGCGGCTCCCGTTTTCTTTACCTACATGGAGGGAATGTATTACAGAGATGCTCCTGTTGACTTAGAAAAATCGGAACAGGCCAACATATCCGGCCTTGCTACTTTTGAAGTTATTCATGAAGGTATTGTAGTTTCCTTGGTAACCACCTATGATTTTCTCTACAATTATTTTAAGGCTAATAATAAAAACCTAGACACATCGGTAGCCGTGCTTCAGAAATGGGGAGACCAGATAATCAATAAGGGAATTCCTGATAATAATTGGAACTTATTCCAAGCTAGGTTTCTTACCTATATTGGTTTGGTTTTAGAGGGAAATCAAAATTATAAGAACGGGAAAGGACAGGAGTATTTTTTAGATCACACCTTCAATATTTCTACGGATAGGCAAATAGCTATCAAAGAGAGTTTATTGGTTTATGACCAGGAAAATGCAATGTGGCCTGAGTGTGCATCATATTCAGTGCATGTGATTACTACCTTTTTACGAATCTTTACTTTGCTAGATCATGCAACGAATGCCAATGAATTTGCTAATTATCCTATAGTAGAAAGAGCAGCTTTAGCCTCTTTTCAGTATTTGTTTCCAAGTGGTTATATGGTTGGTTTTGGAGATTCACACCATAAAATGTTGCCGCCTGAAAATTTTGAGCTTTTAGTTTCAAACTATAAAAAGTACGGTCAGGAGGATGTAGAGAAATTGATATCAGGGCTTTTATCCCAAATGGTAAATGATGGTTCGTACGACCGAAAAGCAAAAGATTTCTTTGAGTTGTTTTTCTATACCGATAATTTGATTGATAGTAATTCTGAAGATATAAATACTGATAAGCTCATATCTCCAACCTTTTATGCGCCTAATGTTAGTATGGTTAATCAGCGTATGGGAGAGGCTGAAAATGCGGTAATGGCTTCTACAGTGGGTTCTTTCGGTAATCACGCTCATGCAAATGGTATTTCATTAGAATTGTATGCGAACAATTATGTGTTAGGTACGGATATGGGGCGTGGCTCTAGTTACTGGCATCCAGACCATAGGGAGTTCTATTCACGGTTTCCTGCACATAATACGGTAGTCGTAGACGGTAAATCTGATTATGCGGCAATGCGGACTTATTTTCCTTTTAAGCTAGAAAATGTATTTCCTAAATCTGGGGAAAGACCTTCTTTTGATAAGGTAACCTTCTCTAAGGTATCCTTTGTAGAACCAAAGACGGTTTCAGATCAGCAGCGTTTTACGGCAGTAATTGCATCAAATAGTCAAAAACCATACGTAATTGATGTATTTCGCTCTAAGAAACAGAAAGAAGGAAAGCAGAAGCACGAATATATCTACCATAACTTAGGGCAATCATTAAATATTTTTGATGCAAAAAAGAATCTTTTAAATACGGTTCCAACAGATGATTTATCTTCTCAAAAGGGAGATTTAAAAGGCTATGATTATTTTATGGATAAAAGTAAAGTGGTCAATTCTGGTGATATTCAGGCCATTTTTACCCTAAAAAGTAGTGAAAGTCCTGACAATTTCATGAAAATGTGGGTAAAAGGAAGCCAAAATCAAACTTTGTATAAAGTCAATTCGCCAAAATCTAATGCCCTTAGTGAGAGTACCGCTCCTAAAGAGGTTCTTGAAAAGCCCATACCAACATTAATTTTAAAAAGAGACGAAGCAGCTTGGGAAAATCCGTTCGCGGTAATTTTCAATCCGTTTATGGAAGGGGAAACCAACCCCATAGCTAATGTGTCTTTTTCATCTTTAAAAGAATATCCCAACACCCAGATTATAGATGTATTGTTAAGTGATAAAACCACCTTGGATCGGACGGTTTTAAATGCCTCGGAAAATGATATTGCAGCTATAGAAGGTTTCTATCAAAAAGGATTGTTGTCCGTATTACGATTGACAAATAACGAGGCCGATATCGAATTCATGATTTTATCCGGAATGGAGAAATTTGAATCGCACGGGTGGGATATTGTTTCATCGGGTAAACCATTTTCGTTTTCGCTTGAAAAAACCACGAATGGGTATGCGGTAAGTAATGACAATCCTATAACCATCAATATGCCTCTACCAAAGGAGGGAAGCCAACCTGAAATACAACTGTTCGAGGATGGGAAACTCGTAGCGAGCAGAAAGGGAACAACTAACAGGAACAACTCAGGGCAAGTCGTGTTTAAGCTTTCCAAAAGCTACGACAAGGTTTTGATTACCTATTAAACAGATCAAAAAAAATGCAAAAACTGAAAAAAATACTATTTCTAGTCGGCTTTATGGTTCTTCTTTTTTCGTGCACTCAAGAAGAGAAAACCATAGAGATTTATGTTTCTAAAACCGAAGAAAATGACAAGGCAGATGAGGTTAATTATAAAACTTTAGAAGGGGCAATTCAGAAAGCATCGGAATTAAAAAAAGATAGCCCAGAAGCTCATATAATTATCAATATCCTTCCAGGAACGTATTACTTATCTAAGCCAATTACAATACCCGCTTCATTGAGTAATTTGACCATTAAAGGCTCGGGAGCTTCAGAAGTTACTTTAAAAGGAGCTGCTTCCATACAATTGAATTGGCAGAAATATGAAGACCATATTTATGTAGCCAATGTGGATCAGACCTCAGGTTTCGACCAATTTATGGTCAATGGCAAACCGCAGGTTTTAGCCCGATATCCCAATTACGACGAAACTGTACAGTATTGGCAAGGCTTCGCGGAAGATGCCTTGTCTAAGGAACGTGTGGCATCATGGGAAAACCCGGTTGGATCCTATTTTCATGCTTTACATGGCGGTAGATGGGGTGGTTTTCATTTTCGTATTACAGGTATTGATACCAACGGGAATCCAATTTTTGAAGGCGGGCATCAAAATAATAGAGCGTCAGAACCGCACAAAGAATTCCGCATGGTAGAGAATGTTTTTGAGGAACTAGATAGCCCGGGAGAATGGTACTTGAATACAGAGGAAAACAAGCTCTACTATTGGCCTTTGGAGGGTACGGATTTGAATACCGCCCAATTGGAGGTTTCGGTATTAAAAAATCTAATTCAAATTACGGGAACACTAGAGAATCCGGTAAGAAATGTAACCATAGAAGCGATTAAGTTTGAAATTACCCAACGCACTTTTATGGACGAATACGAGCCTCTTTTAAGAAGCGATTGGATGATATACCGAGGAGGAGCTGTTTTCTTGGAAGGAACGGAAAATTGCAAGGTGAGCAATAACGAATTCACAAACCTTGGTGGCAATGTAATCTTGGCAAGTAAGTATAATAAAAACTTTAAGGTTACCGGAAATCACATTCATGATTCTGGTGCTAGTGCCGTTTCTTTTATAGGTGACCCTTCGGCAGTGAGGTCTCCATCTTTTACTTATAAAGAGTTTGTTTCGGTAACCGAAATGGATACCGTATCGGGTCCTAAAAACGAACTGTACCCAAGGGAGTGTTTGGTGGAGGATAACCTCATTTATAGAATAGGCAGAATAGAGAAGCAAACGGCTGGCGTTCAAATTTCTATGGCTATGGATATTACCGTTCGGCATAATAGTATTTATGATGTGCCTAGAGCGGGTATCAATATTGGTGATGGTACTTGGGGCGGACATATTTTAGAGTACAATGATGTATTCAATACCGTATTGGAAACCAGTGATCATGGGTCTTTCAATTCGTGGGGAAGAGATAGATTTTGGCATCCCAAAAGAGGTGTAATGGATAGTTTAACTGATGCAAACCCCAACATGTGGAAATGGGATGCCGTTCATACTACCATCATTCGTAATAACCGTTTTCGTTGTGATCACGGTTGGGATATTGATTTAGACGATGGGTCCTCCAATTACCATATATACAACAATTTGCTGTTGAACAATGGCCTTAAATTAAGGGAAGGATTTGCTAGGGTCGCAGAGAATAACATCATGGTCAACAATTCCCTGCATCCCCATGTATGGTTCAAAAACAGCCAAGATGTATTCCGGCACAACATTGTCCAAAAGTCATATCAAGATATTAGGTTAGACGGTTGGGGAAAGGAACAGGATTATAATTTGTTCCCTAATGAAGTAACCATGATGAAATCTAGAGTGTATGATAGGGATTTGAACAGTGCTTATGGAGATCCATTATTCAAGGATCCTGCGCATCTTGATTTTTCCGTTCTAGAAAATTCGCCTGCTTTCAAAATCGGATTTAAAAATTTCCCGATGGACAAATTTGGCGTGCAAAAGGCCGAGTTGAAAGCACTTGCCAAAACACCTGAAGTACCAGAGCTAAAAAATGAATCAGAGAAAGGAACGGAAAATACACCGGTTGTGACCTGGTTACGAAATAAACTCAAAAATGTATCCTCAAAAGAAGAGCAATCTGCCTATGGTTTAAAAACAACCCAAGGGGTAATTATCCTTAGCGTTTGGGCAGAAAGCCCGGCAGTCCAGAACAACGGCCTAAAAACTGGGGATGTAATTATACAAGCTAATGGCGAAAAAGTTGAAGGAATAACAGATTTTTTTAAAGTTGTTTTGGAAACTAAAACACAGGAGAAATTAGACATTATTGTCGTTAGAAATCAATCTGAACATAAATTATCAATTAGAACCAAGTAATCTTAAGTACAAGAACATGAAAGTAATAATGAAAGTGGTATTGTTCGCATTCGTTGCGATGTTGACTTTGGGACAAGGATTAGCCCAAGAAAAAGAAGTAAAAAAACTGTCCGATGACGAGCGCATGGAATGGTGGCGCGATGCCAAATTTGGTATGTTCATTCACTGGGGTGTGTATTCTATCCCGGGTGGCGAAAGAAACGGAGAAGTTTGCGGTGGTGGCGCCGAATGGATTATGGATAAATTGGACTATACTATTGAGGAGTATGAAAAATTACCTCCAGTATTTGATCCTGTAAAGTTTGATGCCGATGAGTGGGTAGCTATGGCCAAAGATGCCGGAATGAAGTATATTGTAATCACTTCAAAGCACCATGATGGTTTTGGTCTGTGGGATTCAAAAGTATCTGATTACGATATCATGGATTCTTCTCCTTTTAAAAGAGATGTCATCAAAGAATTATCGGATGCGTGTAAAAAGCAAGATATTATCTTCTGTTTTTATCACTCAATAGTAGATTGGCACCATCCTCAGGCGCAGGGTAATTTATTCCCTAATTATAATGCAGGTCAAAAAGACCAAACTGTTGTGAACCCTGAATTTCCAGAATACTTTAAAGATTATCTGAAACCACAAGTAAAGGAACTATTGACCAATTATGGCGATATCGGTGTCGTTTGGTTTGATGGTGATTGGATCGCAGATTACACGACCGAAATGGGTAAGGAAATGTATGATTTCATTAGGGAAATCCAACCCAATACTATTATCAACAATAGAGTGGATAAGGGCCGTATGGGAATGGAAGGAATGGACCGAGAAGGTAACTTTGCGGGCGATTTTGGTACTCCGGAACAAGAAATACCGGCTACTGGAATTGATTCTGATTGGGA
Organism: Zobellia laminariae; assembly: GCF_009725995.1. The sequence continues at coordinate 598,923 of NZ_RCNS01000003.1, read as the reverse complement.
GTCTTGTATGACTATGAACGGGTCTTGGGGATACAAACCATCTGATGATAACTGGAAAAGCAGTGAAAAGCTGATTCAAAATTTGGTTGATATCGTATCAAAAGGAGGGAACTTCTTATTGAATATAGGCCCTGACGGTCTTGGTCAGTTTCCACCAGAGAGCGTAGAAAGATTAAAGGCAATGGGGGACTGGACGGATGTAAACGGTGAAGCCATTTACGGAAGTAGCGCAAGTCCTTATGATAGACCTGAGTGGGGCCGTTATACAATTAAGGATGATATTCTTTATGCTCATGTTTTTGACTGGCCAGAAGATGGTAATCTAGTTATCAATAGCGATATAAAATTACAGAGAGCTACTTTATTGGCAGACGGAACCAAATTGAAAGCAGGTCTTACCGATAAAGGGTTGACCATTCAGCTTCCAAAAACGGCCCCTGATGCTGCGGTTAGCGTAATTAAAATGACTTTACTCTCCAATGATGATTGGGCGAACTTTGGAAAATATAAAGCCGCAAACGAGCAGTTGAAAGCGCCTGCTAAAAAAGAGAACCGTGTGGTTTTTATGGGGAATTCCATTACCGAAGGTTGGGGCAAGCACAATCCTGAGTTTTTTGAAAAAAATCCTTCATATATCAATAGGGGAATAAGTGGTCAGGTAACTCAACAAATGTTGTTGCGTTTTAGTCCAGATGTTATTGATTTGGACCCTAAAGCTGTTGTTATTCTTGCTGGTACGAATGACATTGCCGGAAACCGTGGTCCTATTAGTATTGACCAGGTGGCTAAGAATATATTCTCAATGGCACAGTTAGCCAAAGCGAATGGTATTAAAGTGGTTCTGGCATCGGCATTACCGGCTAATAGTTACTCTTGGAGTCCATCTATTTCACCTGCTGATCAGATTGTTGAACTTAACAAAAGAATTAAGGCATATGCGGATAAAAACAATATAGTCTACCTAGATTATTATACGCCAATGGTAGATGCGGAAAAGGGCTTAAAAAGCGAGTATGGTAGAGATAGTGTGCATCCAAATCTAGAAGGATATAACGTTATGGCTCCATTGGTTAATGAGGCTATTGCCAAAGCATTGAAGAAAAAATAGAAGTATACAGTTCAATATTATTTTGCAGAAGCAAATATAAAATCGCTGTCATATAAAAAATAGATGTATAAAAATCATTGGAATTTTGAGAAGAATAATAACCGATTTTTATTTTGAATAACCTCTTTATAGTCCATTATACAGGTAATGGGCTATAATTTATATGTCCTGAACACTATATTATATTATATATAGCCAAGAACCGATAACATTGTAATGTAATTGGTTCTTGGCTTTTTTTTTAACCATCAACAATATTATAGTTTGTCCTCTTAGGCATAGGGCAATACTTAATTCTATATGATGAAAAAAATACTTCAATTTATATGTTGCTTTACGGTGATTGTTGTTCTCAATCAAGATGTTTTAGGGCAAATTTCTTCTGGAAATTTAGACATGTCAACTTATCTAAAATTGGCAGATAGTGATATTATCTATCCGTCTTCTGAACAAATAGAAATGCTTAAAAAGGTACTGCCAAAAGAAGCATTTCAACCAGCATCAAAAATATCGGATAGAGGTTATTGGGATGCAATTGCAAACTCTGAATCAGGTCATTATTACTTAGTAAAAGCGAATGGATTACTGAACACAAAACCTGAAATGCCCACTACGGACAGTATTTATCGTTTAGCGAATAAAGAAGGGAAATTAACTATTACCTATACACCATTATAGATGAATAACTATATACAGAAAGAGACCAAAATGTTGACAAGAAACAGTAGAATATCAATAATTGTCATCAGAACATTTACTTTGGTAGTTGGTTTCTGTTTGTTCACCACTTATATATCAGCTCAGAACTCAGCAGATATACCGTTACCGAAAAATTTAGAACAAGGTTACCCACGATTGTACATCACCAATTCTGAAAAGAAAGACCTTCAGAAAACCATCAAAAAAGAAGCATGGGCAAAAGACGTTTTAGCGGGATTGCATGATGAGGTTGACGAACATGTAGAGCGTCATGTTAAGGATTCGGAATGGATGGTATCTCGTTTGCAAATGTACTGGAAAACCAAAGCAACCAATGTTTATATTAATGGTCAGGATTATTCTCACGCAGATGGTGAGGCTCCTGTGCCTACGGTGCGTTTTTCTGGTTCGCGTGATTATACTACGCTTTATGGAAAACCAAAGTTAAAAGATATTTTGCCCTATATGGACGACCCCCGTGGTTTGTATTTGCCAAATAAGAGTAAAGGAGGTCAGCCATTTGAGTGGGTAGAACAATCGAAAACAGGTAGAATTATAAACTCTATCAATGATGAGATTACTGGATTGGCAAGAGATGCGGCATTTTTATATTGGCTTGAAAATGACGAGCATTTCGCAAAGTTTTCCTATGATGTTTTCCATACCTATATGCAAGGTATGTCTTACCGCGGGGAACCTATTGATTTGCTAAACGGACATATTCAAACACTGGTTGGTTTTACCAACTTTCAAGTAATACACGAAGGTATTCTTCGTGAAATAGCCATACTTTATGATTTTTTACATCCGTATATAGAAGCAAACCATCCGGAGCATATTGCTATGTATGATGCAACTATAAAACGTTGGACAGACCTAGTTATAAAAAATGGTGTACCGCAAAATAATTGGAACCTTCATCAAGCAAATATTATTTTAAAAGCTGCTATGGTTCTACAGGATAATACATATTATGAAGACAAGAAAGGGCGTGAATATTATATTGATTACATTTTAAATGTGACATCAGCTAGGCAGTGGTCGCTATCAAAGTTTATTGATTACGGCTATGATGAAAGTAATGGGATTTGGAACGAATGTCCTAGTTATTCACTTGGGGTAACAAGTAGTCTTACCGAATTTATTCGTGATTTCGATAACACATTTGATCATAACATTCTTCCGTATACCCCTGTAATGAGTAAAGCGGTGAAAATGATGCCACAGTATTTATTTCCAAACAATCAGATTGTAGCTTTTGGAGATTCAAACTACGGGCCAATAAGTACAGAGGCAATAGAAGATATGATTCGTATTGCTCAGAAAAATGGGGACAAAGATTTAGAAAAAGAGTTTACAGGTTTGTATAGATTGTTTGCTAAGGATAAAGAGGAATCTGCTCAAAACAGAAAAAGACATTCTAAAGGAATATCTTCTTTTTTTGCAAGTAAACCTTTAGTGTTAAATCCAAACTATAAAGAACACAACTTAGAAGATTATATCACCCAAACTTTTAATGCTCCAAGTGTTAGTTGGCATGTGCAGCTTATGGGAAAAGGTAAAGATGGACTAATGGTCTCTTTGAACGGTTCTCTAGGAAACCATATGCATGCCAATGGTATTAATATGGAATTGTATGGAAAGGGATTTGTTCAAGGAGCAGACCCAGGAAAAGGTGCGGGCTATTTGCAACCTATTTATTTGGAGTATTACTCGCAGTTTCCTGCACACAATACGGTTATGGTAGACGGAGCTTCTTCGTATACAGAAATGCTAAGTTACCATGCTTTTGATGTCTTGGGTGAATATCCAAAATCCGAACAGAAAGAAGGCTTTTATGAAGACATCACTTACTCTGATGTTTACTTTTTAGAACCCGAAACGCAGAGTGATCAAAGTAGATTGGTAAGTATTGTAAAAACAGGTGAAACTGCTGGTTATTATGTTGATGTATTTCGCTCTAAAAAACAGCGTAAAGGCGATAAATTTCATGATTACTATTATCATAATCTAGGACAAAGTATGCGTGTAATGGATGCTGATGGAAATCCGCTGAAGCTAACAGAAAGTGAGGAAATGGCATTTGCCGGCGGCCACCTTTATGCCTTGGATTATATGTGGGATAAAAAATCGGTGAAGCTAGAAGACGATTATCAAACTGAATGGAAAATAGACATGCCCGAAGGTGAGGATGATGTTTTTATGAACCTTTGGATGAAAGGCACAGTAGGGCGTGAGGTATTCTCCATAAAATCTCCGCCGAACAAAGCATTTAGAGGCAATCACGGTATACCTTATAAAGTAGATAAAGAACCTTATTTAACCTTTGCCGCAAGACAACACGGGGCAGCATGGGAAAAACCTTTCGTTTCGGTCTATGAACCTTTTACTTCTGCCGAAGGAAAAAGCATAGAAAAGATTTCAGGCTTTGAAGATGAAAACGGGAATACTGAATTTGTTGGGTTGAATATCCTACATGAATCCGGTCGTGAAGATTTCGTGTTTTCATCGGCTAATCATCAAAAAGCAAACTATAAAGCAATGTCTAGTGACGCTACCTATACTTTATTTGGGAACGAAGAGAACGGAGATTGGGTAGTTTTTATAGGCAACGGAAAAGAAGTTTCGGCCAAAGGTCATACTATCATAACTTCTGAAATGGGTAATGTGGTATTGGAGTCAAAACAAGGTGAGTTGCTCTTAAATAATGAAGTTCCTATTACTATTACTTATAAAAATTCAAAAAAGAAATTTGACGCTGGAACAGCACGAAAAATTGAAATAGAATAAACTATTAAAGATGAAAAATAACATACTATTTAAAATACCATCAGTAAAAATATTGAGCACAATTTTCTGCTTGATTGCAGTAAGTTTATGTGCTTACGGACAGCAACAACCATCTTTACTTACAGGTGATGGTTCTAGCTTTAATGCACAGTCCTATTTTCCAAAATTTAGTTGGGAAACGACCCCGATGTACTATCATTTTGGTGATATTGATCGTGTATTGGAGCCTGAAGAGATTCAATTTATTTCAGATAGAACAGATTTTATCTGTATGGAGAAATCTCACGCATACAATCTGCTTGGTGACCAGGTATTGGGGACAAAGCACGAGGTAGAAGCATTTCATGAAGTTAAGCCTGAAATCAAAGTGTTGTTCTACTACAATTCTTATGTGGCATGGCCCTTTCCACGATTTAATAAAGAATTTACACCGGATGGCATTGCGAAAAACGAAGAATTGACCAAATTTTTGGCACGTGACCCAAAGACAGGAAAACTCTTGGAAAAAACAAGAGGGCCGGCATTTTCGTACTATTTTGATGCTTTAAACCCTGAATTTCGTGAGTGGTGGGTGGCATCAGCTATAGAAGGCGTTAAAATTTCGGGTGCTGACGGTATTTTTATCGACCGTATGAACGTGGACGAAAATGCAGATTATCATGTTGATGATATAGCGGAATTAGCAAAAGCCAAAGGTGAAATGATGGCTGCGCTCAAAGAACAATTGGGGCCAGATAAAATATTGATTGGTAACAATGCCGCTAGAACAAAAGAGGTTTTTCCTCATTGCGATGCTTTTATGTTTGAGCATTATAACGCTACTGTCACCAATAAAGAAAATTTACTCAAAGAATGGGGAGATATGGCCCGCATTGCAGAGGCCGGTAAGATTTCAATCTATCGTTTTGGCGCTAAAGGAAAAGGGAAAAATGATATTACGACGGGAGCAACAAAGACAGATGGAATAGAGAAAAGGTCTCATGATCAATTAGAATTTCATCAAGCCTGTTACCTTATCGGCGCTCAACCTTATTCGTATTTTCAGTGGAATTGGGGTTGGAACCTGGAAGATGGCAATTTGGTAGATTATCCTTCATTACAAAAACCATTAGGGAAGCCAACAGGTGTCTTTAAGCGCGTAAAGCCAGATGGATGGATATTCACACGTGAATTTGAACATGCAAGTGTTTGGGTAGATACGGAGGCAAGGAAGGCGAAAATTACATGGCATTGATAGATTTTCTTAATATAATATTTACGTGTACTTATAGGGTTTGGAGTAATACTTTTATTGCCTGAACCATGAGAGTACATGATAGTTAAGCAAAAATAAAAGGTTAGTTTTATGCTGAAACGTTGCTTTTGGGTACAGAACTAAACTCCTTAAGAATATCAAACCCTTGTGTAACCCCTATTTTTAGGGAAAAGAATCATGAGTTATAGTATAGGGCATATATTTTATATGCTATTTCTATCACTAGAATTACATTGCGATTGAATTATAACTTCATAAACTTTAAGTGAAATGACCTTTCGTATTTTCTCCTTTGTGGTACTGAATGTGTCAGTTATGTCTGCTGGAGCACAGGATGGGAAAGAACCTTTTCAACCTAATAAGGCAGGTATCTATGGTTTTATACCTAGTCCTAAAAAGAGCCAAGATTTACGTCATTTGGTGAATTTGCAAAAAGGAGAAGAAACCATACCTGAGCATTTAAAAACTGTTGGCTATTCAACGGCATTGGGGGGTAAATGGCAATGCAGTTCACTTTTTAATAACCGTGCCCTACCGCAGCCAGATTATTTTGGATTCGATTATTGGTTTGCTATGCATAACAATGCGTCGCTTAGTCACGAAAATCCCAAAAAATTCGTCAGAAATGGGGAGAATGTGGGTCCAATAGAGGGCTTCAGTTGTCAGATTGTAGTGGATGAAGCTATTAGTTGGTTAGACAAAAAAGATAATGATAATCCGTTTTACTTGCTGGCAACTTTTCATGAACCACACGAACCCATTTTATTACTGGAAGAAATTATTGAGACATAATTTGTAAGTCTAGAAAGACTGTAGAGGGAATGCAATGCAGTAGAAATAGAATATAAATAACCAAACAACGAGAATATTAGAAAATGAAAAATCAAAAAAACTCTTTTCAGTTATATCTTATTGCTACTTTAGTTTGTGCAATTAGCTTTGGCAATCTGCAAGCACAGAAATCTGACGATAAAGGTTTTGTAGACCTTTTTAATGGTAAAGATTGGAATGGATGGCATCTTAAGTTGAGAAATGGAGATGAGGAGATGGCGAAAAAAGTGTACGCTATTGAAAACGGAATGGTGCATGTTTTTAAAGATTCTCCAGATAGTTTAAACCTTAATACAGGTGATAATGGTACGCACGGGCTCTTTTATACCAATAAAAAATATAGTAAATATATACTTAGATTTGAATATAAGTGGGGAGAGAAAATCACGAACAATTTTGATGAATGGCAATATGATGCCGGTTGCTATTACCACGTATTTGATGATAAGATATGGCCTAAGGGTATTGAATACCAGGTTAGGTATAACCATTTAACAGAAAGAAATCACACAGGAGATTTCTGGGCTGCAGGTACAACTCTAGATTGGTATTCTGCAGATGGTGAAACCTTTAATACTCCAAAGAACGGAGGGGAGAAAAAAGAGCAAAGTAAAAATGAACTTCATGCTTCTAAAGAGGCAGAATTCAATGCTTTAAATGATGAATGGAATAAGTGCGAGATAATTGTGATGGGGGATGAATACACTATTCACAAACTAAACGGAAAGATTGTAAATATGGCCACAAACCTTTCTGTAAGTGAGGGGATAATAGGATTTCAATCTGAAACAGCCGAAATATTTTACAGAAACATCAGGATAAAGGAATTAGATAAGTCAATTGCGATAAAGAAATTTCTAAAAAAATAAAATTTAGGACTTAGATAAGTTGAATGAGGAAGAAGCCTTAAAATAAGAAAGGCTTACAGCAAATAGAATGATAGAAATGATAAAAAGTAAAATAGTAGCGAGCTTCATCCTAATGTCAGTTTCCATGATAGTAAGGGTAAGGGCACAGGAGGAAATTGTAAAGATTAATGATACCCTTACGGCAAGTACCACACTAGTTTATCTAGATTCTTTTCAATTGGGTCTCCAAAATTGGAAGGTGGAGCAGATGCCTAAAGGTACCGCCCAGGTAAAAGATGGAAAATTAGAAATTACAGATGTTGCCGGCTGTACTATTTGGCTCACAAAGAAATTGGAAGGTCCATTAATGATAACCTATGATGCGTTTGTAATTGATGAGGGAGGTCCGCAGGATCGTGTATCCGACCTTAATTGTTTTTGGATGGCTCAAGATATGGAACACCCTAATGACCTATTCGTTAATTCCGAAAAGCGCGGAGGAAAATTTTCTAACTATGACAATCTTCGGCTTTACTACATAGGTGTTGGTGGTCATGACAATTCTAAAACCCGTTTTCGTAGATATACTGGCGATGGCGAAAGGCCTTTGTTGCCAGAGCATGATTTTACAGATAAAAAATACCTTATTCAGGCTAACAAAGTCACTAAGATTAAAATCATAGCATACGATGGAATCGTCCAATATTATAGAGATGGCGAACGTATAATTGATTTTTATGACCCTAACCCTTATACCTCAGGCCATTTTGGTTTAAGAACGGTGAATAATCATATGACCATAGAAAACTTTAAAGTCTTTAGTCTAAAGAGTGAGAAAATAGCGAAGTAACAACAAAATGAAAACAATGAAAATCAACCTAACTAACCCTTTAAACCTTGCTTATCTAACAGCAATCTGTTTGATGGCATCTTGTGAATCTACTACTAAGATTGAAACGGTATCAGTAGAAGTCAAAAACGACCTTGATTTCTCTAGGAGTGAAGTTGTGGGCGCAAACGCAGCTGACTTGTCCGCTATTTTAAAAAATAACTCGGAAAAGACTATTCGAGTAAAGAAAGTAGGCGGTCAAGAATACCTGCGTACGCAATGGGTAGACAATAATCAAGACGGTACTAATGATGAATTACTTTTTCAAGCTGAGGTTCCTGCTAATGGCACCTCTGAATATGTTATTCTTGTTGATAGCGTAAAGGCTCCCGCAGAAAGTGATGTTATTGCATACTCGCGCCTCGTACCGGAAAGAACGGATGATTATACCTGGGAGAATGATAAAGTAGCTTTTAGAACATACGGTCCTACAGGAGAAAAAGAAGCGTTGGCAGGTGTTTCAGGAAGTACACTTTCTAGCGGAATAGATTTGTGGTTAAAACGTACCGATAAATCCATTATAAACAAATGGTATAAGGCGCATACAATTAAATCGGGTTCTTATCATATAGACCACGGTGAGGGGTATGACCCATATCACGTAGGAAGCAGTAGAGGTACAGGTGGTATTGGTATTTGGGAAAATGATAGCCTTCTGGTATCTAATAATTTTACGGCATCTAGAACATTGGCAGCAGGTCCATTACGTACAGTTTTTGAATTGGATTATGCGCCGTGGAGCCCATATGGTGTTAAAGAAACGAAACGCATCACTTTAGATTTAGGTTCCAATTTTTCTAAGTTCGATATTAGTCTTTCTTCGGACAAAGAGGTTCCAAATTACACGGTAGGTATTACGTTACATAAAAATGAGGGTGAAGGCGCTGTTAACAAAGAAGAGGGTTGGTTCCGTCATTGGGAAACTATAGATAGTTCTAAAGTAGGTGAGGGTATTGTTATAGACCCTGCAATAGTAGAGAATGCCATTATTCACAAATCTGATGCTGTAGATCAGAGTAACCTTTTAGTAGTAACCAAACCTCAGGAGAAATTAACGTATTATGCAGGTTTTGCATGGGATAAAAGTGGACAAGTAGGTTCTTTGGAAGACTGGGAAAATATGTTGAAACAACAGTCTCAGGTTTTGTCTAGTCCGTTATCAGTTTCAGTTAAAAAATCTAAATAAACCACCATGAAAACTAAGTTATTTTTTACGTCATTTGTTGTCGCCCTAGCGGGATTTTTATTCGGTTTTGATACCGTTGTAATTTCTGGAGCAGACCAACAGTTGCAGACTTTATGGGGTACGTCAGATATTTTTCACGGTACGTTCATTATGTCAATGGCATTATGGGGTACAGTAATAGGAGCTATTTTCGCATCAATTCCTTGCGATAAAATAGGAAGAAAAAACACCCTTTTATGGATAGGTATATTATACTTTGTATCTGCATTAGGATCAGGCCTCGCAGATGACCCATATTTGTTTTCTTTCTTCCGTTTTCTTGGAGGTCTGGGAGTAGGAGCATCAACTGTTGCAGCACCTACCTATGTTTCTGAAATTGCTCCGGCTAAAAACCGTGGTAGATTGGTGGCGTTGTATCAATTCAATATTGTTTTCGGAATTTTAATCGCCTTTGTATCCAATTATTTATTGAAAGATTTTGGCTCGGAACCTTGGCGATGGATGATTGGGATAGAAGCACTTCCTGCCCTAATCTATACTGTGGCTATGATAGGAGTTCCTAAAAGTCCACGATGGTTGTTAGAGAAGAAAAACGACTTGGAGGGAGCAAAAAGAATTCAATTGGAACTTACTGGAACTGAATTGGACGAGTCCGTTATTGAGCAACTTAAAGAAGAACAAACAGAGAAATCTGCCTTGTTTGTCAAGAAATACAAATTCCCTTTAATGCTAGCATTTTTGATTGCTTTCTTCAATCAATTATCAGGTATTAATGCCTTTTTATATTACGCGCCACGGATATTTAGTTCTGCCGGTTTGGGAGAAAATACCGCTTTATTGAGCAGTATCGGTATTGGTGTAACCAATTTAGTTTTCACACTTTTAGGTCTTTATTTAATTGATAAAGTAGGCCGTAAAGTACTCATGTATATAGGTTCTATTGGTTATATCATCTCATTAACTATGGTAGGTGTAGCCTTTGCTTTGGAATGGGAAGGTCTTATGGTACCTATTTTCTTGTTTCTGTTTATAGCCTCCCATGCTATTGGACAAGGAGCGGTAATCTGGGTTTTTATATCAGAGATATTTCCAACAAATTTACGCGCACAAGGGCAGTCCTTTGGTAGTTCTACTCATTGGGTACTGGCTGCATTGATTACGCTTGTTATGCCAATAGCCATGGGTAGTTTTGATAACCCTGGAATAGTATTTTTCTTTTTTGCCGGAATGATGGTACTGCAGTTGTTGTTCGTCATATTTATGATGCCAGAAACCAAAGGAAAGACCTTAGAAGAATTACAGAAAATGATAACAAAATAATTAAATCTAAAATTTAGACATGGAAGTTAAGTACGCTGTGCATCCGGAAGATGCCAAATTATACGACACACAGAGAATAAGAAAAGAGTTTCATAGTTCGGACCTAATGGGCGAAGATGCCATTAAAATGATCTATACACATTACGATCGTTTTATCTATGGCACCGCTTTTCCAAAATCTAAAAGCCTTTCATTACCAACTTATGATGAGTTGAAAGCCAGTTATTTTTTGGAACGAAGAGAATTGGGAATCATTAATGTTGGAGAAAAGGGTACCGTAACCGTAGATGGTGAAGTGTTTGAGCTAGGAAACTTAGAGGCATTGTACGTAGGTAAAGGATCAAAAGAGATAATTTTTGCAAGTGCGGATGGTTCCGCTCCGGCTAAATTCTATTTGAATTCCGCTCCGGCACATAAGGAGTATCCAACTAAAAAAGCGACACAGTCAGACGCTAATATCGTAGAGCTAGGAGCAGTGGAAACTAGTAACGAAAGAACATTATACCAATACATTCACGAAGATGGTATTCAAAGTTGCCAGTTGGTAATGGGATATACAGAATTGAAAAAAGGTAGTGTTTGGAACACGTTTCCACCGCATACGCATGAACGTAGAATGGAAGTCTATTTTTATTTTGATATTCCAGGAGACAATATTGTAATGCACTATATGGGGCAGCCTCAAGAAACACGCCATATTGCCATGAAAAATTTTGAAGCCGTAGTTTCTCCACCATGGTCAATTCATTCGGGTTCAGGTACTAGTAACTACAGATTTATCTGGGGAATGGCAGGTGAGAACAAAGCTTTTACAGACATGGATGGGGAGCCTTTACAAGGCGTACTTTAAGATTTTAATAAACACAAGGAAGAACGAATATGATATTGAATAAGTTCGATTTAAAAGGAAAAACGGCTTTAGTAACTGGTTGTAAACGCGGTATAGGTTTTGCCATGGCCGAGGCTTTGGCCGAAGCAGGAGCTAATATAATTGGTGTTTCCGCTACTTTGGAGCTTTCGGGTTCTAAAATAGAGAAGCGCATAACCGAATTGAATAAAAGCTTTAAAGCCTATCAATGCGACTTTAGTGATAGGAAAGCTTTGTATGCTTTTATTGAAAAAGTAAAAAGTGAAAACCCTACCATAGATATCTTGGTAAATAATGCAGGTACCATTTTAAGACAGCCTGCTGCCGAGCATACAGATGAGTATTGGGACAAGGTCATTGAAGTAAACCAAAACGCCCAGTTTATCCTATCTAGGGAAATAGGTAAGGAAATGGTAAGTAGAGGAAGTGGAAAAATAATATTTACCGCTTCTTTATTGACGTTCCAAGGCGGAATTACCGTACCGGGATACGCTGCTTCAAAAGGGGCTATAGGTCAGTTAACCATGGCATTATCTAACGAATGGGCATCTAAAGGAGTACAGGTTAATGCCATTGCGCCGGGATATATTTCTACGGATAATACAGAAGCTTTGCGAAAAGATGAAGACCGTAGTAAATCCATCTTAGGAAGGATTCCTGCAGGAAGATGGGGAGAACCAGAAGACTTTAAAGGACCTATTGTTTTCTTGGCCTCAGAAGCTTCTAATTATATGACCGGAACCGTAATGTTGGTTGACGGTGGTTGGATGGGCAGATAATTGTAAACAGTATCTTTTTAAAAATAGTACAGCATGAAAATAAATAACAGGAGTTTCTTATGGGTTTTTTCCGTGATGATTATTTTATCATCATGTAAAAGCGAAGAAAAAAAACGGAAACTAAAAAACGGCCAAACTTTCTTTTTGTTTTGGTAGATGATCAATCGCCTTTTGATTTACAGGTGTATGATCCAAAGTCCATATTAGAAACTCCTGTTATTTCAAAACTAGCCTCAGAGGGCACGGTTATAGAAACTGCCCACCATATGGGCTCAATGAACGGTGCGGTGTGCACGCCATCTCGGCATATGATCATGACGGGACGTACCCTGTGGCATTTACCGCCTAGTGCAGAATTTCAAAAGAACACGGCTCCTCATGAACTAGATAAGCAGACCATTGGGGCTGTTTTCAATAGAGCAGGTTATAATACTATGAGAACTTGTAAAAAAGGGAACTCATATCCTGGAGCAAATGACCAGTTTACGGTTGTTCATGATGCCACAAAAAGAGGAGGTACGGAAGAGACCGGAAGTGCTTGGCACTCCAAACAAGTTTTAGACTATTTAAGAGACCGGGAAAAAGTTAAAGAAGAAAATCCCTTTTTCATTTATTTTGGATTTTCCCATCCGCATGATACTAGAGACGGTACTCCAGAGTTGCTGGAGAAATATGGAGCGGTAAATCATAAGGACAAGAATAGTCTTCCTCCGGTTAATGATAAACAACCGCCACTTCAAGATAATTATTTAGAAGCGCATCCTTTTTTCCATGGTCATCCTGAGCTTCGTGATGAAGAAAGGGTAAGTGGCGTTTGGAAAAACAGAGATGAGCAGACCGTTAGAAATGAGTTGGGCAGGGAATATGCCTGTTCCGAAAATATAGATATCCAGTTGGGCAAAGTGCTTAAAAAATTGGAAGCTATGGGTGAGTTGGACAATACCTATATCGTTTACACTTCCGACCACGGAATGTCTATTGGAAGACACGGACTTATGGGGAAACAAAACTTATATGAACATACATGGCGTGTACCCATGATTATTAAAGGCCCTGGACTTCCGTCAGGTAAACGTACAAAAGGGAATGTTTATTTATTAGATGTCTTACCTACGTTATGTGATTTGGCAGGTATAGAGATTCCGGAAACCGTAGAGGGAACAAGTTTTAGACCTGTATTGGATGGTGAAAAGGAGACGGTTAGAGATGTGTTGTATGGCGTGTATTGTGGAGGAACAAAACCAGGTATGCGTACGGTAAAAAAAGACGACTGGAAATTAATCAAGTATGATGTAATGGAAGGTGCAGTGCGCGAAACACAACTATTCAATTTGGCTGAAAACCCAAATGAATATTTAAAAGAACATAATAAAGAAGGCGAAATGCTAACCAATTTGGCAGATAATCCCAAATACGCGGATAAGCTGGCAGAAATGGAAGCGTTGTTATTGACGGAAATGGAAGCATATGAAGATCCATATAGACTTTGGGACCAGCAAACAAAATAGGTTTCCAGTCTTATAAATAGTAGAGTAATACATGAAACTTCATTTATTAAATAGGGCATCTGTATCTGACCGGTCATTTTCGGTCAATCATAATCTGTACCCTAATTTTTTAAGGGTTTGGCATTATCACCCAGAGATTGAGTTGGTGGTAATTCTAAAAAGTTCTGGAACACGCTTTATAGGAGATAACATAGAAAAATTTCAAGAGGGAGAAGTAGTACTCATCGGTAAAAATGTTCCGCACATGTGGTTGAACGATGAGGTTTATTTTCAGCCAGATAGTAAATTGGAAGCAGAGGCTCTGGCCATACATTTTACTAGAGATTTTTTAGGAAAAGGTTTCTTTGATATCCCAGAAATGAAACAAATTTCCGACCTTTTAAATAGAGCTAATAGAGGTATTAAGTTTAATATGTTGAGTACGGATTTGGTGGGTCAAATCATGAATCTAAAGGATTACGATACTACTACACGTGTATATAAAACTATTGAGGTTTTGGTTGCTTTATCAAAGCAAGAAAATTACCAGTTATTGTCAAGTACAAGCTTTGTAAATGCTTTTCAAAAAGCCGATAACTCACGAATGGATAAAATATATGCTTACGTGTTTGAAAACTTCAATGATGGTATTAGCGCCAGTGATGTTGCTGAAATGACAGGTATGAACAAATCTGCATTCAGCAGATTTTTCAAGAAAGCCCATAGTAAATCTTTTACCAGATATCTTAATGAAATAAAGGTGGGCTACGCTTGTAGGCTCCTTTTGGAAAACAAGGAAAGTATCACCTCTATAGCATACTTATCCGGGTTTAATAATATCTCTAATTTTAATAGGCAGTTTAGGACCATTCATGGTATGGCACCTTCCGCTTATTTAAAATATTATTCTTCAAACGACTAGAAAATGCCTTTGCGTGCAAAAAAAGTATCAGAAATTGTATTTTTTTTGGTAGTTGACCACACGATAGATTATTAGTTTTAACCACATTGAAATATTGATAATAAACACTCTAATTATTTAAGTAATTCTAATAGTTCGTTTGTTTAATTGAGTATTTCTTATTTATAATCCTTGTACAAGTTGATTTTTACTTTAAATCGATTACTGTAAATAGTGTTCGGATTAGGAACGGTACGAAACAAATTCTTTATCAAAATTTTAAAATGCGGGTAGGTCAATTTAAATATTTCCAATCTGGTGCAAAAGGCTTTTTAACAGGTGTTTTGCTTATTGCGAGTGCTATGTTTTTAAATGGACAAAGCAAAACTTCTACTATTGAAAAAGAAATAGTTCTTTTAGAAAATAGTACTGAAGGTCCTTTACGGGTTAAAACTACTTTAATTGAAAGTGGGGTGTTAAAGACCCCGAAGTACAATTTCACTAATGAGTTTGATACTGAAAAATCAGAAGATAATATCAAGGGAATTTTTTATGAAGGTCTACCTTTTAAAGGAAAACCAACAAAAGTGTTTAGTTGGTACGGAGTACCCGAAAACCTGACTAAAGATGATAAAGTCCCTGCAATAGTCTTAGTACATGGAGGTGGAGGTACTGCATTTATTGATTGGGTTAAAGAATGGACGAACAGAGGGTATATTGCAATAGCAATAGCATTGGAAGGCCAAGTTCCCGGAGATAAAATTGAAGGCGAGAATGGTAAAAAGGAGTATCAGACCTTTGAGTATTCCGGCCCCAAGCGTCAAGGTTTTTTTGAAGATGTAGTGGTAGAACAATTAGAAGACCAATGGTTCTTTCACGCGGTGGCAGATGTTATGTTGGCTACAAGTTTATTGAAAAGCCTACCAAATGTAGACGTAAATAAAATTGGGATTACCGGTATTTCTTGGGGAGGTATTCTAACCAATGTAATAACAGGCGTAGATAATCGGTATGCTTTTTCCATACCTGTTTACGGTTGCGGTTATTTACAAGAAACTCCCAATTATAGTAATCTACTAGGCCAATTAAGTAAAGCGCAACAAACGTTTTATTTGAATACGTGGGAACCTTCATTATATGTACCACTCCAAAAACAACCCACACTTTTTGTAAATGGCACCAACGATTTTCACTTTACTATGAACAGCTTCACTAAAACCTATGAAGTTTCTCCCAATGAAAAATATCTATCAGTTGGGCATAATATGAAACATGGTCATCAAGCAGGGTGGGCACCGGAGTCAATTTATTCGTTTGCGGAATACATTACAAATAATGGTACTGCACCAGAATTACCAAAACTCATTCAAAACAAAAACAAGAAGTTGTTATATCAATATCAAGGAAAAGTAGATAAAGCTTATATCTATTATACCACGGATACTAGTGATTGGGGAAAGGACAGTTATCAATGGATAGAAACCTCTGCTGAAGTATCCGGTACTAGCAAAACAATTTCAGCAAAGCTTCCTGAGAATGCCGTTGCTTATTTCATAAGTGTTATAAATTCAGAAGGTAGAATGTATAGTTCGCCTATGAAGGAAGTGGATGGTAATCGGCCATAAACTTGTCATAATTAATCGAATTTAATTTTAAGTCCAAAACAATGAAATCTAAGAATACCAGGGTAAATATAGTGTTGATATTATTTGTGATGTTCCTCTTTCAAAGTGGTTCTGTATTCAGCCAAAAGAAGGAAAAAGGAGAAAATATGGACGAGATGTGGGGACATCAAAATTCATTGGGAGCAAATGCACCTGACTCTAGAACAAAATTATTTGAAGAGGGTAATTACGCCATGTTCATTCACTGGGGTATCTATTCCAAGATTGCCAACACATGGAAAGACAGTACGTATTATGGCATTAGCGAATGGATAATGAACCCCAGAAGAGCAAATATTCCCGTGGACGAGTATATGGCAGAAGCAAAAACCTTTGACCCTGTAAATTTTGATGCTATGGCAATTGCCCAACTCGCCAAAGATGCCGGAATGAAATATATAGTGGTTACCAGTAAGCACCATGATGGCTTTGCTATGTACAATTCTAAAAGTAACGATTTTAATATCGTAAAGGCCACGCCTTTTGCCAGAGACCCTATGAAGGAACTGTCAAAGGCATGTAAAGAATTAGGCCTTGGTTTTGGTTTTTATTATTCTCACAATCAAGATTGGACATTTCCAGGGGGCAATGGAGGACCAAAAGTGAACGAGAAAGGCAAAGAGGTAGGCTTTGATTATTATTTCAAGGAAAAGTGTCTTCCGCAGGTTAAAGAAATTGTAACCCAATATGGCGATATCGCCATGGTTTGGTTCGATACGCCTGGCAATATGGAGAAAAAATATGTGGAAGAATTGGTTGAGGTTGTTCGCAAACATCAACCTAATGCTATGATTTCAGGAAGGGCCGGTCATGGTTTAGGCGATTATAAGTCTTTAGGGGACATGAACATTCCCATAAAAAATATTGGTGGACTGTGGGAAACTGTTGACGTAACGAACGATTCTTGGGGGTACGCTTGGTATGACCAAAATTGGAAAAGCCCAAAACGGATTTTAAAAAGTATTATTTCTACTGTGGCCCGTGGAGGGACGTATATGCTAAATGTGGGTCCGGCACCAGACGGAACAATTCCCACGGAAGCGCAAAAATCGCTCAGAGCATCAGGAGAATGGATTAGCAAGTATCCTCAGGTGGTATATAAAACCGGGGCTTCGCCATGGGGTCACGCATTGCCATGGGGTGATGCCACCGTAGCTTCTGATGGCAAATTAAACCTTTGTGTTTATCAATGGCCGTTAGACGGTAAACTATGGCTTCCGGGGTTAAAGAATACGATTAAGTCGGCTGATTTATTAGTGGATGGAAAAGCCCAAAAATTAGAAACCACAACTCAAGATGGTTGGGTAGCTATTTCATTACCGGCAAGACGAAATGAAAAATTAATATCCGTTATAGAACTAGAAATAGAAGGGAGCCCAGAGGTAGTTGTATCCAATAGTATAGACCCGGTTTTTTCCACAGTATTACCAGTAGATTTTGCAAAAGCAGAGGGTTGTGCCATTACAGAGAAAAGGTGGATGGAGAAATTTGGGGAATGGAAGCATATTGAACAGGCCGAAGATTGGAAGGAAGGAAGCAATGTGACTTGGGAAATAGAGGTGAAAGACCCTGGTTATTATCAAACTGAATTAAACTATGCAGGAGAAGGCCGTTTGGTTTGGAATATAACTTCAGATGAGGGAGTTGTTGTTCAAAATCAGCAAAATTCATCAGCGGTATATAATTACTATGAAATGGGGCTCATTAAGTTTAATAAGCCCGGAAAGCATACGATAACTGTTTCTTTGGTAGATGGGAAAAGAAACAACGCAAGTCTAAAAGAAATACGATTGACTCCAGAAGGAAGTATGGAGTAAGACCTTAAGAAATCCAGTCCATATCTTGTGTCCAATACTGGGAGGGGTTGTTTATAAAGGAACAATCTAAAACTAATAAAGAAACTGATTATGAATGTATCAAAACATAAAGCTCTTGGAATTTTACTGTTGTTGTTTTCAATAACACTGGGCGCTCAGAACATCCAAAAACCAAATATCATTGTTATTTACACAGATGACCAAGGTTATGGCGATGTAGGTGCACTTAATCCCGATGCTAAATTCCGTACGCCTAATATGGATAAATTGGCCAATGAAGGTATCATCTTTACGGATGGGCATAGCAGTGATGCGGTATGTACACCCTCTAGATACTCTTTGCTTACCGGACGCTATAGTTGGAGAACCTCTTTGAAAAAAGGGGTTTTGGGAGCAGATGGGCCTTGTTTGATTGAAAAGGATAGAATGACCATTGCTTCTTTACTTCAAGAAAATGGCTATAAAACCGCTATGATCGGAAAGTGGCATCTTCAAATGGAATTTGAAGGGAGCTTGGGAAAAGACCGTGATTGGTCAAAACCCTTTACAGATGGACCCATCGAGAAGGGATTTGATTATTATTTTGGTATTCCAGCCTCTATGAATTACGGCGTTTTAACCTACTTGGAAAATGATAAGGTGTTAGACCCTCCTGTATTATGGACGAAAAAGAAAGCGGACAAGAACCCTAGAACGTTTAGTGATACCATTAATCCAAAAGGGTATAGAATGACACCTCCGTATAGAAGTACGCGTAAAGAGGGTACCAGTGGCTGGGTAGAAGTGGCTCCCTCATTTAACGATGAGCTGGTATTAAAAACATTTGCTGATAAAGCGGTTGATTATATTAGCGAATCTGCAACAGAGGCCAAAGCAGGTAAACCGTTCTTTTTGTATTTGCCATTAACTAGTCCGCATTTACCGCATTGTACACATCCTGATTTTCAAGGGCAGAGTAATTGTGGAAATTATGGCGATTTTATGGAAGAAACGGATTATAGAATCGGCCAGGTGCTTGAGGCTTTAAAGGCAAATGGAATTGAAGACAATACTTTGGT
Source organism: Zobellia laminariae (assembly GCF_009725995.1). Next base: position 579,423 of record NZ_RCNS01000003.1, on the reverse strand, counting down.
TATTTTTTCATCGGATAACGGCGCGGAGACCAATTACGTTTATCAGCGAGAAAAATATGGACACTATAGCAGCCTCAACTTTAAAGGTGGCAAGCGTGATATTTATGAAGGTGGACATCGGGTTCCTTTTCTTATGCGCTGGCCTAACGGCATACAAGCAGGGATAAAATCTGATGTGCCTGTTTGCCAGACCGATTACTTGGCTACCATTGCCGACATTGTTGGAGTAAAACTTCCTGATAATGCGGGTGAAGATAGTTATAGTTTGTTCCCAATATTAAAAGGGGAGCGTTATGACAAGTCGGTAAGAGGAGCTGTAATTCATCATTCCGTTTCGGGGCATTTTGCAATCAGGGAAGGAAAATGGAAACTAAATATGTTTCGGGGTTCTGGTGGTTCTCTGGAGCCTAAAATTATTGAACCCAAGGAAGGTGAAGCTATATATGAGCTTTACAATATGGAAGAAGACCCAGGGGAAAAAACAAACCTTTATTTTGAAAATCCGGACGTAGTAAAAAGACTTACTCAGAAAATCGCCAAAATTATTGAAGAGGGCAGGACTACGCCAGGTACACCTCAATCTTATGTGAAAGAAGGTTGGGATATGCCTGATTGGATAAAGTCATAACTCAAAATTGGATGAATATGACAATTACTAAACTAAATAAGATCAAGAAATGAAAATAGGAATAAAACTCTTGCTTTTTAGCGCTTTGATAATTCTTTCGTGTGGTGATAAAAAAGAAGGTAAAAAAGAGGTAGCGGTTGATGAAGACACTCGGCCCAATATCATTTTTATTTTTGCCGATGATTGGGGGTATGGTGATTTAGGTATTCATGGCAGTACCTTTTGTGAAACCCCTAACCTTGATAAAATGGCCGCAGAGGGCATCGATTTTCAAAATTTCTCTGTGGTAAATCCGGTTTGTTCACCAAGTAGAGTTGCGGTAATGACAGGGCAATTTCCGGCAAGGCAGAGTGTGCATGGTCACTTTGCATCCGTGGAATCACATATAAAAAGAGGCATGCCGGATTGGTTGAACCCTGAAGCACCCTTACTTCCGAAAATGCTAAAAGAATCAGGGTATGCCACCGCTCATTTTGGTAAATGGCATCTTTCCAATACCCATGTTAAAGATGCACCTAGTCCGTTGGAATATGGTTATGATGAGTACGGTGCGTTTAATTTACCGAGTAACCTGCATCAAATGCAAGCAGACTCAACCTTATATAAAACTATTGATTTTGTAAAACGGAACAAAGACAAACCGTTTTTTGTGAATGCTTGGATTCACGCCACACATACCCCGCATTATCCCAAGGAAAAGTACATGCAGCAATTTGCTCATCTAAAGGAGCAACAACAGATTTACGCAGCGGTTATAGCGGAGTATGATGCCCGTATAGGTGAGTTATTTCAAACCTTGAAAAATTTAGGTTTAGATGAAAATACATTGGTAGTTTTCTCTTCGGATAACGGACCGGAAATAACAGGCAAAAATAAAATTACCGAAGACAATTCTACAGGACCAGGTATGGGAACCTATTATTCAGTGGGTGAAACAGCCGGACTCAAGGGGGAAAAACGTTCCTTGTTCGCAGGTGGTGTGCGCATACCGTTTCTAGTACGTTGGCCTGGTAAAACTCCTTCTGGTGTAGTTGATAGAACTACAGAATTAGCTACGGTAGATTTACTGCCCACATTTTTGGAATTGGCCAATGCAACCGCTCCTGAAAATTATGAACCAGATGGGGTAAGTATAGTATCGGCTATTAAGGGGAAACCTTTCGAACGGCAAAAACCGATTTTTTGGGATTGGCGTTTTCCGAATGACCGACCGGACTTTTGGCCAAGTGCAGGTGTACAGGAAGGGAATTGGAAGTTGCTGGCAAATGAAGAATTGGGAAGAGCGGAATTATATGATATTTCTTCGGATTGGGCAGAGCAGAAAGATGTGTCTGCAGAAAATCCAGAAAAAATGAAAGAACTAATGGATAAGTTCAAAACATTCGAAAAATCCTTACCTATAAATCCTCCTTCCAATTCATTTTCAGAAGCAAGAAATTCAAGTGAAGTCACAAATAAATAGCTACAGAAGAATGTGAACTGAATCATAGTGAAACCAGAAACGAATAGAAAAAGCTCCAGATATGGAGCTTTTTCTATTTAATGATTTAGCAAAATGTTATGTATAGATGTGAAATCTTAAGTAATAAAAACTGTAAGAAAAGGTGTAAGTAGTACTGTTATTGCAAAAAAAGTATAGAATCTGGTATTTTTTTTGGTAGCGAGAGCTTTTTTACATTCTTAGTTTTGGCTATATCATTTTGATAAAATGATAATATATAGTTACTAAAGGAAACTATATTTAATTTTCGAGACATCAATATTGCGATATACTTAATTCGCAGTCGCCAACCCATCGTACTAATTTAATTACTAGAAAATGAAAAAACGGAAAACCAAAATTTATCCCTTTGGGATTATCCCAAAGGAGATTCTTAAGGTGTGCTTTTGTGCATTCCTTTTGCCAACATTAATTTCAGAAGTTCATGCAAGCGGTTCTTCCATAACTTCAGAATTTGATTTTGAAGATGTTCAACAACAAGTTACCGGTGCTGTTTTGGATAAGGCAGGAATACCTCTTGCAGGCGTGAATGTACTTATAGAAGGCACTACAACGGGAACACAAACAGATTTTGATGGAAACTACACCATAGCCGCAAGCTCGGGAGATGTATTGGTCTTTTCATACATTGGTATGAAAACTCAGTCGCTTACGGTTGGTACATCTAGTAGTATAAATGTAACCATGGAGGAGGATGCCGCAAGTTTAGATGAGGTGGTTGTAATTGGTTATGGTAGCCAAAAGAAAAGTGACCTAACAGGTGCCGTCGGTTCTGTCTCTGCAGCTGAGTTGCAAGAGCGTCCCGCCGCTGCCCTTACCCAATCCTTATCAGGTAAAATGCCCGGTGTAAGCGTATCTATTAATTCAGGTAGACCGGGTGGAAAATCCAATATCAGAATTAGAGGAAATTCTTCGGTTAGTCTTTCTAATGATCCATTGTATGTAGTAGATGGAATTATATTGGTCTCATCGGGATTGGGCAATAACAGTTCCCCAATAGATTATATCAACCCCAATGATATTGCCTCAATTGAAGTTCTAAAAGATGCTTCGGCAACGGCAATATATGGTTCTAGAGGTGCCAATGGTGTTATTCTGGTTTCTACGAAAAGAGGAAGTAAATCAGGAGGGAAAATAAGCTATGATAGCTATTACAGTTTAGGAAACCTTTCCCGAAAAGTAGACGTACTAAACTCTGAACAATTTTTGATGATTGAGGAGGTAGCCTATCAGAATGCAGAAAAATATGATGCCGTGGGCTTTGCCAATGGCAAGTATACAGATCCTGCTTTAAAACGAAATGATCCAAACCTTTTTGATGCCAACGGCAATCCGCTTTATGATACGGATTGGCAAGATGAGGTAACCCGGGCGGCCTTCACACAAAACCACCAACTATCGTTTACAGGAGGAACCGAGAAAGGTAGCTACGGTGCGTTCCTTGGTTATATGGACGAAGAAGGTATCATGAAAGATTCTTGGTTAAAACGATATTCCGGTCGATTTGTCTTCGATTCCAATATTAGGGATTGGCTCAAAGTAGGCGGTAGTCTTAGTTATAACAATCAAAAGGAAAGAGTTATCCACGCCTCATGGGTAGGTAGAAATATGATTGAGAATATTCCTATTGTACCTGTAAAATACCCGGATGGTAGTTGGGCCAGTAATGCGGATTACCCAGGAATGGAAGGAGGGCCAAACCCGGTTAGGGTAGGAGAAGAGTACAAGAAATTCTTGCGCACCAATACCATATTAGGAAATATATTCGCCAACATCACCTTGGCGAAAGGACTGGATTTTAGAACTTCCATAGGCGTAAATAACGTGGAGCAAAAGACTGACGAATATGCCGGCCGTGAATTAAGTTTTATTGGAACGAATACAAACGGTTACGCAGAAAGATCAGCAAATGAGTATACTTCATGGCAATTCGAAAATTACCTGACTTATAATAAAGAGATTGCTGATACCCATTCTATAACCGGTTTGTTGGGGATATCATGGCAACATATAAATAATACGGCATTTAGTGCCCGAGCGGAAAATTTCTCGGATGACTTTTTTAGCTTCGATAATTTAGGAGCAGGTTCAGTGGTTGGCAATCCAACGTCAAGTGCTTTTGCCTATGGTCTGAATTCTTATTTCGGACGAATAAATTATGGACTCCAAAATAAATACCTATTGACCGTTACAGGTCGTGTAGATGGATCATCAAAATTTGGAGATACCAATAGATACGCTTTCTTTCCTTCAGCGGCTTTGGCTTGGAAAGTTTCCGAAGAGAATTTCTTGAAAGAATCTAAAACAATATCCAATCTTAAATTAAGAGCTAGTTACGGTGTTACGGGTAATTCGGAAATACCTGCATACGGAGCATTACCTGGTTTAGGAAACTATGCCTATGTGGTTAATAACTCGGTTGTAAATGGTATTGGTATAGATCGTTTAGCAAATCCTGATTTAAAATGGGAAAAGACAAACCAAGTAGATGCAGGAATTGAAGTCGGTCTATTTGACGGAAGAATTTCCTTTGAGGCCGATATCTACCGTAAGCTGACCGAAGATATGTTACTGAACTCACCTGTACCCACCAGTAGTGGTTATGCCTCTGTATTCCGGAATATTGGAAGTATGGAAAATAAGGGTATTGAATTTTCTTTGAGTACCAGGAATATTGCAACCGATAATTTCTCTTGGGACACGGATTTCAACATTGCCATGAATAAAAATGAGGTGGTTGCACTTTCTGGTGGAAGTGATATTTTCTCTAGTCGGACTATCATTCGAGAAGGCGAACCTGTTGGATTGTTCTTTGGCTTAGTCAATCTAGGAACATGGGGAACCGATGAAGCAGATGAAGCTGCTAAATATTTTAGATTACCGGGTGATGTTAAAATAGAGGATAGAAATGATGATGGGGTTATCAATCAAGCCGATAGAACCATTATCGGAAAAGGTATTCCCGATGGTTACGGAAGTCTGATCAACACTTTCCGCTACAAGAATTTTGAATTATTGGTGGATTTACAGTTTCAGTACGGTAATGATATCATGTATATCACTACGCGACCACAAGAAAATAGACAGGGTATTGCAAATAGCCTTGCTACGGTATTGGATGCCTGGACGCCTGAGAACCAGGATACGGAAATTGCACAGTGGAGACCTGTATCTGCGGGTTATGATAATTTAGACACCTCTCACATGATTCAAGATGGGTCTTTCATTAGAGGTAGAAACTTGTTGTTGGGTTATAATTTCTCACCGGATATTTCTGAAAAATTAAAGCTAAGCAGGTTAAAGATATATACGTCTGCGCAAAATTTCTTTGTGAGCACAAAATATGAAGGTTATGACCCAGAGGTGCAAACTAGTGATACCACATTTGGACAAGGAGAGGTAAACTTTGATCAATATCCAAAGCCTAGAGTATTTATGATTGGGTTGAACGCAACTTTCTAAACAAAAAAAAACAAACATGAAAATATAATTAAAACCAGAATTCAAGTAGTCTTGATGGGATTCTCGCTAATCATAGGAGTGGGTTGTTCGGATTTTCTTGAAGAAACCGATCCATCTAATATTACTGCAGACAGTTATTTCAAAACTGCGGAGCATGCAGAATCTGCTGTATATTCTATCTATTCCAATTTAAGGGAAGTACGGGGAGGATCATATGGAGGTAGCCCTTGGCTAATGTTGGAATTTGCAACTGGACTGGCAGACAGTGATTTGGGGCAGGCAGATAATAGCAATATCATTCGGAATTTAACGAATACTTCAGACAATGCGTATGGCAAAACGTATTGGGATAGTAGCTATAAAGGTATAGCCAATGCCAACTTAGCAATTGCAAATATTCCTGATATTACTATGGATGAAGGCCAAAAAAACCAACTATTGGGAGAAGCTCGCTTTTTAAGGGCCTATTACTATTATAACCTTGTTCGGATTTTTGGTAGTGTTCCTTTAATTACGGACCCTATTGATTTAAGTTCGGAAAACTTGTATTCGTCCCAAGAAACGGTAGAGAATATTTATTCGGTAATCGTAGAAGATTTAACTGCCGCAGAGGCATCGGGTCTTCCGTTTAATGATGGTACGGGAAAAGTAACCTTGGGTGCAGTTAAATCATTGCTATCTAGTGTGTATTTGACTATGGCTGGTAACCCTTTACAATTGGGTAGCGAGTATTATCAAAAAGCAGCAGACAAAGCCAAGGAAGTTATTTATTCGGCAGAATATAGCTTGTTCCCAACGTATGCGGATTTACACGACCCTGAACAAAATAATGCTGGCGAGAACATTTTTATGGTTCAATATGAAGCTTTTGTAGACCCTTCTGATTGGCAGCCTTTAGTGATTCCTTATAACATGAATATTTCTGCTTATTCAGAACAGACAGGTGCTATTTATGCCAATGAGAATTTTATAAACTCATATGAAGAAGGAGACAAAAGGGTAGCTGAAAAGGAATTTTACTATACTACCTATACCTCAAAATTTGATAGGGATGAGACCATTGTTCTAGGTGGATATTTCCTATATAAACATTTTGATATCGTTGCTAATCTTGATACGGCAAGCAGTGATTTAAACTGGGATTTGATTCGTTATGCTGAAGTCTTATTAATTTATGCAGAGGCGTCAAATGAGGTGTCAGGGCCTACAACAGAAGCGTACAATGCGGTAAATGCAATTAGAACTAGAGCAGAGCTTCCTGATTTAGCTGGACTTAGCAAAGACCAGTTTCGCGAAGCTATTTGGAAAGAAAAATGGTACGAGCTTAGTTATGAGAACGTCACTTGGTTTGATATGGTTAGGCTTAAAAAAGGATTTAATGTTACCACAGGAACTTTTGAAGATTTTGTAGGTCATTCATTTGCTTATGGTCCAACATTAACAGAACGTGAACTATTGTTTCCTATACCTACAGATGAGCTTCGTAACAATGAGAATCTTGTTCAGAATGCAGGATATTAATGATGCGATAGCTTTTTAAAAATCGTCATATTTTCAATAAAACTAATACTTAACTCTGGGAATAAAAATGAAACATAATTTATTTAAAAGCAAAAGAAAGCTCGGGAACCAAAATAAGCAAGGCTTTATAGCAAAGAGCCTTTCGGTTTTCATGATTTTGGCTTGTACGTCATCCGCAGTAATGACGGCACAAAGTAAATCCAAAGATAAACCGAATGTAATTGTGGTCATTACGGATGACCAGGGTATGGGAGATTTGGGAAGTTACGGAAACCCCTATGTCAAAACCCCAAATATTGACACCTTCTATAAAGATGCCGTACGGTTTAACAATTATCATGTTTCCACAACCTGTGCGCCTAGTAGAGGGGCTATAATGAGTGGGCGTCATACCAACAGATTAAATGTTTTTCATACCATTACGGGACGCTCATTACTTTTTGAAGATGAGGTGATTTTGCCACAGATATTTGCGCAGAACGGATATACCAATGGCATGTTCGGCAAATGGCATTTAGGAGATAATTATCCGTACCGTCCGGAAGACAGAGGTTTTCATGAGGTTGTTCGCCATGGAGGTGGGGGAATTACCCAAGGCCCTGATTATTGGAACAATGATTATTTTGATGATACCTATTGGCACAATGGAAAAACAGAAAAATACGTAGGCTATTGTACCGATGTTTTCTTTTCGGAAGCATTAGACTTTATAGAAACAAATAAGGATAAACCTTTCTTTTGCTACATCGCCACCAATGCGCCTCACGGCCCTTTGAACGTGCCAAAAGAATACATGGATATGTATAAAAACGTAGACGGATTGGAAGAAAAATTCCAAAGGTTCTACGGAATGATTACCAACATAGATGACAATTTTAAGCTTTTGGAAGATAAGTTAGATGCTCTGGATATTGCAGATAACACCATTCTAATTTTTACGACAGATAACGGTACCGCTGGCGGGAACGCAGTTTATGATGCTGGTTTAAAAGGAGGAAAAGGTAGTGAGTACGAAGGTGGTCACCGTGTACCTTTACTTATCCGTTGGCCAAATGGAGAACTTACAGGAGGTAAGGATATAGATAAATTGGTTGCACATTATGACCTGTTGCCTACGTTCGTTGATCTTCTAGGTTTTGATTTTAATCCGGTGAAGCCATTGGATGGTAAAAGTCTAAAACCTTTGCTTTATGATGAAGCGGAAGAATGGACCAATAGGATTTTATATATGGACACCCAACGGTTACAGAATTTGGTGAAATACAGAAAATACTCCGTTATGGACGATAACTGGCGTTTGGTAAATGGCACCGAGCTGTATGATATGAACAAAGACAGAAGTCAGACTACTAATGTATTGGATAAACATCCTGAGGTAGCAGAAAGATTGGCTGTGGGTTACGAAAAATGGTGGCAGTCCATCATGGATGAAAACGTTAACGAGCGTTACGCTTATATTAAAGTTGGCTCGCCAGAAGATAATCCTAGTCGTATTTCATCACATGATATGATGACGGGTAAATTCGGGCATATGTGGCATCAATACGGAGCAACAAATGCCTCACAAGCTACAGGAAATTGGAAGATTGAATTTGTAGAAGATGGCGATTATAAGATTAGCTTATGCCGTTTTCCACGAGAAAGTGGCTTGGCCATAAACGCAACCTTCCCAGCAGAAAAACAAAGGGTAGAATTGGAAAGAGCTATGCCAGCAAGTACAAAATCCGATTTTGAAGAGGCTTATATTTATGTAGCTGATTTAGAAAAGACCGCTAAAATTGAAAAAGGCCAGAAAGAAGTATCCTTTACCGCTAAGGTTTCTGCAGGTAAATATGATATGGAAGCACAGTTGATCGATAAGGACAAAAGGGTGCACCCTGCATATTATGTGTATATAGAAAAGTTATAAAACGTATTCCCGTTACTATGCAAGTCTAAAAATGTTTCTGTTCAACTTTGATTGGACCGGGACGTTTTTAGTTTATGGGAGGATAGTAGGGGAATTTATATAGTATTCATTAAGGTCAAAGAAGTACTTTTTTCAAAAACACATTATCAATTTAAAAAAATCAGTGCACAAGTAATTTTAATAGATTTTAGGTTAATAAGTATTTTTTGGACGCCTTGGAGCAAAAAAAGTATCACTTTGGGTGCATTATCTGGTGGTTTTGAAAAAGTTGAAGTTTTAAGTTTGTAGTGTTAATATAGAATTTATGTCAAAGAAAATAACAATTACGGGTGTTGAAATTAAAGATGTCCGTTTTCCAACGAGTAAGTCCTTAGATGGTTCGGATGCAATGAATCCAGACCCGGATTATTCTGCGGCGTATGTAATATTAAAGACCGATTCCGACAGTGGACTAGAAGGTCACGGATTAACTTTTACAATTGGTAGGGGTAATGAATTATGTGCCGCAGCAATCCAATCCTTAGCGCCATTAGTAGTAGGTAAAACGCTGGAAAGTTTTACCGCAGATATGGGTGCTTTCTGGAAAATGATTACGGGTGATAGCCAGCTAAGATGGTTGGGGCCTGAAAAAGGAGTTATTCATTTAGCTACTGGTGCTATGGTAAATGCCGTTTGGGATTTATACGCCAAAGCCGAAGGGAAACCACTATGTAAGTTGCTAGCCGATATGACTCCAGAAGAGTTGGTTCGTTGTGTTGATTTTACCTATATAACAGATGCTATCACTCCGCAAGAAGCATTGGCCATGCTAAAGGAAAAAGAAGGTTCAAAACAAGAACGTATAGCTAAATTAAAGCAAGACGGTTATCCTGCCTATACTACTTCAGCCGGTTGGTTGGGGTATTCAGATGATAAGATGCGTAGGCTTTGTAGAGAAGCAAAAGCAGCTGGTTTTGACCATATGAAAATTAAGGTAGGTTCGGATTTGCAAGATGATATGCGCCGTGCTGCAATTATTCGTGAAGAAATTGGTGATGACCTTCGATTGATGATGGATGCCAACCAAAAATGGGATGTTGATGAAGCTATTGAGAATATGGCGGAATTGAAAAAATTCAATCCGTATTGGATTGAAGAGCCTACGAGCCCAGATGATATTTTAGGACACGCAAGAATAGCAAAAGCGGTAGCACCTATTAAAGTAGCAACAGGTGAGCATTGTCAGAACAGGGTAATGTTCAAACAATTGATGCAAGCTGGCGCCATAGAAATATGCCAGATAGATAGTTGTAGGGTAGGAGGTGTCAATGAAATATTGGCCATTTTATTCATGGCAGCAAAATTTAATATACCTGTTTGTCCGCATGCAGGTGGCGTTGGACTTTGTGAATATGTACAGCATTTATCAATGATCGACTATATTGCTATAAGTGGTTCTTTAGAAAATCGTATTATTGAATACGTAGACCATTTGCACGAACATTTCTTTGACCCTGTGGTCATTAAAAATGGCGCGTATATGCCACCAAGTATGGCTGGGTATAGTATAACAATGAAACCCGAATCGTTAGCGGAATACAGTTTTCCAAACGGGAGTTATTGGGAAAAAGAATTAAGCACAACATTATAAAACACCTATGAAATTTAGTTTAAAGAATAAATCAGCTGTGGTTACTGGTGGTGGCAGTGGTATAGGCAAAGCTATTTGTATAGCGCTTGCGGAGCAAGGTGCAATTCTTCACATTCTAGAAATGAACGAAGAAAATGCAAAGGAGACTGCGTCACTTATTGAAAATACGGGAGGTACTGCCTTCACTTATAGTTGCAATGTAGCTGTGCGGAAAGAAGTTACAGCGGCATTTGAAGCTATAATAGCAAAAAATCCAATTGATATTCTTATCAATAATGCAGGTATTGCTCATATAGGCAATTTGGAAGTTTGTCAAGAAGAAGATTTAGATCGCTTGTATGATGTGAACATCAAAGGGGTTTATAACTGCATGCACGCTAGTATTGGCTCATTAAAAGAGACTGGTGGCGTTATTATAAACATGGCGTCTATTGCATCATCGGTAGGAATCAATGATAGATTCGCCTATTCTATGACCAAGGGTGCAGTATTGACCATGACGTATTCCGTAGCCAAAGATTATTTAAAAGACGGCATTAGATGTAATTGTATTTCTCCAGGAAGAGTGCACACGCCTTTTGTTGATGGGTTTATTAATAAGAATTACCCAGGTAGAGAAAAAGAAATTTTTGAAAAATTATCCAAAACTCAACCTATAGGCAGAATGGGCAGACCGGAAGAAGTCGCAAATTTAGCGGTATACCTTTGCTCAGAAGAAGCTTCGTTTATTACGGGAACTAATTTTCCAATAGATGGTGGATTTGTTACCTTAAACGGTTCATAGTAGCATCTAAATTGTAAAGAAAACAGACACATATCAAAATATAAAATAGAGATGAAATTAATAAGATTTGGAAGTATAGGGGCTGAAAAACCCGGAGTGCAATTAGAGAATGGTACACGGTTGGATGTCTCTGAGTTTATATCAGATTATACCGAAGATTTTTTTGGGGGCGATGGCATTGAAAAACTGAGCGATTGGCTAGAGAAAAACGAAAGAAACTGTCCGGTAGTTTCGGAAGATGTTCGTTTAGGTTCGCCTTTGGTACGCCCATCAAAAATTGTATGTGTGGGCTTAAACTATGCTAAGCATGCAGCAGAAAGTGGTATGGCTATTCCAAAAGAGCCAGTACTCTTTTTTAAAGCTACTTCTGCTATTGTGGGACCAAATGACGATGTTATCATCCCTAAGAATAGTGAGAAAACAGATTGGGAAGTTGAGCTTGCCGTGGTTATTGGTAAGAAAGCTTCTTATGTAGAAGAGAAAGATGCATTAGACCATGTAGCCGGATATGTTTTGCATAACGATTATAGTGAGCGTGCTTTTCAGATAGAGAAAGAAGGCCAATGGTGTAAAGGAAAAGGATGTGACACGTTTGCTCCTTTAGGACCGTTTATCGCTACTGCAGATGAAATTAAAGATCCAAACAACCTTAATTTATGGTTGAAGTTAAATGGAGAAAAAATTCAAGATAGCAATACTTCAGATTTTATTTTCAACATACAAGAAGTAGTAAGTTACATCAGTCAGTTTATGACCTTGTTACCGGGAGATATTATTTCTACAGGTACGCCTTCTGGTGTTGGTCTGGGTTTTAATCCTCCAAAATACTTAAAGGCAGGAGATGTTGTAGAACTAGGTATTGAAGGATTGGGAAGTTCAAAACAACTGGCAAAAGCATATTAGTAGCAAAAAGCAAATATGGATTTAAACTTAAAGGATAAAGTCATTATCGTTACTGGTGGTTCAAAAGGCATAGGCCTTGGTATAAGTCAGATTCTATTAAAAGAAGGAGCTATTCCTTTTATTATTGGTAGAAACAAACCCAGTATCATTGCGGTGGTAGAAGAGATTCAAAAAGCGGGTGGCCAAGTAGGTTATGCCTTTGCAGAGTTAACAGATCCTGAGCAATGTAAAGCAGCCGTAGAAAACGTCGTTTCTACCTTTGGAAGAATTGATGGTCTTGTAAACAATGCCGGCGTAAATGATGGTGTTGGTTTGGAAAATGGCAATTACGAAGACTTTATGGCTTCCCTTCAAAAAAGTTTAGTCCATTATTATCTTATGGCACAGTATGCCCTTCCCGAACTTAAAAGGAGCAAAGGAGCCATTGTAAATATAGGCTCTAAAACTTCTTTTACAGGCCAAGGAGGAACATCTGGTTATGCAGCTTCCAACGGAGGTAGAAATGCTTTAACCAGAGAATGGGCGGTAGAACTTTTACCTTACCAAATAAGGGTGAACGCCGTAATAGTTGCGGAATGTTACACACCTTTGTATGAAAAATGGATCAGTACATTTTCGGAACCTGAGAAAAAAATGAAATCCATCACGGATAAAATTCCATTAGGTAACCGTATGACGACAGCTGCAGAAATAGCCAACACGGTTGTTTTTCTATTGTCAGAACTATCTAGCCATACTACAGGACAATTACTTTTTGTAGATGGAGGATATACACATTTAGATAGGGCAATAACAGTTGAAGATTAAATATGAAAAGCGAACAAAAAATACCGGTAGTAGCTAAAGAATTACTTTTCCCATTTATATTAATTACCTCTTTATTTGCACTTTGGGGTTTTGCAAATGACATTACCAACCCCATGGTAGCAGCATTTAAGAGGATTTTGGAGCTTAACAATACGCAAGCTTCATGGGTACAGGCGGCCTTTTATGGTGGCTATTTTACCATGGCATTACCAGCAGCTTATGTAGTAAAGAAATTTAGTTACAAAGTGGGTATTTTAGTTGGGCTGGCGCTTTACGCAGTGGGAGCACTTATGTTCTATCCTGCAGCGGCTATGGAAAGCTATATATTCTTTCTTTTGGCCTTATATGTATTGACTTTTGGTCTTGCTTTCTTAGAAACTACGGCTAACCCGTATATATTGGCCATGGGAGCAGAGGAAACAGCAACTTTACGATTGAACCTTGCGCAAGCTTTTAATCCACTGGGAGCTCTTTCTGGTCTGTTTGTAGCGCAGTTTTTTATACTGGGAGCATTGCAGTCAGATGATGTGGCTTCAGACGGTTCCTATATTTATGAAACCTTATCTGAGTCGGCAAAAGCGGCAGTCAAGACATCCGATTTAATGGTGATACGGAACCCATATGTGGGATTGGGCGTGTTCGTTATTTTTATTTTCGTGGTTATTGCTATGGTGAAAATGCCAGAGGGCAAGACGGAGAATCAAGTTGGGTTACGAGAATCCATAAAGCGGATATTTAAAAAGGAACGTTTTGTAGGCGGTATGCTTACGCAAATGTTCTATGTGGGTGCCCAGATTATGTGCTGGACGTACATTTACCAGTATGCAGAAAACATTGGCATTAACAACAGAGATGCCGTTAACTATGCTTATGCTGCTTTAGTAATATTTCTGGTCAGTAGGTTTTTGTGTACATATCTTATGAAGTTCATTAATTCAGGAAGGTTACTGATGATCCTATCCTTACTGGCAATTGTCTTCTGTGCGGGTACGATTTTTATAGAAGGCATAGGAGGCCTATATTCTTTGGTTATGGTTTCTTTCTGTATGTCTTTAATGTTCCCAACTATTTACGGGATTGCATTAACAGGGTTAGGGGATGATGCCAAATCTGCTTCCGCATTTTTAGTTATGGCCATTGTAGGTGGTGCTTTTATGCCCATGTTACAAGGCTTAATATTAGACATTGGCGGATCGGGATATAGTGATGTGCGTATACTAGGAGTTCCAGAGGTGAACTTTTCGTTTATACTGCCTATGCTTTGCTTTTTTGTGGTAGCCTTTTATGGTCACAGAGCATATAAAAAATACGATTTAGAATAGAATTTATTTTTGATATAAAATTTGAATGGCACCTTTTAATGCGTGCCATTTTACCTATAACTTACTACAATGGGAAAAAAATCTAAAACAGGATTGGATCCTCGGTATCCTTCTATTGCTGATTTGCGAAACAAGGCGATGCGAAAGATTCCAAAATTTGCTTTCGAGTATTTGGATGGAGGATGTAATGAAGATGTGAACCTACATAAGAACACAGCTGAGATACGAGAGGTAGAACTTTTACCGTATTACCTCAGTAAACATACGGAATCCGTTATGAAAACGGAACTTTTTGGTCACACGTATGATGCTCCTTTTGGTATAGCACCGGTTGGTTTACAAGGTCTTATGTGGCCCAATGCGCCTGAAATTTTAGCGAAAGCAGCTTTTGAGCATAATATTCCTTTTGTTTTAAGTACGGTGAGTACCAGTAGTATTGAACGAATTTCTGAGATAACGGAAGGTAATGCTTGGTTTCAGTTATATCACCCGGCAGAAAATTCGTTGCGTGATGATATTATAAAAAGGGCTGCCGCTGCGGAATGTCCAGTTTTGGTTATTCTTTGTGACGTGCCTACTTTTGGTTTTAGACCACGGGATATTAGAAACGGATTGGCAATGCCTCCTAAAATGTCCGTTAAAAATATACTTCAGATTATGGGTAAACCGGAATGGGCAATGAAAACGCTTATTCACGGGCAACCTAGTTTTGAGACTTTAAAACCTTACATGCCCAAAGGATTGGATTTAAAACAATTGGGTAAGTTCATGGATCAGACCTTTTCAGGAAGATTGAATGAGGAGAAGATTAAACCGATTCGGGATATGTGGAAAGGCAAGTTGGTTCTAAAAGGAGTAGCCAATGAAGCCGATGCCGAAAAAGCGGTGAGGTTAGGTATAGATGGTGTCATTGTTTCCAATCATGGTGGTAGACAATTAGATGCGGGAGAATCTACCATAAAACCGTTATGTAGGATAGCGGAAAAATATAGTGACCAGCTCACCGTAATGATGGATAGCGGTATACGTTCCGGTCCTGATGTAGCCCGAGCTTTGGCCAGTGGTGCTAAATTCACTTTTATGGGACGCTCGTTTATGTACGGTGTAAGCGCCTTAGGAAACAACGGCGGAAATCACACTATATCATTACTAAAAACCGAATTGCAACAGGTTATGGAGCAAATATGTTGTGAACGGGTTTCAGATTTCCCAAACCATTTAATTAAAAAATAGGGGCTCTAAAACATTAAGGTTTAACCGTTACAATAATTCGTTTGTAACTAGATAAAGCAGGTTCTCCCTTATCGGTTACTTTTAAGATATAATGGAGGGTTGCCTCTTCTCTTAATCTGGGCACGGTGATATTGGCCGTGTGCAAGTTCTTCGCTCCACTAATGTATACGGGCTCTTCATACGTACCCGCCTCAGGATAACTAAACCAAACAAAACTTAAGTTATCTCCGTCTGGATCAGTAGAATCAGAGGCGTCAAAAGTGAAGCTTTTACCAGATTCTACATTTATACGATCAGGATGTTTCAAAACAATAACGGGCGCATGATTAGCCTCAGTATAGGGTTGTAAACACCAATCCATTCTAGCAGCAAAATCATTTTGAAAATCGTCTCTCCAACGCCACAATGATACCTTGTCGCTTGTGAAATTTAAAGTATCCGAAGTTATAGATCTTCCATATTCATTTGGAACGAAAGGCGTATAACTGTCCTTGGCATTGGTCCATATTTTTCTGGTTTCGACTTCAAAAGGCACACCGGATTTTCCTTGTTTTCGACCAGAAAAGTAAGGCTTATAAAATTCGTATCTACCGCCCCAACCTCCCCAATTGGGGTGTTCGGAGAAATTTAAACCATTAGGGATAAGGGAAAGGAATGCAGGCGTATCTCCTTCCATTCCATAAGCAACATCTGGGTATACGGCACCAAGGGGGCCGTGTGCCTGTTGAATATTTTCTGCAAGCCAAGAGTTGCTGATTTCTGTGTTGTCAATTCCTGAGATAACACTGTTGATACCGTTCCATGTGGCACGACCGTAGTCGTCTCCGGGAGTAACTATATAAAAGAGGTCACGAAAGTTATCTCTGATCCAAATACTACTGTCATCTTGGTCAGAAATAGCATAAACGCGCAGTTTAGAAATAAGTCTTTTTTGCTCTTCTTTCGTTTTTGTGTTTTTGATTTTGGATAATGCCTGCGCTAAAGTATTGGAACCTCCCCAAACGGAAATCCACAAAGGGCGTTCATCTTCTTCTTCAAGCGTTTTAATAATCCAGTCAGAGCCTTCCGAATCTTTTCCTTCTCCAACACCCAACATGCCGTAAACGGGTAGACCGGTTTTTACTACATCCATTAAACTACTGGCCTCAGGAAAATCCGGATGATGTTGTTTTAGGTTGGGTTGAACTTTTGCGTAAGCTTGCAGCACTTTTTTTATAGATTCTGGATGTATGCTACTTTTAAGCCAACAGGAGGTAGTGGCTACAATGCCTTTAATATCTATTTCATTGGAATATAATAGCAAACGGACTAATGATTGCGTGTCGTCCGGGTCTGCTTCGATATCCGTTAAAATTATTACTCTATTTTTTTGGGAAGTTTCTTGTGCGGTTAGCACACTAAAATTAAATAATAGTAATAGTAGGAAAGATAAGTTTTTCATAATAACGAATGTTGGTGGTTGAGGTAACAACTAGAATTCTAAAAGTAGCTGTTTTTCTTTTATCTGAACTGCTTTGGTTTTAGGTTTTTACTGGCATTCTCCGAAATTTCCAAAATTCGTTTTTGCCGAGTTTCTTTTCTTTTAGCAGAAATTACCCAATACAACAGGATTTTTTTTCCGGATTTACTTAACGTAGTAAAAAATTCTTCGGCGCCTTTTCTTTTTTGTAATTCCTTGGCTAGGTCTGGTGGGATTTCTAGGGCTTCAACGGCATCTAATATAGTCCACGAACCATTGGTCTTTGCTATAGCAATACTTTTGTGGCCAGCATGGGTCATTAGGCCTTTTTCTATAAGATGGGTTACTTTCTCTTTGTTTATTTTAGACCAATTACTTACTGCTTTTCGTTTGCAAAAATACTGTTGGTATTTCTCCGAGTCTATTGTTCTTTTGGTACTGTCTATCCAACCAAAACAAAGTGCGTGGTCTACGGCTTCGCTCCAAGATAAATTGGTGTTGGCTGTATTTTTTTTATGGATTATCAACCAAACCGAGTCCTCTTGCACATGGTTTTCTTCCAACCATGACCGCCATTCTTTAGCGTTTGTAGGGCAGTAACTTTCTGTTTCCATCTTTGCCATAGCTTCTCAAATACCCAATGTAGGCAGGTGTTTTACTTTATGATACGTTAGGGCAGCTTTTATGCAATAGGTAAGTTCTTCGGTAGGGATTTCACTATCAAGCTTAAAAACAATTGCTCTTTTTCCTTCAAAGTCAAAGGTGTTTTTAAAAACGATTTTAAAAGTTTCTACCAATCTGCTGGTACATTTAAAATAGAGGGCATATTGGTCGGGAGATTTGGCTTTCCAATCCATACGGAGCGTGCTGCCTATTTTAGTCAGGTAACTGGGTTCTCCCCATTTTAGGGTTTCTTCTAATTGATGAATACCTTCAATTTCTTTAGCCGTTTCAATCACCAATTTTCGTAAGGCCAACATTTGATTCCGAACGCTCTCTGGATATTTATCAAAAACTAATGCTACTTCAGGATTAATTTTCAGCTGTAGATTTTCCATGGATTTTCCAATTAAGAGCGACAGGTTTGCCGTTCAAGTAGCTAAATTTAGCAAATACAATCGGGAAATAAAATAGACCTTGGTAGTAGGGTAGAACCCTAACAAGTAATTTCTGCAATAGTGATGAAACATTGACTTAAAGAAAGCTATTTTTCTTTTCTAAAGATTAGGTCTTGCTCTTCCATGGCGGTAACAACAAGTTGTATATAATCATCCACGGATTTTTCTATGTTTTTTGGGTCTGAGATATCTATACTACCTCTCCAAATCATAGATCTATCTTTACCAGCGCAAATACAGTACAGCGTAGTTTCTGCATGGTAGACATTAAAATCATCGTAGTAAGTATCATCGTAATAAATATCTTGATTGTCTAGATAGTCCTCATTGAAGCGCCCTTTGTGGTTATCTAGTCTAGAAATGGCACTTAGAAAACTTTCCCTGTTTTCAGAACCGGTAATTTTGGTAAATAAAATAGCGTCAAAACCTTTGTCTAATAGGCTTTCCTCTACATCATCTAGCTCTTTTTCTGTTTTTCTCTTATCGGTAAAGGATACATCAAAAACATCTAAGCTTTGCATGGCCTCCACATTTCTCTTGGTAAACTCTTTTTGTAGGCGGGCTTCAAAACTTTCTCTAGCATCTTGGTTTTGGGTCATACCAACAATAAGTACTTTCTGCGCATCGAATAAGACGATATCAGGGTTTTTCCAATTTTCGACCAAACTTGTTGACGAACAACCTAAAACAACTAATAAGAGTAGTGCAGAGAGTTTTTTCATAACTTATTTTCTTCTATCAACTTATTCTTAATTGTGCTTATTTGAAGTTGCGCCCAATAAGAGTTGGGCGCAAGATAAGATATATAAGGGCAAATTAAAATGACAATAGTCATTTCCTAAAGAGCTTAAGATAAGGTAATCTTTAGGGTTTACGCTTCTTCCTTAGTATTGCCCCTGCATAATTAAATACATCTGCTTTTAAATCCTTAAAATCTTTAGTACAGGTATTTACTTTTTGCTTTAATATGGCATGTTTTCTAAGCAAGCTGACATCGCAAGAATCTGCAGCGGATTCTAAGATTCCGGCCAACATATTTTTGTGCTGACGTATTTCTTCTTGAATTTCTTTTTTTGCCGCTCTTACCTTGTGTAATCTAATTTTGTGGTTTTGTAACCACTCAAAAAGGTCTGGGGTATCTGGTTCAAAAACATACGAATTCAATAAACGTTCTACAAAAAGAATAGCATTATCCGAAAATTTAAGGCTTGATTTCCATTGCTCAGTTTCCTTATAAAGTTCCTCTTCGTTTTTCTGTCGTGTCCAATTTAACTTTTCTGTTTCCATTTTTGGTACCATAGCTCTCGTTATATAGATTAAAGTTAAGACTGGTTAAACTGGTAGGCAATGACTTGGGTCAGGTGCCTAATTATAAAAGAATTTCTCTGATTTCGTTCAGTTTAGGAATGTGTACGTTCCAATTATATACATCGTGAATC
The DNA here is from genome assembly GCF_009725995.1 of Zobellia laminariae. The sequence continues at coordinate 559,707 of NZ_RCNS01000003.1, read as the reverse complement.
TTTACTCTAAAAGCATCTAGGGAAGAGGGTTCACCATGAACAAGAAAAACTTCTTCGGGTATGTTCTTAATATCTTGCATCCAATGTAAAAGCTCCTTTTGGTCTGCATGACCAGAGAGACTTTCTAAGTGATATATTTTTGATTTCACAGGATAATATTTTCCAAATAATTTCAACTCATAAGCGCCTTCTAAAAGTTGTTTGCCCCTAGTGCCTTCAGCTTGGTGGCCTACCATTAACACTGTTGTTGAAGAACGGCCCATTAGCTGTTTTAAATAGGTGAGCACTCTTCCACCAGTAACCATACCGCTACCGGCAATGACTATTTTTGGTCTAGCATCGTCAATTGTTTTCCAGGTATCTGCATATGAGCTTATGATATTGAAGTGTCTGCACATGGCCGCATATTCTTTGCTTGAGAGTTTGTGCCACTCGGGAAATTGTTCAAAAACAGATAACACATTATTACCCATGGGACTATCAATAAAAATAGGAATGTTGGGTATTCTGTTCTTTTTAAATAACTGCCATAAGAGGTACATGAGCGACTGTAAACGCTCTACGGCAAAGGATGGAATAATTAAGTTTCCTCTTTGATTAATAGTTTCAGTGACCAGGTCAACCAAGATTTGTTCTACATCTTCCTGCGGATGTAACTTGTTCCCGTATGTACTTTCAATAAAAAGATAATCTGCCCATTTTGGATGCTCTGGTGGTGCCAATAAGGGATCATGTTCTCTACCAACATCACCTGAAAAAACAAATAGCTTTCCAAAAATCTCCAGTTCTATAAAAGTGGCGCCTATAATATGCCCGTTAAAATTGAACCTGAAACGAACATGTTCGGAAAGAGATATCCATTCATCTTTTTCTTCCGAAGAAAATAGATTTATTGCCCTTTCCGCTTCGCGAAGCGTATAAAAAGGTTTTGCAGGGTCGTGTTTGCTATAAACTTCTTTATTGGCACGTTCGGCCTCTTCTTCATGAATCTTGGCGCTATCCAAAAGTATGATTTCGGTTATAGCCAAAGTTGGGGGCGTGCCTATTATCTTTCCATGAAAGCCTTGCATGACCAATCTAGGAAGATACCCTGTATGATCTAAATGCCCATGTGTTAGTAAGACCACATCAATTTTTGAGGTATCAATAGGTAAGGGTTCCCAGTTCAATTGCCGTAATTCTTTTAAACCTTGATACATTCCACAGTCTACCATTACATTGAGTTCTGGTGTTTCTAGGTAAAACTTTGATCCGGTTACTGTGCCAGAGGCACCCAAAAAGTGAATTTTTACTTTGTTCATAGCTTAAAGATTACAGAGTTGTTCAACCTCGCTTAATATTTTTGCCTTACGCGTGTTAGATATTCCCAAATGGTCCAACAAGAATTTTTCTTTCCATAGATCCCGGCAGAGAACCACATCTCTACTTAACAAGAATTGTTTTTCACGATTGGTCAATATGGTAGAAACGGTAATGGGGTATAGACCAAGCCTGTCAATACGGTCTTTGATACCATCGTTTAAAGGGTAATCCCAACTTAAAAGGTATAAATTAACGCACTTACCATATTTTATGGCATCTGAAGTAAAACGAGTGTTGGTCACTACCCAACCGGGGTTTAGGGTTTTGGTTTCAGTTGTTTTGGTCTTCCAATGTGCCTTTACATCATTGTAGCGAGAATGTATATAGAGCGGTACTTTAACATTGCAATTGCGACCTTCTTCACTATGAAACTTACATTCAATAATGGTTACGGTTTCATTTTTCTCGGCTACGACATCAATTTCATGAGTAACACAAATACCGTCCATAACAATGCCTATTTTGGTCTCATAACCGGAATAAGTCAAAAGGGCTCCAATAAAACGTTCAAAAGGAAACCCCGTTGGTCCTAACTCATAAATCGCCTTTTTGAGTTTATATTTTGAAGCAAAAACGGATTTCTTTTTTTTCAATAAGGCAAAGGCTCGGTTGTAAATTTCATTGGTAGAAATGCCTTCATAAAGTTCATCGCGAACTTGATCAACAATATGCTCAACCAACTCGTGATTTGCTCCTGTGTGTTTAAGGGAGTTGCGGAGCTTATCCATAGAAAAATGGGCCTTTGCACCGGATGATTTTATAATGTCGATTTCCTTTTTCATAAGTTGAGTTATTAAAGGGGGATGAAATCTATTTTACACTGAGCTCTTTACCTGAACATTTACGTCGGGAATTTTTAGTAATTGTAGCGTAGTAGAAGCTAAAACTACTTTACCGTTAGAGGCAACTATAGATTGTTGAATACGCTCAAAAAGTTGATTCTTTGTAATGCGGCGTCTCTTATAATCCGTTATATACCTTAGGTTAATTTCAATCCAATTATCGGTAATTTTTAGTGCTACGGTTGGTTCTAGAGTGGCGTCTTCAATATAATAATGGGCAACCATTTCTTTCCACTTGGTCAGTGAATTTTTGGTGTATTCAGAAAGTAGTTCTGTGGCGTCATCCAGTATGATTTTTTTCGCTAATGCGATATCGGATTCATAGGTAACCATAATATTTAGCTCGTCCCACAGAAAAGGGAAATCCATAGAATAGTTTTTAATAGGCCCCTTAAAAACAAAGGAATTACTGATTTTTACAATTCGCCCAGAATAGTTATCGCTACTTACCCATTCGCCCAATTCCATTAGGGTTGTGTAAATACTATCAATATCAATTACATCGCCTTTTATACCATTAATCTCAATTCTATCGCCAGGTTTGTAAACACGGACAAAAAAAATGTAAAATGAACCTGTTATACTTAAGATGAGCTCTTGCAACGTAAAGGTAATTCCCGCAGTAAACAGACCGATGATAATAGTATAGTCCGCTATACTTTTCACGGTAAAAGAAATCAATATTAAAAGGAAAATCAAAAAATAGCCAACGAGTTCAACACCCTTTTGGGCCTTGTATCTAATGGTTACATCACTAATACGTTTTTTAAGCAGCTTCCTTAGAAAGCCAATGGAGAAAACAATAAAGATAATCCACAACAAAAGTTTTAAAACCTTTGCGGCTAGTGGGTCATTTAGAAAGTTGAGCAGTGCGTCCATGAATGTTTTTTATAAAACTATTAATACGGAGATATCGAGAAGATTTTTTGAAATGATGACCATCTTTTAGCTATTAAAAAAATAGTGGTTCTGTAAGTATTCTTCTTCTTTACCCAAGTTCCTGTTTAATTCATTGTTAGGTTCCTTTAATGTAAGGCCAAAATAGGCACAGTAGCATCATATCCTATTTCTTTGATTAATGGTTTAGTAAATATTTTCTCGAAGAAAAAGTGTCTTTGGTTAATAAAAGCAATCATATCGCTATCTCTACTTTCTACAAAAGCAGTTATGCTGTCTGCTATGTTTTTTTCTGTTAGAGTATGAAAACTATGAGCCACTTCGTCTAATATATTATCTAATAGTATTTTGTTTTCTTCCTGTTCAGGTTTTAGTATTTGTTTTTTTGAGACGTGTAGTATGCGAATGGCGGAACCATGCATTTTAGCAATTTCAATAAGGTAATTCAATTCTTTTCGTTTAAAACTGGACTTGAAATCTGTTGGAAAAACAATTTCTTTTGGAGGGGAAAAACGGATATCTGCTGGTATGGCCAAAACGGGACATTCGGATACGATTTCCATAGTCTTTACCGTGTTACTACCAAAAATAACCTCTTTGGCACCAGATGCACCTTTGGTACCCATAACCACCAAATTAATATCCTTGTTTGAAATGGTTTTTTTTATCGCTGCAGATAGAAAAGTAAAAGTTGGTATGGTGTGGTAGATATGTTTTGGGTTGTCATGATGCAGTGCTAGCATATCTAATAACTTCACGAAATTTTCTTCTGATTTGGCTTTTGCAATCTCAAACTCCTGGCTACCCGGTTCGGGAATAATGAGGGTATCAGTAGTGTAATATTCTAACTTAAAAACATTCAAAAAATAAAATTCACAATTCAGCTTTGCGTATAAATCAAGTGCGTACCGCACCGCATTAAGGGCGTTTTTTGAGAAATCTGTCGGTACCAATATTCTTTTGTACATGATATTATTTCTTAAGTGAGTATTAAATGTATTTGCTAAATAGCTAATCAAATAGGCTGTTAGTTAGTCTTTAAAGGGCAATATTAGAAATGGTATATTAGAGTACATGCTTACATTTTTAACCACAGGCTCATGTAAAATGCGATCAAAGAAGCTGTGTTTGTAGTGCACCATAGCAAACATATCTACGCCCTGGTTATTTAGAAAATCATCTATAACCATGGCCTTGTCTGCAAAAGCCTGTACCCAATGAGAACTATGCTCGGTGTTTTTAAGACATAGTTCAAGCATTTCTCTGTGAGATTCTTGTTCTTTACTTAGCTCCTCTTCTTCATTAATATGCATGACCTTAATTGTGGCGTTAAAGAGTTCTGCAATGAACAAAAGAGGTGCGGTTGTTTTTTTAGTACACCCTTTTTTATAGTCTGTTACAAAGGCAATGTCCGTTGGTGCAACAAAATCTAATTCTTTTGGAATGGTCAAAACAGGACATTGGGTTATAGTATTGGCCACTTGAATGGTATTACTACCAAGAAAAATCTCCTTAGCACCTGTATAGCCTTTGCTGCCCATAACCACCAAATCAATATCAAATGCATTGAGCATATGGTGTATGGTTTTAACTAGATTCCCTTTTTTAGAAATGGTCTCAAATTTGTGTAAAGTGTTTTCATTATCCAAGGTTATTTTATGTTCAAGAGCCGTAATTTTTTCTTTGGAAGTAGCAGCTAATTCATTCAATAGCTTTTGACCGACTAAAAATTCTGATTTTGCTCCAATTAAAGGCGTGAGGTCATTGTAAACGTTTACAAGGTAAAAGTTGCATTCAGTTGACTTCAATAATTGCGTAGCATAAAAAAGAGCACAATATGCATTGTTGGAAAAGTCTGTGGCGACCAATATATTTTTCATCTTGCTTGTTTTATAATTAAACAATCCTCGTAACCATTTACATTACGGAAGCGCCGCTGTGATTTTAGTTACTTATATAAAGTTAATCGAGAAGAATATTATAAACCATGACTTACGTCAGTTTTAGCGAGGGCAATTTTTAGTAATTTTATAAATCTAAATTAGAAAAATGAAAAGCAGTTTTAATACTATAATAGAATCTGACACACCTGTGTTGGTAGATTTTTTTGCGGATTGGTGTGGACCTTGTAAAATGTTGGCGCCTATTTTAAAGCAAGTGAAAGAAGAACTGGGAGAAAGCATAAAAATCGTAAAGATAGATGTGGATAAAAATCAACCCTTGGCCAGCACGTATAATGTACGTGGTGTGCCTACTATGATGTTATTTAAAAACGGAAAACAGGTGTGGAGACAGTCTGGCGTTTTGCAGAAAAATGACATAATACAAATTGTGAAGTCAAAATCTTAATGTGATTTGAACCCTTATTTAATCGACCTAAATGAAAAAGTATTCTGTTCTTTTACTTGTTGTTCTCTTTTTTACAAGTTGTAAAGAGAGTCAAAAAAATAAAATCGAATCTGTTGAGAATATTGACGTAGCTGTAAATACCGCAATCCAAGAACCCCATCCTGGGAAAGTAATTTTGGAGCGCGAGTGTTATATGTGTCATGATCCCAAAACAAAAATGGTAGATAGGATTGCACCACCAATGGAGGCAATCAAAAGACACTATATAGATTCTACGGTAACTCAAGAAGAATTTACAGAAGCCTTGATTAAATGGGTAAACGATCCGGAAACGGAAACGAAAATTCCTGCTGCACATAAAAGGTTTGGTCCTATGCCATACCTACCAAATCGTGATGAAGCTGTAGCCAAGATTGCAGATTACATCTACAATAATGAACTAGAACGCCCAGAAGGTTTTGATGAACATTTTAAAGCTTCGCACAAGATAGGAATGGGTATGGAGCAATGCAATTGCTTTGACTACCCTGAACCCGGAAAAGTGTACGGTGCAATAGGAATGTCCTATGCAAAAGAAGCTAAGATGGCATTGGGTAAAAGCCTAACGAAAGCTATTCAGGAAAAAGGAACCGTGGGCGCTATAGGTTTTTGTAACCTAGAGGCAACTACGATTACAGATAGCGTTTCATTAATGAAAAATGCAGTAATCCAAAGAGTTTCGGATAAGACCAGAAACCCTAAAAATAAGGCTAGTGCCAAGGAATTGGAATATATAGCTTCATTCAAAAAAGCTTTGGCATCTGGAGAGGAACTGGAGCCAGTGGTTGAAACGGAGGACGGAGAAGTGTCTTTCTATTACCCAATCGTTACCAATGCGCTTTGCCTGCAATGTCATGGCAAGCCCAATACGCAGGTTTTACCGGAGACTATGACAGCTTTAAATAAACTGTATCCAGAGGATATGGCACTTGGTTATGATGTAAACCAAGTTCGCGGTATGTGGAGTATTGAGTTTTTTAGCGATAAATAAGCAGTTTAAATAAAATTAAAAAATACAGATAGTTCGTAAATAGGTAGTTCTTCAGAATCTATTTTTAGATGGTTGAAAAAAGGGTCTTGTAATTTATAAGACCCTTTTTTTACAAGTAAACTTTTTTCGGTTTATGATTTAGATGTACCTTTTGGGCATATTTAAAATATAACCATAACTCAAATCATATTCATTCTATGACGGTCCATAATCTAGGCGAAAGCAATTCGCTCATGAACAAATTCATCGCTGAAATTAGAGATGTAGACATCCAAAAAGATGCCATGCGTTTTAGGCGGAATATTGAGCGTATTGGAGAAGTCTTGAGTTATGAAATGAGTAAGTCCTTTCAGTATGAAAGTAGTGAGGTGACCACACCATTGGGTACCAAAGAAATAACCTTGCCAATAGATAAGTTGGTTTTGTGTTCCGTTTTAAGGGCCGGACTACCATTACATCAAGGTCTATTGAATTATTTTGACGGTGCTGAGAATGCCTTTATTTCTGCATACCGACACCACAGAGGAGATGAGGATGCCTTTGAAGTTATTGTAAATTATTTTGCTGCCCCCTCTTTGGACGGTAAAATTCTAGTGCTCACAGACCCAATGTTGGCTACCGGAAAAACTTTAGAAAATGTTTTGAAGTCACTAAAAAACCACGGTACACCTGCACAAATTCATATTGTTTCGGTTATTGGAGCGCAGGCCGGTATTGAGCATGTACAAAGTGTATTCCCTGAAAACACCCATTTATGGATTTCCGCAATAGACCCCGAGCTTAACGCAAGAGGTTACATTGTTCCTGGTATTGGAGATGCAGGAGATTTAGCCTATGGCGTAAAGCTTTAGGCAGCTATCTGACTAGTATTTGAACTTTAACTATACACCTTAGTTTTTCTGGGCCTTTGTTCTTTTACCCCATTTAACGGTTTCATACCAAAGCACGGAAATACTTCCTGCAAAAAGGCTCACAAGCAATTGGGATGCACTTAAAGTATTAAACTCAAAGAATGCAGTTAATGGCGGGACAAAGAGTAGGAGAGCGGCCAAAGCAATTGTAATACCTATGATAAGACCTACTAGATTATTTTTATACTTCAATGTTGTAAATAGAGAGAAGTAAAAAGAACGGTTCACCAAGGTTAAAAAGATATTGGCAACTACTAGTACCATAAAAACCATAGTACGGGTTGTTGCTTCACCAAAACCTTGTCCCACGGCATATTGGTAAACAGATAGCGAAGCCAAAGTTATTACCAGACCTTGTATGATACTTGTGGTCAATTCATTGAACTTGAAAAAAGTTGTAGTAAACGGCCTTGGCTTCTTGATCATGGTATTTTTCTCCATAGGCTCATTTTCATAAATGATAGAGCAGGTAGGTCCCATAATGAGTTCCAATAGAATAACATGCGATGGCGAGAATATAGACGGATAAATCCACCGTAACGCCAAGGGAATAAACACCGTAAGTATAATAGGAATGTGAATAGAGATAATATACTGAATCGCTTTTTTTAGGTTGGTATAAATCTTTCTTCCCATGGCAATGGCATCTACCATTTTAGAAAGGTCGTCATCTACCAAAATTAAGGAGGCGGCTTGCTTGGCAATTTCGGTACCCTTGTTTCCCATGGCAATACCAATGTGTGCCGCTTTAAGTGCTGGTCCGTCATTAACCCCATCGCCTGTCATGGCTACCACTTCATTATTCGCCTTTAACGCATTTATAATTCTGAGTTTGGCTTCAGGAAACATACGGCTGAAGACTTGCGTATCCATCACTTTCTTTTGTAATTCAGCATCGGTGAGCTGCATCAACTCATCACCGGACATGCATTTATCATATCCTATAAAATCAATTTCTTTGGCAATAGCTACGGCCGTAGCAGAATTATCTCCTGTAACCAGTTTTACATTTATTCCAGCGGTATCAAAATCTTTAAGAACTTGATTTATATTTTTCTTTGGAGGATCATAAAACGCAACTAGACCTTTGAATTCAAAAGAAAAATCTTGTTGGAGTTTAGGAAAGTCCGTGCCTTCAAAAAGAGCTTGGCCAACACCCAATAAACGAAAACCCTGTTCGCCAAGCTCATCGATGGTAGCGTAAACAGATTCCTTTTCTTCTGCAGTTAGGTTTGAGATTTGTATCAAAGCCTCTGGAGCACCCTTAGCCGCAATGATACGTTGCCCAGATTCATTTTCGAACAGGTGGGTCATCATAGGTGGTTTGCCTCCTAAAGGGTATTCGTGAATCATATGATACTTTGGTCTTTCGTCTACATCCGTCTGCTTTGCGTAGACATTATGCAGAGAAATTTCCATGGGATCAAAAGGTATGGGCTCACTGGCCCACATGGCAACGGTTATAAGCTCTTTTTCTTCATTTTTTAGTATAGCTTCGGTAGAAGTTATTTTTCCAGTTTTAATGGAAAATAGTCTGGCGAGGCTCATTTTGTTTTGGGTAAGCGTTCCGGTTTTATCCGTACATATAACGGTGGCACTACCCAAAGTTTCCACGGTTTTCATTTGTTTAACTACAACTCCCAACTTCATTAAACGCCAAGCCCCTAAAGCCATAAAGGTGGTGAATGCCACAGGGATTTCTTCGGGCAGAATACTCATGGCAAGAGTCAGTGCTTTTAGTAAACTGTCTAGGATATTATGGGAGTTAAAATAATTTATACCCCAAACCAATAGAAAAGTAATACCGCCCCAAATGGCCATTTGTTTTACAAAATTGGCAATTTGCCGTTCTAAAGGTGTTTTTTCATCTACAATGTTATCTAGGCTATTACCAATTTTTCCAAGTTGCGTGTGGTTGCCAATGGCCGTGACAGTAGCGATAGCCAAACCACTGGCTACGATGGTGCCCGTAAAAATAGTATTGTTCGTAGAGGAAGTCTCTTTAAAAACCGAAAGCGATTCCCCGGTAAGCGTAGCTTCATCTACAGAAAAATCATTGGAGTGTACAATAGTTGCATCTGCGGGAATCATCGTGCCCTCTTCTACAATTAGGCTATCGCCTATAACAAGTTCTTCACTGGGTATTTCTACGGTAACCCCGTTGCGTATAACCTTGCAATTGGGCTCGGTAAGGTTTTTTAACTTTTCTAACGCCTTTCGGCTTCTAGAATCTTGATAGAGGGATATGGAACCGACCAATATTATGGCAGCAACCATAAAGATGCCATCTCCAAAATTTCCGGTGATAAAATATATGGAAGAAGCCACCAACAATATAAGAATCATCGGTTCTTTCAAGATACTTTTTAGGGCTTCTAGAAATCCGTTTTTCTCTTTATAGGTAAATGAGTTGGCACCATGGGTCTTTCTGGATGTAACAACTTGCTCGTCCGTCAATCCCTTTATACCAAAATTTTCAACGGCCATGATCTTCCTTTTCTCAAAAATAGGAGAAATAATATATTTAAAGGTTGATTTATATCATCTTAAAACAGGAAAATGAAGATTGAAAATTTAGTGGTACTTCAACACATCTAATAATGAGTTGGACTATTTTTCTATACAAAATTGTTAATAGCATGACTTATCTCATGTTCTTTGAATAGAATTTCCCTTTAATTTGAATATGAGCAATTTACATACTATGCGCTATTTAATTATTTTGATTTTTGTATTCGCATTACAGTCCTGTGGTGACGAACAAGAGAAGGTGTTTCCTCAGAAATCGGAGCTAACAGAATCTGTGTATGCGTCTGCTACAATTCAGCCAGACAGTCTGTATAAGGTATACGCTGCCGTAGGCGGAATTTTAGACCGCAATTTAGTGGAAGAGGGAGACTTGGTTCAAAAGGGAACACCATTACTTCAAATTATCAATAATACCCCCAAGCTGAATACGGAAAACGCTAAACTTTCATTGAAGTTGGCACAGGAAAATTATAACGGGAGTGCTGCTGTTCTCACGGGTTTAGAAGATGAAATAAAGGCAGCGAAACTATCTTTTCATAATGATTCTATTAATTTCTATAGACAGAAACGCTTGTGGGAACAAGAAATAGGTTCAAAAGTAGATTTTGACAATAGGAAGCTGGCCTATGAGCTTTCCCGTAATAATTTAAACCTGTTACAAAGTAAGTATGATCGGACCAAAAACGAGCTAAAGACCCAAGTGAGCCAAGCGCGCAACAACTATGAATCTGCACAGATAAATACCAAAGACTTTACGGTAACCAGTAAAATTAATGGGAAGGTCTATGAGCTGCTAAAAGAAACCGGAGAAATTGTAAGCACTATGGAACCTATCGCTGCGGTTGGAAGCGACTCGGTTTTTATAATTAAGATGTTAGTAGATGAGGTAGATATCGTGAAACTGAGCCTAGGTCAAAAAACGTTGATTACATTAGATGCTTACCCATCCAAAGTTTTTATGGCAACGGTAGATAAAATCTATCCCCGTAAAGATGAACGCTCGCAAACTTTTACGGTAGAAGCCAGTTTTGATGACCCGCCAAAAATTCTATATCCCGGTTTGGCAGGAGAGGGCAACATTATCATTGCTAAAAGAAAAGATGTACTGACCATTCCCAAAGACTATCTTATTGATGGGAATAGAGTAGAAACCTCTAATGGTACAGTAGAGGTAACTACAGGTTTACAGAATTTAGACCGCATAGAAATTATAGCAGGTATTAGCGAAGAGACCGAGCTTTTAAAACCAGAACAATGATCAATTGGCCCGTTATATTGAACATTGCCAAAACCCACTTGGTAACAAAAATGAAGTCTTCGGCTACAGCAGCCCTGGGTGTTACTTTTGGTATTGGAGCGTACATTACGCTGATCAGTTTTATGACTGGTCTCAATGAAATGCTAGATGGCTTGGTATTGAATCAGACGCCACATATTCACTTGTATAATGAAATTGAACCTAGTGAAACGCAACCGGTATCACTTTACGATGAATTTAAAAATTCTTTCAACATCGTACACTCGATCAAGCCTAGGCAAAGTCAGAAGAAAATTCATAATGCCTTACCTATTTTAAAGTACTTAAAAAAGGATAAAGAAGTAAAAGGCGCAACACCACAGCTACGTGCTCAAATCTTCTACTTATCCGGTTCTATTGATGTTAGTGGTAATTTGGTGGGTGTGGATATTATGGAGGAAACCCGACTTTCTAGTATGGACGATTATATCGTTCAAGGAACTCCGGAGGCACTCAAAAACACAGAAAACGGAATTATATTAGGTTCTGGTCTTGCTGAAAAAATGTCTTTATCGGTTGGGGAAAGAGTTCAGATAAGTACGGTTGGGGGGGATATTTTTCCACTTAAAATTGTTGGAATTTACCAAAGTGGCGTAGCAGATGTAGACAACATTCAGAGTTATGCCAACCTCAAAACGGTACAACGTATTATGGGGGAAGCGCAGAATTACATTACGGATATTAATATTAGACTTTATGATATTACGTTGGCACCTACTTTGGCAAAACGTCTTCAAAAACAGTTTGCGATAAAAGCTACGGATATTAACGAAGCCAATGCACAGTTTGAGACAGGTTCTAACATCAGAGACCTTATTACCTATGCCGTTTCTATTACCTTATTGATTGTAGCCGGGTTTGGTATTTATAATATTCTAAACATGCTTATTTATGAAAAGATGAAAGATATAGCCATCTTAAAAGCAATAGGATTTTCTGGTTTGGATGTACAGCTCATCTTTATAAGCCAAGCTATGATGATTGGGTTGGTTGGTGGTGTTTTGGGTTTAATAGTAGGGTATGGATTAGCTCGTCTAATAGATAACGTAGCTTTTGAAACGTCTGCACTGCCTACGATAACCACCTATCCTATAAGTTATAATATTGGGTATTATGTAATAGGAATCACTTTTGCGCTGCTCTCTACTTTTATTGCAGGTTGGTTCCCATCTGCAAAGGCTAGGCGCATAGATCCTGTTCGTATAATTCGTGGAACTTAAAGAAGGAAGAAATGGAGTATGTTCTTGAAACGAAAAATATCAATAAGCATTTTTATAAGCCCAAAGACTTTCATGTGCTTAAAGATATTTCTTTTGGAGTGAAAGTAGGGGAGTTCGCTTCTATTATGGGCAAATCCGGTTCGGGAAAATCTACGTTACTCTATATTCTTTCTACCATGGATACAGAGTATACGGGAGAATTGTATCTGAATCATGAATTGGTTACGGGAAAACCGCACCAAGATTTTTCTAGGATTAGGAACAAACATATTGGCTTTGTGTTTCAGTTTCATTATTTGTTATCGGAATTCAGTGTTTTGGAAAATGTGATGCTTCCGGCAAAGAAACTGAATGAGAAATCGCACTCAGATATTGAACGAGACGCCATGCAAAAGCTAGAAATGCTAAAAATAGAATATCTCGCCAACCAACGGGCTTCTCGTATTTCGGGTGGTGAAAAGCAACGGGTGGCCATTGCCAGGGCTTTGATTAATAATCCTATAATTCTTATGGGTGATGAACCCACAGGAAACCTAGACAGCCACAATGCAGATAACGTTTTTAATATCTTTAAAAAACTGAAAGAAGAAGAAGGTCTTTCGTTATTGATCGTCACCCATGATGAGGATTTTGCCAAGCGTACCGATCGTATTATTCAGATGGAGGACGGTAGAATTATTTCTTAATTTTTCTTTTAGTTTCTGCTGACTAAGGTCATGGTATGGATGAATTTTAGCCCTTACTTTTAATGTGTTTATAATAGTCCGTTTGGACTCATTTCAGTATATTTAAAACTAAGGCCATGATTGAAAAAATAAGAACGTACAAAGGAAATACACTTGCGTTAGAAGTTATTGACGAATTTACCGGAACAGATGAAAAACTGGCACAAAAGTTTTTTAAGGAGAAAGTAGAAGAAGGCTTTGGCTATGTAAATGTTCTGGTTAAACTAGACGAACTAAATGTGAGTAAGAGTAAAACAAAGGTGTTCATGGAAGACATCATCTGGATTCTAAGAAATTATAGGCAAATAGGTAATATAGCTATCGTGGCACACTCTAAGATTTTGAAAGCACTGATACCTATTGATAATGTTTTTTTTGAAAGGCTGCAGAAAGGATATCAAGAACGCTATTTTGATATTACACAACTAGAGGAAGCATTCCAATTTGTAGCTCCTAATGAATATGAACCAAGTTAGAATAACAGTAAAGTTGGGTGTTAGATTGCCCGGTTACAAATAGTCAGACCAACATGCTACATATCTTAAAGTCCCCAGAAAAGCTGAATTTCTTTCAACAACAAAAAGCGTTATTAGGTGCTTTTTTAATGCTGATGTTGATTTTAGGCATGGGTTCGTGTAAAGACCAAGCCAAGTTGGTATCTGAAAAAGAACCTGTTCAGGAAGAAGTAGCGCCTGTACCCATTAAAAAAGTAAAAACATACAAGGACATTAATGTATCCCGAAACGTTAGGATAGCAGAGTATTTTGAGTATATAGACTCCTTAGTGGTGCGCTATGATTCTATTGTGCCCTATCCGTTATCTGAACATCTATTGGTGCGTAATAATCCGTGGATTATAGATACGCTGGCAAATACGGATTACTACCGTATGAAGGCTAGAGATTCATTTGTATATAATCAAAGACAAATGATAGCACTACCAAAAGGAAGTGTATTACATCTTCCGGATTCTACAAAAGCCTGCCATATATTGGACGATTTAGCCCATACGGAGATTGATGTGAACATCCCTGAATTTATGCTGCGTATTTACCAGGATTCTATTTTAAAGGATGAGTTTACGGTGAGGGTAGGACAGGATAAACAGCGATACCTGAAAATGGGAGATCGTATAACGGACTTGCGAACCAAAACGGGAGAGGGAACGATTGTTAGACATGCCAAGCATCCTGATTTTTATAATCCCGTAAACGGTAAGCCGTATTATGTAACGCATCGTGACGATGGAAAACTTACGCAAATGCCTCAAATTCCATGGATGGAAACCGAAATTAATGGTGTCAGAAACGGACAAATGATTCACCCTACAACCAATCCTAAAACTTTAGGAAAGGCCTATTCACATGGGTGCATAGGTACTCGTGAAGCAGATGCTTGGGTAATTTATTACTACGCTCCGTTGGGCACGAAAGTAAGAATACGGTATGATCTAGACACGCATTTTGAAGGTTCGGTAGTTTCTGTTTTAAAAGATATTTATGGGGTAGAGAAGTAGCTGCTACTGTTCTTTTAGATGAGTAGGGTCATACGCCTTATTCGCTATAGTAGGAACGGGAGCTTTCGTTTGTGTTCGCCATATATTCAGTTCTTCATAAAGCTGTTTGGTCTTAGCTGGGTTTTGTTTCGCCAAGTTAGTTTTTTCACCTATATCAGTCTTTAGATTATAAAGTTCTAGTTCTCCGTCTTCAAAATATTCATGTAGTTTCCATTCTCCCGAAATAATTACGGAACCTGGGCGAGTTCTAAAAAGAGGGTCTCTGCCTTGGTCTTTTAATTGGTCATACTTCTGAAGATAGATGGGGAAGTGAAAATAGAGGTTACGTTCAGCGAGTTCGCCTCCATATAAAATAGGTTCAAGATTTACACCATCAAGAAGTTTAGCTTTGTTCTGGGGTTTTGCAATATTCTGGAGCGTGGGGTAGAAATCTAAATTGCTGACCGCTACTGTAGAGGTCGATTTTGGTTTTATTTTCCCTGGCCACTTTATAATCAGAGGAACCCGAATACCACCTTCGTAATAGGAACCTTTTCCAGCTCTTAACGGATTCTGTTCGGAGATAGCCCGTATACCCCCATTGTCCGAGGTGAAAATTACTACGGTGTTTTCTTCAAGGTTATTTTGTTTTAAAGCATGTAACAACTTACCCACATTTTGGTCCATGGCGTATACCATTGCAGCATAGTCAGGTCTATTTTGTCCGTTCTGCCCGCTTTTTGCTTCAAATTTGGCTACTAATTCTTCTTTACCCATAATTGGCGTATGTACCGTGTAATAAGGCATGTAAAGAAAAAAAGTGGTGTCTTTGTTTTTCTCTATATAACTTATGGCTTCGTTCGTCAACCTATCCGTTAGGTATTCGCCATTTTCGCCATTGGTAATGTTGTCTATTTTATATGGGGAAAAGTAACCGCCTTTACCTGGGTTTCCTTTTGCACTTCCACCTATATTAACATCAATTCCTTGAATACTGGGGTCGTTACCCACATGCCATTTACCAAAACTACCTGTAACATACCCAGCTGATTTAAGCATCTGAGGAAGGGTAAAAAAGGAGTCATTGAGATGGTCGGTATTTTTAATCGAAATTAATTTTCGGGTTTTTGTGTTTCCTCTATCAGACGGACTCACCGTATAAACACCATGCCTAGGTGTATTTAAACCAGAGATAAGACAGGCTCTACTAGGGGCACAGTTTGCAGCACCCGCATAGGCATTATAAAATACCATGCCTTCTTCCGCCAAAGCGTCTAAATTGGGGGTTTCATAATATTGACTACCCATAAAACCAACATCCTTATAACCAAGGTCGTCTATGTTTATAAGAACGATATTTGGTTTTTTGTGCTCTGTTATGTCGATTTTAGCAGGTTTGCAAGAGTGTAATGCATATATACATACCAGTGTTGTGCACAAGGTTTTATTAATGGGAAGAGTCATATGGGCATCTAATTAGTTCAGCTGATTAGCGTTCCTTAAAGGGATAGCGTTCTGGGATAATAGAACTGTGAAAATATTTATATTCCACAGATTACAAAGGGCTATAATGAGTCGTTTAAGGGATACAAATGTTGAACTTGTATGATAAAGGGATAGTTATCTATTGCTCATTAGATATATTAACGGTTGTATTCGCTTCTTCATAAAACTGCTTGGCATACTCTGTAGGACTCATTTCATATTCTTTACTGAAGCACTTGCTAAAATATTTCTGGTTACTGAAACCAGTCATATAGGCAACTTCTGAAATATACATTTTGTTATTTTTTAATAACTGAGCAGCTCGTTTCAGACGAATTCGTTTTATAAAATTTACAGGAGTATCATTATTAATGGCTTGTACTTTACGGTACAAATTGGCCCTGCTCATGCCAGCCTCAGAAGCTAAAAATTCAACATTAAGATGTTTGTCATCAATAGATTCTTCTATTATGGTTACCAGCTTGCGTATAAATTTTTCATCGTTAGAATCTACTTCTATTTCAGAGGGTTCTGGTGTTATAATTTTACTGTATTTACTTTTGAGGTCTTCACGAGTGTTGAACGTATTTTTCACTTTCCACTTTACAAATTCTAGGCTAAACGGTTTTTCTATATAATCATCCGCACCTAAGCTAAGACACTCAATTTTTGTTTCCTCAGAGTTTTTAGCGGTGAGCATAAAAATAGGGATGGTCTTTGTTTCCGGATTATCCTTTACTTTTTGCAACATAGAAATACCATCTTCTATGGGCATAAGAATATCACAGATAATTAGGTCAGGCCGTTGTTCTAAGCATGTAGTGTATCCTTCTTTACCGTTGCATGCTTCAATTACATTAAAATCGGTTTTTAATTCATCTTTTACCATAGATCTTAGGTCCTCATTATCTTCCACAAGTAAAATTAATGGTTTGGACGTTTGGAGCGCTTTAGGTTTTGTCTCGAATTCTGATGAAATCTCTTCAATCACTTGGAATTCAGAGTTTTTAATAAAATTCTTGGTAAGAGGTGTACCTCGGTCAATGCGCTCTTTTTTAAGATATCGGTTTTTGTGAATCGGCAGATAGAAAGTGAATTCTGTGAATGTATTTTCCTCACTCTCTACTTGTATGGTACCATGATGCCTTTCAATGAGTTTTTGCACCAATTCCATCCCTATTCCCGTCCCAGGTATTTGATTGCTGTATTTTTTAGTAGCTTGATAATAGCGATCAAAAATTTGCTCAATATCTTCCTGTGGAATACCTATGCCATTATCCCTAACACTACATTTAATATAGGAGCCCATTCTGAATTTTTTGCTAAAATGACTTTTCTCCCTTCCAGAGGCCAGTCCTAATGAAACCTTAATGACTCCCTTTTTAGGAGTGTATTTGAATGCATTGGACAAGAGATTAAATAGAATTTTTTCTAGAATATCTACATCGTACCATCCCACAATCTTAGTTTCCTCTGTAACAAATTGGTAGTCTATATCGTAGATCTTAGCAAAGTCATTAAAGGCGTTTTTGATAATTTCAATATCGTTAACGATGTTGTTTTTAGAAATCTGTAGTTTAAGCTTCCCTTCGTCAAATTTCCGGATATCCATCAACTGATTAATAAGCCTGTGCATTCTTAAGGTATTATTGTAAATTCTTTGAGAGGTGATAGGGCTTAACGTAAACTTTTTCTCTTTCACCACTTTTTCAATAGTACCTAGAATTAGGGCTAATGGCGTACGTAACTCATGAGAAATATCAGTGAAGAACACCATTTTCATGCGGTTCATTTCATTGTCTTTTTCTCTACTTACCGTTTCCGCTACTAGTTTCTTTTTTAATCTATACCAGCGTTTAATAACTAGCCAAGTAGTATAAATGGAAGTTATTAACAGAAGAAAATATAGAATAAAAGCCATATTACTTTTCCAGTAAGGAGGGCTTATTTGAAAATGAAAAGTGGCTGGATTATCGTTCCAAACCCCGTCACTATTAGAACTTTTTACTTTAAAGGTGTAGTTGCCCGGAGGTAGGTCATTGTAATTGGCATTTCTGTTAGATGCTTTTGTATAGTGCCAGAAATCATTTGTGCCTTCAAGTATATAAGCAAATTCATTTTTATTGGGCGCAGTAAATTCTAAGGTAGAGAACTCAAAAGCAATGTTATTTCTGTTATGTTCTAACTTAAGACTGTCTGTAGTATTTAGATATTTTTTTGAATGATTCTCTTTATTGGCGGTATTTGATTTGTCAAAATCCCCAAAAATGGTGTAGTTCGTTATTATGGTGTTGGGTACTGATGATTCCTTTTTATAGTTTTTAGCGTTTACGGAAAAGAAGCCTCCAGGGCAACCAAAATAGATTTTTCCATCTTCACCAACTGCGCTTGAATTGAATGTAAAGTGACTCTCGGTAACACCATCTTCAATACTAAAATTGACAAATTTTTCTTTTTTGATATCAAATCTGGAAATACCGTCTCGGGTACTTAGCCATAAATTCTCAGAAACATCTCTTTCAATACTAGCAACTGTTGTGGACACTAAGCCTTCATTTTTACCATAGCTTTTAATAGTTTGGGCTGCTTGGTCGTAAAAATTGAGACCGCCGCCTCTGGTGCCTATCCATAGATTGCCTTTATCATCTTCACGCAGACATAAAATAGCATTTGAACTTAGACCATCTTTCAATGAAGGGTTGAATACTTTAATTTCTTCATTAATCAGGTTTACCTTAAAGAGACCGTCACCACGGGTACCAATCCACATATTTTGATTACGGTCTAGATGCATTACTGAAACATTTTTTCCAAAAAGGGTAGAAATGACCTTGCTTTTAAAAGCATTTTTTTCCTGTTTAGGGGTTACTATACTTATTCCTCCGCCCCAAAGTCCAACCCATATTTCATCTTTACCCAGTGGAATCACGTCACGTATGTTGTAGTTGTATTTTTTGAGCGTATCAAATTGTACGTTCTTAGTATGATCGCTATAATTTTTAGATAGAAAAAGGGTTTTTCCAGAGGCAAAAAGTATTTCTTTCTGAGAATAATATTCTTTTACAACGCTATAATCTTCATTAGCGGTTGTCAGTAACCTATTGGTATTTGTCTTTAAATCGTAACTGTATAAACCAACATGATTATAGGTTACCAGCAATTCATTTTTATTTGTTTTTAACAGAGATTGGGTAAAGTGGTTGTTTAGATTGTTATTGATGGTAGTATATTCAAAAATTGAATTCCTATCAATATGTTTTTTGATGCCTTTATTGGTAGCCACCCATAGATTTTTATATCGATCTATAATTAAAGAGTTTATTCGGTTTTCATAAGGTGTACTGTCGGTCTTTTGACCATCGGTTATTTTGGTAAAAACATATGAAGTATTGGTTTTTTCCCCTTTATATAAGCCAGATTGGGTACTGGCCCAAATAGTTGCTGAACCTAAATCTGTTGAGATAGAGGTAAATTCCGTGTTGGTTTGATTCTTTTTATTGAAGACGTCTATAGTTTCCAATATCTTGAGTTGAAAATCGGTTTTACCATATTGAAGAAGAAACATACCCTCATTTGTAGCAGCCAATAAAGTGTTGTTTTCTAAGGGAGTTAGAAAGGATACATTTTTAGAGAATCCCGTTTCTACCAACATATCATCTGTATTGAGCGCCAAGATGCCTTTGGGCGTAGCGAACCAATTTCGTCCAAAGAGGTCTTCGGAGAAGTCGTTAATGGTTTTATCGTTGGTCCAGATTTTACTGTTCTGTTTGTAGTTCAGTTGGGTGTGAAATTCAATGTTATCTATATCCTCCTGCGGAACAACCTTAACAATACCAGTATTTTTTAGATTCACCCATATTGTACCATCTTTAGATTTGCCAAGAATACCAGTTGTATTGTTCTTGTAAAACCCTTTAAAGCTATTGGTTTTTCTATGGTAGAGTATTAAGTAGCTCTCACTGCCAAGCCATAAATTCCCGTAGCTGTCTTCTATAATAGAATTAATACTGTTGTTAGGTATAGATTTTTCATCAAAGACATCATATTGATTTTCAACCAAGGAATGACCATCATATCTATATAATCCACTATCGGTACCTAACCATAAATAGCCTAAATGATCTTCGTAGATAACGTTGGTTCTTTTATTAAAACGGCTATCATCTATATGTAAAGAATGAAAATAGGTATTGGTGTTTTGTGCGGCACAATTTACCCCTGAACAAAGTAGTATTAAAAAGAGGAGAACTTGTTTCATAAGAGCGGTTTGGTCAAAGTGGTCTTTTATGTATGGTATAGTTCAAATAAATAATCTGGTTAAGTCAACTATGTTTATGGGTTATTTTTTTAAGCTGAGTTGAGATGTACGCGTGTAATTCTGTGGTAAAGGGTTAAAATATGTACTAAATATAGGATATAAATGTTGCATGAGCCGCCTCTAGAGCCCGTAAAACGGTCATTTGCAACATATGTATACCAATATGAGATAAATGCGCTAAAACTCTAGAATATATTTACCCTAAGGCTTTTAACTCAACTAATGGCCATTATTTAACTAACAATAAACCACTATGAATTTAAAAAGAATGTTATTGCTACTGCTGTTCTTCGGCATGGTGTCGCTTCAGGCACAGCAAAATTTAACAGGAACCATTACGGATGAGTCTGGCCAACCGCTACCGGGTGTGAATGTTTTAGTAAAAGGAACTACAGTAGGAACCGTGGCCGATTTTGATGGAAACTATACTATAAAAGCAGCCGAGGGTGCTACATTAGAGTTTAGTTATTTGGGATTTGTTACCAAAAGTATTTCGGTAGGAAACGAGACTACCATTAATATGGTACTGCAAGAAGACGTGGCTCTTTTAGAAGAGGTAGTCGTTATTGGGTATGGTACATCTACCAAAAAAGATTTAGTGTCTTCTGTATCTTCAGTTAAATCAGATGTTTTGGAAAACCAACCTGTAGCTAGAGTAGATCAAGCGTTGCAAGGGCGTGCTACTGGGGTAGAGGTTACTTCAAACAATGGTACACCAGGTTCTGGTTCTACTATTCGTATTAGGGGTAATAGTTCTATCAACGGAAATAATGACCCGTTATATGTTATTGATGGTTTCATTGCAGGAACAGGTTTTAACCTGAATACGATTAACGTAAACGATATTGCTTCTATTGAAATATTAAAAGATGCCACCGCACTTTCCATATATGGTACAAGGGGTGCTTCTGGGGTAATTTTAATTATTACTAAAAATGGTAAAGGCATGGCACCAGGGAAACCGGTAGTTGCCATTAACCATTACCAAAGTTTACAAGGAACGGCAAACCGTATAGATATTCTTGGCGGGCAAGATTTTGTGAACTATAAAAATGAATCGTATCAGTTTACACCGGGACCAGATGGTTTTGGGCTTACGGATAGTACATTACCATTGGTTTTGAATCCAGACACTACGACTACCACAGATTGGTTGGATTTAGTGGAGCAGCCGGGTTCTATTTCAAATACGGATGTATCCGTAACTGGGAATTCTGAAAATGCCAATTATTTTATCTCTGGAAATTATTTCAATCAAAAAGGGGTTCTTAGAGGCTCTGGATTGGAAAGAGTAAACTTCAGAACCAATCTTGACGTTAGAGTTTCGGATCGGTTTAAGACAGGTATTAGAGCTAATATTACCCACTACAAAATAGAGAATAACAAAGTAGATTATGGTGGGATTGTATCCCAAGTACTACCCATACGTCCGGTGTATTTGGAAGATGGAAGTTTTTCGTTCGAAAACCCTATTAGTGCAGGATTGGAACGTAACCCAGAAGCAGATATACAACTACGTGTAGACCATGATTTGGTTACTCAAGTAATAACCAATGCGTATGTAGAATACGAAATAGCTAAAAACCTTTCTTTTAAATCTACTTTTGGTGCTCAGTTAAATTATGTGAAGCAGAATAACTATTTACCAGGTATTTTACCAGAGCGGGTAAATGGAGGTTTTGGTCGAATCAATACGAATTTCACGAAGAGCATCTTGAATGAAAACACGTTAAACTACAACTTAGATTTAGATGATCATTCTATAAAAGTACTAGGTGGTTTTACTTGGCAAAAGGATAATAATGAGAGTACCCGTTCTGAGGCTGATCAATTTCCTAACGATGTTGTGCTTTTCAATAATTTAGCTTTAGGTGATGCTTCAACAGCAGTGGTAGGCTCGGGCTATAGTCAACGTACCTTAAGTTCATTCCTAGGTCGTGTTAACTATGGCTACAAAAGTAAATACTTGCTCACGTTGGTTGGTAGGTATGATGGCTCTTCTGTATTTGAAACGGGTAATAAATATGCCTTTTTCCCTTCTATAGGGGCCGCTTGGAATGTAGACGAGGAAAACTTTATGGCAGATTCAGATGTCATAGATAGGTTTAAAATTAGAGGTAGTTACGGTATTGTTGGAGAGCAAGGGGTCAAAGCATATAATTCTTTAGCAACTTATAATAATACCACAACGGTATTTAATGGCTCCTTAATAAATGGGGTGGCAGTTGGCGATGTACCAAGTAGCGGTTTAAGTTGGGAAACCACCAAACAATTAGATTTGGGTATTGAATTGGGTTTCTTTAATAACAGACTAACTTTTGAAGCCGATTATTATAAAAAGACAACCGAAGATTTATTATTAGCAGTAGCCCTGTCTGGGCAAGTGGGTGCGAACTCCACAACCCAATTACAAAACTTAGGTTCTGTACGAAACAGTGGTTTTGAATTTGGTTTAAATACTGTTAACGTAGAGAATGAGAATTTTCAATGGGAATCCAACCTAAGTATATCTTCTAATAAAAGTGAGATATTGGAGTTGGATGGTCAAGAGTATATTACTTTACAATCCACCGGAAATCAAGGTGGTAATTCTGCAAGGTTAATCGTTGGTGAATCACTACCTACTTTTGTCGGCGCAAAATATTTGGGAACTTATAAAAGCGCAGATGAGATTATTGCAGACGGTAGAGAAGGACGGTCTTTTATTGGTGGTCCTAGATACGAAGATGTTAATGGCGATTCTAATATTAATGACGAGGATGCAGTAGTTCTAGGTAGTCCTATCCCAGATTTTTACGGTGGGTTTAGAAATACATTTACGTATAAGAACCTTTCGTTAGATGTCTTTTTTCACGGAAGCTATGGTGCAGAAATTTATAATATACGTTCGCAAACGGCTTATTTTGGTAGGGGTGAACAAAATGTGGACCCTATAGTTCTAGACCGTTGGATAGCTGGTGTAAATGAAACTTCGGACATTCCAAGAGCAGGACCATCCAACAGTCTTTTTAACCCTAATAGCAGTTTAAATATAGAAGATGGTTCTTACATAAGGTTAAAAACCATGTCTTTAAATTACAATGTCCCGTTAGAATCAGGAGGGCTTAGTGATGTGTTCAGTTCATTGAACATTTATGTTACCGGAACAAATCTTTTACTTTTTACAGACTTTACTTTGGGTGATCCTGAGGTAAATAATTTTAGCGATGGAAGCGGTCTTAATTCTGTTTCCCAAGGTTTTGCATCAGGTCAATATCCTTATGCGAAATCAATAACCTTAGGTATAAAAGTAGAATTTTAAAAAAGCAGATATGAAAACTAATATAACGAGTAAATTTTTGATACTACTTGTGGGCTTTCTTGTTTTAAGCTCATGCGATGATTTCTTGGAAGAGGATTTAAGAGATCAAATTACACCAGATGCCTTTTTTACAAATGATAAAGAAGCGGAATTGGCTGTAAATGGGGTGTATAGATTGTTGCAAGACAATAATGTGTACAGACAACGTGGGTTAGATAATTATTACACCAGTGGTGCAGATATACAAGCCGCCAATAGAGATGTAAACAGTTCTATTCATAATTACTTAATTCAGGAAGGAACTGCAGATGGCAACGGAACTTGGATACAGTTGTACAAAGTGGTTAATAATACAACGGAATTTATTTCCAATATAGAGGGTAATGAAAGTTTAACTCAACAGGCTAGAGATAATAGATTGGGTGAGCTACTTTTTCTAAGAGCACTGGCGTATTATCACTTAACCAATTTATGGGGAGACGTACCTTTTTATACAGAGCAGTTACCCGTATTGGAAAGGTCTGTATTAGGAAGAACTCCAAAAGCAGAGATAAGAAGTGCTATGAAAGAAGACTTGGCAAGAGCTTTTGATTTGTTGCCTAGTGCTTACTCTGGTAACGATTTAGGTAGAGCTAGTAAATGGGCTGCCGCAACGTTAAAGGCAAAATACCACCTTTTTGATCAAGAATGGGCTTTGGCAAAAGCGGAGTGTGATGTTGTAATAGATGGTGGAGCACACCGGTTATTAGATAACTATGCCGATGTTTTTGATCAGTCAGACCCAAGCAATCAGTACAACGACGAACATATTTATGTAGTTGATTTTGAAGCCGATTATGATGGTTTGTTTACCACAAGAACAGATGATTACAATCCGCGTATCAGAGATGAACCTGCAGGGCGAAATAACGATACTATTGTAGACGGTGTTTCTGGAACTAAAGTAGATATATTTCAAGGTCTATTACGTGATCAAGCCGAAGATATGACCGGTTACGGTTGGTCCGTACCTTTACCAGAATTTGCTTTACAAGAAAACTGGCAAGAAGGAGACCTTAGGTATGATGCTACCATTGTTACTGAGTATTTGGGATGGAAATTAGCGTTTCCTTATTTTAGAAAGAACTGGAATTTGGATCAAGAGAATTCCTTACGTGGCAATCACCCAGAAAATTATATTGTCTTTCGTTTAGCTGATGTATATTTAATGGCGGCAGAGGCTGAAAATGAATTGAACGGTCCTGGAGGCGCTTATTTCTATGTCAATAAAGTTAGAGAAAGAGCATTTGAGCCAGACCAACCATGGACAGGCATGTCTAAAGAAGAATTTAGAGAGGCAATATATGACGAGCGTAAGTTTGAGCTAAGTGCAGAAGGCCACAGAAGAATGGACCTTATACGTTGGGGCATATTGTTAGAAACGGTACAGACCGTTCAACACAGACCGTGGAACAATCCAGCGGCTAACATTCAGCCATATCATGTTTTGTTGCCCGTACCTCAAAACCAATTAGAGCTGAATCCAAAGTTATTGGAATCAGACCCCACCAACAATGGATACCGATAATTAAAAGGATAAGTATAACTGCCACGGAGTATGATTTCTTACTCCGTGGTACTTACTAAGATTAGAATATGAAACAACTTCTTTATTTTATTTTGCTGGGCACTTTGGTTTTCTCGTGTAAGAACAAGGAAAAAAACAAAGCCGAAGCAACTGAGCCTACTACTGAAATTAGTAATGCTAAACCCAATATCGTCTACATATTGGCAGATGACCTTGGCTACGGCGATCTAAGTTCGTATGGTCAGAAAAAGTTCAATACGCCTCATATAGATAAGCTGGCAGAGAAAGGTATGCTTTTCACGCAGCACTATTCGGGTAGTACGGTTTGTGCACCTTCTAGGTCGGCATTATTAACAGGTATGCACACAGGGCATACTGTTGTTAGGGGAAATAAAGAAATCATGCCAGAAGGCCAATATCCTTTACCGGATAATACTTTTACTATGGCGGAGGCTATGCAAAAAGCAGGCTACGCTACAGGTGCTTTTGGGAAATGGGGACTTGGATTTCCAGGTTCCGAAGGAGATCCTTTAAACCAAGGTTTTGATACCTTTTTCGGGTACAATTGTCAGCGGTTGGGGCATAATTATTACCCTGATCATCTATGGGCAAATAAAGATTCATTGGTGCTCAAAGGGAATTTAGGAAAGAATAAAGGGACTTACGCGCCAGGGTTGATTCATGAAAAAACGTTAGAGTTTATAGAATTGAACAAAGACAATCCGTTCTTCTTATATGTGGCATCTATTATTCCACATGCGGAATTGGCTGCTCCTGAAGAAATCATGGAGAAAAACAGAGGTAAATTCCCGCCAGAAACACCTTATGAAGGTGTTGATGATGGTCCGGAGTTTAACCAAGGGCCATATAGGTCACAAAAAGAACCGCACACGGCATTTGTTTCCATGGTACAATTATTAGATGCGCAAGTTGGAGAAATCGTAGCAAAGTTAGAGGAGTTAGGTATTGCGGATAATACCGTAGTGGTCTTCACTTCAGATAATGGCCCGCATACAGAAGGTGGCGCAGACCCAGAATATTTTGATAGTAATGGACCGTTTCGAGGTACAAAAAGAGACCTTTACGAAGGTGGAATTAGAGTTCCTATGATTGCGGCTTGGCCTGGAAAAATTAGACCGGGAAGTACAACGGAGCTGGTATCTGCTTTTTGGGATGTGTTTCCAACATTTTCAGAAATAGCTGGTATTGAAACGCCTGAAGGCTTAGATGGCATTTCATTTTTACCTACACTTTTAGGTCACGAAGACTTGCAAAAAAATCATGAATACCTGTATTGGGAATTTCATGAAAGGGGCGGTAGACAGGCCATTCGTAAAGATAATTGGAAAGCGGTAAAGTATGATGTTTTCGGTGGGGCAGATGTTGCCATTAAATTATACGACCTTACTACAGATATTGGGGAGCAGAATAATGTAGCTGAGAAAAACCCAGAAGTCATAAAGGAAATGAAAACGCTTTTTGAAAATGCACGTACGCCTTCTGATGTGTTTACTTTTAGTCAAGAGACCTATTTAGACAGCAAATAAGATAATCGTTAGTTTTAGTTAATCGTTAGTTTTAGTTAATTGTTTTTTTTTGGAAGAGGTCCAATTTTTGGACCTCTTTATTTCCTTCAAGAACAAACTTCAATCCGTAGCTAATAGAAAGAGCTAGAACACTAAAATAACCACAAGTACCTATGAAAAATAGACTGAGTCTTATTGTCATTCTGTGCGCAATTCTAGTAGGCTTCGTACAAGATAAACGGCCTAACGTATTGATCATAGGAGATTCTATATCCATAGGATATACCCCTTTTGTAAAACTAGCTTTAGAGGATAGGGCCAATGTGGTTCATAATGAAGGTAATGCCCAGCACACGGGTACTGGACTAGAAAAATTGGATGAATATTTAGGTGACACTAAATGGGATATTATCCATTTTAATTGGGGATTATGGGATTTGTGTTACCGGCATCCAGACTCAAAAAAAGTGGGAAATAGAGATAAAATAAAAGGTACGGTTACGTATACCCCAGAGGAATACCGAGCGAATTTGGAAACTTTGGTTATCCGTTTGCAAAAGACGGGAGCTAAGCTCATTTTTACCACTACAAGTTATGTTCCGGAAGGAGAAGCAGGCCGTTTTGCAAATGCAGAAAAGATATATAATAGAGAAGCTTTGGCGGTAATGAAGAAGTATGGGATTACGGTGAACCCTTTAGGGAAGATTTCCAAAAAAGTGCATAAAAAACATGCTGCAGGTCCGGGTAATGTTCATTATACCAAAGAAGGTTACGAGCTACTTTCTAAATCTGTGGTGAAGTATATAGAGAAAGACCTGATAGCGAATTGAATCCTTTTCAAATAGACCAAACCAGAAAGTTGAAGAAAATCATTTTAGTTAGTTGAGTTTTTTTAATAGAGGTTCAGTTTTGAACCTCTATTTTTCTTTCTAATGGAATTTTGCCTTAGGTGTACTTTAGGCGGATTATAAATTAAAACAGCGATGAATAGAATATCCTTTTTAGTAGCATTGAGTTCATTCGTATTATTTTTTTCTTGTAAATCGAATACTGATAAAACCAATGATGTTGTAGGTCAAAAGCCCAATATTATTTTAATCTACGCAGATGATTTGGGAATAGGTTTATTGGGGCATGAAGGGCAACAAATCATAAAAACTCCACATATAGATGCATTAGCTAGTGAGGGAATTCGTTTTCAAAATGCATACTCTAATATGTTATGCGCTCCCGCTCGCGCATCCCTTATAACAGGGCTTACGGATTGCCATACCCAGAAGTTTGAGATTACGCCAGGGGCAATGTATAAAAAAATAAGTACACATAATCTTACGCAAACCGAAGTTGAAAATAATATAAACCAAGCGCTACGCCCCATACCTGATAATCAGGTGTTTCTTGGGCAGGTAGCCCAAGAAGCAGGATATAAAACGGCTGAAATCGGGAAGTTAGAATGGGGATTTTCAGCTACGGACCAGCAAATGAAAAGACATGGTTGGGATTATTATTACGGATACTTAGACCATGTTAGAGCACATGGTTTTTATCCACCTTTCTTATTTGAAAATGGTAAAAAGGTAAATATTAAAGGAAACACCCTTGCTAACGCTGGAAAAACTGGTGAGCCGGAAACACCTGAGAACCTCACGGATAGACATGATATGAGGGGGAAGGTTCACTATTCGCAAGACCTGTTTATGAATAGAGCGCTCAATTTTATAGAAACCAATCGCGACAATCCTTTCTTCCTTTATTTCCCCACACAATTACCACACGGTCCTGTGGCCATTCCTAAAGTACATCCAGATTTTGTAAATGACGATAGGCTTACACCTATTGAAAAGGAATACGCCTCTATGGTCAAAATGTTGGACGATAATGTGGGACAGCTGATGCAAAAATTAAAAGAATTAGAATTAGATGAGAATACCATTGTCATATTTACGGCAGATAACGGGCATGAAATCTACTATGCGCAAGAAGGGCGGGTTTTAAAACCCTATGCGAATATAGAAACAGGCAAACGGTTTAACGATGTGGAGCATAAATATTATAGCAATCTCGCAGGAGATGTTTTTGATGGTAATGGTGGACAAGCAGGTATGAAAAGGAGTAACCTTCAGGGCGGGATTAGGGTTCCGCTTATTTTTAGATGGCCCGCTAAAATACAACCGGGAAAAACTACTAAGCGGCTTGTCGCTAATTATGATTTGGTAGCCACACTTGCAGAGGTTACTGGTTTCAACGAACCGTTCCGTACGGATGGTATTTCGTACTATGATGAATTAATTGGTACAAGTATAGAAAATGGTCATGAATCTGTGGTGTATTCCTCATATACCGGTCCTACTTTAGTTACCAAAGAGGGCTGGAAAATTAGAACCGATTTAAAAAAAGAAGTCTTTGAATTGTTCTTTCTACCTGAGGATTACAAAGAAGAAAAGGACTTATCAAATGAGCATCCGGATAAACTGGAAGCACTTAAAAAGGAACTTTTAAAAGCTTGTGAAGGCGATTTAAAAAATGGATTTTTCAGTAATGAGGGCAGCATAATGAAAGTCCCTAGTGTAGCCAAGAAATAATAGATATTGAAATATAGGAAAGGTGATGAAAAAGTGGATTTTACTAAGTTTATTAAGTATCAGTTTTTACTTCCTATCGGTGCAAGGGCAAGCTGTTGTTGAGGTGAATATTGATGCTGCTATTACTTTTCAGACCATTCATAATTTTGGAGCTTCGGATGCTTGGGCAGCGCAATATGTAGGGCTGTGGCCTGAAGCCAAAAAAAGCAAAGTAGCGGAATGGCTTTTCAGTACCGAAACCGATGCAACGGGTTCGCCCACAGGGATTGGTTTAACCGCTTGGCGTTTTAATATAGGAGCAGGAAGCGCCATTCAGGGTCATGATAGCGGTATAAAAGACCCATGGCGAAGAACCGAAGGATTTCTGCAAGCCAATGAAACGTATGACTGGCAAAAACAAGCAGGACAGCGTTGGTTCTTGCAGGCTGCTAAAGAGCAAGGTGTAGATCAGTTTGTTGCTTTTGTAAACAGTCCGCCTATTTACTTTACTAAAAACAGAAAGGCACATTCGGACGATGGATTATCGGCAAATTTGAGTAGTGATAATTATGCTGCCTATGCCAATTTTCTAACGGATGTACTTCATCACTTTAAAGATAGTTTAGCCATAGACTTTGATAATGTGAGTCCGTTTAACGAACCGCAATGGGAATGGAAAGGTGGGCAAGAAGGCTCGCCTTGGAACAATACTGAGTTGGCTGCGGCCGCTAGGGTAATCGATTCGATATTTCAACTTGAAAAAATCAACTCTAAAATAGAAATTACGGAAGCCGGAGCTATCGATTATGTAACGGGAAAAAAGAAGAAACACCAAAATAGAAGCGACCAGATTGAAACTTTCTTCAATCCCACAAGTCCACATTATTTAGGAAGTCTAAGCACCTTGGCGCCTAAAGTAGCTGCGCATAGTTATTTTACTACTTGGCCTGTGGAAAAGTTAAAAAGAGAGCGAGAACGTATTGCAGAAAAGCTTCAGAAATATCCAGACTTGGAATATTGGATGAGTGAATATTGCATCCTAGAAAACAACGAAGAAATTAAAGGAAAGGGCAGGGGCTTGGGTATGCAAACCGCCTTATACGTGGCACGGGTAATTCATGCTGACCTAACTATAGCCAATGCAAGTGCGTGGCACTGGTGGTTGGCTATGAGTCCGTATGATTTTAAAGATGGCTTGGTCTATCATGATAAAAATGTTGCAGATGGTGCTATCTATGATTCAAAACTGTTGTGGGCGTTTGGTAATTATGCACGATTTATCAGGCCTGGAGCTAGTCGAATTTCCGTCAGTTATGCGGATAGGGACTTAACCGACACGTTACAGAACGGAGTTTTGGTTTCCGCATATAAAAATAAGGATGGCAGCGTAGTTGTTGTGGCAGTAAACCAAAAAGAAGCAGCTGTAGATTTAGAGTTGAATTTAGATTCTGAATCATATGTAAAGGTTACGAGTTATGTGACCAATACTGAGCAAAATTTGAAAAGTAAAGTTTTAGGAAAACTGAAAGACGGCATATTCACGGTAGGTGAAAAATCAATAACCACTTTTGTTTTTCAATCAAAATAGATTTTAAACGTATAGCAAAAATTAAATATGAAGCATTTCAATAAAATACGATCCATTACTAGTATTGGAATTTTAGTTATAATAGCTAGTTGTAGTTTAACTGCCCAAACCACGGTAGATGCTACTTCTGATACTTACCAAAAACCCAATATAATTTTCATCTTAACGGATGATTTGGGTTATGGCGATTTGGGAGTCTTTTTTCAAAAGCAAAGAGCAGATAAAGAGGGAAAGCATTCCCCACAGGAATTTACGCCCAATCTAGACCGTATGGCCAATGAAGGTGCCTTATTGCCGCAACATTATTCCGCGGCACCTGTATGCGCACCTTCTAGGGCATCGTTACTATTAGGTCAAAGTCAAGGGCATGCTAATATTAGGGACAATCAGTTTGATAAGGCTTTGGCTTATAACCATACTCTAGGGTCTATTTTACAAGAAGCGGATTATAAGACCGCTGCCATAGGCAAATGGGGATTACAGGGAAAAGGAAAAGCACCAAATTGGCCTTCACACCCCCTAAATCAAGGATTTGATTATTACTTGGGATATATGAGACATGGCGATGGACACGAGCATTACCCAAAGGAAGGGATATACCGCGGTACCAAAGAAGTTTACGAAAACCGAACGAATATAACCCCTGACCTAGACAAGTGTTATACTGCTGATCTATGGACTGCCGCTGCTAAAAAATGGATTGTAGATCACAAGCAGGGCGAGGAAAAAGACAAGCCATTTTTTATGTATTTGGCCTATGATACACCGCATGCCGTTTTGGAGTTGCCAACACAGGCATATCCTAAAGGAGGCGGACTAAACGGGGGGCTGCAATGGCTTGGTGAACCGGGTAAAATGATAAATACCGCTAGTGGCGAAGTGGATTCGTGGATTCACCCCGATTATGCCGATGCTACTTACGTTCCTGAAAATAGTAAAAAGTCAGTTCCGTGGACGGATGTTTACAAAAGGTATGCTACGGATACGCGTAGGATAGACTCCGCAGTGGGCGATATTCTTCAACTTTTAAAAGACCTTAAAATTGATGATAATACCTTGGTAATTTTTACTTCTGATAATGGCCCCTCGGTAGAATCCTATTTGGAGGACCAGCCTATTGTACCAACATTTTTTGGTAGCTACGGACCTTTTACCGGAATAAAAAGAGACTGTTGGGAGGGAGGTTTACGTATGCCTACTATAGCAAGATGGCCTGAATCTATTAAGCAGGGAACGGTTGTTTCCAGTCCTAGTATTTCTTATGATTGGATGCCTACATTCTCTGAAATGGCCGGTTTGCCGGCTCCTGCGGTTTCTAATGGGACCTCATTGTTACCGTCATTAACGGGGAAAGGAAAACAATCGTCTAGTACTATCTACGTTGAATACTTTCAAAACGGAAAAACACCAGGTTATGACGATTTTAGTTCCGATTTAAAAGACCGTCGTCGTAATCAAATGCAGATGATACGAAAGGGCGATTATGTGGGAGTTAGATATGATATTCAATCGGAAAAAGATGATTTTGAAATTTATAATGTAATCGATGATATGAACCAATCTGTAAACCTAGCTGGTTCTGCAGATTTTTCAGCACTTCAGGAAGAAATGAAAGCCAATGTTCTGCAACATCGTATGCCAAACCCTACTGCAGTGAGACCTTATGACCAGGCCTTGGTTCCGGGCGTTGCGGTAAAGGATTTGGAGAAAGGTATTACTTGGAAATCGTATGAAGGGAAATTCCGCTGGGTTCCATCCGTTGAGTCGTTAACTCCTATAGGAACAGGGATAACTGCACATATGAATTCTAAGGTTCAAACATCGGAAAATACTAGTATCCTTTATTTTGAAGGATATATAGAAGTACCTGCGGATGGAGATTATACTTTTTATCTAAGAGCTAATTCTGGAGGAATACTGCGTATTCATGAGTCTACTGTTATTGATGCCGATTACGGATACATAAAGAATTCTAACATGAGCGGACAATACAAACTTAAGGCCGGAACACACCCTATCAAGCTCTATTTAAAAAATGGTAAAAAGGGAAATCCGCAATTAAATTTGGAGTGGAGCGGACCTACTTTTGGCAAAGAAGCCATTTCTGAGTC
The DNA here is from genome assembly GCF_009725995.1 of Zobellia laminariae. The sequence continues at coordinate 526,593 of NZ_RCNS01000003.1, read as the reverse complement.
GGTTTTGTTCCATTAGGAAATAGCTCGCTATTTTACTCGGCTTTAAGATTCCTATAAATGGGTTCTACGTTAGGACTGTTTCAAAAAATGCTTTAAGATTTTTACCAAATATACAATGCCGTATACAACTAAAATACTACCAAGTATATAGCTGCCTTTCATGAAGTAAATCGTTGAGCCGATTACACCAAATAGCATGTAAAAAAAGTCTGAATAAATGTTACTTTGTATTACTCTTTCCATAAGATGGGGCTTAAGATAAAAGTTAGTAAAACGGCTGTACTCCTGTGTGCTATTGGCCTACAGGGTGGTTTACTAATTTAATACATAAGTTTTAAATAGAAAAACGGAATCTCTATTTTACCATTATTTTAGGAGCTTTTTAAAGGTGCTTACTTCAAAATCAGTCTGTTGCTACGAATTGTAATTACGTAATACAGCATGTACAAATTCCAACTTTTGGAGCACGTTATGGGGTACAACAAAAGGGTATACATCTGGTTGGCCCATACTGCGGTTTAAACTATTTACGGCAATGGATAACGGAACGATAGCTTTAAAGATATCGGTAAAGTTAGGATGGTAATAGGCATCGGTAATATTGGTCTCTACATTCGTTAGTAATCCAAAATTTAATGCGGTGTCTACCATATCTACCATATGTAAATAATGTGCCCAAGTTTCGGCCCAATCTTCCCACGGGTGAGAACTGGCATATTTGCTTATGTAATTGCCTTTCCAGTTGTAATTGTGCTCTTTTTTATAATGCAGCTCTAAGGCTTGGCCATAATCTGCACGGTCGTCTCCAAAAAGATTACGGAACGCCGTTAAGTTATTTTGATTTTCATAAATAAGCCTATCCCAATAGTAATGGCCTACCTCATGTCTAAAATGGCCAATTAAGGTACGGTAAGGTTCTTCTAGTTCCTGTCTTGCCTGTTCTCTAGAAATAGCATCGGCTTCAGCTAGGTTTATGGTCACCAGTCCGTTTGCATGGCCCGTCATGGCAGATTGGTTTTCTTTCAGTTTCTCATCTTTGGAAAGAAAATTAAATTCCAGATTATAACTGCCAGCGGTAGTACCATAGAAAGGCAACTTCCACCGTTTTAGGGCATAAATAAGGCGGTGTTTGGCCATTTCTATATTCTTCCACTCGTCTAGGTAGTCTTTAACGGAAAGATTGGGAATGGTACGGTTTAGCTTGCATGCCTCACAGAAGGTATCTGCACCGTTTGCTTCTATTAACCAGTTGCACACATGGTGTTGGTGGTTGCTGCAATAGTGATAATTTCTTCCGTCCAGCTGAAACGTAGGTACATTCTGCTGCGCGTTGGTGGCGAGCATACGAGAAGAAATAGGCTCGTAACCCAACCATTGTTTGCAGGCCACACAGGTATGATTTTCAAAATACACCACGTTGGAGCAGTGTTGGCAGGTAAATTTTTTCATTGAAAACAGGTGTTAGACTTGGGGACGAGTACTGTATTAAAATATTCCTACAAAGGTGCTAATTATTGCGGAACAGTGTATCTCAAAAACACTATTAAATGCTCTTAAAAGATGGTACTGTAATATGTATCACAAAGTCTAATCCACGAAAATGGTATAAATACCGCTTTCTTTGTTCAATTCAAAATCTGCTTTTTCTATGCGTATTTCTGTAAAATCTGTATTTGGGCAGCAGCCATCGGTGGAACGTTCTGCGGTTACATAAAGTTCAAATACGCTTTTGGTGGCAATTTGGATGCTATACGCAACGGTTTCCGTTTCCCAGCCAATGGTATTTATTCTAATGAGGTTGGTGTCGTTCTCATCTTGGAATGTAAATTCAACGGCGCTTTGGTCGTCAAGATCTACTACGCTTATGTCATTGGCGTTATAGGTCTCATTGGTAAATAGATTCTCTCCGGAAGTTTTGTCTACCAAGTCAAAAGAGAAGGGTTCAGGTGGTGTAAAGCAGGCAACCTCACTACAATTATCATCGTCCTTACAAGCTTGTGAAAATAGGAGAACGAATAAGAAAAGAAGTGTAAAACTAGATTTCATAGCTCGTCTAAATTAAAAGGTTTGGGTTTGTTATTGTGCGGTTAAAAAATAGAACTGTAGTATAGATGCAGATTTTCTAAAGGGTTGCTTTCTCAACTTCCATTTTGTCTAATTCTGCTTATTATAAAAGTGATAAGCAAACCCAAAGTAAAAGTGGTGAAAAGTGTACAAAAGAGTAATGCCAATACAGCAGGAAACATCATGGGGTAGCTGTCTTCTAAGGTAAATAGAAGGACGAAACAAAAGGAGGCCCATATGATACCGTTTACTACTGCAGAATACATGAACGAGCTGAAAAGTAAAGATTTCCCATGTTGCAAGTGGTCATAGGCCACTTTTGCGCCAATTCCCAAGGCCACTAAAAAAGATAAGGCCAACCCTAGAGTTGGCCATCCATAGTTTGCAATTAAAATTATTGAAAATAACCCTTCATCGGTAATTAAAATAGGTAACCAGAGTGTTGCTACTATGGTTATAAGGCCAATTGGCAAACCTATTAAATAGGAAGTTAAAATACTTTTTCTGAGGGGTTTGTTCATCTTGGTTTTTTAACCGTCAGTTAAAATTTGGGGCGCAATCTAAGTGCTCATTACAAGCTTGAATATACTTTTTTTTACCCCATTGTAAATAGTTATTCTTGTTCCAATTTCAATAACACCTCTTTTGCATGTTCATTTTCAGGGTTTAATTCAATAGATTTCTTGTACATTTCAATGCCTTCTGCTTTTTTATCTGCCGCTAATAACGCTTCGCCATAACTATCATATGCATTAGCACTTTCTGGAAATAAAATAGTAGCGACTTTAAAAATCGCTAAAGCCTGATCAAGTTCTTCAGTTTGCATAAATGAATACCCTAATGTATTCAAATCATGTTCTGAACGGTTGTTTACTTTAGTTTCAATAGCTAATGCTATGGCATTGTCAAGCGCTTTTTGTAGCACTGCATTTTGTTGGTCTTTAGCTAGCGTTTCTGAGTAGGCTTTAATGATAGTATTGATGATCAACGCAGGATTATCTTCAAAAACGGCATGACCACTGCCTTTGGCTATTATATTGGTCACATTCTTATTTTTTTCGCCAAGCTCGTCCTGAAGTAATTTCCATCTAGTTGAAAGCATCTCAGGAAAATATGGAAATGAGTTTTCTGGAAAAACGCTGGTAATAGGCGTATGTTCTGGGAACTGCATACCTCTTACAGAACGCATCGTTTCATTATAATTAGCATTCGCATAATAATCACCGGTACCCTTTGGAATGGCATTTATATCCACATTCATATCTCTCATGGTCAGTAATTCTTCATTCCAGAAATCAATGGGCGTGGCATCTATTAAAACAATTGACTTCACCTTTTTAGGATGTTTACGGGTGTATAGTAGATTGTAGAGTCCGCCGTAGGAGTGGGAAACCAAGATAATATCCTTGTCGTACCCTAATTTAGAAAGACCTGTTTCTAATTCTTTAATTCCGTTTTCTATTCCAAAATCCGCATCGTTTTTTAACTTCGGATTTAATTCGCTTGTTCCAATTCCTGACCGGTCATAAGTAATTAGGGTTGTTCCCGTAACGGTATGAATTTTTTCTAAAATGGGTTCCCAGACGGAAGCATCATTACCTCCACCAGCTTCAAAAAGAATGGGAGTGCCTTCTCCTTTTATAATATTGAAATGCATTTTGTAACCTCCTACATCCACCAGTGTATCTTGGCTTTGAGCATTCATGGAGAGTGGTGCTATTAAAGCGAATAAGAATTTAAAATAGAAATTTTTCATTAGGTCGTTATTTATAGTTCAAAAAATGTTCATTACTATTAAGTATTACTGACGACTAAAATATAAAGCGCTTAATTTTTGAAAAAGAAAGTAAGTCCTTTTGTGGCGAAATGACTAGATTTTGGTACTAGTAGATAAATAGTTTTTGACAGAAGAGTAGTAGGATTTAGAAACCGGAACCGAAACCGCAACGCCCTTAAAAGAAATAGCGGCCTTATTAGAGTTTCCTACTAAACATTCTACCTTATGCGGGTTTACAACAAACGATCTATGTACTTTAAGAAGAAAGGCAAAGTCATTTAGAATACTCTTTAATGTACCCCGCATTAGATGTTTAGTGTAATCTCCATCCTTTAAATAATGTATTTCTATATAATTATCTTGAGATTGTATATATAAAAGCTGTTCCAAATTTGTGCTAAATCCAGCTGCACCATTATCTTCTTTTATGCTTAAAATATTTTCCGCATCTGCTAAATATTCTTTGGAGATGGGTGCGTATACTTGAATTGGAAACACGACTGTTTTTAAAAAGTGGAAAATAGAAAGAATAACAGGGTAAAAAGGTAAACCCAATACAAGAATGTATTCCAATAGAAAACCAAAAGTAACATGCCCATCTTTTACAACAACATAACGGTCATAAAGAAAAATAAGAGTCACACTTACTAGGGCAAGAAAAACATCAAAAAGAATAAGTTTTAAATAATTGAATTTTATGGTTTTAAACCACCTTAATAAAATTTCGTACCCCAGAATATAGACTGCCGTACAAATTAACCCAACACCAATATGAACAAGCGTTATATACGGGTGGTCTATTATACTTTTTTCAAACGGCTTAAGGCCTATTAGAATTAAAGAGACAAAGAAGCCTAGAAAGAAAGCGGAATACCAATATTTCTTGCGGTCGCCACTTAAATAAAAGCTTCGTTTATAGTTTTGTTTAAAATTATCCATTCAACATATTAAAATAAAAACCGCTTACAACTATCATATTTTTGCTTTTCAACCGGCAATTGAAATAAACTCCAAGTCTGCACTAGCTAATCGTTCTTTTAAGCATTTTCAAATTTTGGATTTAGTTCACTTGTTCCAAATTCGGAACGGTCATAGGTAATCAGTGTTGTACAGGTAACCTCATGATTTTTTTCATTAGTGTTCCGGTTTAAGATTTAATTGATTTACGAGATTTAAAGTATTGATTTTTAATCGATAATCAAGTTTAAATGCTCCGAGGCCTGCCTCGAAATCAATGTGTATACTTTTTAATGTCTCGAGGGCTTGCCTAGAGGTAGTTTACTGCCCCACATGAATTAAGCCAAAGTATGGCGTACTTAAATTAAAAAGAGTAATTAGACCTTTGGGTGGTAAAATGTTTCCTCTTTAAGAACAACAATCAGCTTAAAAAATAGTTATCCAAAGGGAGTAGGTTTTTCAAATGTAATGCGAACCTATTTAGTTATGTATTAATGAATTAAACACCCATTATGGCTAGAACTATGCGTAAGCTTACCTACTTCAAAACTACAGTACTACTGGTATTTGCATTTCTAGTACTGCAACTAGGCTCTTGTTCATCGGATACTGATACATTCAATACCCCTAACACTGCAAATACACCTCCTGACGTAATACCAGAGACTACTCCGGAAGATTCTCCAGAAGATACACCAGATGCTACTCCAGAAACACCTGTGGTCATTACCGAACCAGAAATAACCGAGTTTAGATTTAGTACGGCGGATAATGATGGTCTTATTACGGATGTTATAGGCACATTGGATAAGGATACTAAAACAATTCATGTAGAGCTGAATCCCTATAGCGTGGCCATCCAGGAATTAATGCCTACCATTGCGTTATCATCAGGTGCTACGGTGAGTCCGGAATCTAAGGCTGTTCAAGATTTTAGCAGTGAGATTACCTATACGGTAACTGCAGAAAATGGCACCACAGCAATGTATACTATAGTACCGTCTCTAAGCGGAAACATTTGCAAATCTAACCTTCAAGAATCAGGACCTATCACTGTTAGTGCCAATAACCAACGTATAGAAAATCTATATATAAAAACTTCTAACCAGCATGGAATTGAAATAAGTAACTTTTCTGGCGTAGTGATAACCAACTGTATCATTGAGTATACGGGTGCCTATACCGGCATTAAATTCGCAAATGCAGATAATTTAACTATTAATAATTGTTCCATTACCTATACCAATGCCCCGTCTAGTGGTCCTTTACCGGATGCCACAAGAAATTGTATTGAGGGTATTGAATCTCAAAATTTAGTGATTACCAATGTAAAAGTTAAAGATGGTTCTACGGGCATTAGCTTAAACCAGTGCGATGATTCTGTATTAACCTATATTGAAGGGCATAATATGAGAGGTCCGTACCCTAGAGGGCAATTTGTGCAATATGATAAATGTATAGGTGGATTATTAGAGAATTTTTCGGTGATTAACGACCGGAATATCGCTTGGACGGAAGACAACATTAGTATCTACAAAAGTGCGGGACAACAAATTAAAAAAGGCTTGATCGTAGGTAACAATAGCCCCACTGGTGTAGGTGTACTATTTGAAGACCAGAATACGGAAGGTGCTCGTGGTGGCTTTGGCGGATTGGTTGAAGATGTAGATTTTCTAGAAATGGGCAATGGTGTAGTTTCTTCTGTGGAAGGTTCTAAAAATGTGACTTTTACCAGAATACGTGCGAAGCAAATTATTTGTGGTGATTTAGGACAGAATAGGGGGGTGCCTACCTCTAATTCCTTAATATTTGCGGCATTTGGCACTGCTGAAGGTACGGGTGCTAATAAAATAGTAGACTGTATTGTTTACAACTCCTGTAACCCTACCAACATTGTTTGGCCAGAACATAATTTTGAGTTGATTGACTATAGAGACGATATAGATTTTGAACCCAGAAAACCAATTGAGCTTCAGTTTACTTGTCCATAGGATAACTAAGATTCAGCTGTTGCAGGTAACTTCTGGCCATTCGGCTAATAGTAACCTAGAGTTGAACCTTGGGGTTTAAATTTTTAAGATTGCCGACAGGAAACCAGCATTATTCTTATCATTGTAGAGTAATGCATTGGCAACTATGGTTATGAAACAGATAGGTATTATTTTATTTAGTGTTCTTACATTTTGTAGTTGTAAAAGCGCTAACAACCAAAACAAATTGATTCCTGAGCAATTAACTGTGCAAAATGATAGTGTTGCGGAGACTCCCATTAAGGTGTTTAATGTACAATTTGATAGCGTTCAGACAGACGCTGTAGAACAATTAGCACTACTTAATGAAAGCTTAAGCAGTTTGTATAAAAATGCTGACGCTATAGCGGATGAAGCAGATGTAACCCGAAGATTAAACAATTACAAAGCCAAAAGATTTGCGGGAACCTTAGCCCAAGATTTTGATAATAGTGATTTTACAAAGGCAACCCGATTAAACGTTTCTTTTTTAACCAAAAACGAAGAACACCCTAAAGGAAATATTAAGGTGGAAGAATGGTTTTTTAAAGATGAGAACAGCGCTAAATCTTGTTTTCAGAGTCTACAAAATTATAGGGAACGAGAAATACATTTTAAATTTATTAGTTGGATATGGGTACAACAAAACAATAAATTATTCCTCGTATTTTCTACGGACTTTGTGGTGGATTCTGAACCTATGCAAACCATAAAACAACACTTAATTGGTATGTTGAAAAAGCAGGGGGAATATAATCTAATAGAAATGGATTGAGGTTTTGATAGAATTCAGTGTCCATTAGTATTTCTTTAATTGGATGAATGTCTAATTTATATTACGGGTTGGTTAAGAAACGTTATTTTATTACTTATTAGGAACATCACAGTTTTCCTCAAGCTCTAATTTAAGATCATTTTCAAATCGGCTGAAATCTAAACTATCACTAAGATTATATTGCCCATAAATACTGACTAAATATTTTTCGATACTTTTTTTTCTAATTCTGTCAACGACTTGCCCTGATAATTTAGGTTCAATTTTTGCCTGAGTGCAAATGTCATCAGCCACTTTTTCGATAATATTTTCAGAATTGTTTCGCAGTGTAGTAAACAGGGAATCAATTTTAGCAAATTCGGGACAATTGGTTTTTAGTCCTTCGGATAATATGTAAGAGGTATTCTTTTCTGTTAATTCAGGGCTCTTTTTAGGATTATCATTCGCGAAGTTTTCTAAAATTTTTTTAACTTTTTCGGGATGATTGGTAGTCGATTCCTTTAAACAATCTTTAGTTCTATAGGCTAATTCACTTTCATTGGATTTATCCTTTATTTGATTGATACAATCACAGGTAGATTCGTAAAAGTTATTTTGGGAGTATGTTTTATGAACTGTTAATAGCAATACTAGAATTAAAATGTTTTTCATTCTTATAATTTTGGCAACGTACGTATTTATGAAAAGTGGCGAATTAAATATTCGTTGTAGTAATTCTTTATTTACTTATACGGGAAGGTGTATAAAACTTATGGATTATTTTGGACTGGATTTTTAGGTTGTAGCGTCAGGAATGATTTATAAAATTATTAAAGAATTTTGATAAAAACCATCTGTTGAGCTCCAGCCGCCTAATTCGTTAACACTTTGAGTTATGTTGCTTTCTGAGAAACTATGGGTGTGTACTAGCTCCCCGTTAAAATAGAATTTAACGGAATAGTCTACCTGAAAAGGGTCTTGTAATTCCGAACGTAGTATAATGCCGTAATTAAAACGTTTGGAGTCTTCTGTAGTCTTAAAACTATGAATAGTATCTTCAAATTGCTCTTCAATGAATCCAGAATCGTCATAATCTATGCCTGTGTTCAGATACGTGACCGGAATGAATCTAGGGATCATATTTTCTCCGTCTCTTACTCCATAAGTAATCATACGTAAAGAGTACAGTTTATCGTATCCTTCACTAAAAGTCACTACAACCTCAATTTCACCAAATTCCTCCGTAATTGTTTCCGGGTCATCTTCTTTAGAGCAAGAATTAAAAAAGAAGATAATTAGAAAATAGAGAGGGATGTTTTTTAATGTGAAGTTCATCTGCTGGCATTTTTGCTAAATCAAATTTATAGTATTAATTAAGAATCCGTTAACTATTTTGAGATTCATTTTTCCATAATAATTTTTTAATACCGCTTCTGATTAATTAAAATTTGGTACGCAATCTAAGTTATCGTTGTAAGGTTGAAAGTATTAGTAAAAAGCTTTACCTGCACTGGTCATTAACCTATTCTTATCCATCAAAAGGCCTTATTATTACTTGCAAAAACTGTATGGAGCACTCGTTGAAAACGAGCGTTAGCGGGGGGATTTATTAATTAGTTTTGGCCTTGTCTACCTACCAATCGTCTTTTTTAGTTTCCAAGCCTAATAAGAAGTTTTTCAATTCTCTTATTTTATCATTAAAGTAGTTTTCCAATTCAGATTTGGTCTCAGGAAGTCTTAATTTTCCATTTTTCTTATTATAAATTGGATAGCCTTTCCAAATACTTCCAATAAACTCAACATTGCGTCCACCATTGTCGGCAGTAATACTTAAAGCATTTATTTCAAATCGAACTTTCCCGTCCTTAAATCTCAACTCCGTAGAATATTTCATGCTTACGTCTAATTTTGCTCCACTATTATTCACTTTTGTAAATTGTGGAACGTAAGTCTCAAATCGCAAATATTCGTTTTCAGTTTTACCTTTAATTACTTCTTCCGGATTTTGGTAATTTTCATTTATATATTTAATCCCATTTTGATATAATTCTGAAGAATTCTTCTCTGGTGTTTGAATTACTACATAAGAATTTTCAATATTGGATTTGTCTTTTAATCCGCTTGGGGTTACTTCATATTCTTGAGAAAAACCGATGAAGTTTAAAAGTGAAAAACACAATAGAAATAATTTTTTTCTCATAACTTTTTAGATATTTATTAAATGTCTGCTAGCGTTCTTGTTTATGAAAAATATTGTATAAAAAACGCTAATTTTTCGGGTTTTGGTATTGAGATACTAGTCTATCACTGATTAGGTTTTACTTGTATACTCATGTGGAGCACTCGTTACAAACGAGCGCCAGCGGGGGCTTTTTTGCTTAATAAGAAGCTAGTTTTTTATTTAATTAAATCTGTTATTATTTTTCCAATTGAATTTGAAATTGTACCATCTTTGATAAATTTTATAACACTCTCTTTTTTAGTTTCAGTAATAGCGAATTTTGCTTTGTTTAATTCTTCTGTTTCTAATAAAACATCATTTTTTTTTAAAATTTTTATAAACTTCTTATAATTAACATTAGGTCTATTTATACCATTATAGCGGGGAGTAATAACCTTATGTTCCCATTGTCTACCTAATCGTCCATTACTATAAAACAAATGAAAAAAATCTTGTAAAAACTTTTTAATTATCGATGTTTTGTTTTCAGTTTTAGACATTAATGTGGTCAAAGATTTTTCAATTGTTGAATCAAAAGAACAATCTATGAAGTTTGATCTGTCCAAAACGGAATCGCTAAATTTATTATTTAGGTTAAGTAGCTCAGAATTGTAAAAATGTGAATCTTTATTGAACTTACATTTCCAAAAATTATCATAATTATCAATGATTGAATCAAATACTTTTTGATTTTCAAAATCGAAAAGTATATTCTGATCATTATTGATATTAATTATTGAAAGTCCTTTTATATGATTAGGTTGGTCTTCAAATAAGTCTCGTAATAAAGCTGTATTAGTTATTATATTATTCTGATTAAATTTGTGATTAATTGTTAGGCAAAGATTGAAAATGTTAGCTATTATTTTTTTGGAATCTATATCTGAATGATTTGTTTTTACTTGAGAGATTAAATCAGAAACTAAAAGTTTATCATTTTCTTCCCATTGTTCAATTCTCTTAACAACATCAGAGTTAAGAACAGATCCAAACCAACAACTTTCGCTAACTATATCTGTAAAAAATAAAGATATTTCATTGGTCTCACTCTCATAATTAAAAAATGATGAGAGATATATACTTTTAAATAAATCAGACAAGAAGTCATATTTAAAAGTGATAACTGAATCGATAATTTTTAAAAAGGGATGAGATTTAAATGCCTCTACATTAGTCTTGTCAATTGTGGTGTTTAAAGATTTTTCAATTTCATTTTTTAAATTGGAAACTTTTATAACCCCTCTTTTTTCAACAGATAAATAAATAAAAAATTGAATTTGTTTATCTACGTTTATTTGACCTACACGTTTAATTTCTCTATCGCAAACGCGGTATATTATATAATCATTTTTAATTTTGTTTTTTAAAAATGAAGAATTTAGTTCAGACAAGTCCAAATTAATAGTATCTTCTTCATTCTCAATTATTGATCTAATTATATCAAGAACATAAGGGTGGTAAATATGTTTGGCTTTATTCCCAGGAAATTTAAAATCATTTGCAAGTTTTAGTGCTTTATTTATCTTTCTGGTATTTGAAGAGCCAAAACTTATATTAAAAAATTCTTCACTTTGTTTTTCATTGAATGGTTCTAGTTCAATGATTGTAAATGGGTCATCGGAAAAATTTGAATTATCCCAAAAATGAGTGCGACAAGTGATTATTACTTTTCCATTGCTTAAGTCTGTAGTAGATGATTTTATAGATTCTAAAAATTCAGAAACACTGAAATTAGGTATTTTGGATATTACTTCATCTAAACCATCAATAATTATTAATATGTTCCCTGCATCTATGTTAAGTTGAAACACTTCCTCAGATAGTTTTTCCTGAATATTATCAGTTATTTCAAATAAGGCTTCATAAAAATTGTATAGATTTAAGTTGCCTCTATTTTTATTTTTAATAAACTATCTTTAATTTGAATTGAGTCAATAAACAAAACATAATGTGAAGGGTGACTTTGGATAAGATTGTCAGCGAAATAATGAGCTAGTGTTGTTTTGCCAATCCCTCCACTACCTTTTATAACTAATATTGGTTCGTCTCTTTTGTAATGCCAATCGTTGAATAATTTTTTTATTTCGTTATTTTCAGAATCATTGTTTACTATAGGCAAAACAAAATTATTAATATTTAAATATTTTGAGTCATCATCTGAAATTACAGTTGGTGTACAATGATCTCTAATAAAATCATCAATATAAAATAGGCTAATAGGTTTAAATTTGTCAGCGATATTTTTCTTTCTTCTTTCAATATTTTTTTGGTCTTTTTCTATAGGCATTAGAATCACAAGATTTTTTTCTTGAAAAACTAAAGGGTGTTCGGTCTTTAATCTTTTATATGTTCTTGTCTGAATTATACCTTCGTATAGATATAAATAGTAAGTTGACTTTTTTATTACACTATCAACTTCTTGATAAAGTTGATATCCAATTTTATCTGTTTTATCTTCAAATGTTTCAAGTTCTTCAAAAGTAGAATTACGTTTGTATAGTTTTAAAATTTTTTTAAAATCTAAATAGCCTTTAAACGTCCTTCTATCTAAATGCTGTTTAATTTTAAAGATAAATTCACCTCCTTTATGTCCTTGTATTAGTAAAGGTGCTCCTTGTGGAGCTTGAAAAACATTTATTTCAAATTGCTTTTTTACTTTTTCAATAAGTTCAGATACTCTTATATCCTGAATGGTGTTTTCTAATGTTTCAATTAAAATTTCGGCAAATAGTGTATTAGAATTTTTTTCAGAATCCTTAGCTTCATTGAAAGCAGAAGTTAAAGCCCATCTAGAATCTTTTTCAAAGTATTCATTAATATTCTTAGTACCACTTGTCTGTAGTAAACTATTTGAAAAACAACTGTCAGATATAATAATAATATGTTTGCATTTTATTCTTTCAAGATATGAAGTAATTGTGCTATTAGGAATATAACTAGTGTAGTCGTTTGCGTCATATGGTATCCAAAACCCTATATCGGATCGGCTATCATATTCTCCATGTCCTGAATAATAAATAATTAAATTATCTTCACTATTAAGACTTTTGATGTATCCTCTGAAAGCATCTTGAATTTTTTTGTTCGAGGCATTTTCATTAGTTATTTCATAAATTTCTTTTTCTTCGAATTCAAATTTTTCTAGTAGAATATTTTTAAAATCAGTTATATCTTTAACTGAACTTTGTAAATTTTTTTGATTCAAATAGGTGTCAATCCCTATTAAAAAGAGTTTATTCGCCATATTATTTTTTAATAAGGTATAAGGTCTGTGTATACGCACTGGTACAGTTATACAAACGTTATAATTTTCTGCAATTATTTTAAAATAACCCCTAACTATTTTTACTGAACAGCTTAATTTTTCTCAGAACAGTTCTTAAATATCACACTAAAAATGATAATACGTTTACAGAAACCCGTAAGCTTTGGTGTAAGATGTACACTATTCGTTAAAGCGTAGGAATTTATCGACGTAGAACATCAGTAATATTCTTTTTTAAAAGAAGACCGGTTTTTGTTAGCCCTGTTTATTAACAGAGCTACCATCGTTTTAAAAATAAATAGTCAATCAAAAGAAACAAGTTCTCTTAAATCACTAATTCCAAACTTTTTGTAAGTAATATAGTGCTGCTGCGCAGTACAGGAATAGGCGAGAGGCGTGTTGGTCTAAGCGTTTAGAATGAGAAACGTAGGGTAGGAGATAAGCTCTTTTGTTTCGGCTTAGTGTTTAGTAAAATAGGTTCCTTTTAGCTGTTCAGGGGTAAATTCTAAGTACTGGTATACGGGTCTTATAAATAATGCATATCAACACATCCACATATATATAGTCAGTTTTAGGAGGGTTACTACATAAAAAGCATACAACGCTCATAATACCGAGCCTCTCTCTGCAACACGAAGCGGTCTGTTTTGCTATCTGATGTTTTCAGCTTTTAATTTAGGAAGTCTCCAAATAGGTGTTATTCTTTCAAAAATAGTGCTTTGACACACTCAGTCAATTTATTGAAAGTCCTAGTCAGTTAAACTATGTATATTCTCTCTAGTTTTGTTTTATCAATAGGAATTTAATAACAATCATAAATGTTTCAACCATGCTAAAAAACAAAAAGAACCTTAAAGTACTGAAATTAGCTGCCCTAACCATAGTATTTACCATCGTTCAAGGTTGTGGTGAAAATGTGGATACATCCAAGAAAAAAGAGGACTCCCTAGCTGCACTTTCCCTAGACGAAAAAGAAGCATCTCATAGTCACGATAATTCTACGCATTCGCACCCTAGTAAAAGAATAGTAACGCCAGAGGACGCTCAGCAATTGTGGCTATTTCCAGAGCGCAAAGACAAATTGGGTTCTGGAGGATTGCTTCAAATTTATATGGATTCTGAAAGTCACCCTAATGCTTCTTCAGGTTTTTCAAAATACGAGTTGGGAGTAGGTGGAGCCTTACCAGAGCACAAGCATAATAAAACGGAAGAGATTGCTTATTTCCTATCAGGAACGGGTATTGTTATAAGTTATGAGAACGATGAGCGTAAAGAAACAGTTGTTAAAGAAGGCTATGTATGGTATACGGCACCGGGAGAATGGCATTCGTTCCAAAATACGGGCAATGAACCTTTAAAACTGGTTTTTGCGACGGTACCAAATGCCAAACATGGTTTGTTGGATTTTTTCAAAAAAGTAGGGGTAGAGCCAGGAACAGAACCATCTAATACACTAAGCGCAGAGGAATTTGCCAAGTTAGCATCTGATAATGACATGATTTTAAAACCCGCAGAAATTGATTAGAAATCTATTTTTGGGTTTACAGGAAGTAGGCATGTCTTGCTAGTTTAATGCGTACTAAGAAAATAGAAAACTGAGATGTGTTTCTAGCAAATAGATAGGTAGTTATTTCCTAAGCTGTTTCTAATGAGTTCATTCTCTTAAAAAAATTGTACTTTTCATAGTATAAAATTTACTCGATAATGGAGCATTACATGCTCCGAGGCTTGCCTCAAAATCAAAGTGTATTCCTTTTGATACCTCGTGGGCTTGCCCCGAGGTAGTTAACTTAAAAAATAATGGGTAACGGTTACTACATAGCAAAAAATACGCCTACGTTCAAGAAAATTGAAGTGTCGTCACTTCTATTTTCGGAATATAGATGTACGGAAACAAAATCTATATTCACTACTTGGAACCACCTCAATTATTTTATTTACGTATTGGAGGGTAAAAAGAAATGGCGAACGCTAGAGCATAGCTATATGGTTCATGCCAATGAGGTGCTTTTTGTGAAAAAAGGAGCCAATATTATAGAGAAGTATTTTGACTCAGATTTTTGCGCCATAGTAATCTTTATTCCCGATTCTTATGTCAAGGATTTTATGTCACAAAAACCTGAAATAGGTGCCAATCAAAAAAGCAGTCTTCAAAGTGATAGTGCAATTCCGCTAAAAATGGATAGAACGTTAACCACGTATTTTACTTCCATATTAGATTATTTTTCTAATGAAGAAAAGCCTTCAAAATATTTGATGGAAATTAAATTTCAGGAATTGTTGGTCAATATTTTGTCACTGCCTTATAACCCAGAAATAGGGAGCTATTTTAAACAGATTGCCCAAGAAGTTAAACCATCCATCAAAAACATAATGGAGTCTAATTTTGTTTATAATTTATCGTTAGAAGAATTTGCAAGACTTTCGCACAGAAGTTTAAGCACTTTTAATCGCGATTTTTATAGTGCTTATGGGACATCACCAGGAAAATGGCTTACTAAAAAAAGGCTTCTTCATGCCAAGCGATTATTGGAGAATACCAATCAAAAAGTATATGAAGTGGCTTTTGATAGTGGTTTTGAAAGTCCTGCCCATTTTGCAAGAATATTCAAGAACGAGAATGGAATTACCCCTTTAAAATATCAAAAAGCGCAACTGTCTGTTTGAGCCGTATCATAGAAGAAAAATTCAGTCGTAGTATGAATGTTCATGAAAACAAGGTAACTGAAACCCCATCAAATAAATGGTTAGATCTAATAGACCAGCTTGGGGACCAAATAGCTGCAAATGGAATTGCCCACGATAAGGCCGATACTTTTGTAGCCGATACTTATCAGTTATTAAAAAAGCATGGATTTCTAACGGCCATGATACCAAAAGCATTGGGAGGTGCTGGAGTTTCCTTTACCGGTATGTGTGCTATATTGGTTAAAATAGCGCAGTATTGCCCTTCTACGGCATTGGCATTGTCTATGCACCAACACCTTCTTGCGGCAAATATCTGGAAATATAAACATGAGGGCACAGCCGAAGAATTCTTAAAAGAGGTAGTGGATAAAAACCTGGTACTGGTGAGCACAGGAGCACGAGACTGGCTGGATTCTAATGGAACCATGAAAAAAACCGACAATGGTTATTTGGTCTCAGCAAGAAAACAATTTGCTAGTCAATCTGCCATAGGTGACCTCTTGGTGACCAGTATACCCTATAATGACCCAGAAGAGGGATGGCAAGTACTCCATTTTACAGTGTCTATGAAATCTGAAGGAATACAACTGTTGGATGATTGGCATACCTTAGGAATGCGCGCAACAGGTTCACAGACCGTGACCCTTACTAATGTGTTTATTCCAGAAGACGCCATAACGGTGAAAAGAGCAAAAGGCAAATTCCCCATGTTTTGGAATGTGGTATTAACCGTGGCGTTGCCGTTAATCATGGCTCCCTATATTGGGATTGCAGAAAAAGCGATGAAGATTACTTTAGAAAAGTCAAAAGCAAAACAAAGCAGACCACTTCATAGTACTTTATTGCTCGGAGAAATTTACAATAGCCTTACGTTAGCTCAAGTGCTTCATAAAGATATGATTGCCATAGCCAACGATTTGGATTTTCAGCCTGAAGAAAGGACAGGTGTTGAAATATTGGCTAGAAAGACATTGGTAGCAAATGCATGCAAGGAAACTGTCAATAAAGCAATGGAAACAGTAGGGGGACAAAGTTTTTATAGAGCCATTGAACTAGAACGCCTTTTTAGAGACATGCAAGCAGTTGGTTTTCATACATTACCAGAAAAGAAGCAGCAGCATTTTACAGGCGAGTTTTTATTGAAATAGGTAATTATTGGTAATGGTTGGGCTATGGTTAGTGCGGCGGTAAGGAAATTTTTGGTTTCCGTTTATGCGCGAAGCGGAAGGGTGTTGTTGGGTTGTAGTTAGCATTTATATTCCTTCTATTTGAAATAATTCAGTTGCTATAGTCAGCTTTTCATTCACTTTGCAAGTAGATAATATTCGTCCGCTAAAAACACTTTCAAATTCCATGGTAATATTTTCATTTTCAATTATACATACGACATCTCCTATTTTTATTATATCTCCAGTTTTAGAATGCCATTTTTTAAGAATAAGATTTTTTTGATTTCCTAATTCAGGTGTGAAAACAGATTGTACTTTTCCTTTTTCTAGTATAAAATCTGAAACTCCTTCAGCGTTAGTTCCATGTTTTTGGATTTCATCTTTAATACTGAAGTGTGGGTTACTTTTTAGGTCATTTGTGATTTCATTCCTTTTTCTTTCAGGAAAAAATAGTCGGCGAATTAATGTTTTTATCATTTTTGGTCAATTAAACTATAATGGTTTCGGCTCTGGCAAATAGTATGGAGATACGCACTTTTGTTTCGGCTTGATACTTAGCAAAACAGGTTGCTTTTAGCTGTTCAGGGGTGAACTCTAAGTACTGGTATACGGGTCTTGGTTTTATTTAAATTAAACTTATGATTCGGTTCATTTCATCAAATACCAAGTCGACATCTTTTTTGGCCGTTCTCCAATTTACAAACGAAGCTCTAATTCCTTTTTCGTTATTGTAGAAAGTTGGTGTCATAAATACTTTGCCAGTGGCATTTAACTGGGTTAAAAAAGTATCTATTTTATCTTGATTCTGATTACTTTTTAGATTAAAAACAATGTTATTCAATCTAACGGGCACCAATAGTTTAAAGTCCGCCGACTCCTCTATAATATTCCCAAAATACGTAGCCAAATCAATACTGTTTTCTACAATAGTAGCATAGCCTTCTTTTCCGTATGCCCTTAGGGAAAACCAAGCGGGTAATGCTTTTAGGCGCCTTGAGTTTTCAGGAAGAAAATTAAGATAATTGAAATTCTCTAAAGGATCACCAAGATAGGGTGCATTAGAGTTCTGGAAACTTTCCGTTTGTAATAATTTATGTTCTTCTTTTACAAGGAAAACAGCACTCTCGTAGGGGACATTTAGCCATTTATGACAGTCTAGGGTTATACTATCTGAATAGTCCCAATCTTTAAGAAAGTGTTTATAGGTATTGGAGCAAGCCGCAAAACCACCAAAGGCAGCATCTGTATGCCACCAAAAATTGTATTTTTCTTTTAGGCTTTTAATGGCAGTAAAATTATCAAAATCTACCGAGTTTACGGTTCCTGCACTGGATATGAGGATAAATGGCTGTCCGTTTAATTTTTTGATTTGAGCTTCTAAATCATCTATTGAAATGGCTTCTCTATTTCCTTCAATGGTTTTTACTTTTATAATAGTATTGCTGCCAATACCTAAAAGCGCCAGCGATTTTATAGCGGAAGAATGAGGTGTGGCCGTTAGAATATTTATTTTTTCTGTAATGCCTTTTTTTGCAAAATCTTTGCCATAGGTTTTTCCGATCCATTGTCTAGCAACTGCTAAACAGGTAAAATTGGACATTGTAGCTCCTGTTACAAAGCCACCTACAAAAGATTCCGGCAACTCAAAAAGGTCTAAAATAAGTTTAATAGTCTCCAACTCAATATTCGCGGAGATATCTCCTTGTCCGTTTATAGCTTGCGGATTTTGGTCATAGATGGTTGCTAACCAATCTCCCATAATGGAGGCAGGCGTAGAACCACCAATTACATAACCCCAAAATCTAGGTCCACCGGATGACACTAGGATAGGTTCAAACCTCTCGTTAAATAATTGCAGCGTTTCGCGAGCACCAATACCTTTGGTATTTAGGGCTAGTACATCAGGTATGTTATCATTTGAAGAAGTACTCCTGTCGTCTATTGTATGTATATAATTTACCCCTTGTTTTTTCACTTTTTCAAGAAGCGAGTCTAGTTCTGATAAGTCTGTTTGTAATAGCTTGTTCATTTTTTTTACTTTGTTGGGGAGCAGGTGGGAAGATGGGTTTAGTTGTAGCTAGTTTTATTTTAAAAATAGTTAATAGACCTGTGTTAGCAATGAATGGAACTTTTTTTGGTAAACAAATACTCATTCATTATTAAAAGACAGCACGTTCTTAAGATAGATTTTTTAAGGCTTCAATAATTTCATCAGGCTCTGAACGAGTTCTGTAGTCAACGTTAACATAGCGCCAAGTAACTAGTCCGTTTTTTCCTAATACAAAGGTGGCTGGGATCGGTAATACATTGCCGTTGCCATTATTAATTTTCTCTAAATCAAGTTTACGGTCTACGCGCATATGTTCTGCTAAAAATTCTGGCACTTCCCAGGCAACACCATATTGTAAAGCAACTTTTGCGTCTTGATCAGACAATACCGTAAAGTCCATAGTACTAATTTCATCTTCGGTTAATGACCCATCTGGGACTTGTGGGCTAATGGCAACCAATGTAGCTCCCAAGGCATGAATTTCATCTAATCTAGCTTGTAAAGCTCTTAGTTGTAGGTTACAGTAAGGGCACCAATTACCTCTATAAAATGTAATAACAACAGGACCCTTCTCTAATAAAATGTCTAATGATATTAATTCGCCTTCTGGGTTAGGCAGTTTAAAATTAGGAGCTTTCTGTGCAATTTTTATGGCATCTTCTCCTTGTTGAAATTCTTTTGCTTGTTTAATTATAGCATCTACACCATTCATAAACTCAGGATTAGCCTGTCTTCCTGATTCAATTTTAGCGTCAGTTAGTTCTTTTAATTTTTTCATTTAATTACGTTAGATATATTTCTATTTCTAGTTTAGGATTTTTTTTATGCTTGGACAAATTGTGATGTCTAATAAAAAGCCATTAATTTACTCATGATGACGAGTTGTGCAACGGTTACTTTTGTTAGCCACTGGCTTTTACATTCTATTATATATTCCATTTGGTAGTCCTTTCAAGAGTATCGAAATCAATCGCCATCTTTTAGAGACATAGCCAACGTTCCTTTTTTTTTGGATGAGTCCAAGAATTTGTTTCGCAGCTTTTTCTTTAGTCGTTACCCAAAACTGACCTTCTCCTTTTGCCATATCTGTATCAACAAAGCCTGGTCTTATGTCAGTAACGTAAATTGGTTGCTTCGTTTTTTTTGCTTTTTGCCTTAAACCTTCCAAATAATTTATCTGATAGGCTTTTGAAGCATTGTAAGCTGGTGCAATTCTACTACCTCTTATTCCTGCTATAGAACTTATTCCTACTAGATGTCCTTTTCCTTGTTTTTCAAAATAATTGAATGTCCAGTCTACAATTTCGGTAAAAGCAATTACGTTTAATTTGTTAGTTGCATCCTCAATATCAAATTTTAATTGCTCATTTAAGTCTCCTGTACCTGAACTTAAAATCAACAAATCTAAACCTCCCATTTCATTGACTAATTTAGTCAGTTTTTCAGAGTTGTTTTCTGTTGTGCAATCAAAAGAACTGATGTTGAAATTTATTGGGTCAGATTCTTTTAACTTTTCAAGTTTAGTCTTTCGTCTTCCTGTAATTCCAACCTTATATTCATTTTTCACAAGAATTCTGGCAAGCTCATTTCCAATTCCAGAAGTTGCACCAATTATAATTGCTTTTTTCATTCAGTTTTGTGCTTGTGCCTAACGCTTGAGCTAAGCGTAGTGCGGTAGTAAGGAAACCTTTGGTTTCCGTCTTAGCGCGAAGCTAAAGCTTATTGTTTAGTTTTACTTTTTTCTTCTCCAAAGTTAAATTTGAATATTTCGCTGACGCGTAATTTTCAATTTAGCGACTTTATAAATATACACAGACCTTTTGATTAAGCTCAAAGCCCGCATTACATTTAGGCTTTGTTAGCTTTAGTTTTTTCTGTGATAAGTGAGTTTTATTTCAAATCCATCGAATTCGACTAACTCGTATTCTGTGAGTAATACTAGTTCATTTTCTGACAAGCTATCTATTTTGAAAATATTTCTAAGGACTACTCTTTCTTTTCTTGTTAACGTATCTCTTACTAAGGCGTCTTTTTTCCAAACCACATCAGGAAGTATGATTAAGTTACTTGCACCACCAATAATCCATTTATTGGTCGATTTAATATTCTTCTTTTTGGTCAGAATGCTGTCTTTGCTAATTCGGAGAAAATCTAAAGTTGACCATTCATGACCTTTAGCAAGAATAGCATGTTCTGTTCTGAGTGTGTCACAATTAACTAACTCCCAATCTCCTAAAAGGTTTTTGGGTGTATTTAAGCTTTGCTCCTTAAAGGTATAACTATGCTTTTCTTCATTGTGAAGAGAAAGGTATGCTGTGCTTTTTTTTACTGAATCAACAGTAATAGCATCTATTTTTAACTGGTCAAAAACAATGAATAAATTGTTCTTTTCTAATAATGTATTCCAATGACCAACATAAACATCTTCTTTTTCAGGCAAATACTCCACAAACATCCCATTGTCCAAAAACTTGGTGTTAACAAATGAACTATTGCTGGTCCATTCGTACGACTTGTTGTTTGGATTCCATTTAACCTCCAAATTCGGCTGTTTTAATTTTCGAAAAACCTCTTTGGTACTATTTTGGGTCTTATAACTTATTACAAGGCTATCATTAGATATTTCGTGAATAAATACTTTATCAAGTTTTTTGTTTTCGGTTTCAATTCCGTCAGATGTCCGTTTGAATTTGGATTTAATATACCACGCGTCAAATCCATTTTTAGGCTCTCCTGTAGTCCTAAAAAAGATACTGTCTCCAACTATCCGCATAATTTTTTTATAATCCGCAATTCCTTGATTTGGGATTGTTTGAATTTGATATGCGCTTACCCAAAGTCCATCCATGTCAGATTTTGGTTGAGTGCAACCATAGCCTAGAATTAGCAGGCAAATTATTGATATGAATATTGTTTTTTTCAAATTAAAGCTAACAATTGTATAAAGCAACTAGTCCCCTTTATTCCTTTAAGCTAGCGGTAAAAAGATACTAAAGGCTTTATACAGAATTGAGTTTCTTCCTCTAAAGATTCAGTTATAAATATCGCAATACAAATTAGATTACGATTACAGAAAACCCATTAGTTTTAGTTTAAGAAATATGCTATTCCTTAAAATGCGGGAATATGTAGACTTAAATATTAGTAGCACTCCCGCTTAAATGAAGTCCGGGTTTTTTGAATCTCTTATAAACAGAGCTCCCACAGTTTTAAAAAAAATGCCAATCAAAAGAAACAAGCTCTTATGATTGGCATTTAAACTATTTGTTTTGCAAAGTATATGCTGCTATTGTACCGTAAGCGTATAAGTGAACGTTACGTTGGTCTGTATGGTCTTACCCTCTGCATCTGCAATATTAAAAGAGTTGGTAAACATAAAAGCGGAGTCGTCTTCTGCAAACGTTAGCGCAATAGAACTCAGGTTACAATCGGTTACCAAACGGAGCGTATCATCGCTAAGTTGCCAAGTACCGCCCAAAGTGACTTGGTTAGTACAGTCCGCTGTATTTTGTGCTTGCCGGTACACATAGGTACGGTTGGTGCCAAAAGAGTAGGAAGCATCTTTTTGGCAATCTTCATACTGTGCGAAAAGGTCTTTTGAGGGGTTGGCCGTTTCGTCATCGGTTAGGTCAATTTCGGTATCGGCCGTCATGGCGGTCAGCATCCAATCTCCGGGTAATTTTTCTTCGGCGGAAGCCAAAACACCTGAAAAATCTTCAATACATTCTATAGTATCATCGGTATCATTACACGCAAGGAACAATCCGTTACAAAGAACAGCAGTAAGCAAAAACATGAATTTTCTTTTCATTTTACGATATAGATTAGAGGTTCGGACTATTAGATGCTAACATAGTAAAAGGGTTGCATTAGAGTTTTGTTAAAAGTGCAAAAGTTGCTTAAAATTAGCAAAGGCATATTGTAACTTAGCTTGCTACCCCTTGTATAGCCTCCTTTTTGTAGGATTTCTTACAAGAATTATAAAGTGAAAGTAAAGGATTTTAACTGATTATTTTAAAAAAGAGGAATGACTATGAAGAAAATGGTATGGATCAACCTATTGGCAATTTTATTATTTGCCAACTTGGGGTATGCACAAGAAGCAAAAACACTGACGCTGGCGGATATTTATAAAAATGGCGAGTTTGGTCAGAAAGGTTTTGGTCCCGTTAGGTGGATGAAAGATAACAAAGGCTATTCTACGTTAGAGGAAAGTACCAATCTTGCCGGTAAGGATATTGTAAAATACGATGCCAAAACGGGGAAAAGGGCTATTGTAGTTTCCGCTTCTGATTTAATACCTAAAGGAAGTGAAAAACCATTGGTCATCAAAGATTACAAATGGTCCGATGATAATACCAAACTCCTTGTTTTTACCAATACCAGAAAGGTATGGCGTTACCATACTAGAGGAGATTATTGGGTGCTGAATTTGGCCACAAAGAAACTAAGCCAGTTGGGTAAATCTTTGCCAGAGGCTACGTTAATGTTCGCTAAATTTTCTCCAGATGGGTCTCGGGTCGGGTATGTAAGTGATCTAAATATCTATGTAGAAGAGGTAAGCTCAAATAGCATTACCCAGATAACCAAAGATGGCGGCGGTGATATATAAACGGAACTTTTGATTGGGTTTATGAGGAAGAACTAAGCTGTAGAGATGGTTTTAGATGGAGTCCTGATGGGGAGAATATTGCCTATTGGCAATCTAATACGGAGGGTGTAGGTACTTTTTACATGATCAATAATGTAGATTCTATTTATTCCAAGCCTATTCCTATGCCGTATCCTAAAGTGGGTACACAACTGTCTGCCGTAAAGGTGGGTGTGGTGCCGGCAAAAGGAGGCGAAACCAAATGGTTTGATATTCCTGGTGACCCACGGAATAATTATTTAGCCCGAATGGATTTTATTCCAAATTCCAACGAGTTAATGATCCAACAACTGAACCGTCCGCAAAACACGAATAAAGTATATGTAGCAGACATTGAAACGCTTAAGTTTAAAAATATCCTGACAGAGAAAGACGAAGCTTTTTTAGATATGCATGATGATACCCGTTGGTTGAACAACGAGAAATATTTTACATGGTCTAGTGAGCGGGACGGTTGGTTGCATTTATACAAAGTGTCACGAGACGGGACGGATATTCAACCCATAACCAAAGGCAATTTTGATGTGGTGAGTATAAACTGCATAGATCCAAAAGGAGGGTATGTTTACTATACGGCCTCACCGGATGATTATACGCAACGCTATTTATATAGAAGCCGCATTGATGGCAAAGGAACTGCCCAACGGGTAACCCCTGCATCTAACTCCGGACAAAACGCATATCAGATTTCCGAAAATGCGAAATGGGGAATTCAGGTTTTTGAAAATGCAACAACGCCTCCGGTGTATTCGCTGGTCAGTTTGCCAGCTCATAAGCAAATACGGGTGCTAGAGGATAATAAAGAATTGAAACAGAAATTTGATGCGCTGCAACTTCAGCCTAAAGAATTTGTAAAAGTAGATATAGGAGATGCCGTTTTAGATGCGTTTATGATTAAACCTATTGACTTTGACCCTTCAAAAAAATACCCGTTACTTTTTTATGTGTACGGTGAGCCAGCCGGTTCTACAGTACAGGATAATTGGGGCGGAGGTAGCCTTTGGGACCAGTATATGGCACAACAAGGGTATATTGTTATGAGTGTTGATAATAGGGGAACAAAGACGCCAAGAGGCAAGAAATGGCGTAATGCTATTTACGGACAAATAGGGATTCTGGCTTCTGAGGACCAGAACAAAGCGGCAAATAAAATTATGGAAACGTATGATTTTATAGATGCCTCTAGAGTTGGTATTTGGGGTTGGAGTGGTGGAGGTCAGATGACATTAAACTGTATGTTCCGTTATCCTGAAACTTACAAATCTGGTTTGGCGGTTAGTTTTGTGTCCGATCAAAGATTATATGATGCCACGTACCAGGAACGCTACATGGGCTTGTTAACGGATAATGCTAAGGGATATCATGATGGTTCGCCCATAAATTTCGCCCAAAACCTAGAAGGTAATCTTATGGTTATTCACGGAACGGCAGATGACAATGTACACTACCAAAGTTTTGAAATGCTGATTAACAAGCTGATCGAGAATAATAAGATTTTTGATATGATGTCTTACCCCATGAGGTCCCATAGAATTAATGAACGAGAAAATACATCTTACCATTTAAGGGAGACTATGGAGAAGTATTGGAAAGACAATTTACCGGCAGGAGGCAAATAAGTAGTTAGTGAGCCTTTTGATTATTTAATAGTTTAATTATTTACATCTTAGAAATGTTTACAACACAGGAATATATAGCGCGTAGAGCAGGATTAAAGAAGTTGGTAGGAGAAGGATTAATTCTTCTTACGGGCAATGATGAAGTGGGTATAAATTTTGAAGACAACATATACCCTTTTAGGCAGGATAGTACCTTTCTTTATTTCTTTGGAATTCAAACTTTTGGCTTAACCGCAATCATTGATTTAGATAATGATGAGGAAATTATTTTTGGTGATGATCCATCAATCGATCATATTGTTTTTTCCGGTCCTATAGAATCCTTACAAAGCCAAGCCCGTAAGGTGGGAGTGTCTGCTGTAAAGTCGGTTTCAGAATTATCGGAATATATTGGAACGGCGGTTTCCAAAGGAAAAAAAGTACATTTTTTACCGCCATATAGAGCAGAACATTCCGTAAAATTATCGGCTTTATTGAATGTGGCTATACCCGAACTTGAGGAACATAGTTCTGTGGAGCTTATAAAAGCGATTGTAAAACTGAGAACTAAAAAATCTGCTGCTGAGGTTTTAGAAATCGAAAAAGCATTGAATATCACGGTAGAAATGCAGTATAGGGCAATGGAAGTTGCCAAGCCGGCATTAAAAGAATCCGATGTTTTTGGAGAAGTAAGTAAAATTGCACTTGCCAAGGGAGTAGGAACCTCGTTTCCGCCTATTGTAACCATCAATGGTCAGATTTTGCACAATCACTACAGGGGTAATGAATTGAGTGAAGGAGATATGCTCCTATGCGATTGTGGGGGAGAAGTAGCCTCTGGTTATGCAGGAGATCTTACCCGTACATTTCCCATTGCTAAAAAGTTCAGTGCAAATCAGAAAGCAGTTTATGATATCATGTACGCGTCTTACCGCACAGCGGTTGATATGTTACGACCAGGACAATTGTTTTTAGATGTGCATTTGGCTGCAGCCGAAAAAATAGTTGAAGGTCTAATTACCCTTGGTCTAATGAAAGGAGACCCTAAAAAAGCGGTTGCAGAAGGAGCGCATACCATGTTTTTTCAATGTGGTTTAGGGCATTTGTTAGGGCTTGATGTTCATGATATGGAAAATCTGGGAGAGCAATATGTAGGGTATACGGACACCCTAAAAAAACGAACCGATTTTGGTTTCCGTTCCTTACGATTGGGCCGTGCTTTGGAAGAAGGTATGGTATTAACCGTAGAGCCTGGTATTTACTTTATTCCGGAACTTATTGATTTGAGGAAAAAAGAAGGCAAGTTCCAAGACTTCATAGATTATGAAGAACTTGAAAAATATAGAAATTTTGGAGGTATTAGAGTAGAAGATGTGTTTTTGATTACCAGCAATGGTGCACAAATTTTAGGAAACAGACTCCCCACTTCCGCAACGGAAATTGAAGAATTTATGGTATCACATAAGAGACTGTAAAGACTTTCATGAATAGCGTTACAATTGTTAGAGAAGGCCTTGGTAAAACAAGGTCTTTTTTTTGGTTCTCACTTTATTAAAAATCGGCAATACATAAGGGTGACCACCATCCTCTGGGGAGTTGGCCAGTTTTGAGATTTCTATAAATTGGATCTATGCTATGACTTTTCCAAAAAGGGGTCTAATATTTTAGCCAAACCTATAATTCCTATAATCGCTAAAATACTACCTAGAATATACCAGTTTTGGTCGTAATAATACACCGCTCCGCTTATGCCGGTTAGTGTAAGAAAAATGTCAATGTAGATATTACCTTGTATTAGTTTTTCCATGAGACCAGGTTTAAAATAATAGTTAGTAAAAAAAAAGACCGTATAGCACTGTTAACTAATGAGTTGAGTGCCTGTCTCTAAGTTAATACATATTTTTTAAATAGAAAAATGGCGTGGCTATTCTAGTAATCGTCTAATTATTAGGAATAGCAGGAAGCTTAATGTTTTCATTCTCATTGTAATTTTTTAAGCTGTTCAATCTTCTAAATTGAACGGTTTCTGTCTACATTTTATAAGGTTTTAATTGAAATACAATGCAAACTTAAAAGCGAAATTTGGAAAGAGTTGGGAATGGAAAGGGAAGCTTTTATAGAGGTTTTAAGACGGGAAAGTCTTTTCTTTTATGAGCCCAAAATAGCGTTGTCATTCTGGGGCGTAATCAAAAAAAAAAGCTTTTTGTAGGGGGCTTGTATAATTGTGTTATGTGGCGGAGCGGAGTAATGATTTGTATAGCGGCTGTTGGTACAATTTTTATGTATTGTTTAATTTTCTTTCCTGAGTTCCCCACACAATGACATCACGAAAATCAATCTTCGCTGTATTGGACAATTTCACTTAAATTACCTTTAGCTAAATATAAAATTGACATTCGTGTGTTTTTCAAATTATATTTAGATTCAGCCATAACATGCTTCAATTTAATTGACAAAAGCTCTTTTATTACAGGTTCTCTAAACTCCAACTCAAAGTTTTTATCTATAAAGTTTAGTACTTCTTTATCCATGCTTTTAATAGTTCTATTTGTTCCTCCAAAATTGATACAACGTCTCCGCTATGGTTAGTACGGGAATTAAAGGTATTAAGCTTTCGTTTTAGCACAAATGCCCTATGTTTTTTATACCTTGTTGTGCACAGTATTTTTAATAATTTTTTTTGCTTTTTTTTTATGAATGTTGATGTCATACTCTACAAAATCTCCAATTTTTAAAGACTCATTTTGAAAAACTAAATCTCCTTTTGAAAATTCAATTTTTATATCATCATAGTATTTAATTTCTCCTTTTTTATTGACCGGATTAAAGTATGTTATTTCTCCATAATTTCTAATTTTTAATCCATTTTGAGCCAATCCTTTTTCAATATAGTCGATTGCTTCTGAAAATGGCAATTTAAAAAACTCACGGTCTTTTCTAATTCTGAATTCAGCTAACATATTATGACTATCTCGTTCTGCTTTTTTGGAATCTTTAACTTTAAAAACTTTTCTTACTCCATATGGGTTTAAAACACCGGTAGCAGAATTAATTTGATTAACTCTTTTTGATACTTTACCTGTTGTCATTCCAATTTTCAGTATATCAGGTTCATTTTTCAAGGATAGAATGTATAAATACTCTTCAGGTAATTTTGTCTTTGAATAATAGTTAGTGATAAGTTGTTTTAAATAGATAAAGAATATTTTTTCTTTTTTTTTGAATTTAATTAACGAACTTTTATTACATATTAGTTGTCTTAGTTCAGATATCAGTTTTATAAAACCATATAGCTCATTTTCATCAGGATAATTGAGTTTTTCGTAAACGGTAAACCAGTCCAATTGATTTTTCTTAATTGTTCTATTTAGCATTCCTTTTATTTCGGATAAATCATCAAGAATATGAGCAGAAATTTCGAAGGTTTGAATAAAAATTAAAGATCGTGAAAGTGCCTTTTCATACCGTGCTGACATCTGCTCTGAAATAGGATACATTCCAAATTCCCATTTATGAGTTTTATCGCTAGTTTTTTTCATATTGTGCATAACGGTTTATTTATGAATGGTATGCGAGTAGTAGCGTTTGCTTTCCTCCACGCACTTAGCCAAAACTTTTTATTTTGTTTTTTCTTTTCCTGTCCAAAGCAAAATTCCAAAGATTTTGCGGACATCATAAAATTACACAAACCTTGCGATTAAGTCTAAAGTCCGTCTTGTTTATAGGTTGTGTTGTGGTGCCGTTTTATTTTTCTAAGTAGTTACTATAATACGTCTCTAACAAGAATAAACCAATAGTCATACAACTATTTACTACTAACCTAGAATGCCGTATGCTTAATTTTACCTTTTTAGTCCCATGACCATGTGCAGAACTATTTTTAGACCTCAAAGTACCTATTCCAGTTGCCACGCTATTTAGTCCACCAAGTATTTTTTTTATTTGTTGGTCAGCATGTTGGTCAGGCGATAAATTGAGTAATTTATAAGCTTTTGTGATTAGTGGTTGCATATGCTGTACTTTCGGGTAATCTTCTTTGAAAAAGTCACATATCGCTTTACATATGCTTTCTAAAGTAGAAGAGGCACTAGCAATTGCTTGTTCTGGGTCCGTCTCTAAGTTTTCAAAGGCACGATTAAAGTCGTCGATAATACTGTGCAATTGATTAGTTTCTAAAATATGCTTGAAATGATTGGTAGATTGAATGCTCTTTTTCGGAATTACAATCTCTAAATCAGTTGCAATTTGAACAATTAGTTTGTCTGGCTGAGATTTAAGTAAGTCGATTACGTATAATCTTTTACTAGGAACAATATCTACCGATTCTGTTGTAATTCCGTATCCAGATAAAAGTATATTTATACCAGTAGTATTATATTCTGCTTGGAGTTTGAGGGCAATAGAGGTAATTAAGTTAAATCTTTCGTTAGGTTTCAAAGCTATATTTTTTAAATGCACGATAATGTCTCGGCTATGGCAAATAGGGCAGGCAAGGAAACTTTTCGTTCCCGTCTGGTCTGGGAGCCAGAGCTTATTGTTTAGTTTTTATCTTTTTTATTTTAAAAGCCAAATCCTTAAAGATTTGGCAGACATTATAGAAATACACTAAACTTTGGGATTAACACAAAACCCCGTATTAATTATAGCCCCATGTTATAGACAGTTTTATTAATAATTCAAGTTAAAAACAATTGATTTGTCCGTCTCATTGTTTTCTAGGTTAATACTGTTTAAATCAAATTTAAGAAGTTCTAAAACAAAATCTGCTAATTCGTCTTTATGGTTTGTACTACCTCCTGTATTATGGATTTTTCTATTAATAGATGCCGTAAAAATATCTACAATCTGAATACCAAAATTTTCTTTAGAATCTACCGCATGAAATTCTCCAAGATATAAATCTGATATTGATTGACCTGTTATTCTCTCCTTTAAATTTTCTATTTTTAATTGGTCGCTACCTTTTTGATCGTCATCAATCCATACTTGTAGTAATCTTGGTAAAGGAGCTCTGCCTGTGCTATTTTCATGATTAATACCCTTATGAATTATGTGGAAAGTTAAATCAGTTATTGCAGAGTTTATATTTGTTATTCCCTTTTTGTTTAGTACTATAACCTTAAATCCAACAGTAGGATTTAGCTTTAAAAAAGTTAAAAAGAATTCTTTGTATTTTTCTAGTTTATTTTTACTTAATTCGGAAAAGTGAAATTCATATTTAATTTTGTTTTTGTCTTTCCATTTTTTTATTTCATTATAAGCTAGGTAGGCTTTAAATCCATCTACGACCCATAAACTTCCTACGGATAAATAATTTTGAGTTTTACCTGTTTCATCTATGTACAAAGAGTATGTTTCTAACCCTTCAGGTTTTTCTTCTACTGCTAAGTTTTTCATTTCATTAGCTAGTACTCCTCGATGTTTTTTTACGGCATGGTCAGCTTGAAATAGTTTGTATTCATTTTGAATTCTTGCTCTAGAACGAGTTAAAGAATTTATAGAGGTTAATTTTTTAAGTTCCTCTTTTGTAATAGAAATTCCATTAAATAAGTCGTTTTCAAATGTTTTCCAATAACTCCAAGCTAATTCAATATCTGAATTTCTAGCTGATGTATTATTGTTAAGAATAAAACCTACTTTATCACGTTTGGTATTGAGATTTCCGCTTAAGACTTTATTTAGTAATTCCCTCTTTTCTTTTTCGATTTTTTCATCAACATTGCTGTCAGAAGAATCTGTTTGTTCATTATCATCTATATCTTCTTCTTTCATAGCTGTTTTTTGTTTAATTGTCTATAACAATTATATAAAGCAACTAGTTGCTTTATATCTCTAATCTAGCGGTAAAAAGACACTGGTTGTTTTATGCAGTTTTCTTTACCTTTTAGATGTATCTATAAAGATCACAATACTAATCAAAATACGATTACAGAAATCTGTAAGTATAGTGTAAGAGGAACACTATTCGTTAAAGTGTAGGAATTTATCGACGTAGGGGTGTCATACGTCAATTTTGGAGGAAAGTTTATTTAAAAAAAAATCTGGAGTTAGAAATCTGGAAGAAAGCTTCGACCTAAAATGAAAATCACCTCTAGCGTATTCGGCAACAAACATCATCGGCTTACAGCCCATAAAAACATCTGCTGGAAAGCAAAAATAAAAATTAAGAAACAATTCCCAGTTGGGTAGTGCGGTTACTTCTTCTTAAAAAGGCTAATAACCTTCATTACCAATTTAACGCCAGCCAAGACTACCAAACCTACACCCAGACCTACTAGAAATTCTTTAACAATGTCCGGAAGTTGTGGTAAAAGGTCATGGAAGAAATGAATGTTGTGTACAAAAATACCACCGGCAACCAATAGGAGCGCAATAGTACCAATAACGGACAGACTTTTTATAACCCATGGTAAGGCACCCACCAAGAACCTGCCCACATAATCAGAAAAGCTATTATCCTGCTCATTAAGGTTAATGAGTTTAAGGCCAAATTCATCCATACGCACAATCATGGCTACAATACCATACACACCAACGGTGGCAATTAGAGCAATTAGCGAAACTACGGGTATTTGAATATTTAACGGCTCATCTGCAACGGAACCCAAGGCTATGATAACAATCTCTACGGAGAGAATAAAATCTGTTACAATGGCTGCTTTTACACGTACTTTTTCCAAAGCAAGAATGTCGGCTTCGGACATATCTGAGTGCAAGGTTTCGTGTGCGGCATCATGGTGCGGTACAAAAATCTCGTAGATTTTTTCGGCCCCTTCATATGCCAAATAGAGTCCACCTAAAACCAAGGCTACAATAATGGCGGAGGGCAACAGGTAACTTAGCAGAAAGGCAATAGGCAGAATAATAATCTTATTGATCATGGAACCTTTAGAGATGGCCCAAAGCACAGGAATCTCACGATCGGACATAAAACCGGAGGCTTTCTCCGCATTTACCGCCAAATCATCTCCTAGAATACCGGCTGTTTTCTTGGCGGTAATTTTACTCATGGCGGCAACGTCATCCATAAGTGTGGCAATATCATCTAGTAACGCAAAAAATCCTGAGGCCATGCTAAAAGGGTGCTTTTAATTATATGTTCTTTTTCCGTTCTGTAAACCAGTTATAGACAATTAGGAGTACGGCCAGTACCAATAATAGGTGAATTAGGCCTCCTAAAATCTGAAAGACCAAAAATCCTAAAATCCATCCAATAATCAACACTATTATGATACTATATATTAGATATTTCATGTTTTCTTCTCTTTTTTAGTGTATTCAGGGCCCAAAAAGGGCATTTTGAACCTCATTCTTGAACTTTTCAAGTGAAGTGCTTTTTGAATACAGGTTTAACTTACCACGAAGATAAAGGGCTGTTTTGAGGAGGATAGCCGCTATCCGTTTCTTTTTTGATGGATTCCATTGCAATGGGTTTTCAAGTGGAGTAGGAGGCAACCAAACACGTTAAGACATCAAAAAACTGCCCCATAACTCCAAGTAAAATATACTTGCGCCATGGGGCAGTTCTATATACTTCCGTAAACCGGACTTGTGCTTATTTTGTATAAATGAGCGCTGCGTAAGCAGGAATGGTAATTTGACCAGTGAATGGTTTTTCGTCCGTTGGTTCTTCCACTTTTTCCATGCCTTCTACGGCTAGTTCGGAGAAATCTTCATCATAGCCTTTCCAAGTGCTATTGAAACGTAATTTCCATTCCGCATCTTGGGCAACGCCAATTCCGTATTCTTCAAAAGGTTTGTTCCCAAAGTTTAGAACAACTAGAACAGGTTCATTATCATCACCGTCCGTACTACGTACATAGGCAAGGATTTTGGTGTCTTGGTTAAAGTGAACAATTTCTACCTGTTGCCCTCGCAGTCCGTTGGTGCGTTCTGCTTTTCCGGTTCTAAGTGCAATGAGGTCTGTAGATAGTTTTTTGATGCCCTTTAGCTTATCTAGTTTTCCCCAATCCAAAGCTTCCGTATCCTGAAAATATTCATCTTCAATAAATTCCTGACCTTGAAAAAGCATAGGAATTCCTGGAGCGGTTAGGGTAAGAACAATACCCAAAATAGCGCGTTTTTTAGCAAACGGACTTTCTGCATCTCCCGGCTGAATTTCTTCAGGAACTCGTGCTTTACCATTGGCAACTTCATCATGAGATTCCGTATAAACGATTCTTCTAAAAGCATCACCACTATAGCTGTAGGTAAGGGCGTTCACAATTTGTTGAAGGTCTCTATCTGAGTCATTGATCATGGTAAGCACCTCACGAACGGGATGAACAAAATTCATATCCCACTGAGAGCCGTAGCCCAGACCACCATAGTCGGCATCATCCGTTACTTTATCATCACCTTTTAAATCTTCGGCAATGGTCAATACATGTGGGTATTTAGATTGAATTTGCATGTTAATATCACGCATAAGGATATTCCCTTCGTTTATTTCCGTATCAATTCCCAAACCACCACCTTCAAATCTAATATATGAAGTGGCATCCATACGAAGACCATCACAACGGTATTGTTCTATCCAGAAGATAGCATTGTCCGCAATGTATTTCCTTACTTCGGTTCGTCCATAATCAGGTCGTGTATCTCCCCATGGGGTTTCCGAACGGTAATCGTTATAAAAATAGATACCGCCTTTATCGTTTTCGCTCCAACCATCAAATTGCCAAAGCGCTATATCCGAAGGTCCAAAATGGTTGTAAACCACGTCCATAATTACAGCAATACCTTGTTTATGGGCCTCTTTTACCAATTTTGCAAATCCATCCGGCCCGCCGT
Organism: Zobellia laminariae; assembly: GCF_009725995.1. Next base: position 492,597 of record NZ_RCNS01000003.1, on the reverse strand, counting down.
AATCTTGTTCAATAGCAAAAGGATGCGCTGGGTTATAGCCCCAAGAAATTCCACCTGCAAATTCTGCTACCGGAAGTAATTCTATACAGTTAATGCCCAGTTTTTTTAGATAAGGTAGTTTCTCAATAACATCTTCAAACGTACCTACCTGATCCGGTTTTTTACGGTTAAAAGTACCCACATGTAGCTCGTAGATAACCAGCTCGTTCCAATTTGGAATTTTAAAATCGTCTCCCTCCCAATCAAAATCTAGCTTTCTGGCAATAGAATTCCCATTACTATTGGTAACCTCTACGGCATAGGGGTCGTTACGTTCGTATTCGTTCTTACCGTTTATGATCAGGAATTTGTATTCGTCTCCCTCTTTACATTTTTCGGTAACGCCGGCCCAATAGCCATTGTCCTCTAGTTCTAGTTCAAACTCGTCTTTTTTCCAATCGTTAAAATCGCCAATGACAAAAACTTTATCGGCATTGGGAGCCCAAACTCTAAAGGTAGTAGACGCATCATCTGTTAAGATGGCTCCCATACCCGCACTTTTATTTAAAATAGTTTCCATAATATCTGTGTTTTTTATAAGCAAAAGGAGCTCATAAGTGTCTTATCAAAAATACATTGAAACGGAATTAGTAGGTAAAAAAGGAAGGCTTATAAATAACCCTAATCCGCTAAATATTAACCCTATAAATACCTGATTGAGGTATTTGTCATTTTATATTTATTTTTCTACATGAAAGTTAAAAAAAGAGGTGGTTATGAATAAATCTTTAGTAATTTGAAGGCAATACTTACAACTTAAAATTATTGGGTATTGAGGAATAAGTAGAATAACGACCTGGATAGACGTTTTAGGGCCTTGATACTGCTTTTTGATTAAGAATTACCAATAATATTACGAGAACGATAAATATTTGCTAATAATCTAGTTTGGTGATTGTTGAGAAAATTTGGAGGGTATCTTTGGCCTCCCTTAAATAGACATATAACTCTAATAGGGTATGTTGATAATGAGCTAATTATGAATACCGGACCACTTATTTATATTGATGATGATGAGGACGACCGCATGTTGTTTCAGGAAGCCATGGAAGAGCTTTTTCCGATGTTGCCTCTGGAGTGCTATGAAAACGGACCGTCTTTTTTGAAACGTATGACCACCGAGTTGTCCATTCTGCCAAAACTCATATTTTTAGATTTGAATATGCCTGTAGTTAGTGGTGTAGATTGTTTGACCAGAATTAGAAAAAATACGCTTTTTTTAGAAATCCCGGTAATTATGTATTCAACTACAAGCAATCCCAAAGACCACGTACGTTGTTTGGATTTAGGAGCCAATATGTTCGTTACCAAGTCTAGGTCTTATAGCGCCATGAAAAAGCAGTTGACAGATATTATTACCCAACACCTTTGCTAATTGGGATTCTTATTGCAGCTTCCTATTGTGGATCTGTAGATGATAAGTTTAAAATTTGGCATAAAAAAAGCCGGTCGTTAGACCGGCTTTTTCATTAAGAAATAAAATATTATTTCTTTGTAATATTCTTCATATCAGTATAGTTGAATTTTTGTCCACCTACAGAAAGGTCAGCCATCAATCCTTTTTTTGGCTTGGCAAATACCACAACACCGTCGTCATAACTTGCATTGGCAGCAACTCCTTTTTTCAATACTACAGCAGTAGCCTCGGCAGAAAATTCAAATTTATCTTGCTTAAATCTTTCTAAAGCATCTTCGGTTTCAAAGAAAATAACTTCAGTTAAGGCTTGCCCACCAGCTTGTAGGCCTATATCCAATTTTTTTAAATCGGCCATACCAACTGCTTTTCCGTTTTCATACAGTACGCCATTACCGGAAGCACCACCTACAATTAGTCCACCTTCACCAACATTAGGGAAAATTACATAGCCAGAAGCATTGTCAAAAAACATGTCTAGGCCTTTGTTTGACTGTTGTAGTTTAGCTTTTGCGTTCTCGGCATCTGCCATTACCCTTTGATCATCTTTATCTTGTGCGGATGCTCCTAAAGTAAAAAGGAATGTAGCAGCTATTAAAATCGATTTTGTCATTTTCATATCAATATTATTTAAATTAAACATTAATTCTGATACAAAAGTACAGGGTTATTATACCTGGGATTAGCGCTAAAAATTATAATTATGATGCAAAAAAAAGGAGTTTTTGAGCTAAAATTAATAGGATTAAAGTCAATGTAATCCTGTTGAATAATAGGGTGAAAATTCAATTAAACCAAAATAACAAATTGGCCAGTATTGGCTTGTTCATCATCTTTTTGAACCATAGACAATAAGCTCTTGTGCAGCATAATTTTAAGGTCCTCAAAAGAAGAAGGTTTTTGAATATATTGGTTGGCGCCATCTGCTTGCAATTGGTTTACTTCTCTCTGGAGGTAAGAAGTGGAGTACACAATAACCTTAATGCCGTCAAATCTAGAAAAGTTCCTAATATCTGTTAAACATTCAAAACCGTTCATAAGCGGCATGTGTAAATCTAAGAAAACAGCATCCGGTAAATCTATGGTGGAAAATAGGTTATCCATAAGATCTACGCCATTATCAAACTGAGTTATTTTAGTAGGGATTTTGATTTCATCAAGAGCTTCCACAAACAATTCGCGGTCTTCTTTATCATCGTCCGCTAAATAAAGGTTAAGAGTCATATCTGTTTTCTGTTATTGATTGGTCATCAATTAATGTATTCGCTTTTATAAATCTTAAAGCAAGTTGCCTAGATTTTAAAGGAAATACATAATTACTTTTTTATATACGTCAAGTATCACCCTTTTGGAGCTTCCTATTTCAATTTTTTTTAGAGGGAATTTGAGAGCGAAAATATTGTTTTCGTACTAAATGGCAGGAACGGATAAAAAGATATATTAACTCAAATAGGATTTTTCTTGAAAATTTAAACTTCAAAGTAGGATGAAAAGTATCACGAAAGGAGCAGATGGCGTTGTGATTAAAATGCGTAATCGTTAATTATTAGCGGTATTTCTATCGTAATCTTAGTATTTAGTTCGTGTCCGAACACGATTGTTATCTGTGTGCGCACACATTTTAAGACTTTTTACTAGGTTATTTGAGGTTGGGAAATTATATTCGTAAAATAAAGTTCTCACTTTTTATTGCAAAATAGGGTTGATTTTTTTAATCAAATAATTGATTTTAAGCAGCTAATAGGAGTTGCGAAGCGTGGTCGCTGATAATTGTTATTTTGCAAAATGGGTAATAATTTTTATGGGCTTGTCACCTTAAGTCAAATTTATATTTGAATTAGAGACATAATGTAGTAAGGGAGAATGGGCTGTATTCAAGGTAATCATAAACATCAAAACAACTTAGAACAATTAAAAATGAAGTATTTAAACACGAGTAAACTAAAATCCTTTGGCTACAATAGCGCAATGTTGTTAATGGCATCAAGCTTTTTTATAAGCTGTGAAGCTCAGAAAAAAGAAACACTACCATGGACAGATCTTTTTGATGGTGAAACCTTAACGGGGTGGACCCAAAAAGGAGGTGAAGCTATCTATGAAGTTAGAGATAATACAATCGTTGGAACGACGGTAAGTAACACTCCAAATTCTTTTATGACGTCTGATAAGATGTATGGTGATTTTATCTTGGAGTTGGATTATAAGGTAGATCCATCAATGAACTCAGGTATCCAGATTCGTAGTAATAGTTTTCCATATTATATGAATGGAAGAATACACGGGTATCAAGTAGAAATTGATCCATCTGATCGTGCGTGGAGTGCAGGTATTTATGATGAAGCCCGTAGAGGTTGGTTGCATCCGCTGCCTGATAGCAATACAAAGGCAAAACAGGCTTTTAAACAAAATGATTGGAATCATTACCGTATTGAAGCTATTGGTGATACCTTAAAAACTTGGATTAATGGTGTGCCAGCGGCTCATTTAATCGATAGCCAAACGGCAAGCGGATTTATTGGTTTGCAGGTGCATTCTATACATGATGATAAAAAACCAGGTACGGAAATCGTTTGGAAAAACATTAAGATCATTACTGACGATTTACCTAAGTACTCAAAAAAGAGTCCGTTGCCAGCAGTTAATATGGCAAATAAACTTACTAAAAATGAACAAGATCAAGGTTGGGAATTACTTTGGGACGGTGCTACTACAGAAGGTTGGAGAGGTGCTAAATTAGAAAGCTTTCCAGATAAAGGTTGGGAAATTAAAGATGGTATTCTTACTGTTTTGTCTTCCGGTGGCGAAGAATCTGCAGCAGGTGGTGATATCGTTACCACGGAAAACTATGGTGATTTTGAAATTAAAGTCGATTTCAAATTAACGGAAGGAGCCAATAGCGGAATCAAATATTACGTAGACACCAATATCAATAAAGGAGAAGGTTCTTCAATAGGATTGGAGTATCAAATTTTAGATGATGCAAAGCACCCAGATGCTAAAAAAGGAAATCATGAAGGTAGCCGAACGGTTTCTTCTCTTTATGACTTAATCAAAGCGGACCCAAAGAAACCAATAAAAGCAATTGGTGAGTGGAACACAGCACACATCATATCTAAAGGAAATCACGTTGAGCATTACCTTAACGGAGCTAAAGTATTAGAGTATGACCGTAAGAGTGATGCCTATAGAAAATTGGTTTCTGAGAGTAAATATGCTAAGTGGCCAAATTTTGGTGAGTTAGATAATGGTCAAATCTTATTGCAAGACCACGGAGACAGAGTTAGCTTCAAAAACATTCAAATAAAAACACCTAAAGCCGATAAATAATGACGACAAGAAGAAATTTTATTAAGAAAACGGCAACAGGTTCAGTAGCCTTATCATTTAGCGGACTTATTTTACCATCTATGGCCAATGCCAATATTCTTGGTGCCAATGATCATATTAATTGTGCTATAATTGGAGTTCGTAGTAGAGCCAAGGCGCATGTAATGGCAATTCACGAGCAAAAAAATGCTAAGATTATTTATAGTTGTGATGTAGATGATACTATACTTGAAGAGCACAATTTATGGTGCCAGGAAAATATTGGTTACATCCCAAAAAATGAAAAGGATTTTAGAAAAGTACTAGAGGATAAAGATGTAGATGCTGTATTTATTGCCACACCGGAACATTGGCATGCTCCTATGGCTATAATGGCTTTACAGGCAGGAAAACATGTGTATGTAGAAAAACCATGTAGCCATAACCCTTATGAGAACGATTTGTTGGTGGCAGCTCATAAAAAGTATGGTAAAAAAGTACAGATGGGTAATCAGCAAAGGTCTGCAAAGACTTCTATAATGGGAGTGCAGGACATTAGAGACGGTGTAATTGGTGAAGTGTACAAAGGCGAGGCGTATTATAGTAATAACCGAGGTTCCATAGGAAAAGGTAATGAAATAGCTGTTCCGGATACGTTGGATTGGGATATGTGGCAAGGCCCTGCACCAAGAGAAAATTACAGAGATAATATACACCCGTACAACTGGCACTGGTTTAAGACTTGGGGTACAGGAGAGGTACATAATAATGGTACACATGAAATTGATTTATGCCGTTGGGCATTGGGTGTAGACCTTCCCGAGAGTGTTACTTCTTTTGGTGGTAAGTACACTTTTGATGATGATTGGCAGTTTGTAGACAACCAACAGGTTACCTATAAATATCAAGATGATAAATTCATTACGTGGACAGGTCATAGCCGTGGTAAAATAATACCAAACCAACCAGGTCGTGGTGCTACCATTTACGGTAGTAAAGGTATTATTCAACTAGATCGTAATTTTTATAAGCTGTATGATTTAGATGGTAACCTTTTAAAGGAAGAAAAAGAGGGAGCAGAAAGTGCAACTACCAATACAATGGGGCAGGGGCAATTAGATGTAAACCATGTAGGTAACTTCTTTGAAGCTATAAGAACGGATAAATCCCTTCACTCGGACATTCAGGATGCTAGTATTTCAACTATGCTGTGCCATTTAGGTAATATGGCGCAAGATGCAGGAGAAACCATAAAAATAGACCAGACTACGGGTAAGATTTTGAATAATGAAAAGGCTATGGCCAACTGGAAAAGGGAATATGCCCAAGGTTGGGAGCCAAAATTATAAAGCTTTATAACCAAGAGGTTATGAGCTAATTGATTTTTTTTGTTAGTTTTTTTTGGGTCCGTATGAAGTTTTCATACGGACCTTTTTTATTTCGGTTTTATCATTGAATTGATAAAAGGATAAGTGTCAATACTTATTGCCTGATTACTTTTTGACGGTGGACAGTAGTTCCATCGCTATTTTTTATAGTTAAAATATACATTCCTGAAGAAAGGCTGGGTGTTTCTATTTTTGATTTTTCGTTGAAATTTATGTTTTCAGAAAAAGCTAATTCTCCGTTTAAACTATAGAGCTGTACAGAACATTCCCCCGTGAGGTCAGAAGCTAGATTCATTTCTTGTTGAAAAGGTATCGGAAACAGTACAGCGTTATCGTCAGCATCTTTGGAGTATGTTTTTACCCCAAAAAGACGTTCCGCTTTGGCGAAGGCTTGCCTGCCTATTTCATCGCCCATTAATCGTCCAGGAATGTCGTCTATAGGAGGGTGAATTCCACCCCAAATTCTGGAAAGGCTAGTTTGGTCAGAAGCATCTCTATAGGTTGCCCATTGCAGGGTTAAGTCTTCGGAAGGGCCGTTTTCAAATACCAGAAATTCATTTGCTTTAATGGCAAAGATTCCCATCCCTCCAGGAAAAAAAGCATCTCCGGTCAGTAGTGTCATAACTTCGGCGGCAGCCCTAGAAAAGGTGGAATGGCCAGAAATATAACCTGCAAAAGGAGGAGTAACGAAAGTACCCCGTTGGTAGGGCCACCAATGCGTTCCTAATATCCATCCAACTCCGGCAACATCATTTTCTGGGTCGTTTATAAAGTCTGGACCTCGCCATGCCTTAATCTTGATTTCTCCCACAAATTCTCCCGCAGGTCCTGCTAATGGGTCATTTTCATCAATAATTTCAATTAAATCAGGGATTAGAGGAATACCGTGTGGGTCAAAACTGGGTAATTCAGAATTGCTACTTTGCCCTTTGCCCGCCATATACCTAATGGCCGAAATAGGTCTGACATAATCATAATAACCCTTAATACCCCAAGTAGAAATAGCCGCGTCATGCATGGCTCCACCAAGGGCTAAATAAGATTTTACGTCCCATTCTAAATTGGTCATAGTAAAACCTTCTCCCTTAATTTTTTTCTCAACCAAAGGATGGTCGCTCACATAATTTAAGATGGTAAACCAATGGCCGGGAGGTGTTTCAGAATCAGGTCCATCTGCCCAGAACTCCGCAAGGACTCTTGTATAGTCCGAACGTTTTACAAGTTGAGGTTCGTAAGGCTGGTTGGTATACGGATTAAGTTCGTGTCCTTTTCCCGTATCTCCACCTTCAATAAGATTATAGAAACTTTTGTACGTTTCAAATGAAGTAGGGTAGGTGGCAATATCAACATTGCCCAAGGCTGCTGGTGAAATATCTATTACTGTAGGGTCTTCTGGGTCTAAATGTGCTGACCATGCGGCTACTAAAGTAAAATTCCACTTATACGGATCGCTAAGCCCATCAGTCATAGAGTTTTCAATTAGAGGCGGTGCTTGGGTGTCAAAATACAAATGCGAGTCAAAACCGTTGTTCTTAATTTGTAGGTTAGCCTCTTCTAAAGCAAAAGGAACAACCGCTCCCCATTCAGGGCCTAGAAAATCTGGAATGGCAACGGGCACTGAATTTCCAGATTGGTCTATAAAAAGGTCAAATGATAGCGGCTGCCAATGGTTTGGGTCTATATCCGTAATATCTTGGTATTCTGATAGGACCAAGGGAGGGTTGCTAGGTCTGTAAAGTTGGTTGCCATATTCTAAATCTTCATTGGAACCATCTTGGTTGCCAAAAGCAATCATTTCATTGCCTAAATAGTTTCCTAAAGCGGCATAAGAACCTGTACTGTAATCTGTAGATATAAATAAGGGGTCGTATCCGAAGGACAGAAATAAGTCTTGTACATTATTTAGGGTTTCAGTCGCCCCGGGAGAGGTAGAAAAACGGTGTATTAATAGCCTATATAGGGCATAGCTCATGATTTCATGGCGAGCAGCATCTAAATTTTCTGGCTGTAGAATTCCATTAAAATTACAATCATAATTGCCATAAGTCTGTCCAAGAAAGACGGTTTGTGCGCTATCATCAAATAGTGCCCAAGCGTCATACATTACTACGGAACTGTGGTACAGATTACGAGCATGTACCGTTGGTCTGGCATAATCAGAACGTATGGCGTCTAGTAATACCTCGTTCCACTGTCTGGCAACGGATTGTTGCGCATTAGCCGTACATACGGCACAGAAAAGAAGTAATAGTAGTAGTTTTTTCATGGGGTACTCTCTGCGTAAAATGCTACTCAGTAATCTAATCTAAACGGCGTACTCAATAGTATCTGCAACATCAAAATAGTCCACATTTTCTTTGGTAACTATATTTATGGCCGAATTGTATTTAGGTTTCGGTGTTTTGTTTAAAAGGAGATATTCTGTGAGTATTTTTAGTCCCATATACCCTTGCTCAAAAGGGTTTTGGTCTATAGCGAAATCTATAGATCCTTTTCTAATATATTCAAGATTATCTATATGGGTATCATAGCCAATGGTCCTAATAGTATTCAGACCTCTACTTTCAAGAAAGCTGGCAATCATGAAAATAGCGCTTGATGGTACGAAAATACCAGAAATCTGTTTATCGCTTTCTAATTCTCTGGAAAGTGCTTTTTCAATCATTTCCGTATCAAAATCATCAATGATTATTTTTTTGATTTGCTTATCACTGCTATGGTCAGAAAAGTAATCTAGAAAGCCTTTTATTCTAGTCTCTATGGCCAAATGTCTACCCACATTTTTTTGAGAGGTTAATATAGCCACAGATTCTTCGGGCTTCGTAACCAAATTCATCATTTTGCCACACAGGTAACCACTTTGTAGCGCATTTTGACCAATGTACGTCAGCTTATCAGGAGTGTCTAAATCAATATTTATAAATACACAGGGTATTTCTTTTTCTTTTAATTTCTCTACGAATGCTAATGAGGTATTGTAAAAGAAAGGGGCAAATACAATTCCGTTTGGTTTCAAATCTAGAATTTTATCTAGCGCCTGTTCGTATGATTTTAAATCGTATTGATCAAAGAAAAACTTATGAGTTTCAACACCGTATTTTTGTATTTCTTTTGCGGCGGATTTCATTCCTAAATGTGGTCCATGCCAAAAATGATTTTTAGATATGACGGATGGTATTAAAGTAGCAATTCTATACTTTTTTTTGAAGGCTAACGTGCTTGCGAGAATGTTTCTTTCAAAATCGTACTTATCAAGTAATTTCTGAACTTTTTCCCTAGTCTTAGGAGATACTCCAGGACGTTTATGAATTACCCGGTCTACCGTGCCTGTAGAAACCTTGGCTTCTTCGGCAATATCTTTAATCGTTTTCAATAAAGTAGTTTATAGTGTAGTAATCGACTTAAAAATAACTAGTCTTAATTTGTTGTAGTCGAATTATTTGTAAGTCAAATATAGGTAAAATTCTAATCCTATAAAAGTACAGGGCCCTATCATGTGTTCGCACACGGTTTTATACTGTTCTGGTAATCAATCATGCTACAATAGAGGAGGTAGTGTTTTGTTAAACCTCATATTCAATTAATAAGATTTTGATTCACTTTATTCAGTTTTTGAATTTCATTTGATATGCGATCTAGGCGCTTCTGTATTTTTGATTTCTCGGTGGTTTCTGAAATTGGAATACTGTTTAATTTCAATTTCGTTTTAACGAGCATAATATTGAATTCACGAACAGCTTCAAATTTCCTTGAGGGATATTTGGGAAAATTGCTTTCAAAAGTCTTTCGCAACTCTGTTATCTGTTTATTTAATTGTTTGAAATACGTTTTTACTATACTTTTTTCAGATTTCAATGATTTGGAAGTTGTTGAGATATTCATTGTTTTTAATTTTTCAATAAAATTATATAGCCTATGAAAATAGGGGGCTCGCTATTGGTTGAAATTTTACCTCAAACAAACCACTAAAAACCTTGTAAATGCATTTGGGCTAAACTATATAGGAATGAAATTAATACTATACTGAGTGGAGCATTATTTTTATAATGGTGTAAATACCATTAATAATCACCCCGTAATCTTATGTAGTATGCTAATAAATTTTTTACACGATGGACTGGAGGTAATTTCACATCCGGCCCATGGGCTATTGGCAGGTAAAATAGCTGATAATATAAAAGATAAACTCTTTGCAGGTCATTGGTTAGAAACTATGACTGCTATAATTGAACATGATGACGAACAGATATCGCATAAAGCTAAAAAGAGTATTTCCAAAACAGGAATGCCAATGGATTTTGCTGTAAATACTATTCCAATAGCCAAATCATTTGAGCATGCTAAAGCGGTTTTTGACAAGGTGAATAACAAGTCTAGTTGGTCTGCTTTAATTCTATCTCATCACCTTCAATTCTTGTATGAGGACACCGCTAAGAATCATGCCGAATTTAATAAGTTCTTAAAGGGTTTAAAACGTTTTAGGGCAGAGGTTTGCGAGCGGTACAAAGTGGAACCGGATAGAGTTTACGAACTTTATAAAATTATGATTTTTGCAGATAGGTTATCTCTTATTTTATGTCAAAACCAAGTACCGCAGTTGGGTAGGGAACTAGAGATAAATACATCTATAGATAACAAAAAGTATTTTATATCCGAGTCCAATAATGGGAATCTAACTGTAAAACCTTGGCCCTTTAAAGACCAATCTTTTGATTTGACTCTAGAATGCCGGCTGCTATCAGAAATTAAATTTAAAGACGAAAATGAGTTTGATGCATTATTGGCTAAAGCACCTATTAAAATAAAATCTTGGACGGTTTCTCGTGAATAGTTGGTTGAATAAAATCTTTAAAAAAATAATCCCGACAAAAGAATTTGTCGGGATTATTTTTAAATAGTAAGACCGTGTTTTTTAATCGGCGTCTGGAGGTAATACGTTTTCATCCTTTATATTCTCTTCTGGAATTTTATCTAAAAACTCATACAATTCTGTGTTAGCACTAGGGCCGTACCCTGTAAGTAAAGTTCCTTTACCACCATCAGTCGTTTCAATAACGTATAGCATGGACATGTCAGATGGGTTGCTCATCCCTTCGTACCTATGCTCTTTAATTATGGTTATTTCCTTGGGAGTATAATTTGTATCTGTTTTTGTACTCCGCAATTGGTTATTGACAAACCTGTAAGAATCTGTATACCCCAGGTTTTCATAACTGTTTATATAATTAGTTTCGTGTTTTGCATATTTATTTTCCATAATAATTATTTTAATTTTCAATTAGGCAGGAATTTTCTCTGCTTTTTCTCTTCTGTCCCAATTTCTATGTTTTGCTATGGCTCCAATAAAATCCTCTGGTGTGCCATTGATAAAGAGAGCGGCATCATTCTCAAAATTTTCTATTTCGCTTTTATCCAAGACCTGTTTGCCTTCATCTGTAACCGCAATAGCTTTACAATGCTTATAAGTTTCGTTAATGAATTTTATAAATTTAGATTGAGATACTAGTGCATCTACAGATTTCTTGCCCCCTGGTATGAATACAGCATCAAATAGTACACTCTCTGTGGTCATGATAGCAGCATCTACTTTATGCTCCATGCCCTCATCACAAGTTACGAATCCTCCATGTGGGGCTATAAGTTTAATAACAGCACCTTTCTTTTTTAAAGCATCTGCCATTGTCTTAAAGTCTTTCATATGAAAACCATCTGCAACTAAAACGGCAATCTGTCTTGTTTCTATGAGATCAAAATTTGTATTCGCTTGACTCAGTTTTGGAGATTTATCTAAATATATTTTTTTCTTACTAGGCTGTTGTTCCTCCACATTTGCATCTGCACCAATAGCTTGGTTAACGGGTTCTTGTATCGTGGATGGTACCTTCATGCCTAAATTTGCCGCTACTTTGTCCGCTAAGTCAGTATCAATTTGTCCTATTAAATAAAGCATGCGCTCTTTAATATGTTTAAACTCACATTTGCCTAATTCAAATGAATAAGCACTCATTACGTGTTCTTTTTCCCAGTCAGAAAGACTTCTGTAGAACAATGCCGGCTGAGAATAATGGTCATTAAAACTTGCACTTCTGGTTCTTATTTTCTTAGCATCAATACGTTCTTGATACGATTCAAAACCACCTTCTGCAACGGTTGACAAATAGGGGCAACCTCCGCTAATAGAATTGGGGAAATAAGCAGTTCTTCCTTTAGGGATTTCAGTTTGCATATGACCGTCCCTTTGGTTGTTTCGTGCTTCACCAACAGGTTTGTTAATTGGTATTTGATGAAAATTATGAGAGCCTAATCTAGAAAGTTGAGTGTCTCTGTAAGAAAATAATCTACCTTGTAATAGAGGGTCGTTTGTAAAATCAATTCCTGGGACAATACTTCCTGGCATAAAAGCCACTTGTTCCGTTTCGGCAAAAAAGTTTTCTGGATTTCGATTAAGAACCATTTTACCCACAATTTTTACGGGTACCATTTCTTCAGGTATAAGTTTAGTGGGGTCTAAAAGGTCAAAATCATATTTATGCTCGTCTTCTTCGGGTACGATTTGTAATCCTAATTCCCACTCAGGATAGTTTCCAGAGTCAATAGCGTTCCATAAATCTCTTCTATGAAAATCTGAGTCTGCACCGCTAATTTTTACGGCCTCGTCCCAAGTAACGGAATGTACACCCAATTTAGGTTTCCAATGAAATTTTACAAAATGTGCCTTTCCTTCTTTATTTATAAGTCGAAAAGTATGAATACCAAAGCCTTCCATCATACGAAGGCTGCGAGGAATAGCTCTGTCGCTCATTACCCAAATGTGATTGTGTAGCGTTTCTGGGGTAAGGGAAACAAAGTCGTAAAACGTATCATGGGCAGATGCAGCTTGGGGTATTTCCTGATGTGGTTCAGGTTTAACCGAGTGAATTAAATCTGGAAATTTCATGGCATCTTGGATAAAGAAAATAGGCATGTTGTTTCCTACCAAATCCCATGTACCTTCATCAGTATAAAATTTTACAGCAAAACCTCTTACGTCTCGCGCCAAATCTGTAGAACCTTTAGAGCCCGCTACGGTAGAGAACCTAGCAAAAACAGGGGTTTTTCTAGAGGTATCCGTAAATATGCCTGCTTTTGAATATTCCTCAATACTTTCATATAACTCAAAATAGCCATGTGCTCCACTGCCTCGGGCATGAACTATACGCTCTGGAATACGCTCATGGTCAAAATTGTGTATTTTTTCTCGTAGTAGAAAATCTTCTAGCAAAGTGGCTCCGCGGGGGCCTGCTTTTAAAGAGTTATTTGTATCGTTAACTTTTAAACCTTGACGCGTAGTCATAGGCTTATCAGTATAATCTACGGTATGATTTTCTAGTTGTTTGTCTTTAGCAGTAACTACTTTTTTAGAAGTTTTTTTCGATTCCATATGTGATGTTTTTATAATAGCTGTCTTTAAGTTTTCAGTAATTTGTTAATGAATGGGAAGGGGACTTATAGCATTTTAATTTTCGGTTAAACTCTGGATGTATACTAAACCAAGAAGGCTAGATTCTATCTGACGAACTTGTTCTGTAAGCAAAAATCTTAAGGCGTCAGGAATATCTAGTAGTAGCATACAATTACAGATTTCAAGAGCTTTCCTGTCTAGGATACTCATATTAATAGGTAAAGGGCTGTGTGTATGAAGGTAGTCTTCTCCGTATAATTGTCTGTGCAGATTATAGAGGTCTGTTAAAGTTCCTTTGCCATTGTTCCTCGTGACGGTACGCCAGATGTCTAAAACAAAATCCGATCTTTCTATGGCGCGCTGTTCCATAAAAGTTTTTTTTAGTGGAGAGCTAGCTCGTAGTGCATCATAGGTATATTGTAATTCACTTATTACATAGACTTTTAAAAGTTGATGAAGACATTCCATACTATTCAGTTTGAGTTCTAACAGTATAAATGTACCGACGTAAGACTAAAAATTTTGGCTGTAAAAAAATGAATGTTAATTCAATTGATTATTCTGTTTTTAAGTACTCACCAATACTGTAAAGAAAATTGTTCGCCTAGGAAAAGGGTCAATTTTTCGATTTATGCAGAACATTCTTTTGATATCTCTCTAGTAATTTAGTCAATGAATTTAAGAGGGAATACTTCGCTATTTATAGAAAGTATTCTTTTAGCATTACAATAAGAACCTATTAAAATATTTAGCTATGTCAGAAACAGCAATGATTGAAAAAGGAAAAGAAAATTTAGGAAGACCGGGTCTTCAGGCCAATATGAAAACTAAGCCAGAAACTATCAAAGCTACCTACAGAGGCAGTAATAAATTAAAAGGTAAAATAGCGGTGATTACTGGAGGTGATAGTGGAATAGGACGAGCAGTGGCTGTGCATTTTGCCAGAGAAGGAGCCAATGTAGCTATTGTGTATCTCAATGAAACCGAAGATGCCGAGGAAACAAAACGCATGGTAGAAAAGGAGGGAGCACAATGTTTAACCATGGCAGGAGACCTTAAAGATTATGATTTTTGTAATCATCTGGTACAGCAGGTAATGAATACATATGGGGGTATAGATATATTAGTAAATAATGCAGCTACCCAGTACACTCAGAAAGATTTTACCAATATTTCTATAGAGCAACTAAAGGAAACCTTTAATACTAATATTCTTGCCATGATTTACCTTACCCAACAGGTATTTCCACATCTAAAGGAAGGTGCTAGAATTATAAATACTACGTCAATTACAGGCTATAGAGGGCACAAGGAGCTAGTAGATTATTCTTCTACCAAAGGTGCAATCACATCTTTTACACGTGCCTTATCGTCTCAATTGGCAGCAAAAAAGATTTTGGTAAACGGTGTAGCTCCGGGGCCCATATGGACTCCATTAATTCCTGCAACTATGGATAATATTGAAGATTTTGGAGAAGATACACCATTAGGAAGATGCGGCCAACCATCTGAAGTTGCACCAGCATATGTATATCTAGCATCTGAAGATAGCACTTATATGACCGGGCAGATATTACATATTAATGGAGGAGAAGTAGTAGGAGGATAGAATGGTACCGATTTAAATTAAAAAGGGTATTCCAGGATGATGGAATACCCTTTTTTGGTTTTAAGCTATAAGAAGCAAAGGAATTTTCTTTTGTGTCAAGGTTATTATCGATGTAATCGATCACATTAAAGTTCTGATAGTAGTTTAGTGTATACTTTAAAATTCAATAGAATGAAAACACAAGCATATTTAGCCTTTGATGGAAATTGTCAAGAAGCACTCAACTTTTATGCAGATTCGTTAGGCGCAGAAATTAAGAACAGACAAACGTACGCAGATAAGAAAATAGATGTACCGGCATCTTATCGTGATCGATTGCAACATGCAGAACTAAAAGGTAAGGGTGTACATTTTATGGCCTATGATGCAGCGCCAGATACACCATTAACGGAGGGGACAAAAATTCATTTGAGCATAGACCTAAATGATAAGAACGAAGCTAAGGAACTATATGAGAAACTATCCTCAGGAGGTCGTATTCACCATGAATTAAGGGAACGGGAATGGAATGCTCTTTTTGGTCGTTTCACAGATCGGTACGGTATTAACTGGATGATAAATTGCGACCTTAACTAAGAAGTTGTATCAGCTTAAATTTTAACCTGCCATTTTAGAATGGCCATTAGTAATTATAATATTATGGAAAAGTGGTTCGTATTTTCTTGGGATGCATTATTTGCTATCTGTCTAACAGCATTAGGTATTTATATTACCGTAATAGTCATGACGCGCATTTGTGGTAAACGTAGTTTTTCAAAAATGTCCAGTTTTGATTTTGCTATGACAGTTGCCGTAGGTTCCATTTTAGCGACTACCATTTTATCTAAAACCGTAAGTCTTACGGATGGTATTATTGGCATTGTGGCGGTCTATCTTTTACAGATGGGAGCTGCATTGGCCAGAAGAAATGATACCATTAAAGATTTGATGGATAATAAACCATTATTACTAATGGATGGTGAAACCATTTTGGAAGAAAATTTGAAGAAGGGTAGGGTAGCAAAATCAGATTTAAGGGCCAAATTACGTGAAGCCAATGTTACTGAGTTATCTGAGGTAAAAGCGGTTATTTTTGAAACTACCGGAGATATTTCAGTTCTATATAAACAGCACGACCGCCCTATAGAAGACTTTATGTTGGAAGATGTTATGCGTTCATAACCCTTGTAATTTTTGATAATCCATTAAAAGAAAAGCACCCTGAAATAAAATTCAGGGTGCTTTTCTTTACTATTTATCGAGTTCACTTTTCAATTAAAAAAGTTCATTAACAATCTTACTTCACTTTATTTTTGATATCAGATTTCAATAATAAAAGGAATACAAAGAGGGCAATGTTCCCTTACTTCATAAGTGCCGGATTCCATATTGAAATTTATTCAAACCAATACACCAACCATTCCGTTTTATTGCCATTAGGATTGTAGTTAGTCCTCTTGAAAATAAGTAGTATTTGAGAACCCTAAATTGAACAGGTTAGTACCTGTAATAAGGAAGGTAATGTCTAATTAAATAAACGCACCATGAACGATTTTAATTATAAGTACACCATTATTTCTAAGAATACACGAGAAACTCTTTTCGCTAATATTTCTGATTTAAATAGCGCAGGAAGTTTAATTAATGATGATTTTTTTGAATACATAGCTACGGAAGCCCAAATGAGAAGATTGGGCGAATGTACACTTCAGAATGAAGATTATATCTGTATTGTAAAACTGAGCAACGTTAAAAGCGTTGCTTAAAGAAGGAAGTTGTATAGCGTTCAAATGAAATTTTTTCGAATCAACCGGAAGTAAGGTTTAGTAGTAATTTTAATATATGTCAAACGGTAGGCATTTAAGTTACCGCAAAATAAAAATGATATGAATAGCGATATAAAAGAAATTGAAGACAGTATAAATGATATTATACAAAAGAACGAAGACGCCATAAAAGGATATGAGAAGGCAACGGAGAATGCTACAGAGATTGGTCTTAAAAGTTATTTTCAAACCAAATCTATAGAGAGGAGAAATTTTCTTGTAGCGCTAAAAGCAGCCGTACCCGCGTTAAAAACAAGAGATGAAGTAGATGGTAGTGTTACTGGAGCAATGCACAGAGTATGGATGGATGTTAAGACCTTTTTTGCCGGCGATAATGATGAAGCCATGTTAGAAGAAGCTATACGAGGAGATAACGCCGCTATAGAAGAATATAACGAGGTATTGGCAGATACACATTTACCGTTAGAAGCGGCTTCAGTTATCCGCAAACAACGAGATTGGTTAATGGATGATTTAAAGACCATTAAAACGTTGGAAGACGTTAGATAGTAAAATAATAGTGTAATGAAAAAGCCCCTGAAAAGGGGCTTTTTTTATGCTTAAAACTACAAATTAAAGATTCTTCCTGTTCCGCTTTAAGATGCCAAATTCGTTACTCTTTATTACATACCCTACGCGTATCATACTTCTGTATTGTTCGTAATCAATAAGGTTCTCCGCATGCCCAGCAAACCATTCAATCATAAAATACTGGTTAGAGGGATGTTTAAAAGGGCTGTAATGTAACCTAGTTCGTATCATACCTTTGGCGTCATTACTTAATCCCTTTCTAACCTTTACTTCAAATATTAGCTTGTCTAGAATAATATCATGAGACAGCTTTATTTCTCCTAAACCCACATAATCTATGAGGTCTGGATTACCGGATTTGTATCCAAAAGGAATCCACCCTCTAACATGCAACATCGTTTTGGGACCTAAAAGTCTAGAATATTGTGCACTTAACCGGTTCCAACTTCTAGAATAGATACTGTCACGTCCGTTGGATTCATGTTCAAACACTAATGAACCCCACCCATTTATTCTATCTTCAGAATCATAAAAAGCTTTTTCAACACCTATAGTTGGGTTAAAATTAATTTCATCAAAAGGATACGAATCTTTATAGATGTCCCAAAAAGATTTTTGGCTGTAAGTCAGGAAAGCGTAAGTGTCCCAAGGTAAAGTGTTACGGCTTATAATCTGCTTAAAACTAATTTGGTATTTGGCGTCGGCAGTAGAACTATTTATACTCTTATTGGTGGGAACTCCAGTAATGAAATAATTATCATTATGAATGGAAAACCTGGAGATTACTTGCATAGTGTCACGAACTTCTTCTCGGGTAAGTGCTTGTGCATTTAGGTCTAAAACAAATAATTGTAGCCCCAATAAAATCCATATAGAGATTTTAATTTTCATATAACGGTTCTTTTAGGTTGGATAAAAAGAAGGTTCAAAAATAACCTTTCACAACGGCTATTTTTAATGTGATAGAATAAAATTTTGGTTTAATAAATAAAAGTGGGTAGCACCTCTTAATCAGGTAGTTAAAGCCTTACGTAACGGGCTATAAGGCAGAAATTAATTCCTCTAAATTATCGCTTCGCTGCAGTCCCATTTTTTTACGTAAACGATGTCTGGTAGTATGAACAGATTTTGTAGAGATACCTAATAGCCGAGCCATGTCTTTACTGCTGAGATTCAGTTTAATTAAAGCACATATTTTTTGGTCTGTTTGGCTTAGATTAGGGTAGGTGTTATTGAGTTTTTCGTAGAAATTCTTATTCACATCTGTAAATCGTAGTTTAAACTCTTCCCAATTGTTTGCGTTTCCAACAGAAATAGATTTTAAGACCCTATTGATTTCAGATATCTTAACAGTGCCATCTTCGCCTCTTAATTCAGTTTTTAACCTTTTCAGGAACTCATCTTTTTCAACCAACTGAAGTGTTGATGCAGCTAATTCTTTGTTTTTGGTCTCGAGAAGTTCGTTTGCCTGTTCCATTTCAAGCGCTTTTGTCTTTTGCATCAATCGTTTCTCCGCTCTGTGTTTAGATCGAATGTGCTTTACGTAGACAAAACCTATTACAACTACGAATACGAGGCTAGTACCCAAGATAATACGCTGAAGCAGCAAAATTTTATCTTGTTGCTCTAACTTTTCCATACGTTGTTGGCGTATTACTTCCTGTTGCCGCTCCTTTTCAAGACGGTATTCGTTTTTAATTTCCATGAGAGGAATATTATTTTGGCTTCTTCCGTCAAAGAATTTTGCATTCAAGGTTTTTGCCTTGTCCAAGCTTTGGTAAGCTTCTTTATAATTTCCTAAGCGTTTATAGTTTTCAGAGAGCTTTTCGTAAATAAAAGGAGTAAAATCTATATGGCTCTGGTACTTATCTGAAATTGAAATAGCCTTCTTGTAATACTCAATAGTCTTGTCAACATTACCTTGCCTCTTATGAAGAACGGCCCAATACGCATAAACTAGCACCAGATAGGAAGGTGTGTTCTGTTCAAACCAGGGTTCTATTTCTGCAAGGGTCTGCATGGCTTCCCCATATTTTTGCTCCTCCCTTAAAACATAGGATTTTTCGAATTTCAAAAAGGGTAGGGCTATTTTATCAGGTATATCCCCATAATAGGTCAGGCTACTATCTAGGTACTTTTTTGCCATTTCGGGTTCGTCTAAACCCCTATAGGTGTAGCTAAACGTATAATAATTATTAGCCAATGCAGCTTTGGGCATCGTGCCTTTATCTACGGCCTCCTTCATAATATCTAGAGACATTTGCAGATATTTAAGGGCTTCTTTTTTTCTTTTGTTAAAACTATACATGGCGCCTAATCTTCTGTAAATGTGAGATTTGACTACTTTATTTTTAGAGTTGTCCATTAAGGTTAATGCAGACCATATAGTCTCATAGGCTTGGGCATAATTGGCTTGGTGGCTATAAGCATCCATTAACTTCATTAGTGTCCATACAGATTTTAAGGTATCTCCTTTAACTAGATTAGCACTAACTACAGATTTTAAAGAATCTATGCTGCTAATTGTTTGTTGAGGAGCAAGTGTATCCGTATTTTTAATGGAGATATTTAAAGGAATGGAAGAATCCTGGGCCTTTAGTTCTAAGCCAAGAATAACTAGAAAACTTATGAGAATATAATAGCGCATTAGCTCTTTTGAATAAAATATTTAACTCAAACTTTTTAACTGGACTTAACTTGGATAATAAACAAAATTTTGCTGGGTAAGTATATTATAAAAGTTTGAGATATAAAGAATGGGTAACACCAAGTGTAACCATTTTCTTCTATTTATCAAAATAATCTAGGTAGCCTGTTTACTATAGAGTTTATTAAAAGAAGTATTTAGAACTATAAGGACACGTAAAATAGAGTTGTTTTGCATTTCATGCTTCTTATGAAAAATACAAGCGAAATATTGAATGAGGCTAATTTTTACCGTTAAATAGAACTGTACATAAACTCAACACTACATAATGAAGACATTTGTGGTATTAAAAGCACACTATGAGTTCTAATTTAAAAAGTTGAAAGCATACATTGGGTTGTAATTAATGTTGATGAAAATTTTAGAATTATGAGAACATTGTTTTTGGTATTTGTTTGTATGATTGCAGTAAATTCTGTTACTGCACAAGAAAAAAAATATGAGGCCGATTGGCAGTCTTTAAGAAATCACGAAACTCCAGAATGGTTTCAGGATGCAAAATTCGGTATTTATTGTCATTGGGGTCCGTACTCAGTTCCAGCTTATGAAAATGAATGGTATTCACACTGGATGTACACATCTCCCAACAACCCAGAACACAAGCAAGGCAAACGTTTTTACGAGCATCATGTTAAAACTTATGGGCCGTTAAACGAGTTTGGTTATAAAGATTTCATACCCATGTTTAAAGCAGAAAAATTTGATGCTGCAGAATGGGCCGATCTCTTTGAAAAGGCCGGTGCCAAATTTGCCGGTCCGGTTTCCGAACATGCAGACGGCTTTGCTATGTGGGATAGTAAACTTACCCGTTGGAACTCTAAAAATATGGGCCCTAAACGGGATATCATGGGAGAGTTATCAAAAGAAATTAGAAAGCGGGACATGAAATTCATAGCTACCTACCACCGTCAATGGCTCTTTGGTTGGTTTCCTACATGGGACGAATCTACAGATGCGGCCGACCCGCAGTATGCTGATTTATACGGTCCAAAATTAAAAAAAGGAGATTTTCAATATCCCTACAGTACTAAAGAAATTGATGAAGGTTCTGAGCGGTACTATCCCGTTGGTGATAAAAAATTCAACGAAGAATGGCTAGGTAGGTTAAAAGAAATCGTTGATAATTATAATCCTGATCTTGTATGGTTTGACAATAAGGTAGATGTTATTGATGAGGCTTACCGAAAAGAATTTCTATCCTATTATTATAATCATGGGGTGAAAAATAATCAAGACGTAGTGGCTACGTATAAGTTTTATGATTTTGCAAAAGGCACCGCGGTATTGGACGTGGAGCGTGCTAGAATGAGCGAAATGAAAGATTTCCCGTGGTTAACGGATGATTCTATTGACTGGAAAGCATGGAGTGACATTAGTAATCCCGACTATAAGAGTACAAACCGTATTATAGATTTTTTGGTAGACGTAGTAAGTAAAAATGGTTGTCTGTTGTTGAATATTACGCCTAAAGCAAATGGAGAAATACCAGCTCCCGTACAAGAACGCTTATTAGAAATAGGGGAGTGGTTGCGTCAAAATGGAGAAGCTATTTACGGTACTAGACCTTGGGAGGTATATGGTGAGGGTTCTGCTAAAGTAACCGAAGGTCATTTAAGTGAGCGTAAGAACCCTGATAATACATCAGATGATATCCGATTCACAGTTAAGGGTGATGCTTTATATGCCATACAATTAGATTGGCCTGAATCTGGAGAGACCGTAATAAGAACATTAGGTACTAAACGTGGTTTACTTAAAAAGGAAATTAAATCTATTGAGTTGCTGGGGACTTCTAAAAAATTAGAGTTTGTTAAAAAATCTGATGGTCTGCATATAAGTTTACCAAAGAACCCAGTGGGTAAATATGCCTTTGTCTTTAAGATTAATTTGTAAAACAAAGAGATATTAATTTATTGGAGGGAGAATAAATAAGTCTTCTTAGTCTTGTTTGAGAATTATACGATGGAAAGTGTTAAACCAGCTAGGTAATGAGTTCTGATATTTTATCTAAACCATATCTTCTACTACAAAACCATTTGTTATACTCCATAAATTTACTCTTAACTCTATTTTGGGAAGCTATCTTGTTCATAGAATGAGATAGCTTTTTTAATAAGTAAAATTTGGCTTTTTTCAAATACTGTAAGGGCTAAGAGCGTGTTTTTTATACCTGTTTTTACGTCTTATTACCACTTTTTAAGTAATGAAACACCCAAATTTTAACACTTTAGAATTGGTGTCATTTGTAGTGTTCTGTTTTTTCTACGCGATTTGTAAAATCAATACTTATAAGGGTTTAGGGAGGTGAACTTGACATAAAAAATGATTCTGTCAAGTTTTTGTCAAGCGCTTTTTTTAGGGTGAAATTAACAATATCTCTATTTTGGACATCAATTAACGAGTATGTGTAAATTTTTTAACTCTTAATTGATAATTCAATAATTAACCTTTACTCACTTTAAACCAACTCTATTTATGAAAAGAAAAAATCACTTCTATCCCAACAATGCACCTCCTATTTTTTCAAAGGTGTTTCTCAACATGTATTCCTAAACTAAATCAACGGGCATAATGTTGGTTTCAATTAGCACAAGTAATCAATTTTCTCAAACTCAAAACAGAATATAAAATAGAAGTCTTGACAAACAAGTAAAGCCATACAAATTCTAGAATGACCTCTTAAAAATGTCAGACTATAACAAGGTATGGAGGGAATCGTTTGTCTTGGTTTTAATATTTAAGAAAATCAAACATTACTTGAATTTGAATTCAACTTTTAAAATAAGGTTAGACCTACTTTTTTTAATCGTGTCTTTTTTAAATTTTAACAAGAAACTATATGAATTTCAAACACATTTTTCATTTTAAATCCCACACTTTCCAAATGGGATTGTTCTTGGTCTTTTGTCTAAGTACAATGGCCGCACAATCTCAAAGCGTTAGTGGAACGGTATTGGCAGATGATGCCCCATTGCCAGGCGTAAGCGTTGTGGTTAAAGGAACCAACATCGGAGCAGTTACCGATTTTGACGGTTTGTACACAATTAATGCGGAATCTAATGCCGTTTTGGTATTCACCTATATTGGCTTTAAATCTAAAGAAGTGGCTGTTGGTGGTAAGCAGACCATAGATGTTACACTCCAAGAAGATGTTTCTGCACTAGAGGAAGTTGTAGTAATAGGCTATGGTGCTCAAAAGAAGAAAGAGCTAACAGGAGCGGTAGCTCAGGTAAAATCAGAAGAATTATTAAAAACATCAACATCAGATATTGGTGCCGCTTTACAAGGCCAGATTGCTGGGGTAAATGTTACAGCAAGTTCAGGGGCTCCTGGTTCTGAAGCTAACGTAATGATTCGTGGACTTACGTCTATTAATGGGGCCAATAGGCCATTGTATGTAGTAGATGGTATCCCTTTTGATGGAGATCCAAAATTGAGTATCAATGAAATTGAAACCATAGATGTATTAAAGGATGGTGCTTCTGCTGCTATCTACGGTACTAGAGGTGCTGCAGGTGTAATCTTAATTACTACAAAGAAGGGAAAGGAAGGCCAGATGAAAATAGCCGTAGACAGCTATTATGGTTTGCAGACTATTACTTCTGCAACTCCATTACTTAATGTAGAGGATAAGTTGTATGTCCAATTTTTACAAGGTTCTGCATTAAACAATAGTAGTTATGGTAACACCTGGACTACAATAGAGCGAAGTCCTCACTTCCTTACGAATAATACGGATTTGGTACAACTTGTTCAAAATGACATGGCACCAATTCAAAACCATAGCCTTTCTCTTTCTGGTGGTAAAGATGGTTTAACTTATAACGTTACTGGTAACTATTTTGACCAGGAGGGGGTTATTATTAAATCTGGATATGATCGCTTTAATGTTAGGGCTAACACCCAATTCGTAAAAGGAAAATGGAATATTACAACAGGTTTGTCTTTTAGGGTAGAGAATAGGGAACATGCACCATGGGGTTTACTTGGTGATGCTATAAAATATACTGCCTACAGTCCAAACATAGACCCGGGTTCTAGTGTTTTAGATAATGCAGGGCCTGATGGTAACGGAGCTACCAACCTATCTTATTTGGGATACAGGTTTTTGCAAGAGGATAATCAAGAGAACAATTATTTTGATGGTAACTTGAGCTTAACTTATAGCTTTACAAATAACCTAAAGTTTACTTCAAGAATTGCAACAAGCTATGATAATGGAACAAGAATCACCATAAATCCAAAATTCACGGCATATAGAGATGACGGAACGGAGGTAACTTCACAACGCTCAAAGGTCAGAAATATGAGCTCGCTAGCAAAGAAATTTACTTGGGAGAATATACTGAACTATCAAAAAAGCTTTGGGGATCATAATATAAATTTCACAGGGGTGTATTCTTCGGAGAAGTATAACTATTCCGAGTTTTTTGCAGAGAAAAGTGATTTAGCTTCTAATGATGTAGTAGTTCTTAACGGGGCAACATCGGATCCAAATGTAGGATCAGGAAACAATCAATGGACTCAAGATCGTGAAAGTACTTTAATAGGTATGTTGGCAAGACTTCAGTATAATTATAAGGGCAAGTACCTTTTGAGTGCTGCTGTAAGAAGAGATGGGTCTTCTCGTTTTAAAGAAGAACCATGGGGTGTATTCCCTTCTGTTTCTGCCGGTTGGAATGTTTCTGATGAAAAGTTCTGGAATCCTTTAAAGAATACCGTGTCTTCGCTCAAATTAAGAGGTAGTAGAGGTACCACTGGTAACCAGGGTATTGCTGATTATTCTTATACGCCTACAATTACACTGGATAATGATTATGTTCTTGGCGCTGCAACCAATCAAAATTTAATTTTAGGAGCTACTCAAACCGGATTTGCTAACCCTAAAGTGCGTTGGGAAACATCGGTATCGTTAAACGCAGGCTTCGATATGGGGCTTTTCGATAATAAACTGACACTTTCAGGAGATATTTACGAAACCAAGAAACAAGATATGTTGTTCCCTGTTTTGTTACCTCCAACCGCGGGAGGTGGGAATAATGCTGAAGTAGTTTTGAATGTTGGAGATATGACCAACAAGGGTGTTGAATTTGCCATGAATTATCAGCATGCAGGTAAAGTATCATGGAACGCTGGACTTACTTACACCAGAAATGATAATATCATTACCAAAATGAGTGGTAGCAACAAAATCATATATTTTGATGACAGTAGTATCTCTGGGCATGACAATGATCAAGATTTGGTTACTGCTTTGGCAGAAGGCTATGAAGGTGGAGCTTTCTTTTTAGTGGAAACAGCCGGTACTATTAAAACCGAAGAAGAATTGGCTGCATACCAAGCGATTGTTCCCGATGCTAAAATTGGAGACTTAAAGTATGTAGATTTTGATAAAGACGGAACTATAGGCATTGGTGACCGTCAGTATATGGGGAGTGGTACTCCAGAATTTGAAATGGGTTTTAACTTTTCAGCCAATTACAAAGCATTGGATTTCTCAATGCAATGGTATGGATCTTTTGGTGCTGAAATCATAAACGGAAATAAAGCCCTGGCCTATAAAGTAGGGAATCACCAAGATTTGGTGTACCAATGGACACCACAAAATAACACATCGGATATTCCTGTAAATAGAAATGCAACCCATAATAACTATAGAGGTCAAACGGACTATTGGTTGGATGACGGCACTTTTGTGAGATTACGTAATATTTCTTTGGGATACACAATTCCTAGAGATTATACCGAAAAGCTAGGTATAACAAAATTCAGAATATACGTTGCGGCACAGAACCCGTTAACGATTACCAAATATGATGGATATGATCCAGAAGTTGGTAATAACGGTTTAAGTACACGAGGGATAGATAAGGGAACTTATCCGGTAAGCTCCCAAATACGTACCGGACTTCAAATTGAATTTTAATGAAATTTGATATGAAGATGAACAATTCCGACATAAAAAATGAAAAAATGATAGTTATGAAAACAACGATAACAAAACGGTTACTTTTTATACTAGTGCCTATGTTAGCAATTTTGGGCTGTTCAGATGATTTTCTAGAGCAGACCAATCCAAATCAGATTTCTACAGAAACCTTTTGGAAAGACAATGGAGATTTAGAACAAGGCCTGATTGCGACTTATAAGGGTTTCGCAAATTCAAATACTATAAATTTAGTAGGCGAACTTGCTAGAACCGATCTGGCATGGTCAAGTGGTTATCAGCGACCAAATAATACAAACGAGTATTATTTACAGGTTTTTAATGAAGCCTCTTCTGTTCCTAATAATAAGTGGAGTGCAAACTACACAGCTATTTTTAGGGCAAATCAAGTTATTGAGGCGGCGGCTGTTTTGGCAGAAACCTATACTACGGAAAAGGAGAAAGAAGATGGGTTGGTCATCCTTGCACAAGCACGGTTTTTAAGAGGCTACTTGTACTTTAACCTTTATAACTCTTTTAATGGGGGAGCTGTACCAATTTATGATTTTGTACCAATAGAAGAAAGTGAATTTTACCAAGCGGTGTCATCAGCTGAAGATGTAAAGAAATTTTATTTAGAAGATTTAAAATTTGCTTCAGAAAATTTACCTACTTCATGGGAGGACAAAGAAAAGGGCCGTGTAACTGCGGGTGCTGCTGTAGCCGTTTTAGGCCAATCATATCTTTATGAAGGTGATTATGAAACCGCTTCTACGCATTTTAAAAATGTGATTGACAATTTTGGGTATTCTTTGACCCCTAATATTGGTAGCAACTTTACTACCATGGATGAGTTTAACGAAGAATCTATCCTAGAAGTTGGGTACTCCTTAGATTTTAAAAATGAGCTAGGGCCTTGGGATGGTAGAGATGTTTCAAATTCAGCATATGTTAGACAATTTACAGGAGGCGCTGGAACATGGTTCGGAGCTGTTGTAGCCAACTGGTTAATATTAGAATATAGGAATGATCCTTTAGATTTCTCCGACCCTAGAAATAAGGTTATTGATGAAGAGGGCAATGAAGGCTTTAGAAAGTTTAGTTTAAGAACATCTTGGTCCGTTGCTTTGGTTGACGATACGGATATGGGGTATTACCTGAGAGACAAAACAGGACAAGCCTCAAATTTTAATGTAAAAATGACCGCATTTTGGAGAAAGCACACCAACTGGGATATTACTAGATCAGAGGAAGAGCTTTCACCGGGCAAGGTAAGATCAGGTGTTAATGAGCGTTTAATTCGTTTAGCAGAAATCTATTTGCAATATGCAGAAGCTCAGATAAAATTGGGCAATGTAGATGAAGCACTTACCTATATCAACAAAGTACGTAGAAGATCAGGAGTACAATTGTTGGGCTTGGCGGGAACTGGAGAGTTTCCAACAAATGATCATGACAATGTTACTTACGATGCGCAAAGCCTAATGGAGCACCTTATGTATAAAGAGTTGCCTTTGGAGCTTTCTGCAGAAGGTGACGGTAATAGAAATATTGATCTTAGAAGATGGGGCATAAAGGCAGAACGTTTTCAAGAATTGGCCAAAAGACGTTATGCGGCGGATCATTACCCGCTCTTGGATGAGGATGGCAAGGAAGTTACTAGATGGGCGTCCATTGTAAAGGAATTACCAGTAGGTGATCCGGATATTGATGAAAATTGGAATGAATTTCAACAGGCTGCAGTGAATTATAATTCATCAATACATGCGTATTGGCCTTTACCAAATTCAGAAATCATATCTAACCCTCAATTGAATAATTAGAATTGAAGGATGCTATGGTTAAATCAATGAACAATGCGAAAAACAAGAAATTAAAAAAGCACAAAATGAAAAACGCAATAAGAATATTAGCCGTTTTGGCCATCCTCTTCGTGGGGTGCGACGATAACGAATATGAGGCTCCTTTTCCTTTTTCGGATGTAGGTTTTTATACGAGTAAGGGTACGGCAAACGACCTTCAGGTAAATTTAAATGAGTATTTGTCCTTTACCGATTTATCTCAAGGTGCGGAGGCTCATTCATGGAGAATTGAAAAAACGGATGTCTTTCTTGAAGGACCAATAGATAGAACAGATTCTATCTTAGACCCGTTTATTATAGAACCTAGAACCACAACCTCGTTTGAAAAGACAGTTCATGTACTTTTTCAAACCTCGGGAATGAAAAAAGTTAGGTTATACAACACCTTTAATGAAATGGTAGTTTTTAAGGGTAATCGTGATAATGTAGATTATGAGATGGCCGCTACAAAAAAGGGGGACCTATTTGTTATTGATACCACTTTTATGGTTAAGGTATATCCTAAACTTGTACCAGTAATAAAGGTAAGAAATGGCGATAAGGTTGTAAACCATGAAGCTAGAGATACCATTTATATTGAAGCAGGGAATACAATGGAGTTTACGGATCTCTCTACTGTAGGAGAGCCTACCGGTCGTAATTGGAGTATAAGAAAAGCGTTAAAACCAGGAGAGGAAGTTGTAGAAAATCCTGTTGTGGGTAGTAGCGGCGATGAAATTGCTAACATTGCCTTCAATAAATTGGGAAGCTTTAGAGCAACTATGAATCTATCTCGTACAGGGCAGAACATTCCTGGAGATTTTGCAACCTATGTAGTGAATGCCCCAATCAAGGTTATACCTTCTTCCAAACCTTTTGAACTTACAGAAGAAGTTAAGGAACTAGAAGATGAAACTATTCAGGTTCCATTTAATGGAGAATTTGCGCCGTTTGGTGGCCAAGAAGAGTTCTTTACTGTTATGGTAAACGGAGAAGCTTTTGAAATTGCTTCCGTAGCAGTTAATGCAGATGATGCTACAAAAATGGATATTAAGTTAGCGGCTCCCATATATCGCCCAGATGTTATTACCGTTTCTTATTCAGGCGGTGGTATAGAATCATCGGATACTAGAGAGGCATTACCATTTGCAGATGAACCTGTACTAATGAGTTCCGTTAATTTGTTACCAGCAGATATTGCCGGTTTGGAAACTGGTGCAGATAGTTGGGCTCCTTTCTGGAGTAATAAAGGAACTGCTGAATATTCTACGGAGCAAGCTGCCACAGGCGAGTATAGCTTAAAACTGAAAATTGAGGCAGGTCAGGATAATGCAGAAGCAGGTGCGGCATTTACAAATCCTATTATTTTTGAAGAAGGTGTAACTTATATCGTTTCCTATGATATGTACATTGCGCCCGATGCTGTTGGAGGGGACGGGACTTCAAGTACTGGCCTTTTCTTATTGCAAAATTGGGGTTTTCAGTTTTGGAACAATTTTGCACATCCATTAGGAGAGTGGAAAACACATACGGTTGATTATCAGAGCACGACACCATTATCTCAGTTCTATTTAAGAATTTTACCGAATGCAGAGAAGACTACAGACATGACTGTCTACTATGATAACTTCTCAATTATAGAAAAAGAAGAACGACCATAATCCCCACAATGTTGTTTGTTTGAGTTGAAGGGAGAATTGAGAGATTCTCCCTTTTTATTAGAATTAATTTATAGATATAAAATATTTAAAAACATGAACTTAAATCCGCTAAAATTGGCATTTTGTTGCGCCTTAGCATATAGTTGTGGAACCAGTTCAAAATTTGATAATTCATCTGAATTACCTGTTGAGCAAAATAAAATAGAAGAAGCAGAAAAAGAACCAGAGACGGTTCTAGAAATATCCGAAGAAGTTGGTTGGAAAGATATTCCCGTACCTGCAGATGCCGGGGCGGATATGACATGGGAGTTTCAGGAAATTTCCGATGATTTTGAGTATGATGCTCCTGCTGATAATAAAGGAAATCAGTTTCTTGAAAAGTGGGATGATTTTTATCATAACCAATGGAGTGGACCGGGCCTAACGGAATGGAAAAGAGAACGTTCTCATGTAGCAGACGGACAGTTACAAATGTGGGCTACACGCAAACCTTTTTCAGAGAAAATCAATATGGGTTGTATTACATC
Source organism: Zobellia laminariae (assembly GCF_009725995.1). Next base: position 462,402 of record NZ_RCNS01000003.1, on the reverse strand, counting down.
AAAAACGCGAGTAGTTTATCCTGTTTACATAGAAGCACGTGCAAAGGTTATGAACTCAACTCTGGCTTCAGATGTGTGGTTGCTGAGTGCAGATGATACGCAGGAGATAGATATTCTAGAAGCCTATGGGGCAGACTATTCAGAAAGTGCCCAGAAAGAACAGTCTTATTTTTCAAAAAAAATACATATTAGTCATCATGTATTTATTAGGGAACCTTTTCAAGATTATCAACCAAAGGATGCAGGAACCTGGTTTGAAGACGGTACCGTATGGAATAAAGACTTTCATACGTATGGTGTCTATTGGAAAAATCCATGGTATTTAGAGTATTACATAGACGGCGTATTAGTGCGCACCGTTTCAGGTAAGGATATGATAGACCCTAAACACTTTACAAATACAACAGACCCCGGAAACACAGAAGTAGATACCCGAACAGGTCTAAGTAAAGAAATGGATATTATTATCAATACGGAGGATCAAACATGGCGATCTACACCAGCCTCAGGTTTACAATCTCAAACGGTTACCCCAACTGATGGTGAGTTAGAGAATTTAGATAACAACACGTTTAAAGTAGATTGGATTAGAATTTATAAACCGGTGGCAAAGTAAGAGCTGTCTTATTTTGCTCTTACAACAGTTGTAATTGGGTCTTTCATAGATTTGGATATATAAACCATAGGTAGTTCCCTCTTTTTTAAACTACAATCCTATGGTTTTTTTATATTTTATTTTCTGATAAATGACCAAAATCATGTGTTCTTATTTATATTTTTATCTCTTAAAAACAATCTTCAAAAGGCTTGACCTAGAGGGGATTTTTAGTTAATTTCATGGTGTGATAAGCGTCACTCTTTAAATTGACACTAAGATGGATTATGTAGATTATTATAAAGTTTTGGGCGTGCCTAAAAAGGCTAGTGAAAAGGACATTAAAAAAGCATATAGGAAAATGGCACGAAAGTATCATCCTGATGTAAACCCAAACGATGCAACTGCCGAGAAGAAATTTAAAGAGATAAATGAAGCCAATGAGGTTTTAGGGAATGTAGAAAATCGAAAAAAATACGACCAGTACGGAAAAGACTGGATGCATGCCGAGCAATTTGAGAAAGCAAAAGCACAACAAGGCGCACGAGGTGGCGGTCAGCAATACGGTCAAGATTTTGGAGGTGGTGATTTTTCCGATTTCTTTGAATCTATGTTTGGCGGCGGTGGAGGCGGCGGTTTTTCGCAACGAGGAGGGCAGCAGACTAGGTTTAGAGGGCAAGACCTTAATGCGCAGTTACGCTTAAACTTGCGCGATGCCTTTACGACCCAAAAACAAACCTTAACCGTTAATGGCAAGAATATTAGACTTACTATACCGGCAGGGATTGAAAATGGGCAGACTATAAAAATACCAGGTCATGGTGGACCAGGTAGAAATAATGGTCCCAAAGGCGACCTATATTTAAAGTTCATAATAGATAACAACACACCTTTTAAAAGAGACGGAAACAATCTGTATAAGGATGTTGATGTAGATTTGTACACTGCAGTTTTGGGAGGTGAAATTACCGTTGATACTTTTGATGGTAAAGCAAAACTTAAAGTTAAACCAGAAACCCAAAGTGGAACCAAGGTAAAATTAAAAGGTAAAGGGTTTCCTATTTATAAAAAGGAAGGCCAGTTCGGAGACCTTTACATCACTTATAACGTTCAAACCCCTACCAATCTATCCGATAAAGAGAAAGAACTATTCAAACAATTAGCATCCCTTAAAAACTAAGATTATGCAACAACAAGAATATGTATCGGTAACCGAATTTTGTATAGGCCATAGTATTTCTACAACGGTTATAAATCAGTTGAACGAATTTGGTCTTGTGAGCATCATAAAACGTAGTGATAGTTCATATATACCTATGGAGGAACTTCCTATGGCCGAAAAAGCACTGAGGCTACACACAGATTTAAATATTAATTTAGAAGGTGTTGAGGTCATTACACGTCTGTTGGAACGGATAGAAGAAGCAAATGAGGAGATGAGAAGGCTCAAAAATAAGCTGAGTTTGTATGAGTAGGTTTTAGTTTAACTTTTTATGCTTTAAATTTTTCAAAACAGACCAATTCATCAATTTTGAAAAGGAGAGTTTACTTTTCAATAGTTAAGGAAAAAAGAAGAAAACGTGTACTTCAAGTTTTCGATTCCACTACTATTTGCCTATTGTTTTTTTAGAAATTATTCATAACGAGAAAATAAATAGGCTTTAAAAACAAAACAATTGCTATACAAAAGACTTTTGTTCTACAATTTAAGCCCATAGTAGCAAAGAATTCAAAAGATATATTACATTTTTGAAGCTTGAATCAAAAGAACTTTCTAATTTGATTCAAATCAAAATAACTTATGTTTTATGGAATTCAAATCCCTAGTTACTGTATTAATCTTAATGTTGTGTTTATCCTGTAAAGGACAAAATAAAGTAAATCATTCTCCTCCAAATATTGTTTGGATTGTTTCGGAAGATAACTCAAAGCACTACCTACAACTATTTGATAAAAACGGAATTGAAACGCCAAATATTGAAGCTTTGGCAAAAGAAGGGGTACAATTCAACAGAGCATTTTCCAATGCACCAGTTTGTAGCGTGGCGCGATCCACCATTATATCTGGCTGCTATGCACCACGAACTGGTTCTCAGTTTCACAGGCGTTCAAAATTAGTGCCTATGCCAGACTCTTTACAAATGTTTCCGGCATATTTGCGGGAAGCTGGTTATTACACGGTTAACAATAGTAAAGAGGATTATAATTTTATTAAAAGTGATAATGCTTGGGACGAATCCTCATCAAAAGGAACTTGGAAAAACCGCCAGCCAGACCAGCCATTTTTCTATGTTCATAACATAGGAACTACACATGAATCTAGAGTTCATTTTCCTGAAAGTGATGTAGAAGATGCTCCCACAACAGCAAATGCTGACGATTATACGGTACAACCTAACCACCCAAATACAAAGCTCTTTCGGTATACCAATGCCCGTTATCGTGATAAAATTGTAGAAATGGATGGTCAATTGGGTGAGGTCGTAAAAGCGCTTGAAGCAGATGGTCAATTAGAGAATACATTTATCTTCTATTACGGAGATCATGGAGGTGTATTGCCTGGTAGTAAAGGATATTTGTATGAAACAGGACTTCATGTGCCTATGGTTGTTAGGATTCCTGAGAATTACAGAGATATGGTGGATCTAAAGAGAGGAAGTCAAACAGATCGCTTTGTTAGTTTTATAGATTTGGCCCCAACAGTATTGAACTTGGCTGGAATAGAAATACCTGAGCAAATAGACGGAAAATCCTTTTTGGGTAAGGGAGTTGATGCGGAGAAGTTAAGTGAAGAAAATGTAACCTATGGTTATGCTGATCGGTTTGATGAGAAGTATGATATGGTGCGTTCCGTACGTAAAGGAAAGTACAAGTACATTAGAAATTTTAATCCTTTCAATTTTGATGGGTTGATGAATGAATATCGTTACAAACAGGCTGCCTACGGAGAATGGGAGGAAATGTACGAAGAAGGTAAGTTGAATGAAGTACAGTCCGCTTTTTTCAAATCACGTGCACCGGAAATGTTGTTCGATGTGGAAAATGACCCATATGAAACCACAAATTTGGCCATTGATTCTAAGTTTGGAACTACCCTAAAAGAGATGCGCGGTCTTTTAAATGATTGGATTAGTGGTATGCCCGACCTTTCTTTTTATCCCGAATTCTATTTGGTAGAAAATGCATTTGAGAACCCTGTAAAGTTTGGAAGAAATCACAAGGATGATATTCAAAATTACATAGCAACGGCCAATCTAATGTTGGGGGATGCTACAGCTGTACAAGCCCAATTAAAAGAGCTATTACAATCTTCGGGCCCATGGCAACGCTACTGGGCGCTAATTGTATGCAGTAGTTTTGGTGATGAGGTAAAAGCGCTAACTCCGGCAATCAAAAAAATAGCACAGAATGATGTGCAGGGAATTAATAGGGTAAGAGCTGCAGAATTTTTAGGAATTACCAATGCAGCAGACCCAGCTCTGGTTATGTTAGAAGCTTTTTATTCTGCCAAAAGTGAAACTGAAGCATTATTGATTTTGAACTCCGTTGTGCTTTTAAATTCGCATGCTTACGGATACAAATTCACTATTGATCAGGATAGAATTAACCCGGGTTTTTTGGGAGAAAAATCAGAAGTATTGAGCCGTACCCAATTTCTAAGTGCTCAAACAAACTAGGAATTAATTCATCTTTTTCAAACAATACAAAATGCTTAATTTAAAATTCATCCGTAAAGCAGGTGTATACCATTTTATGGTATTTGCTTTTGTAGTTACTGGGCCAATGTCAATGGCTCAGGAGAATGAGAAATCAACAGCAAAGACAGATCGTCCAAACATTATATTTCTACTTTCCGATGATCAAACTAGTGTAGCCACGGGATGTTATGGAAACGACCAAGTGAAAACGCCAAATATGGATCAACTGGCAAAGGATGGTGTTCTCTTTCTTAATCACTATAACACCACTTCTATCTGTATGGCTAGTAGGGCCAACATTTTAACGGGGATGTATGAATATAAAACAGGATGTAACTTCATGCACGGCGATTTTGCCGTAGAAAAGTTCGAAAACACGTATCCAGTACTATTGCAAAACGCTGGTTATTTTACAGGTTTTGCGGGTAAAGTAGGTTTTGTTCTAGAGGGAGAAGCATCGGATAAAATTGAAGATGGATTACCGGTAGGCTATTTCGACAAATGGGGCGGAGGACCTGGGCAGACTATATATGAGACGGCAAAAAATCCAACTATTGCGGAGTACGCAAAAGAATATCCACATAGTACACGAGCATATGGTGCTTGGGCAGGAGATTTTATAAAAGAAGCAAAAAATTCAGGTAAACCTTTCTGTATGTCCATTAGTTTTAAAGCTCCTCATTTACCTTTTACACCAGACCCTTTCTTTGATGATGTATATGCTGGGCAGACGTACAAAAAGCCCGATAACTATGGGACAGAAAATGCTACGCATTTGTCACCTCAGGCAAAATCTGGCCGTCAGTATAATTCATATGATTTTTGGAGAGAATCGGAAGCATCCTATCAAGAGGCAATTAGAGCTTATAATCAGTTGATTCATGGTGTGGATTATGCCATTGGAATGATTCGCGAATCTTTAGTGGAACAAGGAATGGATAAGAACACCATCATTATTTTTACAGGAGATAATGGCTATAGCTGCGGAGCCCATAATCTTGGCGGGAAAGTACTTCCGTATGAAGAAGCTTCCAGATCGCCATTTATTATTTACGACCCACGAGCACCTAAAAACCAACAGGGTGTAAAACGGAAGACTATAACAGCCAATATAGATATGGCTCCAACTATCCTGACCTATGCCGGTCTTGACGTTCCTAAAAATATGGACGGTAAAAATTTAATACCCTTAATAGAAAAGGAAGCAGGGATTGAAAGAGACCATGTGGCATTGACCAATATGTGGGGTAATGATGAAATTCAGGCATTATCCGTGGTTACCGAAGATTATAAATATATCTACTGGCAATATACGGATGAACGTATGCAGCCTACAGAAGAATTATTTCATATTTCAGAAGATAAACTTGAAATGCATAACCTGGCAAAAGATGAAAGTTATAAAGCAGAACTCACCCATATGAGGAAGCTTTATGATGAACGATATAAGGTTTTGTTGAAAGATGGAATGAAAGCCAATGATTACGGAAAATACGCTGTTTTATTTGATAGAAACGTTCCGGAGAGCAAGAAGAAACAGTATCGTCAACTTACCTATAGTCAGTTACTTGAGAAAGAGGGTAACAAGAAAAAAAACAAGAACATTCATAAAAATTAGAAAATGGGAATACTAAAGAAGGTATCATACGGATTGATACTTGGCTGTAGCCTTTTGGGTACGGTAGTGGCTGCTCAAAATGAAAAGCCCAATGTTATTATTATTTTGACTGATGATCAAGGATATGGAGATATTGCCGCCCACGGCAATAAAGTCATAAAAACACCATCAATGGACAAAATGTACAATGAGGGAGTTCACTTTACGAACTTTCACAGTGGTACAACTTGTGCTCCTAGTCGATCAGGGTTACTTACAGGAGCAGATGGTAACCGTGCAGGGGTCTGGCATACTATTGGAGGAGCAAGTCTTCTTAGGGATAAATTTGTGTTGATGCCTCAAGTATTTGAGGAGAACGGATACGTTACGGGAATGTATGGAAAATGGCATTTAGGTGATGCTTTCCCATATCGTCCTGAGGATAGAGGTTTTCAAGAAACCGTAGTGCACGGTGGTGGTGGTGTAGGCCAAACACCGGATTACTGGCAGAACGATTATTTTGATGACACGTACTGGCGTAATGGTACTCCTGAAAAATTTGAGGGCTATTGTACAGACGTCTTTTTCTCTGAGGCAATGGACTTTATGGAACGAAAAAAGGACAATCCTTTCTTTGTTTATATTTCTTTGAACGCACCTCACGGTCCTATGAACGTACCGGAGAAGTATTACGATATGTACAAGAACGAAAGTTCGATCAATGATACTCAAAAGGCCTATTATGGAATGATTACCAATATTGATGATAATATGGCTCTTTTAGACAAAAAACTAGATGAGTTGGGGCTGAAAGACAATACTATATTAATTTTCATGACCGATAACGGTACATCTACAGGTCATAGGGAAGTAAAGGGTAAAGTAGAAGGTTTTAATGCAGGAATGAGAGGTCATAAGGGCTCGCAGTACGAAGGAGGACATCGCGTTCCTTTCTTCATGCGTTGGAAAGATGGTAAATTAACTGGCGGTCGTTCTATAGACCAATTGGCCATGAATTTTGATATCCTACCAACTCTAATAGATTTATGTGATTTAGGAAGTGTTCCAAATCTAGGTTATGACGGTCATAGTCTAGCACCGCTATTAGAAAATGAAGTGGAAGCTGTTCCGCACCGTTATTGTGTGGTAGACAACAACCGTTTGCAGCAGCCCATAAAATGGCACATGAGTGCGGTTATGGATGATGATTGGAGACTTATAGACGGTAAAGAATTATACAATATTAAAAAAGACCCGGGTCAAGAAAAAGATGTTGCATCAAAGCATGCCGAAAAAGTTAAGGATATGCGTGATGCCTACGAAAAGTGGTGGGCTTATATTTCACGAGATTTTTCGCATTATGAAGCCTATAAAATTGGCGAACCAGGAATAGAGGAAACTACCATTACCGTTCATGATTTACATAGTTCGGAGCCTATTGCCTGGAACCAATCTTATATTCGAAATCCTGAATCTGGTAAAAAGCCAGCCTTTGCTAATGGATTTTATATGATCGATGTGCAGCAAGATGGTTATTATGAAGTTGAATTGAGAAGATGGCCAAAAGAATCTAATCTAGGTTTTGATGCTACAATTCCCCAATTAGGCAAACGTGAAAAATGGTATGTTACCCAGCCTGAAGGGGTAGTGCTTCCCATTAAACAAGCAAGTTTAGATATAGATGCATTGCATTTAGATATGCCTGTAGATATGAAAGCTGACAACGTTACTTTTAATACGTATTTGGTGAAAGGTCGTAAGCGATTGTATGCGGATTTTATTGGTGAGGATAACGTTCGTTTTGGCGCTTTTTATATGTATTTAAGAAAGGTAGATGCTAATCCTATATTAGAGCGAACGAGATAAGTTCTTCTGAGTTCATTGTTATTAAAAAGAGGAACAACCGGCAAAAACAGGTTGTTCCTCTTTTTGTTTTTGTTGATTTATGAAAATTATACTTTGGATATAAAAAAACCAGAGAGCTTTTAAACTCCCTGGTTACAAACTAACTCAACAAACAACTCTATAAATATTACTTTCTATCTAATATATTCTCCTAATAACCAGCGTTCTGAACCATTGAAGGTGCTTTTTCAACTTCAGACTGTGGTATAGGTAGGTAGTATTGTCTTTCAAACCATGGTCTTTCAACTACGGTGTATTCTTCATTGGTTAAATTACCATCTGTGGCTTTCGTCCATTTAAGTCCTTTAATATCAAAGCCAAGGTGGTCTTCGTTCATCCATCGTCTTTCATCAAAGAAATTATGACCTTCAAAAGCCAACTCTATTCTTCTTTCTCTTTTGATAGCTTCCAGTAAATCTGTACCTGAGGCAGTAATTGCAGGTTGTAAACCTCTCGTAGCTACTTTGCTTACAAACTCACGTGCAGTTCCTTCTTGCCCTAATTCATATTGAGCTTCGGCATAGTTCAAATAAATCTCAGCCAAACGATAAAGTATAAAAGGACGACTAGGAGAAATATCGGTCATACCCACACTTTCATCTTGAAACTTTCTAATATTATAACCCGTTTTTGAAGAGTGTCCCGTATTACCAAGACCTTCTGGAGAATCTAAACCGTGTGGCGTAGCCTCACTTGGATTGTCCGCCAAAGCATAATCAACCGGTCTTCCTCTAAACGTTGAACCTTGATAGAATAAATCGGCATAAAAGCGCATTTCACGATTGGCATTAGGGTTAGCAGGGTCATAACCAGCTTCGTCCGTACTGCTTCCATCGGCCATATTAAACAATAGGGCAAAATTATGCGTAGGTGAAGATAGTGCCCAACCTCCATAACCACTTGGAGCCTGAGTCTGGTTCCATAATGAGTTGGCATCAGTCCCAAAATCATAATAAAGTCCACTATAGGCACGGGCGAATAGTATATCTTGATTAGGTGATAAAAATAGATTTTGATATTCTTTGGCGTCTGAAACGGCAATAAGGTCACGCGCACCAACCAAGTCTATGATTTCTTTGGCAGCGTCTGAAGCATCTTGCCATTTACTAGCTTTTGCATAATCGTACAATGGTCCGCTTGGTTCGGTAGCTGGGTCATGTAATATGCTGGCAGCATAAAGAAGGGTACGAGATTTTACAGCCATAGCTGCTAATTTGGTAGCGCGGCCAAATTCATTATCCGGACGTGTTTCAGGAAGAACGGCAGCAGCTTCATCAAGTTCTTTTACAATGAAATCTACACATTCTTCATAGCTATTTCTTACCAATGCAAAATCGGCATCAAGACCTAAGGCATTTTCTAAAATAGGGACGCCACCATAGTATTTAATGAGCTTGCTGTAAATATTAGCACGAAGGAATTTCATCTCAGCTTTAAGGATAGCGACCTTGTCAGGGTCGGTTTTCATAGCTTCACTTTCATCTATACGATCTAAAAATTCATTGGCTAAACGAACATAATCCCAATAAGTGCTCCACTTTTGGGCAAGAACTCCTACGTTACTGGGAGACCAACCTGCTCTTAATCTAAGTTGATCTAAATCATTAAAGTTGAACTTAGCTTCAAAAGAACCCACTTCAATATTAAATCTTCTAGACCACCATTGCGCTTTGTTTAAACCCCAACTTTCGGTACTGTTGTAAACTGGGTAAACCAATCTTTCTACCTGATCAGGTTCACTGTAAATAATGTCTTCGGTAAAAGCATCAGAAGCTTCTGTATCCAATACATCTTCACAACCTATTGTCGCAAAAAGGGCGATCAAGACCCCAAATTGCTTTATATTAATATATTTCATTTCAGTTTTAATTTTTGTTATCGTTCATTTACGTCTCAAACTCAATAGAGTTTGGTTACACTTCATGACAGATTAGAAACTTAGGTTAAGTCCTAAAGTATAGGTCTGTAATGATGGGTAGGTACTCTCTCTAAAATCATAGTAGCCATTAGCCTCTGGATCTAAACCTAAATCGGCAACATCAGAGAACAAAGTCAACATGTTATAACCTCTTACGAATATCTTTAAATCCCCTAGTTTAATATCTTCCTTATGGAAGGTGTAGCCTAATTCCAACTGCTTCAATCTAACAAAAGACGCATCATGCAACCAGAAGTCCGCACCTTCAAAATTTTCGGCACTTCCACTTTGGTTACCGCTAAATTTATCTCCAGTTGCATAAGCTCTTGGGTAACTAGCATTTCGGTTTTGTGGGGTCCATCTTTGGTCAAATAGAAAATCGGGTCTAGCCCCTGGGCGTTCAAAGAAAATCAACATTTCAGCTTCGGCTTGTCCTTGAAATAAGAAACTGAAGTCAAAATCTTTGTAGTTAAAGCCACCATAGAAACCAAATTGTATTTCAGGAACATTAGAAGAATAGGCACGTACACGGTCATTAGCGTTAATTTCTCCGTTGCCATCGGTATCTAAATAAATTGGTTCACCTTCTACCGTGCCATCTAATTTTACCTCGGTAGCATCTACTTGTGCCTGATCTCTGAAAATACCAGCAGTAGGGTAGGTAATATAAGAGTCTAATGAGTGACCTTCTCTTTTTCTCCAGTCGGGCACATCTGCCGCTTCGGCCAAGAATACGACTTCATTTTTTGCTTGAGTAAAATTAGCCCCTAGGTTATAACCTATGTTATCTCCTATTTTATCTCTCCAGCTTAGTTCAACTTCCCAACCAAAATTATCTACTTTTCCAATATTCTCAGCAGGTAGAGTTATACCGGCAGCATCAGGAATAGCAGCAGCACGGGTAACCAAAATATCCTCTCTGTTCTGGTAAAAATAATTGACGTCACCAGAAAGTTTATTGTCAAATAAGGTAAAATTTAACCCAATGTTCTTCATGTAAGCCGTTTCCCAGGTTATGTTCTCGTTGGGCACATTAGCACTGGTATAACCATTATAACTTACACCAGGTGTACCAAAGACGGCAAAATTAGGTTGAGGATTGTTTGTTGGTCCTCCATAATTGTAACGAGTTAAATATTGAAAAGGAGCAATACGGTCATTACCCATTTTTGCCCAAGAAGCTCTTATTTTTAGGGCATTAAGCCATTCTACATTTTCAAGAAAAGATTCCTTGTTTATGGCCCATGAAGCCGCTATACCAGGAAACGTTCCAAACCGTTTTCCAGGACCAAAGTTGCTGGAACCATCATGACGTACGGTAAGGTCCAAAAAGTATTTCTTCTTAAAATCATATGAAAAAGAGCCAAAGTAATTAAGACGGGCCCATTCCTGAGATTCTCCGTAAGATTGTTGGCCCTCATCGCTTCCCGCAAAAAGTTCACTATGTTCCGAAGTTGGAAATCCTCTTCTCTCGGCCCAAAAAGAACGCTGATTGGATGTAGCTTGTTCAATTCCTACAAAACTGCTAATAGAATGATTATCTCCCAAACTTTTTGAGTAGTGAAGCGTAGAATTTAAAAGTAACTCATCAAACTTCCAGAAACTTTCACGTAGTGTGCGTTGAGAGCCTTGCCCTTGTGCAAAACCTTGAGATGGTGTATAGTCATTGGTGCTTTCTTGATACGTATAAACCGTCCAAGGAGTGTACCAAGCCTTTACATCATTGTTCATTCTTCTTACACCTGCAAAACCTTTTAAACTTAATCCAGGTATGGCGTTATCCAAGTTCCAGTCATAAGAAAATCTTCCACGTAGTTCGTTGTCCGTTTGCTTAGAAAAACCGGACTGTTGTGTAGCCATTACGTATGGATTAGCTCCATTTTCACCACCCCATCCAGGTAAGCCGTTAGGGTAGATGCCTACTTCTGTAGGCTCGTTAGTGTTGATACGACTATAGATTTCACCTACACTTGCACCTGGTTGATTTCTATCGCCAAATCTGCCGGACAAATCTACACCTATTTTAAAGTTATCGGTTAGGTTGATATCGATATTAGAACGTACTTGTTTTTGTTTGAAATTTAGGTCGCCAGATTTGTACATACCAGTTTGACTGATAAAATCACCACTTACAAAATACTTTACGTTATCACTACCTCCAGAAATAGAAACTGAGTTACGTGATTCAGGTGAAGATTTGGCAAAAGTAAGATCTGCCCAATCTGTATCAGGAAAATTTATAGGATCTGACCCGGAAGCATAATTATCAATTTGCCCTTGTGTGTAGGGTAGAGGTGTTCCGTTTCGTTGAGCTATTTCATTATTATAAATAGCATACTGCTCTGAAGACATTAAATTGGGAGCAACCGAAAACCGAGATACATTATAAGAAGAACTTAAATTGATTTTTGGTTTACCGGATTTACCTCTTTTAGTGGTAATTAAAATAACACCGTTGGCAGCTCTAGCACCGTAAATAGCCGCGGCACCATCCTTTAACACGGTTAAGGATTCAATATCCTGAGGTGCTAAATGAGAGAAGGTACTAGCGGTAATACCATCAATTAAAATTAATGGAGAATTGTTCCCTAAGGTAGATTTACCTCTAATAAGAAGGGTTAAATCATCATCATTTGTAGATCCGGGTAAACCACCTCTATCTGCTATTATCAAACCTGGTACTGTTCCAGAAAGAGATTTGGCTAAATCTTTGTTACCGGCCTTAGCAATTTGTTCAGAACTAACAGTACTTACAGAGCCTGTAAGTTCTCCTTTTTTACGAGTAGTATATCCCAGAACAACTACTTCATCTAGTTTTGCGGCGTCCTCTTCAAGAGTTACATTTATTTCTGTTTGGCTACCTACTAAAACTTCTTTTGATGAGTACCCTATGTATGAATAAACCAATGTGGTTTGGTCTTCATCAACATCAATACTATAATTACCATCAAAATCTGTTGAGGTACCATTGGTGCTACCTTTAACTAGGATGGTTACACCTGCCAATGGTCCCATTGCATCAGAAACCGTACCTGTTACGGTTCTTTGAATAGGGTTAGAGGTGAGGTCGTTTTCTAAAGAAGATTCCGTTAAAACTGAAGATGCGTGTGATTGGACAGGAATCGTTACCATTAAGATTATCACGAACTTTAATACGAGTAATCTCTTGATGGAGTTGCCTGGGCAGCCCGCATCAGTAAACCATTTAATTTTCATAAATTTGAATTAGTTAGAGTTAATATGCCCCAGAGTCAATGGGGTATTACTTTACTTCATGCGTTGCATGAATTTCGAAAAGGGAAGTGTTAGCGCACTTTCCTTTTTTTGATCAATTATGTTTTAGTTTTTAGGGTATTGAGGAATAGGGTCATAAGGAGTTGGATTGGTTTGTTAAATTGATAATGCTCATTTAATTTTTACAAATGAACCACAAAAACGAAGGATGATATTTGCGAAATTTAACTAGGGATTGCACTATTTTACCATTTTTAAGGTTTTCGTGGATAAATTGTGCCTAAATTGAGTTTATGCTAATTTAGAATTCACTTTTTTGAAGAATATTAGTAGCATATCCTCTCAAAGAGGATGAAAGACTGGAGAAGTAATCACTCTTTTGGAAGAATTTAATGGTAAATTATAAAAATGGACAAGTATCCGTAATGTAAGAAGTACTATTAGGGGTAGAAATAGACTAATGATAAAAAAAAGCAACCATTTTTTATCGACTTTGATAAAAATAAAAACTCAATTTATAGGTAATATGCTTGTAATCATTTATTTATAACACTGAAAATACAGATTGAAGCTGTTCTGCTTTAATGGGTTTTACAAAGTAGTCAGAGATAGAATCAATTTTTTTAGCTCTTTCAATATCTATAGGGTCTAAGGAAGAAGAAATCATATAAATACTTATTTTCTTACTTATCTGATTTTCAATTTTGGAAAATTCTTTCATGAATTGAAAACCATCCATAACAGGCATATCAATATCTAGAAAGATAACATCGGGTAATTCTGAGTCAATGTTAAGATTTTTTAATATAAAGGCCAACGCCACTTCTCCATCTTCAAAATCCATTGTATTTGCTGCCAAATGCATGGTTTCCATTTTTTTTACTACTGTATAACGATAGATATAATCATCATCTATGATACAGATTTTAGGGGTACTTTTCATTTGTTCAATTAAAATTTATAGTAAAAGTGGTGCCAACGTCTACTTTGCTGGAAGCACTAATTGTGCCTCCCATAGACTCTATTTGAGATTTGGTAAGGAATAAACCAACGCCTTTTGCATCTGGGTGTCTGTGAAAAACCTTATTCAAACCAAACAATTTATGACCATGTTGTTCTAAATCTATGCCTAAACCATTATCCCTGAATTCCAACATTATATTACCATTTATATCTGTTGCTTTAATTTCTATTTCTGGTTTGCGACTTTTTGATCGGTACTTCATACTATTACTAATCAGATTCAAGAAAATACTTTCTAAGTATATTTTATGATACTTAATTTTTGAGCATTTAGAGAAGTCTGCGGTAATAGAAGCACCGGATTTTAGTATTTCTCCGGCCAGCACATCCTTGGTTGTACTTAGGACTTCTTCAAACTCAATTTCTTCAACATCTTCATCTGTATGAGGACCTTTTGTTTTTAACGCTTCAATTAACGTATTTAGTGTTAAGGTGAGTTGATTTATTACCGTTTCAAACTTTCCGAATAAACTTTCCTTTAGGACTTCATCATCTGTAGTTTTATAAATGTCTAAAAGAGAATTAAGATTACTTACTGGCGAACGTAAGTTATGGGAGGTTATATGCGTGAAATCTGCTAACTGTCTGTTCTGTTCAGTTAATTTGTGAGCTAAGACTTCTAAGTTTTCTTTGGCCTTAATAATTTTACGTTCTGCAGACTTTTGTTTAGTTATGTCTCGGATAGCCAGTGATATTACTAGCTCACCTTCCCATTCTACAGGTCCCATATTTATTGAAATAGGTACTTGTTCTCCATTTTTACGTAAGCCAATAAGTTCTTCTATAACACCAATCTGTCTTGTATTATTAGAATTAGAGAATTTAGCGGCCTTAATAAAAGGTAATATGTTAGGAATGAAATCTTCTATAAATTCTTTTAGTAATTCTTCTGGAGAACATTGGAATAAAGTTTCAGTCTGCTTATTAATAATTTGGATGGTACCTTGTTCATTAATTATCATGATAGCATCTGGAGCGGATTCTAAAAGACCTTTTAATTTTTTTTCGGCCATTTTTAGCTCAGTTACGTCTTGGGCTGTGCCCATTAACTCAACAACCTCTCCCTGATTATTTGTTACTACCACGCCTGCAATATGTACCGTACGGGTTTTGCCCGTAGTGGTAATCAAACGTATAGTAGCGCTTTCAAAATTTTTCTCTCGCATAGCATCGTCAACACGCTCAGCAATTAAAGGCTGGTCTTCAGGATGAACTAAACTGAAAAACGTATCAAAGACTGGTTGTACACTTGTATCAACTTCTGCTATGGTATACAGATTTTTAGACCATTTTACTGATCCACTGGCTAAGTTCCACTGCCAATGCCCAATCATAGTCATTTGTTCGGCAAAATTTAGCAATTGGTTTTTTGCAAGAATTTCATTCTGATAAGCTTTTAAATCAGATATATCTGTGGACACAACTATAAAGCCTATATTTTTTCCTAAATCATCTTTTACTGATGATACCGTACATTGTACAGGTACGGTTGAGCCATCTTTGCGAATGTAAATCCATTCTCTGGTATCGTTTACATTTTCAACAGGTAAATCTTTATAGTGGCTAAAGTTATCAGGATTCTTCCCATGCTTAGTAGCAAGGTCTTCTCTAAATTTACTTACCTCTTCTGGAAATAGAAAACAAGTTGGCCCTTTCTTGCCCTCCATCTCTTCTGCAGAATACCCTAGCAGTTTTTCTGCTCCTTTATTAAAATGATTTATATAACCCGTACTATCTGTAGAGAATATAGAAATTGACTCAGAGTTGTATATGGCTCTTAGCTGAGCATGGGCTTTGTTTAACTGTATTTTAAAAAACTTAACATCACTTATATCTTGTACAAGTCCAATAACATTACTGTATTTCCCATCTTTAATTTCTATTTTTCCAATAACCCGTACCCATCTTATATTGTTTTTAGCTGTTACGAGCTCAAAATCAAAATCAAAAGGAACACCTTTTTCTATGGTGTCTTTAATACAAGAACGGAGTTTAGGACGACTAGTTTTTTCTTCAAAGAAATTTATAGCATCCTCTAAATTTGGTTTGTAACCGTCAGGAACCTCATGTATTTCACGCGTTAGTTTACTCCAGTATACCTTTTTTGTGGCTAAGTTTATCTCCCAAGTGCCCATTTTGGCGACCTCTTTGGTTTGAGTAAAAATATCCTCTGTTCTAGCTTTTTTCAGTTCACTTTCTTTATGGTGTGTAACGTCTAAAGTGTGTATGAACAGACCTCCTACCTTACCTTTTGAAATGTACCAAGGACTAATATCCCAGTAGAGCCATTGTACTGTGCCGTCTGGGCGTTTAAAAGGAGCCTCGTCGCAGACATCTATAGCCTTTTCAAGACATTGTTGATGTACATCTTTTGAGTCTTGATTTATTTCTGGGAATATATCATAATGGCATTGACCAATAATTTCTATGCCTTGCAGTTTGTAATCTTTTATCCAGCAATTAGAAGCGGCTAAATAGCACATGTTTTTATCGAACATGGCAATAGCGGTCGGTGCTTGTTCAATAAAGATTTCGAGATATGGTATTTTCGATTTTGCGGTAGTTTTCTCCAAATCTTGCAATTTTATAAGAATATACCTTCAAGGTAGCTATAATTTACGTATTATTTGTAAGGCTTTTCGTTTTTTCGCAAATAAAAATAAGGAGAGTAAGTAATGATATTATTTTTAATTTAATGTCATAATTTATTATCGTTAATCCTGCTCTATTTAAGTTGGCAGCGCAGAGGTTTGCTAAATACGAATAGAACAAAGTAAAAAAAGGTACTTCTCCGGTAAATAGGGCTTTTACTTCATCTTATATTTCTCTTTATAGGCACTAGGCGTACAACTGGTGGCCGCTTTAAATTGTTTGTTGAAATTAGATAATGTTCTAAAGCCACTTTGGTAGCAAACTTGTGAAGCATTCATTTTTTTTATCGATAAGTAATTTACATGCATGACCAATTCGGATTTCACTTACAAATTCTGAAAATGTTTTATTGGCGTGTGTTTTAAAATATCTGCTAAATGATGTTGGTGTCATGTTGGTTAATTGGGCCATTTCAATTATAGAAATTTTACGAGTAAAGTGTTTCATTACATGAGCATACACCTTATTCATGCGTTCTGTGTCTCCCTCCCTTAAAGTATTGGTATATCCAGAGCTGGCCAGTACTGTTAAATCTTTTGTTTTAGCAAGGATGTTTAAAATATGAAGAAGCCCTAGAACGGCATCAAAGCCTTTTAGTTTGGGTAGCTCTTCTATTTTTTTTCTTATTAAGACAGCAGTTTCGCCAACTATATCAAAACCAAACAAACTTTTTTTAAAGAGTCTCCGCAACCTTATATATTCCTCTTTCTGCAGTAAAGATTTACTTATAAAATCATGATCAAAGTAAATAACAATTCCTTCGGCATTAATTTCTTCGGTGAGCTCTTCAATATCACTTTTCCATAGGTGTGGAAGGTTAGGTCCCGTAAAGGTGATATCTCCCTCTTGAAATTGCTGAACGTGATCACCTATAAAACGGGTTCCGTTTCCTTTTAAAACCATGAACAATTGGTATTCTGGATGAAAATGCCAGTTAGGATCAAATAAAGGCTGCTCTAACCGGTGTACCACAAAAGCGTGTGTTTTAGGAATAGGCGATTTTTTTAGAGCAGTTTTCATAAAACTATTATGTAGGCTTTTAAGGATGGTACGACACTAATTTATCTTTAAAAATACGTAAAAAATTAATTAATGATATAATATAGTCAGTATCTGATAGTAGACAGTCTTTGACGCCTTCAATAAATTCATAAAATTGAAGTGTATTTAGAATAATGATTATGAAAGTCGTGATTAAATTTGTTTTTAAGCTTTTAATATTGAGCCTTTTACTGGTTTCTTGCCAAAGGAAGAATGACAAAAAAAACCTTGTTGATGATAAGCCAAGAAGGTTAGAGCTTTTATTTTTAGGCCATGCTCAAGAAATACACAATTCAAGAGAGTATATGCCAATTTTGGCTTCGGCGTTGGCAAAAGATGGAATAAATATTACCTATTCTGAAGATGTAACGGATATTAATACTGAAAACTTAAGTCTCTACGATGGACTTATTGTTTATGCGAATCATGAACAGATAAGTGATGAACAAGAAAAAGCATTATTGAATTTTGTTGAGGATGGTAAAGGATTCATTCCTATTCATTCGGCTAGTTTTTGTTTCAAGAATTCAGATAAGTATATAGACTTAGTAGGAGGCCAATTTGCTACGCACGAGACCGGAACATTTACAGCAGAGATTGTAAATGCATCGCACGCGTCAATGAAAAATGTTGAAGAGTTCAAAACTTGGGACGAAACCTATGTGCACGATAAAATAGCCAATAATATTACCGTTCTAATGGAACGTGTGGAAGATAACCACCGTGAACCCTATACTTGGGTGAAGGACTATGGTAAAGGAAAAGTTTTCTATACTGCTCTTGGCCATGATATACATACTTGGGAAAACTCTAAATTTCATAAGCTTTTGAAAGAAGGAATTCTTTGGTCAGTAAATGATAAGGCAAAACAAAATTGGTTAGCTTTTGTAAAAGAAATGCCCGAATTAAAATATGAGGATAGAGATAACATACCTAATTACGAGAAACGAAATCCACCATTAAAATATCAGATGCCTCTTTCACCACAAGAGTCGTCCAAGTTAATTCAAGTTCCACCAGGTTTTAAATTGGAACTCTTTGCTTCGGAACCAGATATCATAAACCCCATTGCCGCCAATTGGGATGAAAGGGGAAGGCTGTGGGTCATTGAAACGGTAGATTACCCAAACACGGTCCGTGATGATAAAGGTGAGGGAGATGATCGCATAAAAATATTAGAGGATACAGATAATGATGGACGTGCAGATAAGGTTACTGTTTTTGCAGATAAGCTAAACATACCTACTAGTTTCACCTTTCATGATGGGGGCATTTTAGTTTCTCAAGCACCCCACTTCTTATTCCTAAAGGATACGGATGGTGATGACAAGGCAGATATTAAAAAAGTTAGTATTGATGGTTGGGGTGTTTTTGATACCCACGCGGGCCCTTCAAATCTTCAGAATGGAATAGATAATAATATATATGGAGTTGTAGGTTACTCTGGATTTAAAGGAGCAATTTTTGGAAAAGAACAGCAATTTTCTCAAGGCATGTATCGCTTTAGTCCAAAAAAGAGAATGTTTGAATTTTTAACAAAAACAAGTAATAATACATGGGGTTTGGGCATTACCGAAGACAATTCTCTCTTTGCTTCAACGGCAAACAATACACACAGTGTTTATCTTGGTATTCCTGATAAAAATTTAGAAGACGTAAAAGGTATTCCCCTTAACGGAAGCGCAAAAATAGACGGTCATTATAACATACGGCCTATAACTAAAAATATAAGGCAGGTAGATGTTTTTGGAGGGTTTACCGCTGCAGCTGGTCACCATTTTTACACGGCAAGAGATTATCCTAGTTCCTTTTTCAATAAGGTTGCATTTGTATGCGAGCCTACAGGAGGTGTTGTACACATGGCTAAAATTCATGAAGATGGGGCGGGTTATATTGAAACTGATGGTGGTAACCTCTTTGCCAGTTCGGATGAATGGGTATCTCCTGTAGAGGCAAAAGTGGGTCCGGACGGAGCGGTATGGATTTTAGATTGGTATAATTTTATTATTCAGCATAACCCAACTCCTAATGAAGAAAGGGGTGGCTACGATGCAGTTAATGGCAAAGGTAACGCCTATGAGAACCCGCTTAGAGATAAGTCTAGAGGTCGCATTTATAGGGTTGTTTCAAAAACTAGTGAGCCACATAAAAAAATAATTTTAGATAAGGACAAACCGGAAGAATTAATAGGGGCTCTTTCTCATAGCAACATGTTCTGGCGCATGACCGCACAACGATTATTAGTTGAGCGAGAAAAACTTGATGTTGTAAAATTGCTAACCATGTTGGTCTCTAAAATAAAAGTAGACGAATATAATATGGCCCCAGCCACACTTCACGCCTTATGGACATTAGAAGGATTAGGAGCTTTGGAATCAAACCCTGAAACCTACAAGATTGTGGTTAATGCTCTATATCATCCAGCGGCTTCTGTACGGAAGGCAGCAATACAGATACTGCCAAAAAATGAGAAAACAGATGAAGCTATTTTAAAGGGAAAGCTTTTGGAGGATAAAGACCCAAAAGTACGCTTGGAGGCCTTGCTTTATTTTTCAAAAAGACCAAGTTCATTACAAGTTGGGAATCTATTGTATAAAATGAGTTCCCAAAAAGATATTACGGATGATTTATGGTTGTCCAAAGCCCTTTATACAGCAGCAAGTGCACATGGTAAAGGCTTTATGCAAAATATAGAATTAAAAAAACCTGTATTAAATGAAACAGGAAGGGAATTAGATAGGTTTGATTTGAATTATGATAACAGCCATTGGAAAAAAATGAAACTGCCCCAGTTTATAGAAGATGCAGGACTTGAAATGGATGGTGTTATTTGGTTCAATAGAGAAGTACTTCTTACTGAGGACGTAACAGCTAATAGTGGGACAATTTCTATGGGTCCTATAGATGACTCTGATGTACTCTACATTAATGGAATTATAGTGGGAGCTACGGAACAGAATTATAGCGAAAATAGGGTATATAAGATTCCCAAAGGAATTCTAAAGAAAGGTAAGAACAAAATTACTGTTAGAGTGGAAGACACCGGTGGTGGGGGCGGTATATATGGCAAGGATGACCAAATGTTTCTTGAGTACGGAAATCAAAAAATATCCATTTCGGGAGAATGGAAATACGAGGTAGAAAAAAATCTGCTACAGAGTTCCGATGAGATTTTTGCGAATTCTAGTATAGCTTTAGTTTTTGCCAAATCATACATCGAAAAATTGGATGATATACCTGATGAAACTGCTTTAAGCCAGAAAAGGCATGTTATCAAAATACGTACGGTAAAAAATGAAATGAAATATGACCTTTCGGAATTTGTAGTTTCTGCCGGTGAATCGGTTCAATTGATTCTTGAAAATGTAGATTTTATGCAGCATAATTTGGTGATAGTTCAGCAAGGTGCAATGGATAAAGTTGGAGCAGCTTCAGATAAACTTGCTGCCGACCCTGAGGGCGCCAAGCAAAATTATGTGCCGGAAATGAACGAAGTGCTCTTTGCGACAACATTGGTAGACCCAGAGCAGACGATTACTTTAAATTTTACCGCTCCTAATAAACCAGGAGAATATCCTTTTTTATGTACGTTTCCGGGGCATTGGCGTATTATGAAAGGCATAATGAAGGTAGTGCCTAACTAAAAATTTTATATAAAAATAGATAAGTGAATAACAGAATAACATTTGGGGTAAGCACTTGGTTGTGGCAATCGCCTTTTACATCAGAATCAGTATCTCTCTTTCCTAAAATCAAGAAAATGGGTTTTGATGTGGTTGAAATACCGGTAGAGATTCCTTCTGAAATAGATGGAAAGTTGGTAAAAAAGGCTTTAGATGATAATGGTCTGAGCGCTACGGTTTGTGGTGCTTTTGGACCAACTAAAGACTTAACGGCCAATGATGTAACATTGCATGAAAACTGTTTTAGTTATGTGAAGGAGTGTTTTGAGTTGTGTAACCATTTAGAAACCGATTTCTTGGCTGGACCTATGTACTCGGCCGTTGGTAAAGCTCGTATGGTTTCTGAAGAACAACGAAAAGTAGAGTGGAATAGGGCAGTAACCAATTTATATAAAGTGTGTGAAATGGCCAAACAGCAGAACTTATCAATTGCCTTGGAACCGTTAAATAGATTTGAATCTGATTTAATCAACACGACAAAAGATGTAATGAAACTAATTACGGACATCAACCAACCCAATGCAAAAGTTTTGTTAGATGGGTTTCATATGACTATAGAGGAACAGAATATAAGAAAAGCGATTCAGCTTGTTGGTGATAAGTTAATACACGTTCAGGTTTCAGAAAATCATCGGGGTATTCCGGGAACAGGCCTAACACCTTGGGCCGATTTTAAGAAAGGGTTAGAAGATATTAATTATAAGGGAGCTATGGTTATTGAGAGTTTCACTCCAGAAATTAAAGAACTAGCTGAAGCAGTTTGTATTTGGAAAACCCTGGCAGATAGCCAAAATCAATTTGCTTCTGAAGGTATTCAATTTTTAAAGAAAACATTCGCATAAAATATCATTACTATGAGTATTCAAAAAATAAATATAGCTATTATCGGACTCGGTTTCGGGGCCGAATTCATCCCTATTTATGAGAAGCATCCCCATGCCAATTTAGTGGCTTTATGCCAACGAAACGAGGGTAAATTGAACCAGTTGGCAGATACTTTTGGTATCGAAAAAAGGTTCACCTCTTATGAAGAACTCTTAAATGATCCAGATATAGATGCGGTGCATATTAATACGCCTATTCCAGATCACGGTAAACAATCCATACAAGCGCTTAAGGCAGGTAAGCATGTAGCGTGCACCGTACCCATGGCTACAACTATAGAAGAATGCGAAGAAATCGTTCGTCTAACAGAAGAAAGTGGTCTTACATATATGATGATGGAAACCGTAGTATATGCTAGGGAATTCTTGTATATGAAAGAGTTGTATGAGAATGGTGAATTAGGCAAAATTCAATTTTTAAAAGCAAGCCATCAGCAAGATATGGACGGTTGGCCCAACTATTGGCCGGGTCTACCTCCAATGCACTATGCAACCCATTGTGTGGGGCCTGTTTTGGCATTAAATAGAGGAGAGGCAGAGTATGTTTCCTGTTTTGGTTCGGGTACTATTCGTGAAGAATTAATACCGCATTATAATTCTCCTTTTGCTGTAGAAACCACACATATAAAATTTCGGAATTCTGATTTAAGTGCACAGGTGTACCGATCGCTTTTTGATGTAGCTAGGCAGTATAGAGAAAGTTTTGAAGTTTATGGATCAAAAAAATCTGTAGAATGGCCTCTTATAGAAGGCAAACCTTTGGTAGTACATACTGCAAAAAAAGCAGAAGCTGAAATTCCTGAAGAAGTTATTTGTCCGGATTTTGCAAAGTTGCTGCCAAAAGAAATTCAACATTTTACTACACAGGGGGTTTATGATTCTGATGAGCATCAACATTTAAGTTTTACGCAAGGCGCAGGTCATGGTGGTTCGCATCCACATTTAGTTCATGAATTCGTTAATGCTTTAATAGAGAAGAAAGCACCATACCCGAACGCAAAGCAATCTGCAAACATTACTTGTGTCGGTATTTTAGCACACGAATCGGCTTTAAAAGGAGGAGAAATCATAAAGCTTCCGGATTTTACTTTTGAGAATTAAATAGCGAAAATATTGCCTAAATTTATAAGTTGAGATTGTTGCTCTGGCAGACAGTCTCAACTTTTTTGTTTTTCAAACTATAGAAATTAAGGATAAGTTCTATAGTTTGAGTGCTAGGTTTTTATAACCCGATTTTCGGTATAAAAATATAAGATTTTCTAAAAAGGATACAGAAGTATCTTATAAATATCATCTTTGTAAATAGAACTATATTTTACATATGGCCACGGTAAAAGACAAATTAAGAGAACGGATTAAAGAATTGACTTGCCTCTATGAGGTGACTTCAATTATTGCAAATTCCGATTTTGACCAATTGGAAATTTCCTTGGAGGCAATTGCATATTGCTTAAAAAATGCATGGCAGTTTGATGCCGTTGCCGAGGTATATTTAAATTTAGGGGAATACACTATTGCAACGGAAGGTTTTAGGGATACCATGACCATAATGCATACAGATATTAAAGTATTTAACAAGGTTAGTGGTGTTGTTAAAGTAGGGTATCCAGAGGATAGATATTTTTATGCGGATTTTCTTGCAGAGGAGAAAGACCTTTTGAACAATGTAGCCATAGCTATAGGAAATCTACTAGAAAGAAAGCAAGTAAGGGAAAGCGAGGCAAAGGTAAAACGCCAAATGGAGCGTACGGACCGTCTCCATATCTTAGGTGAAATTACAGCGGGAATAGCTCACGAACTTAATACGCCATTGGCCAATATTTTGGGCTTTACGGAGCTTTTGAAAGAAAGGGTAGGAGATGCAGGAGCATTACGCGATTTGGACAAGATTGTAGAGAATACCATATTTAGCAGGGAGATAGTAAAAAAATTAATGTTTTTTGCTTGTGAAATGCCGCAGGAAATGCAGCCGGTAGAACTAAACCCTATTATAGAAAGTACGCTTAAATTACTAACGCCTTCACTGCGCCCAAAGAATCTTAAACTAACTAAAAAGTTTGGTTCGGATGACATTCGGTTACGGGCAGATAAAGTTCAGTTTACCCAAGTACTTTTTAATTTGGTAATGAACGCAATTTATTATTCACCAAATAAGGGCACAGTTGGTGTTTCTATTTCTGAGAAAGGAAAGAAAATTCAAATATGTATTTCCGATGAAGGAACGGGAATAGACCCAAAAATTGAGGATAAAATTTTTGAACCGTTTTTTACTACCAAACCTTTGGGCGAAGGTTCGGGACTTGGTCTAAGTGTCGTTCATGGTATTATTAGTAGCCATAAAGGAACCATAGAGCATAAACCGAATAAACCAAAAGGAACTATTTTCATTCTAGATTTTCCTAAATTATAATTATGCTTAAAAAAGAGAACATTTTACTGGTAGATGATGATCTAAATATTCTGGAGCTTTTACAGCGCCATTTGCAATCCATGGATTATCATACCTACAAAGCGGTGTCTGTAAAAGAGGCGCTCTATGTTCTTAAGGATACGTTTATTGATTTGTTGATAACCGATATTCAAATGCCTGAGGTAGACGGGTTACAATTACTAAAATTCACAGATGAGCATTATCCGGAAATCCCCAAACTCGTTATTACCGGTTACCCTTCTGTAGATGGTGCTTTGGAAGTGATTAAATCCGGAGCTACAGATTATTTGACCAAGCCTTTTACAAAAGAAGAGTTGAAACAAGCAGTACACAAAGCTTTTGAGCATGGCAAAAGCAGGAAAGCTGTGAAATCTAAAACAGGTACAGCAAATAAATCGGGTCATAATGAAATGATAGGCGAATCAGAAGCCTTTCATAAAATTACCGATGTTATTGAAAGGGTCAAGGATAACAAGGCCACCGTTTTGGTAAAAGGAGAAAGTGGTACAGGAAAAGAGCTTGTAGCACGGGCTATCCATTATTCCGGGAAGTTTTCTCGCGCGCCTTTTGTGGCGGTCAATTGTGGGGCAATCCCAGAAAATTTGTTGGAAGCAGAACTTTTTGGTTACGTGAAAGGGGCATTTACAGGAGCTAATGAAAACCGAACAGGATTTTTTCAGGCTGCGGAAGGTGGGACCCTTTTTTTAGACGAAATAGGAGCAGCACCTCTAACGGTTCAGACTAAATTATTAAGAGCGTTACAGGAGCGCGAAATCACCAAAGTAGGTGCCAGGAAAAGTGAAAAAGTAGATATCCGTATCATAGCCGCTACAAATGCAGATTTACTGACCGATATAAAGGAAAATCGGTTCAGGGAAGACTTGTATTACCGCCTTACCGTTGTAGAAATAGAAGTACCTCCTTTACGAGACCGTAAAACAGATATTCCATTATTGGTGGATAAATTTATACTGAAATACGGAGTGGAGTATAAAGACCGATTGCTGAAAATCTCCCCAGATGCCTTAACCGTTCTAAAACGATACAACTGGCCCGGTAACATTAGAGAACTAGAAAATGTGGTGCAACGTGCTGTAATTATGTCTGATGGCATTATTAATATTAAAGACCTTCCTGAAGCTTTAAAATTCCAAATAGACTTTCCTGAAAACGACTTTAAACCTTTACGGGAAATGGAAAAGGAGTACGTGCAGCGCGTACTTCTTCATACCCAAGGCAACAAAACAAAAGCGGCCGAAATTCTTCAAATAGACCGTAAGACCTTACGGGAAAAACTTAAATAATTATATGGGGAGAATGTACTCAATCGGGTAAATTTTCCCCGCTTCAGATTTCCTCTTAAAAAATATATGTTTTATTTATACGCTGATAATCAGCGTGTTGTATTTGTGTTCGTTTTTTTTCTTCTGCTAGGCATATATTTTGCCTTTTGATGAGTCGTCAGTTAGAGATGATATAATTGAAAAGTAAAGCGTATGAAGTATGGTAGTCTAGTTTTGGAGAGGAAGGATTATAGGGTTTTAAAAAAATACCTGAAGCAAAATCTCTATATAGAAGATTATTCACATAAAGATGCTTTAGACACTTTAGAGGATAATTTAAAAACGGCATTAATTTTTGAAGAGGAAGATATGCCAGATGATATCATTGGTTTTAATTCAATGGTTACCGTTTCTAGTATTTCAAAATTCGAGTATACTTTTCAATTAGTTTCTCCTCTAAATAATGACCCCAAAAACGGAAAGGTATCCGTTACAAGCACTATGGGTTCTTTGGTTATTGGTAAATCACAGGATGATATCATAAACTACGGACCTCCAGCAGATAGTGTTTCTTTAAAAATATGTAAAGTGGGTAATCTAAAGCTGGAAAAAGTAGAAGTGTAAAACCATTTTTTAACTTAAACATAAAATAGATGATGAAGAAATTTGCATTTGCCTTATTGTTTTCGGCAAGTTTATTACAGGCACAAGAAGAGGTAAAAACTAACACGTCAAACGTTCAGATTGGTGATGTACTTGAAATAGGTACATCTAAGCGCATGGATTATAAACATATAAATTTTCCGAGGGCCAATTTTATTATAAAACGAGGTGGTTTGGCAAATTATAAAGGACTAAAAGGAGATAGAGTTGTGGTAACCGCAATAGAAACGAACAAGGACGGTTCTACCAAAATTAAAATAAAGCGTAAAGACGGTGGTCGTTTCTTTGGAAGCCACCCGGTCGTTACCGCAGATATAAACAATGCACTTGCGGCAGGTGAATTGTTAATGAATTAGTTTGATAGTGGTTATGAAGATCTACCCGATTGTCCGCACCTGAGTTTTGTTGAATTCTCAGGAATATCGGGTAGATTTTATACTTAAAATTTTAATCAAATTATAAAATGAATGGGTATAACAGAAGTATTTGCAGTACGTGTAGGTACATTACGCATTGTGTAATCACTACAAATAAAAATACTATTAGCTCGTGTAGTGAATATATTCATCTTTTTGAAAAAGGGCCAATAGATAACACTCGTTCGGTACGGAGAAAACCGCAACCGAAACGAATCATTAGAAATCGAAAGGCCGCAAAGGTCTTATTTTAAGTATAGTTTTATGATAGTAAAAACTCCTGAGCATAAAAAAGCTATTAAGCAAGGTATGCTCTCAAACGTCATGCGACAATTTGATAATGCCGCGGACATCATTGGATTAAACTCTAATATCAGAAAGATATTAGAAGTAACCAATAATGAACTTGTCGTTCATTTTCCTGTAAGAATGGATAATGGCGAGGTTGAAATGTTTACAGGCTATAGGGTACAGCATAATAACGCTCTTGGACCGTACAAAGGTGGTTTACGTTATCACCCAACGGTAGATATAGATGCCGCACGTGCCTTGGCTATGTGGATGACCTGGAAAACTTCTTTGGCGGGATTACCGTACGGAGGTGCAAAAGGTGGTATACAGTTAGACCCTACCAAATACTCTAATGCAGAACTAGAGCGTATTACTAGAAGGTTTACGTATGCATTGGGAGATAACATTGGACCGGAATTAGATATTCCTGCTCCAGATGTAAATACCAACCCACAGACTATGGCATGGATTTTAGACACGTACATGTCTACAAAATCGCCTGCAGAAAGGTCTACGAACATGCACGTTGTTACCGGTAAACCAATTGGTGCCGGAGGTTCTCAAGGTAGAGATAGAGCTACCGGTTATGGCGTTTTTCTAAATATTAAATTTTGGGCAGAACACAAGAAAATTGACTTGAAAGACAAACGTTTTACTGTTCAAGGTTTTGGTAATGTAGGATATTGGGCGGCTTATTTTCTTGAAAAAGAAGGAGCTTCAATGATTGCAGTTCAAGATGCTTACGGAAGTATAATTAACGAAGAAGGTATTTCTGTAGACGATTTATTGGCATATACTAAAGCAAATAAAGGCAGTATCATGGGCTTTGCAGGAGCAGAGACTTTAGACAAGGCAAACTTCTTTGGTTTGGATTGCGATATCTGTATCCCAGCCGCATTAGGAAATGTAATTACTGCTGCTAATGCCCCAAAAATTAAGGCGTATCTAATTGCAGAAGGTGCAAACGGACCTACCGATGTTGAGGCAGAAGAGATTTTACTGAAAAAAGGAGTTACCATTTTACCGGACATTCTTTGTAATTCTGGTGGGGTAATAGGAAGTTATTTTGAATGGCTTCAGAACCGCAACGGTGAAATTTGGCAAATGGACGAAGTGTTAGAAAAACTGGAGAAAAAACTGAAAGAATCTTTTACTAAGGTAATGGAGACTTCGGCCCAAAGAGGTATTGATATGCGTACAGCAGCGTTTATCATAGCAATTGAAAGGCTAGAGGAAACTTATGTACAAAGAGGAATTTTCCCATAAATAAAAGTGAGATGAAATACGGTGGCTTGGTTATAGAAAAGAAAGAATATGTACTGTTGAAAAGGTTCATGAACCTTTCGGGCTATTACAAAGATGAAACTTTGCGTAAATCGGTAGAGAAATTAGTGGGTGAGTTAGAGTCGGCACAAATATATGATGAGGCAGAAATGCCCGAAGATGTTATTCGCTTTAATTCTACCATTACTATTGTCTCAGAAAATGGATGGCAAAAGAAGTTTAAGCTGGTCGTTCCCACAGAGAGTGATGTAAACAATGGTAGAATATCAATATTAACGCCAATGGGTGCGGCCGTAATTGGTTATGCACAAGGCGATGCGTTAATATGGGATTTTCCTGCTGGCGAGCAGCGTATGCTTATAGAACTTGTAGAACAAGAACATAAATACATTAACATAAATAGTTTATAATATTAAAGGTAGCTAATCGGTGCTCTCCTTTTGGTAAGTAAATTAATGGCAATTTTTTTACTTTGCTAAAACCTAAAAGGGGAGACAAGCTATCTAAATTTTAGGCAAACTGGCTGTGGTAGCTTCACCTTGTTACCTGTAAATGACAAAAGACCAGTGGCAGTATCTCTTTTAAATACTGCAATATTGTTAGACTTTCTATTCGCTACTAACAGAAAATTATTATCCGGAGATAAGGTGAAGTTTCTTGGCCAATCTCCTTGAACGGATTCTGTATCCAATAAATTCATTTGGCCATCATCCGAAACGGAAAAAACGGCAACACTATTATGCCCACGATTACTGGCATATAGAAATTTAGCGTCATTACTCAAGTGAATATCTGCACATGCATTTGGTCCATCATATTCTTCTGGAAGTGTGCTTTTTTTATCAATTTTAGTAAATATCCCCGTTTTAATATCCATATCTGCCGAGACCACAGAGCTATACAATTCATTGATTATAAAAACCCTATTTTTTGTAGGGTGAAAAATAAGATGACGAGGTCCATCGCCCGGATCTAATTGTAAAGCGGTATGTTCTTTTCCTAATGTACCATCGCTATTAATAGGATAGGCCAATACTTTATCTATTCCTAAATCTACGGCATAAAGAAAATCTCCAGCCTTACTGAATTTCACGCAATGTGCATGGGGAGACTTTTGATTGTCATGCGGCCCTTTACCTATGTGTTGGCGAGCTTCTGGCTCACCCGTAATTTTTCCGTTTTCATTTACTTTATATAGTACTATACCGCCTGAGCCGTAATTAGCAGCAGCAAGAAGGTCCTCATTCGGACTTAGTTCAATATAGCAAGCACCATCGCCTTCACTAGAAAAATTAGATACTTTACTCAACTTAGTTCCCTCATTATCCCACTCAAATGCAGACACACTTCCTGGTTTAGTTCCGTTTGAAGAGTATACTTTTTTACCGTCTTTTGAAAGATAGAGGTAACCGGAATTATCTTCTTTTACTAAATGTTCTGAGTTTGTCAATTCTCCAGTCTCAGGATTAAAGTCCAGTTGATAAATACCTTGCTCATCTCCACTTGCGTGAGTACCTACCAATAGTTTTAAATTCGGTTTTTTAACCTCCTGTTCAACCTCTTTCATAGTAGTTTTTTTAGGTTCGTTCTTGCATGATATGACTACCGTTGCGAGGATAAAACATACTAAGTAATTGGAAAAATTTTTCATGTTAAAAATGAGGTTAATTTAGTGTTGAACGTCTAATTTAAGTTTCTTTTCAAAACCTAAGAAACCGTAAGATAACTCTATAAAGTTTACGTTGGTATTTTTAGGTATTTTGAGTTTGGAAGCAAATACCCCAGTATTTACCCCAGTTTCCGTAAGCTGTATTTTTTCAACTTTCTCACCTTGTTTCAAAAGTACCCAACCTTTATCTATGGCGTTTCTATCAATATTTAAAGCGGCATTTAGTTGTATAGTAATGGTTTGACCAGGTTCTATAGAAGAGATTTTTTCTTTAAAACCACCATCAAAAACTTTAAGTTTGTGGCTGCCTAATGTAGAAAAGGTCAAAGTAGCTTGCCAGCCTCGGTTAGAAACTCCCCAGCCTTCGGTCGCATACGCATTTTTACCAAAAATTCGACCTTCATTTTTTCCTTCAATGGCATCAATTTTTTCAGCAATGGGGAATTGACTGTCTAAAGGAGAACCATCTAATGTACCCCTAACGCTACCTAATTCTCCATAACCATGTGGGTGGGATTGTGGCCAACCTTTTTCAACACCATTCCAATACCCGTTAATTTTTACACGTGCCTCGCTTTTATTGCTAAGGTGTGTGCCTATAGGATTAACACCAAAAACAAAATCTGTCTGAGCCCAGCCCAACGCCCTAAGGTCAGGGTCGTTCAATAAATGGGCTATGGCGAACATAGACCCACCCAAAGCGGGAGCACCTCCTAGTTCTTTAGTTTTTGGATGTGCCCATTCTGTTTCACTGTGCTTGCGATATTTCCAAAAATTATTGCTCTTTTGTTTTATATGAAGGGCCCAGCCTTCTAATTTTTCTTTGGTTCCGTCAGGTGCTTTTTCTGGTGCTAAAAGAAGAAAATAAGCCAGGGATTGTGGAGTGATATGTTCGGCATTTCTTATCCACCACATGTGTCGTGGGTTGTTAAAGTCCCAGTTCTTTATAATGTCCGAAGCACCTGATTGTGCCCATTTTAAGAACTTCTCGGGAGAGCCGTCTATTTCGTGCCTTTCGGATTCGTACATAAAGAGATTACGAAAAACCGATTGCCCGTAAGCATTGCCCATTTCATTAAATTCCTGAAAGCCTTCATCTACCCATTTTGTACTATAGGTCCAGAACCGTACTACTTTATGGCGGTCATATGCTTCCCAATTATCCAAACAAACTTTTCTATATTTCTGATAGGTTTCTTCGGCTAAATATGGTTTTAGAAATGAGTGATATGCTGCACAAACTACTGCCAATTGGTCTAATGTATTCCAATAATCATAGGTCATTCTGGGTTGACCTTGATAGCCTAAGGTGCCGTGACGTGTTTTTACAGGGCCGTTATAATCAACATATTTGTAAGCAAATTCAGCGTGCCAAAGAATGAGCTCTATAAGGTCGGCTACTTTTTTATCACCCATTTCCGTTTTCCAGTTGTCAAATAGAGCTGGATTACTTGCGTATTGCAATATTTCAAAGATGGTTTCAAGTCCGTAAGCCCCACCATCCCGCGTTGGACCACCACCGTATACGGCAGCCATGTCATAGGTGCTCAAATCATCGAATCCCCGTGCATCAACAAAAAAATCGTAAGCTAGTTTTGAGGATGCCGTTTCCATAAGGTGGTCGGCCACAAAGAATGGTACCGAACTGCCGTGCCCATCAACTTTAATTACAAATTCGTTTTGAGCTTCTTTTGGCTCAAATTCTGAAAACCAACCTTCGTTATTCAATATTTTTCCTTCAAACACCACTTTGGATGTAGTGGTGTTTATAATATGGAAAGGTGTATCATTTTTAGCACCATAACATACAAAACGTTTGGACTCTCCTAAATTATAACCCAATTGGTTTACATAAGGTTCATACTTTTTTGAATCAGAGGTCGTTTCTTGTGCGGTACAATAGGTAGAGGCACATAATAAGGCAGCTAACAGTATTCTTTTCATCAGTCTTTAATTACTTGCATTAGGAACTTTTATTCGTTTACCGCGTATTGAACTCTTAGTTTATCGAGCTCTTTTTTCATTTCCGAAATTTGCTTTGCCATGGTAGATGAGTTGTATATGTTATTCATTTCCGAAGGGTCTTTTTCCAAATCATAAAACTCCCATTCTTCCCCGTTTGGAACATCTTCCCCATAAAAGCGAATCAGCTTATAACGTTTATTGGCAACACCTTCATGACGGCGAACCGCATGTGCTCCAGGATATTCATAATAATGGTAGTACATAGATTTGCGCCAGTTTTTAGGTGCTTTTCCTTTCAAAAGGGGTACGACACTTTTACCCTGCATATCATCTGGAATAGGAGCATCGGCAAGGTCAAGAAAGGTTTCGGCAAAGTCGATGTTTTGTACCAAATCGGTATTTACGCTTCCAGCCTTAACTTTTCCAGGCCATTTTACAATAAGCGGTGTCCGAAACGATTCTTCGTACATAAAACGCTTATCGAACCAACCATGTTCACCCATGTAAAAACCTTGGTCAGAAGAGTAGATTACTATAGTGTTTTCGTCAAGCCCTTGCTCTTTTAGTGATTTCATTATTTCACCCACACTTTCATCTACAGACCAAATACAACGTAAATAATCTTTCATGTACGTTTGGTATTTCCATTTAACAAGCTCTTTGCCTTTAAGATTATCTTGGGCAAATTTTGCGTAACGTTCGTTATATCTTGGGTCGTTAGCATAACGTTCGCCTTCAGCTTTTAAATCGGAATCAATTTTCATGCTTGTGGCAATGTCCATTTCTTGTTTATGTGCTGCTGTAGTACGTGTAGCATAATCGTCAAAAAAGTTATCCGGTTCAGGAATTTTTACATCCTCATATTTGTTCATGTAGCGTTCTGCCGGATCCCAATTACGGTGCGGAGCTTTGTGGTGTACCATCATCATAAAGGGCTTGTCTTGGTCGCGTTCGTTTTCTAACCAATTCAGGGCACGGTCGGTAATAACGTCGGTAACATATTCGCCTTTGTAGTTGGTATCGCCTTCTTCGGTTATAAAATCAGGGTTGTAATATTTTCCTTGTCCAGGAAGTACCTCCCAATAATCAAAACCTTGCATTTTTCCCGGAAGGTGAATTTTCCCGATCATAGCAGTTTGATAACCGTTGGTACGCAGTATTTTTTGAAACTGCTGCTGGTCATGGTCAAAAATTGTTTTCTTGGTGTTATCTAGCTTTTTGTGAAGATGGCTCATTTTACCTGTTAATAGGGTAGCTCTACTTGGTGCACAGATTGAGTTTTCTACATAAGCCTTATCAAAACGCATTCCTTCTGCGGCCAGTTGATCTATATTGGGAGTTGGGTTTAAGCTTTGTAGTCTGCCACCATAAGCTCCAATAGTTTGGTAAGAATGGTCATCAGAAAAAATCCAGACAATATTAGGTTTCTTTTCTTGTGCAATGGTGAGTAAGGGTAGCAGATAAGCAGCCAAACAGATTAGTTTATTCAGTTTCATATAGTGGTATTTATTAATTTTATTAGTTGAAGAATGATAAGGTGTTCTTTACAATTTACCAATCTCCCTATTTTCGGTTCCAGACTCAATACCTACATTTAAATCTCCCAGTTCTTTACGCGCTTTTTCTACAATTACCATCAATTCTTTTACTTTTTCCGGGTGATAGGCAATTACATTATATCGTTCTCCTGGATCACGCATCATATTGTAAAGTTCTGGCTGTTCTATAATAGTCTTTATTCTCTTTCCGCCATGCCCATCGTTGCCACTTTCTGTGTTATAACTGCTATAGGTATGGGGAAGCACGAGTTTCCAATTACCTTTTCTAACTCCGTTTAAGTTGTTCTTTCCGTGATAATATAATATGGTGTTACGAGGCGTTTCTGTAAACTGTCCTTTCCAAAGAGATGATATATCTACGCCGTCTATTTTGTTGTTGGATAGTTTTCCGTTGGTTATCGCCGCGAAAGTGGGAAGCAAATCTACCGCACAAGCCAGTTTATGAGAAACAGTCCCTTCTGGAGTATTTCCAGGCCACCGAATGATAAAAGGAACCCGTTGGCCGCCTTCCCAGCTAGTAGTCTTCCCTTCTCTTAATCCGCCCGAAGAACCTGCGTGGTTACCGTAGTTTAACCATGGCCCGTTGTCCGTTGTAAAAATAAAAATAGTGTTATCCGCAACACCATTTCGTTTTAAGGCTTTATCTATTTCTCCAACAGACCAATCAATTTCCATCATTACATCGCCATAAAGACCTTGCTCGCTCTTGCCTCTAAATTTGTCAGAAACTCCTAAAGGTATATGAGCCATAGTATGTGGCACGTAAATAAAAAAGGGTTCGCTGGCATTTCGATCTATAAAATCTACCGCTTTTTCTGTATAAAGGGTGGTCAATTTATCTTGGTCTTTTAAGCTTTTAACGTACGCTATGGTTTCGTTTCCTTCTATAATTGGTAAATCAGGAAACTGAGCTCTGTTCTTCTCTGCAGAAAGATGTTCTCCGGTAGCGCTGTCATGCGGCCACATATCGTTGGAGTAGGGTAGGCCTACATATTCATCAAAACCATGTTGTAACGGTAAAAACCCTTTCTGCCATCCCAAGTGCCATTTTCCAAAACAAGCTGTTTTATAATCTTGTTCTTTGAACATTTCTGCAATAGTAAGTTCATCTTTGTTCAAGCCGATTTCATGTCGTGGAAATAGTGCACCGGAAAACCCGATTCTATTGGGATAACACCCTGTCAATATTCCCGCTCTTGAAGCACTGCATACAGGCTGTGCGGAGTAATAATTAGTAAAACGTGTTCCTTTGGCGGCCAGTTGGTCAATGTTAGGGGTTTCAAATCCTGTAGCGCCATATACGCCCACATCACCATAACCCTCGTCATCAATAAAAACCAGAACTACATTGGGACGGTCTTTATCTTGGTTTTGGGCAATGGAGAAATTAAAGGAAAGCAACGTAATGAAAGCGAGAAAAATAGATGTGTTGTTCATGTAAACAGTGGTTTGGTAGTTTGTATACTATGGAAAGGACTTTTCTGTGTAAAAGAGGATATATTATGGCGCTATCCAACAAAAAGGTCCTTTGCTAAATTTAAGATAATAATTAGTTTTTTACCACTGTTTAACAACCGGACATTAGACTGTTATAATTCTATTTTAAGGCCTGTTTTATCTTCCTTCTGGGTTCTTATTTTGTTTGGGTGCCTGTGCAAAATAAACTTCAGGTTTGTGCCATACACCTGTTTTTTTATACGAAGGGTCATCAACGTCTAGGCTTAAGTCGCAATCAAATCTGGCCATAATGGAATATCCTTTTTTAGGAGTATTACTGGCATTGGTAAAATGGCAAAGCCCCCAAGAAACTCCTCTTCCATCACCTGAATCCGTAAAGGCATCTGCAGCAAAAGGAGCCGCCGCAGTAGGTGCTAATGATACCACAGAAGCAATTTCAAAATTAACACCGTCTTTTGCATATTGCATGGTGTACCTTTCGTTACCATCTTTTATCGCCAACGTTGCCACACCTTCTTTAAATGGGAAATAAGTGGTTTCAT
The DNA here is from genome assembly GCF_009725995.1 of Zobellia laminariae. The sequence continues at coordinate 426,611 of NZ_RCNS01000003.1, read as the reverse complement.
GCCCAGAAGTCATAACGGGGTTTAAAGGGTGTTTTTCAAATGGACCTAATGGGTCGGTGGCAATAGCAAGACCATGACCAACAGCATATTTATCGCGAATGTCAGGCCACTTGTTGTAAGCAGCTTTGTAGTACAGGTGAATTTTTCCTTTGTAAACAATGGGTTGTGGGTCATGCGTAGCATCTTGATCCCATTCTCCTTTTTTTCCAAAGGGAATTACAGAATCACCTCCATGTGTCCAAGGACCACTGGGCGAATCCGCATAGGAAACAGATACCGGACACCAGTCACCTCTTAGTCCGCTAGGCTCGTTAAATGCTTGATAGTATAAATAGTATTTTCCTTTCCAAATCAGAATATCCGGTGTGGCTACTGAACGCCATCCTGCTTTTGGCTTTTCTGGTCTTCCAACAGCTATACCTTCTTCTTTCCATGTGGTTCCGTCTTCGCTGGTAGCATACCAAATGTCGCACAAATCCCAATCCGTAGAGGGGATTTCATCCGTAGCTTCATTGGCACGGTCCCAACCAATTGGTGGTACTTTGGTATCTCTTTTAGTATAGTACAGATAGTATTTTCCATCCACTAAAATAGGTCTGGAAGGATCACGTCTAGAAACGGTGCCGTCCCCATTGTTGTAATCAAATCCCTTTAGTTCAGTGTATTTAAATTGAGAGAAAAGCTCATTGTCCTGAACGCGTGGCGTGGGGTAGTTGAACATACGTTCTGCTGCTGCACTTAAGGGCATATCCGGTTTTTCGGAAGGCATTTTATGAGGAAAAACTTGGTGTTCCTTAGGTGTTGAATCTTCCGTTGAAGCCGACTTGGCTTCCGTTTTTTGGTCTTGACAAGCGATAAGCGAAGCTACCGCAAAAAGACTTAATGTGGACCGCTTTAAAAAAGAATGGACTTCCATAGATGTGATTTTATAGTTTGAACTGAGTTTGTTTTGTAGTACTAACTTTAGTTAGCTATTTTTTCAATTTTCAACGGAATCTGTATATTGAAAGATTCACGTATACCATTGGCATCAAGTGTATCCGCAGCACATAGGAGTGCGATTGGTTCACCATTCTCCATGTACACTTGTGGTCGTTCTAAATGTTCAAATTGTTGTTTTCTCCCATTCTCCCATTCAACAATACGTTTTGAGATTTCAAAATTCTTAGCGGCATTCCAATGTATCCCATCTTCGGAATCATAATGTACCAAAGAGAATTCGCGAGTTTTACCTTCGTGTTTTATACGTTTTACAATAGCTCTGAATTTACCGTCCTGGCACCAAATATAAGGGTCTTCGGCAGGAAAGCGTTCGCCTTCAAAAGTAAAAACGGGATCAGGATATTTCTTAAAAGGACCGGTAGGTGAATCTGCAATAGCCACCATATGAACAACAGGGCCACCTCCTGGAAGTGGGTCTTTTTTACCCACAGCCTTATACACCATTAAAATTTTACCATCTGGCATTTGACATACGGAAGGATTGGAAGTCATTAAAGCATCTAAGGCGTCTTCGTTAGGTGCAATATCTAATACAGGCTCATCAAATCGTTTCCATGGTCCGTTAGGTGAATCCGCTACAGCTACGCCTATACGTTGGTTATTACGGTGTACCCAGTTAATCTTAGGTTTGCCGGGAACACTCACAATCTTTTTGTCTCCAGTATTAGCCATATAATACAAGTAGTATTTTCCGTTGAACTTATGCACAGTTGGGTTATGGGTCGTAGAACCATCCCAGAATTCTGCACCACGGTCCGGTAAGGCAAAGTCTTTATGCTCAAATGGACCAAAGGGCGATTCTGATACTGCATGGGCAATCACGGAATAGTTTACCCATTCCCAACCAATATTTTTAGGCCATTGGGAGTAAAACATGTGGTAAAGCCCGTCTTCACCTTTTACCATAGAACCGCCCCAAATACTGAGACTGTCATTCCTGAATACGGACTCTGGTGAAACTTTTCCGAATTCTATTTTGTAGTCTGGAACTGCTTTGGCGGTAGTCGCTTCATTTTTTGCTGATGCAGTAGTTTCTGTATCCGATTTTTTTTCACTTTTACATGAAAATAGCAAACAGACAGTTGCTAAGGCCGCGATTATATTCAGTTTTTTCATAGTTGTATTCTTTTTGTTGAACCGAGTTATGAAAGAGAAGCTCTTAACTCGTTATTTTTTTACAGTTAATTTGAATTTTCAGAGTCGTTATCTATTAATATTTCTCAAAGTGTATACATACCTTGGTTTGGACCATTCACTTTCTCCTTTTTTTGTTTTTTTCATGATGCTCACAAAGTGTGGGTCATCGCCTTCAAAATTAATTACCGTCATTCCTTTTGTTCGTGTAGCGTTTTTGAAAGGAAGGTAACTGGCTCTAGTGCCATACCTTACCACGTAGTCCGTGTCATCTGTTTCACCAGAATAGCCAACTACAAGCTTATCACCAACTATAAAAGCATCCCAGATTACAGGCGGAAGCTCTTTACCACTGGGGCTTCCGATTCGTGTTTCGGAAGGTTTACTTATACCTTTTTCATTTGTAGCAATAAGTTGAAAAATATATTCCTTTCCGTTTTTCAAGTTTTCAATTTCTAGGAAATTGGTTGTAGTCTTTTCGGATTTTACCAGTTCACCATTGGTGTTTTGATGGATGACATGATAAGTGTCCGCACCAAAAACAGGATTAAAATGAATCCGAACCGATGTATTTCCGGACTCTATTTGAGAAATAGAAGGCTGTTCAGGAACCGTAATGGCAACACTTTTATGAAACCGCTTATAACCATTAGGAGAAAGTAGGTTGATGTTTAAACTAGATATGTCACTTAAGTATGATTTCCAGTTAATATTATTTTCTGTTGGACCAGCTCCCGGTTTTAATACCGGCATTTCTATACTATTTTGGGCCAGTGTGTCTCCTTTTGAATCATGGACAGACCATAATAAACGGTGATTTTTTAAAGTATAGCTAGGGTAGTCTCCTGAGTTTTTAGGAGTAATTGAAATCTTTGCATTTCCTTTTCTTGCGTCTAAATCTGATACTTCAATTTGTTGAATAGGGCTATGTTCATTTTCTATTCGATTATATAATTTTCGCCTTTGGCGCCATGTGTTTACAAGTCCCCAAACTCGGTTTTCCTCTGGAGAGGTTGCGGCGTAGCCACTCCGGTAGTCGTTGAATGTCCATAATGAAGCTCCGATTACAAAAGGATTCTTGCCTCGTAAGCTGTTGTTCCACTCGGATATTTCAGGAATATCACCATCCAAAGAAGTTGTTGCCATAGGTTGTATTCCATATTCTGAGATGAAAACAGGTTTGTTTGGCCATTTAGAACGCAGGGTTTTAAATACTTCATCTGGCCTGCCTTGAAACGGATATAAATTGTGCATAATAATATCCACTAGCGCATTGGGGTCGTTCTGTGGAGTTGCCGTATCGCGCCACCCGCTATTACTCACGCAGGTAACCAAACGATAGAGGTCCAGTTCATTTTTGACATAATCAATCGTCAATTTGGCATAATCAAAATGGTCTTTTAGTTCATTGCCCACGCTCCATCCAATAATACTGGGATGGTTAATATCTCTTTCAATCATCTCTTTCAACCATTGTTTGGCTAAAGGGTAATGTGGAGGTGTAAACTCAGGATTGGTGAGCTCACGTACGTTAACTTCCTCAAAGATTAGGATACCTTTTTCATCGCAACGTTCAATTAACTTTTTATTCTGTGTGCCGTGCATGATTCGCATAAAGTTGGCACCAGCGTTTTTCATTAGGTCCACATCTTTATTTATTAAATATTGTGGTTCAGAAGACCCCCAATATCTGTGGTCGCTCACTCTATTAAAACCAGCTAAACGAACAGGTTCTCCATTTAGAATTAATTTAGAGTCCGTCAACTCTATTTTTCGGATACCGAACCGGTCTTTTCTTGTATCTAGAACATGGTCTTCTTCGGTTATGGATGTGGTAATATGATATAGGTGAGGAGTGTCAAAATGCCAAAGTCGCACATCATTTGCAGGTAGTGTAGTGGCCAGTTGTACCTCTTGCGTACTGTTAGGAGGTATGGAGACCATGTGCTGTAAATTGACTGGAGTGGAAGCTTCATCAATTTGTGCGGATAACAGTACGGTTCTCTTTTGTGCCGATGAATTTTTAACGCGGATTTTGAGTTTCAAGTTGGCCGTACCCTTTTTCAGGTCTGGGTCTGCATGAACATATTGATAACTGATGCGGACATCATTGTTTTTGACCAGATGAACATCTCGAATAATTCCACCCCAATTCCATGTAGCACCAACTAATGCACTATTGTCCACTTCTACGGCCAACACATTGGGACCGTTAAAATGGAGTTTATCGGTCACGTCAAATTCAAAAGGGGTAAAACCACCTTGATGATTCCCTACCAGTTCTCCGTTTAAAAAAACTTTAGCAATGTGATAGACAGCATCAAATTTAAGTCGTACTTTTTCTTTGGAGTTCGCTTTCCAGTTTTGCGGAAGATTGAAATCTTTACGGTACCACCCTTTTCCTGTATAATTGGAAAATTCATTAAGCATACCCCAATGTCCCGGAACGCTTAGGTCATTCCAGTTGGAATCATCAAAATCCGATTGAAAAATGTTTGCTTTCTCCGCAACCGATGTCTCCATTTTTTCTTTGGATACAGGCCTGAACATTACGGCATCGGCGGTTACGGTCCAAGCTGTAATAGCGGTTACTTCAATATAGCTATCTAAGGTTTTGTCAAAGCTGAAAATGCCCAAACTAAGCCATTGGTCGCAGCGATTTCGTTGGTTAAAATATGAAGCCGTAATCCCATTGGCATGGTTTACGTTCAATTCTGCCGTTAAATGTGATGCGAAAGGAAAGCGAACAAAAGCTTCGTAGAACCCTGATTCGGGCAATTCGGGACGATAACGGACATAATTTTGGTCAGACTCACCCGCTTTAAAATCTCGTTGTAAATAATTGGCCCCATAGAAACCGGACCCGCGCTCGCCCTCTGTCTTCGTTAGCCAATCGCCTTGTATCTCTACCAGTTCGGTATTGGTATTGTCTATTACAATATCCTCCGGTGTTTCAGAAATATCAATATAATTTGAGCCTTCACCGTAAATGGTGTGGAATTTCCAATTACCACTAAGCAAAAGTTGCTCCTCACCAGAGGAGTTCCCTTTTTCCGTTTGGGCATAACAAATTCCAAAGACAAGAAAGAGTATACGGAATGCCAAATACTTTAAATTCATAAACTTTTAATAGTTTTTCTTAATGAACGGATGTTTTACTTTTGATTTCGTTTCGCGAAAGACCCATGGTTTCCAAGCTTCATAGCGCTCCTTCCATTCTTGAAGTGTTCTAGTTGGATATTTTGAAGATAGTCCGCCTTCCCTAAACTCTTGGGAAACCCCTTCATCTTTTATAGATCTTCTCCAAACATACAATTCTTCCAAAAGTTTATCCTTAACGTCTCCGTAGTGTAGGTCGTTGGCAAGATTATTTAGTTCGTAAGGGTCTTTTTCAATATCGAAAAGCTCAAACTCAGGCTTCGTTTGCGCAAAGAATTTGGCTTGGTCCTCGTTGAGTTTTCCTTCCATATACATGATGTTCATCTCGGCCAACATAGGATACATGTCTTCTTTATAACCACTGTATTGCAACCAAGCACGCTCTGGTATTAAATTATGAATTAACTTATATTTATTGGAACGGATGGTACGCATGGCATCGTGAGTGCCGCCCATTCTACCTCTTGCTGCAAAAATGTATTCTCGGTTCTTTGATTCTTCTTCAAAGAGGTTTTTTCCTTGTAACTCATGTTTAGGTTTGGCCCCTGCAACGTCTAGAATAGTAGCGGTAATATCAATAGTCTGGACCATATCCGTATTTACTTGCCCGGAGGCGACTTTGCCAGGCCATTTTATAATCATTGGTACTTGAAGACCCGGGTCATATAAAAATTGTTTTCCACGAATATGACATCTACCATTATCACCAATTAGAAAAATCAAGGTGTTTTCGGCAAGGTCTTCTTTTTCTAATCGTTTTAGGATATCACCAATTTCGCGATCGCAGACTTGCATTTGTTCTAGGCCATTGGCCCAATCCCGTCTGGCAAAAGGTGTATCTGCGTAGTAGGGTGGAAGCTCTACTTTAGCAGGGTCAATAGGGTTTTTAGGGTCTCTGTTCCAAGCTCTGTGGGTTCCTCCTAATGTTATCTGAGCGAAAAAAGGTTGTCCTTTTTCACGTTCTTTCCAATCCTTACCCATAAAACCTAAATCGCCACTAAAATTGGCGTCAGTTTTGTCATGGATCATCAAAGCAGTGAAGTAGCCTGCTTCTTTTAATAATACGGGCATGGGTTCAATATCGTATGGCAAAGGTTTTTTGTCTTCTTTGGCCGTTCTATGCTGTTCGGCGCCAATGTAATTTTGGTGATAGCCGGTAAGCATGGCCGAGCGCGAAGTTGAACATACGGGAGAGGTGCAAAAAGCATTGGTGTAGCGTATGCCTTCTGAAGCTAATTTGTCCGTCACGGGCGTTTCTATTCCCGGAGTACCGTAACAGCCTAAGTCAAGACCCCAATCTTCCAACATGATCCAAACAATGTTAGGGCGGTCCGAAGCAGTACTCTGCGCCATGGAGTGGAACGGAATTAGGAGTACTGCTAAACAAAAGGTTTTAATGAGTTTCATATGCAAAGGTTCTAGTTTTGAGTTTTTACGCTATTCTTCAAGTTGTTTGGTTGTGGACCACTCTGTAACATCAGATTTTAATTTCACGAAAAAAGGCTCGGTTGTGGGCCATTTGATTTTGATGGCTCCTTTTAAATCGGAGGTAACTTCTTTCGTAAGATTTTCTTTGCTGTTACCATATTTAAAAGTGAAAATGGAATCTTTTTCACTCACGGTGTACCCTATGCCTACGCCATTATGGGTTTTGCCCAAAAATTCTATCACGGGGGAATTCGAGTTTTCTATAGGCGGATTTTTCAATTCTTTTGAAGAGGCGGTTTTAACTTCAATTTGCATGGGCGACCATAGGCCAACCTGAATCCGAGTGGTGTTGTATTCATTTTTGAAGTTGAATTTCAGCGCAACATCCCCAGGTTTTATGATTGGTAGTTCAATCCGTTCTTTTCCGATTGATTTGCCTTCAGCATCAAAAAGTTCGTACACTAGCGTATACTCTTTCATAATGTAAGCGGGAATATCTTGTTTGTTTCTTGGATTTAGGGTAATCGCAATTGTGTTCTCATCAACTTCAGCTTTCAAACCTAGGACTGGCGCATAGATATCTTGAATCTGTTTGTAGGCTTTTTTCTTGTTTCGCCATACGTCTACAACACCCCAAGCCCTGTTTTCAGATGGAGGCGTAGCCTTGTAATCACTTCGGTAATCGTTATAGGTCCAAAGCGATGAACCAACTACGTATGGTAGCGTTCTAATTTTATCGAGTTGCTCAATAAGTACATTGCTGAATTCGGCATCAGGAGTAAGACCTATTTGCTTGTCACCCAACTCTGAAATAAAAATTGGTTTTCCCGGAAATTTTTCATGAACTTTCTCCAACTTTTCGTAGGTCTCCCCATAGGAGTTCATGCACAGTAAATCTAGTTTTTCATAGGGTTCGTTACCGGGTTTGGCCAAGGGCAGGTGTGATGTAAAACTTACCACGGTTTTCAAACGTGTAGAGTCTAGAGTTGCCACATGGTCTAGCATATCGCTTACATAGTTATACTGACCGGGCGTCATGGTCATGTCTTGCCATTCGCCGTCAGGGTTGCCAATTTCGTTACCCATGCTCCAACCAACCACACTGGGGTGGTTAAAATCGCGAGTAATCATTTCGTCCAACCATTTTTTTGTTCTTGGATTATCGGGGATAGCATTTGGAGCGCCACGACCCCAAACCGGAATTTCTTCGATTAGCATATAGCCAATGCTGTCGCAAAACTGTAAAAGATTCTTGGATGCAGGTGCGTGCATAATCCTAGAGAAGTTACCGCCTAGGGCTTTAATGTCTAAAATATCGTTCTTGATGAGTTCACGGGGTTCCGTATTACCGTATAGGCGATGGTCGTGCACACGGTTAAAACCATTTAAGCGTACAGCTTCATTGTTGAGGTATAATTCCTCTCCAATAGCCTCCATTTTCCGGATACCGAATTTGTCTGAAACAGCATCTAGCTCTTGGGCGTTTGAAGTAACACTACTATTTAAAACATATAGATTGGGGCGGTCAAAATGCCATAATTCTACTTCTTTTAATTCCTTTTGAAAGGTCAAGACCTTGTTGGCGGTCTCGTTTGAAGCAACAGTCACTTCAAGGGTTTTAGGTTGCCATGATTCATTCTCGGGCCCAACAATTTTCGTGTTGATAGTAAGATTTTGCGCCTCAGCAGAATTGTTTTCAATTGTATAAGAAATGGTAAAATCCACTACACCTTCAATAAAATCGGGTACAGCGGAAATATGTTGACGGACTAGGCGAACATCGTTATGGGCTAGCAAGGAAACGTTTCGGCTTATACCACCCCAGGCCCACCAAGCGCCTCTTCTGAACGTATTATCGGCCATGACCAAAAGTGAATTTGGTTTTCCGGGCTGTATTTGGTCAGTAATATTGAATTCAAAAGGGGTGTAGCCGCCTTCATGTTCTCCCAATAATTTTCCGTTCAACCAAACTTTAGAGGTTTCGTAAACGGCATTAAATTTTATGTAAAACTGTTTTTTCTGCCAGTTTTCAGGAATGGTGAAATTACGTTGGTAATACCCTTTGCCCTTAAAATGGGCATATCTGTTTTCAATATCCCAATTTCCGGGAACGGTAAGGGTATCCCACTTTGTGTAATCTGTGGCCAAAATTTGCTCTTCACTTTCTTCGTTAGAAGCTAAAAAGTACCATTCCCCGTTAAGGGATATGGTTTCGTTTTCTTGAGCCGTTTCCGTTTTTTTGGTTGAACATGAGCTTAGAAAAACGATTGTAAAAAGCGCTATGGAAGCAAAATTTCTCATGAATACTCTTTATTTTTTGATAAACTTAATGGTAGCTCCACCGTGTTCGGCAAGCTGAATAGTTATCGTTTTATCTTTAGAAACTGTTTCGGTACGTTTTTTAAAAGGTACGGCCGTGTCCCATTGGCGTAGGTCAGCCTCTTTATTCAGTCCTTTTAAATCGATACGCTCGGCTTCGATATCGTCAGTAAAAATTTCTGCGGTGTACTCACCATCGCCTAAAAAACTACAATCGATAATCATTTCCTGGGTCGCTCCACTTCGTAGAACACCTAAATACCAATCGTTGCCGTCACGTCTAGCTATGGCTGCCAATTCTCCAATTTTACTTTGGGGCAGTACAAAGGTCTCATCCCAGACGGAAGGTACCGTCTGAATAAAATCCAACGCGGGTTGAATGCTTTTGTTTTTTAATAGAAATTGGGTATTCTCAGCAATACAGTTAAAAGGGGAGTAGAAAGTAACCAATGTAGCCAGTTGATGCGCCCATGTGGTTTCTCCTGGTTCAGTAAGGCCTAGGGGTGTATAATCACCATGACCTGTTACATATCTCGTAAAGGGTAAAGCCGCATTGTGTGAAGCGGTCAAGGGACCTTCTTTCATATGGTTTACCTCTAAACCTCGTATGCCTTCACGCGTAACTTCGTTGGGATAAGTGCGATATTCTCCGGAGCTTTGTTGGCAACCATGAAAATTGACCATCAATTGTCTTTCTGCCGCTTTTCTCAATAATGCTTCGTCAAAGGATATTATGCTTTTGCTCTGTCCATTCATAAAATCGACTTTTACCCCAACGGCACCTGTCTGTTTTACGCTATCCAAAAATTGACCCATTATGGTATAATCATCTTCAGGAAAATTGATTTCCTTGGAGTGCTTCCATATAAAAATGCCAATTCCTTTTTCCTTGGCATAGTTGGAGAGTTCCGTCACCTTGTTCCATTTATTAGGCCATCTTTCCCAACCATCATCAACCATATTATATGAAAAGTTCAGTTCTACGGCATCATCTACCATATCATGCTCTTCTTTATAATCCACATATTTTCCGGACAACCAGTGCCAAACAGATTTTCCTGGTTTAATCCAGTTGGTGTCCGTAAATAATTTGGGGTCGGGAGCAGGGTTTAACGATGCTACCATGGTATTGTTGGCCAAATCGTTTAAAGTGTCCGCTAATAAAATACAGCGCCATGGTGTGGTTACATCACCTGTAACATCAAAACCGGCATCACCTTCTTCAAAATTGGCTTTAAAGGTGTTGTTACCAACAGCTTCCAAGCGCATACCGCTATAATTATAAAGTGCAGCTTCGGCCAATAATGCATACCCTCCTTGTGGGAGTTCGCAAGTAAGGGTCAAGCCTTGAATAGGACCCATTTTAGAGACCGTAGGCATTTCGGAAATATCTGCAGAAAGCCATTCACCGGCGTGGGATTTTAATTTCCAGTCGCTATCGCGCTCAAAGTACCAAACTTTGGTTTGGCTTGGTATTTTAAAGCTACTTTCTTCACCCTGAACATGCTGTGTGCCTTGGCCCGAAACCACATAACGATAGGCCACACCTTCATTGGAAAGTTGAAATTCTAATTTCCAGTAGGTTCCATCGGCTTCTGAAACTTTATAAGTGTGTAAGTCTCCTGTGTAGGAGGCTTCACTTTTAATTCCGTTAAGCGGATATTGAATCTGTATTTCTTTTTGCTCCAGAAGTGCTATTTCCACATTTTTCCCTAAATGTTTGTCATTTATTTTAAGGCCCAGGAGGGAAGTGTCTAGAACTACTTTTTGATTTTTAGTAACTTGAAATGCTAACTGACCGTTTGTAGCTGTAAACAAAGAAACTTCAGTAGTGCCATTAGTTAGGGTTTGATTTAGTTTATCATCTCCTGTACTAGTTTTACAGGAAAAAATCACGAACAAGAAACCAAAAAGTAAAGTGGATTTGTAGAATACATTTTTCATTTTATACTGATGTTTTCTTAGTTTTTTTGATTGTTTCCGCTAGCCATGTTCTAATATTTTCTCGTTCTTTTAAATCATATAAAGTCCAAGTATTAGTATGATTCCTAACTGGGATATTCATAAAAGTAAAGTTTCCTTGAATACCTGATTGATGGAGGTAATTTTTACTTTTTACTGTTCCCTGGCCTTCGGCACAAATAAATTGAGGTCTTCCGTTCAATCGTTTTAATCGTTCAAGGGCAGATGCTTTGTCGGAATTTGGATAGTCCCATGTTTTCAGACCGTCATAATGTGAATTAACGATAAAGGCTTTCCATAGATGGGAGATTTCATCATCATGAAGCCCGATATAGTTAACGGCGATGGCTCCTCTTGAGAATCCAGCTAAAATAACGTTGGAAGCATCTCCTCCGAATTTAGCACAGACTTCTTTAACCGTGTCTATGCAGTACCTTTTGGTTGCTTCTATATCTCCCCACCACCATTTTTGGTTTTCGTTGCCATCAGCACTTATAAAAGGCATGCTTACCCAAATGAAATCTTTGCCTTCGCTAAGACCATATCCCAAATTACAGCCATCTACTTGGCCTGTTGAAACATCTCCAGAAGCACTTGTATATGGCCCGTTACCCGGATATTCTACAATAACCGGATATTTTTTGCCTTCTTTATAATTCGTAGGCAGGTAGACTAAGTGATAGACATCTGTGTTTAGGTATATACCTAAAGTTTGTTTCACTCGTTTACCAGCTTCTAGCTTTCCTTCCTTTATTTCAGGAACAAAAAGGTCTTGATGAAAGGAACTGATATCAGGTAATTGGGTACTATCTTCTTTCTGGGCTACTACTTGTGCAGTGCCCAGAATTAGAAATATAGAAAGCCCAATTACATTCTTAATCATTTTATAGGGTTTAGTTATAAACTGATATTTTAAAAACAGAAACAGGTATATGCTCTTCTTTTTTAATGAACTCAAACGTTAGCTTGTCTGTTGAAATAGCCTGATCCAGCTCAATAGTGTTTGTAGCTTGATAATTACCTATTACTTCTTTGATAATATTTCCAGAACCATCTTTTATTTTGTAATCGGCAACCACAAATGGAATAACGTCTTCCGGATGTCCCATAAGCGTAGTTTCCAAAGCATGGTCATAATCGCAATCAAAAAAGAGTTTTATGGTTTTAATATCAACTTTGTCGTCCCATTTTAAATCAACCGTTGGGGTTTTATCGGAAATGTTGGCTACCCAAGCATTGGTACTTCCGTTTGAGTTAGGCCTAACTTCTCCGTTTTTAAGATTATCGACTTTAAAAATAGGTATGGGAGTAGACATTTTGAGGGCTATGTTTTTACCTTTTGGGCGTCTTTCTGGAGTCCAAAATTCAAAGCTGTCAACGTTTATTTCTGCAGGTGGGTCTTGTCTTCCAAAATTGGATACCGCTTTGTTTACCTTGTTCTCAACGGTCATCAATCCCGTTATACGCTCATCCGAAAGACGAACTTTTATCTTTTCGTTTTTCATTAGACAGAAGAATGAGTAGTGGTCTTGCTCCTGTGTTTTAGTAGTTGTAAAAGTGATTTTTTGCTTCCCTTTTTGTAAATCGATTTCCTTTTTGTCAATAATTACGTCTGGCGTAAAATGGGTACATGCCGAACTGCTTTTAAGTTGAAGCTCTAAATTAGTAGCTTCTAAAGCATCTACTTCAAATTCAAAACTATACGTTTCGTTTGCTTTAAGAGGCACCATTTGAGCCAACCCGAACTTTAGTGTTTGCCAATCGTCTGCTGCCGCAAAACCGGTAAAAGCTAAAGTAGAACTAGCTTCAATATCTGCGTTATTTGCTAAGTCGTCCGTATCTTCTAATGATAACCGAGGGATACTTTGTCCGTTTCTGTTAAGGGCCAGTTGTAGTTTTCTTATTTTTTCTTTGGACGCAATATCTCGCGGTAATAAACCTTCTTCTTTACAAATAACAGCTGCTTCGCCTACTGCTTGCGCTCCGTGAGCACAGGTAAGCATTACGCGAGAAGAGCCAAAGGCGACATGACTGGCGCTTATAATTCTGCCCGCAAGAAAAAGGTTGTCTATGTTTTTAGAATAATAACAACGGTAAGGAATGGAATATACGCCTTTACCATGCCACTGTGTACATGAATTGTGTTTGCTGTAAATACCGTCTGCAGGATGTAAATCCATGGCCCAACCGCCAAAAGAAACCGCATCATAATAATCGCGTTGCTCAACAATGTCTTTTTGGGTAAGCATGAAGTCACCTTCAAAACGTCGACTTTCCCGTTTGCCGGGAATAGTCCCGACCCATTCTAAGGTAAGGTTTGCGGCTTCGGGATATTTACCGCTATTCTTTACGTAATCCCAAATGCCATACACCACTTTCCAAAGTTCAAATTTTATGTCTTCGGATTGATGTATCGTATCTAGTCGTCCACCGTGTTCTACCCACCACAATTTACAACCATGGTCACCCAATTGAAAGTTTTTGATACGGGGAAGTTCTTCTGCATTTTTTATGGCGAAAGAGGGAGGGGTATAGGTAATAGGTTTACCAATGTCTTTGGTGTAAAAGTAAAGTGAATGTCCTAAAAGGTTACCGTAATCTTCAAGATTGGGAGCAAAACCTTCATCAAACTCTTCTTTGGTTTCCGCACCCATCCGGAACGAAGCTCCGGCCATAAAAGCAATTATGCCATCACCGGAGGCATCACAGAAAAGGGGGGCACTAGCTATGTATGTCGTGGAGTTCTGACTACAAAAAGCAGTTGCTGTTTTAATTTTATTATCATCACCTTTTTCAACATCATAAACAGCTGTATTAAGGAGTAGGGTTATGTTTTTTTCTTCGTATACTTTTTCGAGCAGTACGGTGTCAAAAATTAATGGATTCCCTTCTTTGTTTCTTTTGAGGTTCTCTAAAAGAATTTCATTGATCAACCCGCCCTCACGGCTCCAACGGTTATTATTACCCATGTGTGAGGTAGCACCCAAACTCCAAAGACGAACTTCGGACGAGGCGTTACCCCCGAGAACCGGACGATCTTGTAGGAGTGTAACTTTTAGGCCCGAACGGGCTGCTGTAATTGCGGCGCAGACACCTGAAAGACCACCTCCAACTACGACAAGGTCACTTTGTAACGGTATGGTTTTCGTGATTCTTTTTTGGGAACTATAGGCTTCTAAAATCATATAATGCAATTTGTACTTTAGTAATTAGATTTGGTATTTTTTGAAACGTAGTAAGTGATAACTATTTAATCGGAATCTTTTTTGGTGGTTTTAAAGATGATATAGCCTCCAAGTAATAAGACCAACGTTCCCATGCCTCCCACTAAGAGTGCCCCGGTTTTAGCTATGAAGGATAATATTAAAATCATTAGGCCGGTTAGTGCTACCCCAATACCTATAACCCGAGTACCTTTTTTATTTCCGGCAGCAGCTTCTTCTTCCGTCTCGGAAACTTTCTCAGCTACTTTAAGTTGATAGTTGTCGTATTCTACAGTGGCCTTTTGTTGGGAGCGAGCGTATACCTCAAATGCTGCTAATAGCACTACGGGAATACCCATACCAAACCCCATTTCTTCGGCTCTGTCAAATGAGAAGTTGAGAAGAGTAGGGGCCAAAAATTTAAAAAAGGCATTGATAACCAAAGTAATGACTGTCACAATCAAAGCACTTTTACCTGTTTGATATTTACTGAACAACGCCCACATAGGTGGTAAAAACATAGCTCCACCGGTTATGGCCGCTAAACTCATAACTACCTCTACGATACCGCCCATATAAGGAACGAGTAGTGCAATTAGTATAGTTAAGATACCGAGTAATATAGTAGCCGTTCTACCTACTTTCACCAATTTATCTCCGTCTGAATTGGGTCTAAAGTGTTTATAAACATCATTGGCCAATACACCTGCAGAGATATTTAAAGTAGTGTTTACGGAGCTAGATGTTGCGAAAATCATTCCGCCCAACATTAGCCCCAACATGCCAACAGGCAGTACTTCTTTGCACATGAGGAGGTAGGCGCCTTCATCTGCCAAACCACCCAATTCAGGATTAAGAACTCTATAGATCATAGGAGGTAACATCCAGATTAACGGACTAACGAGATAGAGTCCGCCAAAAAGCCATCCTACTTTTTTTGCATCTTTTGGCGTGGCCACACTGGTGTAGCGTTGTACGTATGCCCAATTACCGGCAATAAAGAAAAGATTGTATAACCCGAAGGCAACCATAAAACCCCAAGTGTATTCTTCATTTACCAAATTGAAAAAATTCTCAGGAGCCTGTGATACAAAATTTTCGATACCCCCAATTTTATCCAGCGAAAGCGGAACAACAATTAAAACGGCTGCGGTAAGTACCACAAATTGAAGAACATCTGTAACAATTACTGCCCAAAGACCACCAACTGCGGTATAGATTAAAATTAAGATACCCAGTACGATAATACTGGTACTTATAGGGAAACCTGTTGATACTTCAACAATTTTAGCTACGGGATATAAAAAAGCACCCGTGGTAAAGATGGATATCAACAAAAATAAATAAGTATAAATTTTTTGAGTGCTGTACCCTAAACGGTCCGTTATAAATTCGGCCGCGGTAAGCGCTTTTGTTTTTTGCCATTTAGGAGCAATGAAAAAACCGATTAGAACACCGGCAATGCACATTGTGGTTTGAATGGTAATGGCAACCCAACCACTGGAATATGCTATGGAACCCCATACTACAAAGGTACCTGCAGAAAAGAAACTCATAAAGAGAGAAAGGCCACTCATCCACCAGGGTAGTGCTCCACCCGCTGCAAAGAATGATTTCATGTTTTTGCCCGATTTAGAAAAGCTTAGTCCGCATACGAAGACAAG
This sequence comes from Zobellia laminariae, assembly GCF_009725995.1. Next base: position 410,740 of record NZ_RCNS01000003.1, on the reverse strand, counting down.
CAAAGTAAAAATCAGTATAACCGTAATGTCTATTGTGCCCATTCTTATGATGAATATACTATTAACTCTAATTTTCTGTAATTTAGAAATAGGGGGTAAACTAGAACCCCCTATTTGAAAAAACTAACAAAAACTAACAAACATTTTTAATACCCAGGGTTTTGAGTTACTACATTTTCCGTAGCGTCAATTTCTGCCTGTGGTATAGGCCATAAATAGTGTTTTCCGGCGTCAAAGGTTCTTTCTTCCAACTCTCTGTAATCTAAGTTGCCCATTTCAACTCTTGGTTGAGAAGGCGCGCCAGTGTAATCTATGTAGCCGTCATCATCAATATTAGGAACATAATTTAAACTTCCTATTTTACTGAAGCCATTGGCAGGACCACCAAAAACAGTAGTATTCATAACCTTTTCGGCAACACCCCATCTTCTAATATCAAACAGGCGAAGTCCTTCATCTGCGAACTCTACTTTACGCTCTCTTCTAATAATTTTTCTCAACTCTGCTTGATCCGTTGTAGTAACTGCAGGAAAAGCGAAACCACTATTGTTATAAGCACGTTCACGTACATCGTTCAATGCATTTAGAACACTAGCGTCTATGGTACCAGCTTCAATTTTAGCTTCGGCATAATTTAGAAGTACTTCTGCATATCTCATTAAATAAATGGTCTGTTCAGACTGTAAAGGACTAGGACCTCCTGTTAACGACCCTAATAATCTAGGTGCATCTGAGAATTTTTTCCAGAAGTACCCAGTAAATGCAGTAAAACGATTCGCGCCTCCAGTTACATATTCAGTACCATCTACAGGGTCAATTATTTTTCGACCTGCTGGGTTTGCCGCGTTAGGATTGAAAACACGTTCAACTTTAGCGCCATCTTCAATACGCCAGGTTGCTATACTATCACTATGTTGTTGAATGATATGTCCTGTCCAGATATTATTTGGTAAGGCAATGGAAGCGGCCAAACGAGGATCACGATTTTCAAACGGATTTGCAGGATCATAAGCAGGATCCTCATCAATGGGTAGTCCGTTTACAGTTTCGTAACTATCAACTGTTTGCTGAGAAGGAACCAATTGGCACCATCCACCAAACCTACTACCTTGAACTTGTGAAAGACTATGTGTTTTTGTTCCGTTTATATAGGATATATCCAATAGTACCTCTGATGAACCTACACCGGCATCTGTAAATAAAGCTTCGTAATCAGGAAACAAACTAGGCGTTTCGGCAGAATTCATCACTTTAAGAGCGGCGCTTTCAGCCAATACATAATCTTCATTGTACAATGCAATACGAGAAATCAGAGCATTAGCGGCATTAGCAGAAGCTCGCCCACGTTCATTTGCCGATTGTGTTGGAGGTAAAATACTAGCGGCCTCTTCCAAGTCAGCAATAATACTTGCAACGATTTCAGCTTTAGGTGTTCGGGATTTAATCTCCAGCTCTTCCAAGGAAGTTACTTCGGTTCTAAAAGGAACATCTCCGTAAAGTTCAGTCAGATAGCTGTAAAACATGGCTCTTAAGAACAGTGCTTCGGCTTTGATTTGCTCATAACGACCAGGGTCAGAAGCTTCTTCGGCCTTGGGCATATTGGTCAATAGGTTATTCGCTCTTTGTATACCGGTATAAAAACTATCCCAGAAGCCGTTTATAATACCTTCGGTAGAGGTAACTCCACCTGTGGTTACGGCTACAGTTCCACCAACATTACCTCTATTATATGCGTAGTCTGTGGTGTGATCTAATAACTGAGGGAAAGGAACGCTTCTCACGTAATTCAAGGATTCGTAAACCCCTGTAAGAGCTACTTCCAATTGTGCTTCTGTTCTGAAGAATGTAGCATCAGTTGGGCTCCCAGGGTCTTCTAAGTTCAATACGTTGTCTTCACAGGCAGGAAATACCAGCAAGCTAAGACTTATTAAGATGATATATTTTATGTTTTTCATTGTAAAGAAATTATACGATTAGAATGTTACGTTAAGGCCCATAGTGAAAACTTTGGTAACAGGGTAAAAAGCACCACTGGAAAACTGTGGGGTTAACGGGTCTATACCTTCAGGCATGTTATCCCAAGTAGCTAAGTTTTGCCCAGACAGGTAAATACGAGCAGCTGAAATACTGAATTTATCCAATAAATCTCTAGGTATCTTATAGCCAAGAGTTATATTTCTTAGTCTTACATAAGAGGCATCATGCATCCAAGTTTCATTCACACGCCAGTTAGAGTGTGAACTTCCTGGAGTTAAACGCGGATATGCTGCACCTGTATTAGTAGGAGTCCAGTAATCCGTTTGCCATTCCTGAATTTTACCAGCGTTAAAAAAGGCCCAACCAGCATCACCTTGCAATACCACATCACGTCCTCCAGCTCCAAGTAATGATACTGAAAGGTCAAAACCTTTATAGGCAGAGAAAAGCTCTAGTCCCCAATTTTGAGTAGTAATGTCACTACCAATAATAGTACGGTCGTCATTTGTTATTGCTCCGTCCGGAACTCCATCAGGACCAGAGATATCAGCATATTTTAAATCACCTGCTTGAATCGCTCCAAATCCTGGCGATGGTAATGAACTATTAAGATTACCGTCTACATCAAAATCGCTTTCTTGATAAAGTCCATCTACTTTTAGACCATAGATAGAACCAATTTCTTCGCCAACACGGTTAATTGTGTTACCTGGAGGTAATTGATCTAGACCGCCCAAGTCTTTGATTTCGTTGTCAAAACCAGAGTAGTTAAGGTTGATTCCGTAACGGAAATCTTCACCGATCATATCGTTCCAACCAATACTAATATCGTATCCTGTGTTCCAAACTTCACCAGCATTCTGAACTGGAGCTTCCAAACCTACGGATGTGGGTATGGTAACCCCTAAAAGAATATCTTTTGTTTTACGCACGTAATATTCTCCAGTGAAAGATAGCTTACTGTTAAAAAATTTAGCGTCCATGGCAACATTCTGGGTTTCGCCGGTTTCCCATTGTAATTGAGAATTGGCTAAAACTGATTGGGCACCACCAACTACTGGAGTACCGCCAATAACTGCATTGGCATTACCAAGACCGAAAAGTGAAGTATAAGGGAAGTTTACCTCTTGAGCCACAGCAGAACCATCTGAACCTTGAATTACATCTCCGTTGTTATCGGTTCTGTTAGCAGCAAAAATAAACTGGTTTCCTAATTGTCCCCAAGAGGCTCTGAATTTTAGAAAGTTGATGGTTTCATTGTCCTGAAGGAACTTCTCTTCGGATACTACCCAACCCACTGAAAAGGATGGGAAAGTTGCAGAACGATAGCCTTCGGCAAAACGTGAAGAAGCATCTCTTCTAACATTTGCTTCAAAAAGATATTTGTTCTTGTACGTGTAGTTTATTCTTCCGAATAAAGACTCTAACCCGTTTAAGGTTGAATTACCAGAGTTTAGCTGTGTATCTGGTAAACCGTTATCGAGACCTCTAAATTCGTCTAGAACAAATCCTCTTCTACTAGCGGACCATATTTCCGAATTGAATTTAAGAAATTCATAGCCTCCTAAAACCGAAACATTGTGGTCACCAAATTCTTTTCCCCAGTTAGCTACTGCATTAAAGTTGTCTTGAAACGTGGTAAAAGTTTCCTTAAAAAGCGAACTTTCTGAAATACCGCCACCTACAGTGCTTTGAGCAACACCGCCAGAACCTTCGTAATAGGTGTACCGTGCTCTAAAATCATCTTGGTCCCTGTCAAAAAATTGTGGTGCATACGTTGCAGCAATTGAGAAATTGTTGAATGGTCTGTAAGTTACTTTGGCCAAAGCTCTAAAGTAATTTGAAACGGTTTCATCTTTTGCAGTAGAATTAGCTAGTGCAACGGGATTACTACCACCAAAACCGGAACCATAGGTGCCATCATCATTAAAAGCTACAAAGAGTGGCTGTAGGCGGTATGCCGAACGGGTAAGATCATTTAAACGCGCGGGCTGACTTTTAATTTCTCTTCTAAAGTTGAGGTCAAAAGCTAAGTCTAATTTTTTGCTTAAAGCATAATCTAGGTTAAACCTACCATTATATCTTTGGAATTTAAAGTTAGGAATGTTACCATCCTGATCGGTGAACGATATAGAACTGGCAACTTTCAATTTTTCAGAACCACCACGTACAGAAAGACTATGATATTGCTGTATAGCAGCTGAATTGAATAGAAGACCAACCCAATCCGTATCTGGTAAGGCCTCTGAACCTACTCCGTTACCCGAGCGGTATTGGTTAAGGACGTCGTCAGAAAATGCACCAGGCTCAGCAGAGTTAAATGCTTCCATATACCCTAAAGCATCTGCGAATTTTAGGTTTTGAGCAATGCTCTGTACCCCAACGTAAGTATTATAAGAGGTTGATATTTTTCCTTCCTTACCTCTCTTTGTAGTAATAAGAATTACACCGTTTGCCGCACGAGAGCCATATATAGCCGAAGCCGAAGCATCTTTAAGTACGGAAATAGATTCAATATCACTAGGGTCTAAACCATTAATGTCATCAGGGATACCATCAACTAAAATAAGTGGGTTGTTTTTGGCTCCGCTACCTAAAGTACCTACCCCACGGATACGAATGGCCGCACCATCTGATCCGGGCTGGCCACTGGATTGCGTTGCGGTTAGACCGGGTACAAGGCCTGCTAAAGCTTGTGAAGCTTGTGCAACGGGTTGTTTTGCTATTTCTTCTGCTTTAACGGTTTCTACAGATCCGGTTAAATTAACTGCTTTTTGGGTTCCGTACCCAACCACGACTACTTCATCTAGTTGCGATGCTTCTTCAGCCATGGTAACATTTAATGTAGTTTGACCGTTTACGGCCTTTTCAACAGTTCCGTAACCAATAGAACTGAAGATTAAGGTAGTTCCTTCTGGAATTTCAATACTAAAATTTCCGTCAAAATCTGCTACAACTCCATTGGTTGTTCCTTTTTCAACAATGTTGGCAGCTGGTATGGGGATACCTTGTTCGTCGCTTACGGTACCTGATACCGTAATTTGTGCCGATATTTCGCAAAGCGCGAATATCGATAAAAGAAAAAATAAGACTGCTTTTTTCATAAGCTCTGGTTTAAGTTGAGAGGTGAATAGTGAGTTATTTAACGTTTGACTGTTCCAAATTATAAGTCTAGTCTGGTCTAGTCTGTTTAACAAATAAATAACATTATTACATATTTGCCAAATATTTTTTGCTAAATGTTGAATTTGAGGGGGTAACAATTGGTATTCCCTTAATTATCGTGGTATTTCATAGGATTTTTCTTTCCAAAAATATTTGAACACAATACTTTTAAGCTGATTTTACCTAAATTAGAATCTGTAAAATCAATTATAATTTTAAGTGACTAGATTTATTTTTTATAAATCGGCTACTTCATTGCAACTTTAAAGCAGGTAATTTTGGTTTTAGTATTTTTGCGTTCGTCCCAAAATGGTTAAGAAAGAATAAATGGTAAAACTTAGTATCGAAAAGAACTCAAAGAAGCCTAAATATCTTCTGCTTGCAGATAGTATTACTTCCCAAATTGAACAAAAGCAATTAGTTCTTGATGAAAGGTTACCATCAGTAAACAAGCTCTCTGCTCATTTTAACTTTAGTCGTGAAACAGTTTTTAAAGCATTAAACTACCTAAGCGAAAAGGGAATTGTTAGGGCAGTGGACAAGATTGGTTATTTTGTGAACGACCTTTCCGTAGAAACGGAGTTTAAGGTGTTTTTCTTGCTGGATAAGTTTACTCCCTTTAAGGAAGATTTATATAATTCACTTATTTCAAGCTTGGGTGAAAATGTGAAGGTCCGCTTATATTTTCATCACCAAAACATTGAACTTTTTGCGTCTCTGATTTTAGATAATCTCAAAAATTACACACACTTTGTAGTTACCACATACATAGAGGATTCAAAATCGGTTCAGAAAGTGCTCAATAAAATACCACCGGAAAAATTGATTATTCTGGATAAATATGAGCCTAATGTCAATGATGGTTGTGGTATGGTTTTTCAAGATTTTGAGAATGACATTCTTAACCTACTAAAGGTAAATATTGATTTGGTTAACAAGTACGATAGGCTTGTACTTTTCAATCGTAAAAATGCACCACACGGCGATTTTGTACAAAAAGGTTTTGAACGATTTAGCGCGGAATACAACTTTAAGAGCGAGGTGTTTTATAACTTTTCTCCGGACTACTTTGAAAAAGGAACGCTTTACATAACCATTGATGCCTATGATAGAGATATGGTAGAGATTATAAAATTGGCTCGTAAATCTGAATGGGAGCTGGGTAAAGAGATTGGGCTAATTAGTTATAACGATACCAGTACTAAAGAGATTTTAGCCGGTGGTATATCAGTAATTAGTACCGATTTTAAGAAAATGGGCGAGGAAGCTGCCAAAATGATTTTGGAAGGCAGACGAGAACATAAAAGCAATGAAACCAAATTGATTCTAAGAAATTCGCTCTAAAATATTAATTACATTACCTGTACAAAAACCTTCTTTCGCTGTACGGCATAATACCAAAATAGCAACGAAATCAATATAGTGAGAATGGCTCCCCCTATATAGGCCACGTTATTTTCCAATTCAAATCCTTCAGGTGCTATGAGAATGTATGTGGAGCATACCATAGTCATGAAAATGGCAGGAATTAGAGTAACCCAATACAATTTATTCTCATAAATTAAATATGCGGTAATCGTCCACAGCACTACGGTAGCCAAGGTTTGATTACTCCATGCAAAATAGCGCCATATCATTCCAAAATCCATCTGGGTAAGTGCAAAAGCAACTATAAATAGAGGAATACTTATATAAAGGCGATTCTTTATTTTCTTTTGGTCGGTCTTAAAAATATCCGATAATATAAGTCTTGCAGAACGGAAGGCGGTATCACCAGAGGTGATAGGAGCAGCCACAATACCCAATAAGGCAAGAACACCACCAACTTTACCCAACATGTTCAACGATATTTCATTGGCTGCCCATGCTGCGTTATTCCCATTGGCCAACATGGCATCGTTAAGACCTCCCACATTACCAAAAAAGGTCATGGCTGCAGCGGCCCATATTAGAGCTACGACACCTTCGGTAATCATCGTTCCAAAGAAAATTTTTCTACCTAGTCTTTCGTTTTGCATGCAACGTGCCATGAGCGGCGATTGCGTAGCATGAAAACCAGATATGGCTCCACAAGCAATTGTAACAAAAAGTATGGGAAAGAGGGGTGTGGCTTCTGGGTCGGACGTCATGTTTACTAGATTGGAAGGAACCAACTCAGGAATAGTGTAATCGCCAAAAAATAGGGCAATTAGTAATCCTAAGGCCATAAGGAGCATGGCTACCCCGAATACGGGATAGATTTTACCAATCATTTTGTCAATGGGTAAGAGGGTAGATAGGATATAATAAGCCAAAATTATCCCCACCCAAATCCAAAGGTTCCACATATTACCGGTCATTCCATCTATAATTTTTGCAGGACCCATAAGGAATACGGTACCCACAAAAATCAAAAGTATAACAGTGAAGTAGCGCATAACATGTTTCATTCGTGGTCCCAAATAGATACCCACAATTTCGCTAATACTTAACCCGTTGTGGCGTACGGATAACATGCCTGAAAAATAATCGTGAACAGCTCCTGCAAAAATACTGCCCAACACAATCCATAAAAAAGCGGCAGGTCCAAACATGGCACCTGCAATTGCTCCAAAAATGGGGCCTAGACCGGCTATATTTAAAAATTGAATAAGAAATATGCGCCAAGCGGGTAGGGGCATAAAATCTATGTCATCACGTAATCGTATGGCAGGGGTTTCCCTTTCTGTATCTACACCAAAAATGTTTTCTACCAGTTTCCCATAGGTGTAATAACCCAGTATCAATACAAGAACAGAAATAATAAACGAAACCATAAAATGTAGATTTTAAAATATCAATTTAGCTATTATCTTCTAGGAATTCAGTAACAAGGTATGCATTCTTCTCTTTGTTGGATGCGGAAAAACGCTCAAGATTTTTTAATACTTCCGTGGAAATTACTTTTTTACTTCCTAGGTGTTCTAAGTATTTAAGCAACTGATTTTTAGTAAGTACACTCAGCTGCGTAGAGATATGCGTCACGGTAGCATCAGAAGCAAAATCTATATGCTGCAGTAACAAACTTCGGGTATTGATATCAATATAGGGAAGTGCGTCCCAAAAAGGTTGCATAGTAGAGGGCGATTGCGAAAAAGAATCCGATAAGTTTTTAATAATGTAAGAACGAACTAAAGGAATACTTGATTTGAAGAGTTCCGATATTCTAGAAAAATTGACTTTATACTGATTTTCATCAAGATTTTCTAAGGCATACATCTGATAATTGGTATGGTCGCTGTTCAGCATTTGTACCAACATAGCTTCGTCTTGTTGCTGAACGGTATGGGCTTTAATTTGCTCCTTAATTTTACCATGAACCAAATGCCAAGCTACATAACAGGAATAGAGCGCTCCCGAAACAACGGATTCTTTTACCTCTTTTACCGTGGCGCCGGATAAGGCATCTACACCTTCAATTTTAGAAGGCTTGGGCTTGGTGACCAACTCATCTATGGCTCTTCTCTTTAATATAGAATTATCATCTTTCAGCAAATCATGAAGCTTCCAATAATCCGAGAACAAAAACTCATCATGATCATGTTTGGTTAATGGTTCTTGAACTGAACGGTCAAAACCCGCATAATCACCCAAAAGGGTCCAATACAGGGTAATGTGCATAAATTTGCAATCCCCATCTGCACAGACAGGAGTTATAATGTTGGAGGAATATAAGATGGGCGCCTCTTTATTATCGCGAAATAAGTTTACTTTTTGAGCACCCACAGAATCCGTAATGATTTCCAATGGAGTTTCTGAAATGTGAAGCGCTGTATTTGGTTTCCAGTCCAATATAAAAAACTCTGGACTAGCCTCTAAAACAGTTTTTTCTTGACTATCAGAAAATGCGACAGGAGACCCAAATTGAGCATCACAAAAGTGGGTTACAAATAAAAGGAAGCCTAACGCAATTCGTATCATTTTTTAGAAGTAGGAATTTTTTCGTATTTCTGATCTTCTATCAAATTTAAATATTCATCTAGATATCCAGTGTAAATCTCACGCGGCATAACTTCATATTTTTTACAAAGTGAAGCGGCATAACCCACTGCAGCACCCATTTGACCCGTAGTAAGCATAACTCTAGGGCCTCCAAGACCAGCATGCGAGCAGCTGAAATTACGACCGGCCATAAACAAGTTTTTAATATTCTTAGAGTACAAACTTCTGTATGGAATATAGTATTGAGGACCTCTATAGAATAACGCTTCCGAAATAAAATCTGGATTGTTTTCATCTTCTAGAACGGTTTGGTAATGTACATCTACCGCTCTTGTTTCGATCACGACACCATCAGGAAATTTTGTTCCTTCCTTAGCGTCGTTGAAGGTAAAAATATGGTCGCCCACTAATCGTCTAGATTCACGTTTACCTACTAAATAAGAAACCCATTCCAGTTTTCGGTTTTTGTTGACCTCGTCTTTTTTAGCGTTGGAAAATGAGCCATAAATGGCACGAAGCATGTGGTCGCGTATTTCTTCGGCATCATCAATCTGACTCAAATCGTTTCGGCTAAACTCCCACTGCCATTCGCCATTAACTTCGGCATAATCTTTAGATACTGGCATGGCCCATGGTACTTCAGGAAAATTCTGAGGGCTATCCGTGTCTTTGGATCCCCAAAGTACAGAAGAACCCATAACAGCATTATCTGCCTCTTTTGGACTCCATAATTCACCATGTTCTTCCCAATGTTCACCATAGGTGTCAACACTTTCTCTACCGTATGAGAATTCGGCACCAGCCCAGAAACCTATCCAGCCATCTCCTGTAGAATCTACAAAATAAGGAGCGGTAAACCGCTTTCTTTCACCTGTGAAAGTTTGTCTGGCATCTACATATTTTACACTATTTTCTTCGGAAACGGCATCGTAAGCACGCCAGTTTAGAAATAAATCAATATTGTCATAACTCTTAACATTTTTATCTCTTTTTTCTTGGTCTAGTTTGGCATCTGCTGAACCGTTTGGATAGTGTTCTGTATCTATTTTCTTTAATATCCTCTCAAAATTACCGTAGATGCCTAAGGTGTGAACACGAATTTCTTCGCTTGCATTCCCTCCTAAAACGGGACGGTCATGAATTAAGGCGACTTTAAGTCCCTGTTCTGCCCCAGCAATAGCTGCTGCACAACCCGCTAGACCGCCACCTACAACTACCAAATCATACGTTTTTACTTCTTCGGGAGCATTAGGTTGGGCCGTAATTTCTTGACGCCAAGCTGCTAACTTTTTAGTGGATGAGGGAGGTGTATCTTTTTTAGTTGAAAAATAGATGGCATCACAACGCCCGTTAAAACCTGTAAGATCTTGTAGTTCAATATGCGTAGATTGCTTTTTGTTGATTTTGGCCTCACCGGCATATTGCCATCCCCAACCAGAGCGGGTTCCTAAAACGGTATCTAATACCGTTTCGCCTACTTTTAATTGGAATCTTCCCGGAGCTTCCCATTCACCAGGAACCCAATTCATGGTGCGTACCCAGATATGATATGTACCCGATTTTTTAAAGTTTACCTCTGTTGAAGCATTTTCTACCGGCTTGCCCATGCCATGCGCATTTAGGTATGGCGAGCCCATTTGCTCTACAAACTGTGGGTCTACCAACCAACCTCCAGGGTTATCAAAACTTTCTGCCTCAACAAGTACGTCTTGCGATAGGCCGTAAAACGTGCTGAAGATCACAAATAATAGGGAAAATACATTTTTCATAGCGGTAACATTAAATCTAGTACGGTCTAGTACGGTTTCGGTAAATATATAAAATTATTTTTAATCTAATTATTTAGCCTGTAATAAGTGATGTTAATATATTTTTGGGTTAGATTTTGAATATTTGTTAGTGAGGGTGGTTTTAAGCTGTTTATAAAAAAAATCCCCAAGGCAATACCAAGGGGATTTATAGAATACTTGAGGCTATCTGTTTAATGCCATTCGCTCAGAATAAAACTATTGAGCCAAACTGCTTTTTCGTCACTTCCTTTAAATACGAAACTAACATTACTATTCCCATCCGCTTCAAAGTATATCTCGGTGGGTTGAAAAGGTGTGGTCTGCATAGTTTCCCCTTCGGTTACGGTTATGTTCTCTAGGGTAGGGGAACCATTTGCATCGTTTACTGTAACACTAAGTTCTTTGGCATATGGAATCTTATAGATTTTATAAGTCGCCATTTTTTCCTGATTGGGGTCCATGCTATCAGTATTGGTTCTTGGGGCATGATGAACTGTGTTCAACTTATATTTTCCCTTTTTCAATCCGGAAAATTCTAAGGTTAGTCCCTCTTTTGACACACCCAGAACACCTTCACCATGAGCGAAACCGTATTTGCCAATAACATTTATTTCACCTAACCAACGGGTTGAGCTAGCATCACCATTACTTTGAACGGTAGCGGAGAAACCCTCAAACTCTTCAAATTCCTTTGTAGAGGCCGCATTGTCTTTGCCATTCCACGGAGTCCAATCAAACTGAACTAATTGTTCATCTCCTCCTAAATCTACCCGAAGCGTTTCAAAATCATAGATAGGCTCTGCGTTTGCAGCAATGACATCAAAATTAGCTTTTACGGTTGCAACTGTTGCAGATGCTGATTTCAGACCTTTTGCTTTAGCTGTAATCGTAATTTCATCCGGAGAATTGCCTGCACGGATTAAAACAGGAGCAACACCGTATTGTGCGGGCATTGGGTTAGAACCAATACCTTCCTTATCGCCAATAATTTCTGCATCGCCCTTTATAGCGAATTCAACAGCTGTGTCAGTATCAGCCAGTAGTGTGCCGTTTCTATCTAGCACCTTTGCATAAACCACAAGAATGTCAGAACCATCCGCAACAAATTTTCTGCCTTCTGTATCAGGTTCTAGAACTATTTTATATGCACTTTCTGGAGTTTGCTTAGTTTCGGAAACAACAACTTTATTATCAAGCAGACCGTTTGCCGTCAGTTTTCCTTTTTTATATTGAGGAATAGAAAATACGAACGGTGCATGTTTTAAATATTTGTATTTATCCGCTTTTGAAGGGTGTTGTGTTGCAATGGTCTTACCATTCACTTTTAGTTCCACTTTCTCTGAATTGCTGAACACGACCACTTCTTTAGTGCCTTCTTTCCAATCGGTATTAATATGGAGATAAGGATAATCCGTTAGTTCGGCAGGATACCAAGCCAGATTTTCTTCGGGACGTGGGTAGCGGAAAGCTGTCATAAAACCACCTCGACTTCTATCTTTTGGCGTATCGGTAGGATGAAAAGTATAATAGGCATGTGCCGTCCACGATATGAGTCCCAATTTCATGGGGTCGTTCATATATTCATTAATAGCCTCAGGACCACGACGCCCTTCCATTGCCAGCATGGGTTCGTCACCACTCCAATAATAGGGGCCGTATACCATTTGCCCATAAATATCCGTTAAACCAGAAGTTTGCCAACCCGTCCAACGGCTACTTTGCGAAGCGGTATATCTAAACGGGTCTTCTTGTTTAATTATATTGTGAGCCCTTGGAACATAACCCCTGTGATTGATACCAGCTCCCCAGATAAAAACGGAAGTGTGATTTCTATGGTTTCTGACCATAGTTCTTGCCGCTTTTTCGAAGTTATCGAACCAAGCTTCATTACCGATGGACATCCATGTTGGGGCTTCTTCATATACCAGCATACCGAGTTCGTCACAGGCCTCGAGCAAAGAATTGTCATGTGGGTAATGTGCTGTTCGGATAACATTCATTCCCAGTTTTTTTAATTGCAGGATGTCTTTATAATGCAAAGAATTGGGCATGGCATCACCTATAAAGCCATAGTGTTGGTGTAAATTGGTGCCAATGAGTTTTATAGGTTTTCCGTTCAGGACAATACCATCATGATTGTTCATTTCAATTTTCCTGAATCCCGTTTTAACTTCTATTTGGTCCACAGCTTTATCATCTTCCAGAACTATCGTATGTACTCGGTAGAGGTTAGGCTCATCTATAGACCAAAGTTTTAGATTATCCTCAATACTGCCAATGAGGTTAAATTGAACATCGGCTCCGGGAAGAATAGTTTTGGTCTGTTCTAATTTTAATACGACTAGACCTTTATCATCTATGACTTTACTTAAAACGGTAGTTTTTTTAGGCAGCGCATTTTCATTACGAACCGTAGTTTTAATGTTGATTGTAGCATTAAGATTTATGGGATCTACAGTTGGCGTAGTGATGTATTGACCTGCATTTTCGGCTTCCCAATTAAAAGTTATGTGTAGAGGGTTGGTCTCTACTAAATACACATCGCGATACAGACCGGCGAACTTAATATAGTCCATTGGACCAGGGTCTGGTGGAATATCATCACGTTTTCGGTTATCGGCTAAAACCGTTACGAGGTTCTTTTCGCCTCGATTTACAAAATCCGTAATATCAAAATGAAAAGGAGTGTAGCCTCCAACGGAGTGCTGACCAATGTGTTTACCATTTATCCAAACATCTGTAACCTGATGAACACCTTCAAACTCAAGAAAAACCTTGTTGTTCGTGTTTGAGGAAACCTGAATCTCTTTTCGATACCAACCTACTTTTCTCATGAATGTATCTTGGTACTTATCATCTTGAACCCCATTCAGGTCCATTGTGGTAAGTTCCAATCCGTGAGGCACGTTAACTGTTTCCCACTTGGAATCATCCGTATCTAACTTAAAGAAATCGGCATCGGGGTCACCCAAATGAAATTTCCATCCTTGGTTGATATTTAGTTTGGAACGGTCGGTCTTTGTAAAACCTTCTGGTAAAGTTGTATGCTGTCCCCAAGCTATTGCCGTAAGCAATAGTGTGCAGAGCATTAATCTGTAATGCTTCATTCTATAATGTTCTTTAATAAAAATTGTTTATTTGCTCTTTTCAAGCTCTTCAATGGTCCAATAATCTTCACGACCTTCTTGTTCTTTTCTAACTTTACTGACTTGCCATCCGCCAACACCTTTTTCGTTGTTCAAGTGCATTCGGATATAAGTGACCACGCTGGCAATGTAATCATCGTCTTGTTGTTTCATACCCGCCATAACACCGGAATATTCTTTACCGTCAACAGGTCCGGTAAGTCCATTTAAAAGAATTTTCACTGGAATATTCCAATCTTTAGCGGTAACCCTAGGGGAGCCTACCAATGACGGAGCCATTCCTTCAATACCCGTACCGTTCATGCCGTGACAAGCAGCGCAGAGGTTTTTGAAATTGTTGTAGCCCTCCACAATTCTCTTCCTTGTATTACTGTTTTGTAAAACGTACTGTTTCTTAATTTTCTCTATTTCTAAAGGAACTTCCTTTAAGCTTTCTTCACCAATTGTTACAATGGCTTCATTACTAGGATTGGCCGCTATAATTTCAGAAATGGTTTCTTTTCCCATTTTGTCTTTAGCTGAATTCAAAGAAAGGACTACTTGCTGTAAAACCTCAGGGTCTTTATCACTCTTCAAAGCCTGAACTGCTTCAAAAACACTGGCATCTCCAGATTTTAAAAATGGCTCACTTACGCGTAAGGCTGCCGCACGTACACGGGCATCTTCGTCTTGTAAAGCAGCTAGAACAAGAGGTTTGTCTATGGCATCAAGACCATCTAATGTCCAGATGGCATGAAGTCTTCCTAATGCATAATCGGCATCACCTAACATAGAACCTATAAAAGGCGTTCCACCAGTAACCATATCTTTCAAATTGGATACGGTACTCTTATCTTGTTTTAGTACCAATAATTTTTGTGCCGTAAGCCGATACCAACCGTTAGGGTGATGTAGGTAATCTAATAGCTCATCATTAGTTTTATGCAATAAGTCTTCTTGTTTTGAAGGTGTTATTTCATCATGAACTATTCTATAAATTCTACCTTTTCCAATATTTTTATCAAAACCTTTCCGTTCTACCACGGGGCGTAAAAAACTACCTTTTCTAACCCAATTGCCCTCTTGGATAATACCGCGGTACATATCAACCACGTACAGACAGCCGTCTGGGCCAGTCTGTGTATCCACAGGTCTAAAGTTGGTATCCGTAGATGCCAAGAATTCCGTTTCGTCATAAGGATTGGACAATACTTTTTTCCCGTTTACCAAGTTCACTTTAGCACGGCGAATTAAACGCCCCACCGGTTCTGGAATAAAAAGGTCTCCGTACATGGGCAGTTTATCTCCCAAGAAGATAGATTGGCCACAACTGGCCGTAAAATGGTTTAAAGTGCCGTCTTCACGCAATCTTCTGAGGCCACCTTGTACGTCTGGAGTTCCAATGATGGGCCATACTTTCTCAAAACCTTCTTCCCATTTCCCTTCCATTTCCAAGGTGCCGTAATAAGGATGTTGTTGGTAACCTAGAGCGGGAGTTTCCCCACCTGCGCTAGAATAATAAATTTGACCCACTTCATCCTGTGTCATACCCCATTGTCCGGAAGGCGCATCCCTTAACGTATCAATTTCCATTTCACCTTTGGTAAAACGGTAGCGTAAGGAACCGTTGGATAAATAAAGATAATTGTCCAAACCCCATATCATGGTAGCGGATTGGTGCTCCAGATTGGCATTGTCTCTTTTGTTGTTCTCAAGCACTAGCTTCTTTTCATCGGCTACGTTATCACCATCGGTATCCCTATAACTATAAAGGCTACGGTTGTATGTTTCACCAATAAGAACGCGGTCATCCAAAGGGAGTATAATCCTAGGGAGAATTAGGCTGTCCACAAAAACAGTGCTTTTGTCCATTTTTCCATCGCCATCAATATCCTCAAGAACCGAAACCCTGCTCCATGGCTCGTTTTCATCTGTACCGTCTATGTCTTGCATGTAGGTAATCATTTCAGCAACATAGAGTTTACCATCCGGACCCCAAGCAATTGTTACTGGTTCGTTGATCATAGGTTCACTGGCCACCAGCTCCATACGGTAACCTTCGGGTAAATGCATGGTTTTCATACTTTCTTCAGGAGACATAAAAACTACGGGTGGGTCTTTTACCAATTGGGGTTTGGTGTAAATAACGTCTGCATAAATTGGTTTCTCTTTTTTGCAACTGCCGAGGGTAATCAGAATAAAGGCCGAAATAGCAAAGAAAAAATAACGTCTCATAAAATGGTTTTGAAACTGGTAAAGGAATTTAAACATGTCTTTTTTGGTGTTTATTTGTTTGTTTTGGTCGAAATGATTTTTTAAAGGTGTTGAGTTGTATAGAAATTGATTTATACTCGTTTTTTGTGCTTAAAAATCCTGCGTGACGTAAAATTAACCATAGCATTATGTTGAGTTTGATACAAATGGTCAGATGCCTATATCAAATGTACTTTTTGATGATTTCTAATTTTCTAAACCGATATGACACAGCAATTGGTTTTGAGAATTTTTTAAAATTATTTAAAACCGTTTCTAAATGTATCTTTTCTCCATATTGAAAAGGGATATCTAGTACTAGAAAAGTGTTGTTTCTCTATTATTGGATAGCTCTAGATAGGTTTCTTGCATTTTCTTTACACGCTCTACTTGACCGAGCTTATGAATTAGGTTTTTATTTTTCTTTTCTTGGACGTTATCCTTCAAATTATATAATTCAATTGCTTTTAGTCCTTTTAGGTTTTTCTTACTATCCGTTATCATGATCAGTTTAAAATTACCTTCGCGAATGGCATGAAAAGGACCTTTTACATCTTGTGACCTATGCATGAGGTACTTGTGCAGTGGTTCAGTAGATTGTTCTTGAAAAATGGGAAGAAGGTTAGCGGAATCTAAAATTTTATTATCATCAAGCGGAATTTTTAATAGAGTCGATAAGGTGGCAACCATATCTTGACCTATAATAGGTACCTGAGATTCTGAGTTTTTGACAATTTTTCCTGGCCAAACCGCTACGAAAGGAACACGGTGTCCCCCTTCATAGATTGATGCTTTTTTACCTGCCAATCCATTACTGGAATCATGTCCTGCCTGAGTTAAGGCTCTGTTGTGATTAGACCACCGTTGTCTGAAGTAAATACAAAGAGTGTGTTTTCATATTTACCTGTTTTTTTGAGAGCCTTTATCATCATACCTACTTGGGCATCTAGTTCTGCAATCATATCCCCATGATTACCTAAGGTTGAACCTTTTATTTTTACTCCATCTAGAGTTTCAGATGGACTGTGTGGCACGTGAACGGCCTGACTGCAGTAGTACATAAAAAATGGGTTTTCTCCTTGTTTTTTAATATACTTCACTGCTTTGTTGGCTAATATTGGGCCAGCTAATGAAGGGTTCCAATTAGAATCGCCAATACCATCACGATTACGCTTTCTGTTATCTTCATCATATTGCGTCTGTGCAAACGGAATGTGTACCAGTTTTGAATCTGATTTGAGTTTCATCCATGCCCCGTTTTCATAATAAACATAAGGTTTGTTTTGAATGCCTTGTGGTAACTCTATCGAATAATCAAAGTCGAATTTTTGGGCACCTCTTTCAGTTTTTGAATAATCCTCTGGAGCACCGTTCCAAACGCCTCCCAATCCCCATTTTCCAAAAAAGGCGGTGTTATAACCTGCCTTTTTTGCAATACGGGATAGGGTAGTGGAATCATCATCAATACCGTCATTGTTTAACGGAGACCAAACACCCCAAGGGCTATTCGTATTTCTGTAAGGATAATTACCGGTCATCATTGAATATCGGGTAGGAGCACATAAAGAAGCAGGGGAGTGGGCATCAGAAAAGCGCATACCATTTGCAATGAGTTCATCTATATTAGGTGTCGGAACCAATGGTTCTTTACCCGTTCTTTCTTTGTGATAAAAGCCGATATCTCCAACACCGATATCATCGGCCATTAGGATTACAATATTTGGTTGTTCCTGAGCATTAAGGAAACTGCTAAGTCCTGCAAATAAAACTAGGAAGCATATTTTGTTTATCAATGTGGATGGATTCATACGTGTTCTATATTTTAAGTAGTGTTTTGGTTTGTTATTGTCTTTCCTTAACAGGTTTCAAATGTTCTTTTTCAAAACCATCAAAGAAATAAGGGTAGTTGTCCCAAGGCGATTCCCCCTGCATTCTTGGGTCGTTCGTCTTTTTTAAATGGGCAAACAAGTCTGTTTTCAATTCAATGCACAAATCGGCGTAAGTCTTGTCAGAAGCCAGATTATGTAGTTGAAAAGGGTCTTTTTTTACGTTGTACAGCTCTACTTTAGGGCGTTTTTCAAGTGATAGATCAGCATAAAATTTTACAGAGGCTTGATCTTTGTTTACAATTAAATATTCACGGGAAGGTCCGGCGTCAATATCTCCGTAAAAACCTTGGTGTGGAGAAGCAAAATCAGGATTACCGGAAGGCCATCTGTCAGGTTCAAAGTTTATCATGTACAACCAATCGCCTTTCCGAATGGTTCGTATGGGATACGGAGCTCCACCAGGACGGCAATAGGTGTGGCGTTCCAAAGCCGTAAATACCCGATCTCTTTTTGGGTCTATTTGCCCGCTTTTATTGGATAGTAAAACTTCTAGAAAACTATTTCCTGTAATATCTTCGGAAACAGCAATACCAGCGGCTTCTAGTAAAGTGGGAGCAAAATCAGTGAAGCTTATAAAATCATCTACGTGGTTGCCCCCTTTAATTTTATTGCCCCAACATATGGCTAAAGGCATATGTGTGCCATAATCATAGCATGTACCTTTTGCACGGGGAAAAGGCATTCCATTATCTGCCGTTACAATTATGATAGTGTTTTCTAACTCTCCGGCTTCCTCTAGCGCTTTAATCATCCGTCCTAAGTGCGAGTCAAACCATTCTATTTCATTGTAATAATCGGCAATATCATTTCGTATCAATTCATTATCTGGTAAAAAACCGGGCACCTCTATCTTTGAAATATCTTTGCCTGCTCTAGCGCCACTTCCAGCATCGTATCCTCGGTGGGCTTCATGTGACCCGAACCAAAAAAAGAAAGGTTTGTCCTCTTCTTTACTAGAAAGAAATGCATTGAAGTTTTCCGCATAATCTTTATTGGACATATTTTTTGGGGCATCCATTTTAATGTGGTTGAATTCTGGAGCTAATGGACGTGTCTGGTAGGGCTCATTTTTATTGGCCGGCATATACCCTTTGCCAGAATGTCCTGTACTATATCCATTTTGGGACAATAGAGTGGAAAAAGTGGTATACTTTTTTGGCAATGCTCCAAACAATAGTCCGCCTTCTTCAAGTTCCCAAATGTTACGACCTGTTAAAATGGACGCCCTTGACGGGGCACAGGAAGACACGTTCGTATAGGCGTTGTTGAATATAATCCCACTCTTAGCAACACGGTCAAAATTAGGTGTGTTTAACTCTGCGGCACCTTGATTGGAAGTATGTGCAAAAGATTGATCATCGGCAATACAAAAAAGGATGTTTGGCTTTTGTTGAGTAGCTGCTTTTGCAAAGCATCCACTTATCAATAATAGAAGAATTACTAATGTTGTCTGTTTATTAAAATAAGTCATCATGTTTTTTGTCTAATATGTATTAAGCCTTAATTGTTCCCATTAAATATAATATTGGAGATAATTTATGATGTGGTTATTTTCCTCTTCCTGTGATTTTTAATCCAATGTCTTAATCTTAATCGATTTAAATTCTACTCCTTGACCTTCGGCCTGTAGACCAATAAAGCCACTTGATATTGCTTTGCCATCAACTAGCATAGCTGGATCAGAACCTACTATAGCACGACCTCCAATTATAGGATTGGAGTATTGCAAAACAGTATCTCCTTCCACTATATGCGTTATATTAGATTGCTTATCTACAATTAACTCACCCTTCACCCATTGATTCCATTTGTAAGTTTTGGAACTAGACTGTACAACATGCTGTTTAATTAATTTACCATCTTTATGAATGTGCGTTCCCGGGCTGCATGAATTTCCCGTATGCCTTGGTTCCCCCTCTGTTTCTTCGGCTAAAAATTGAAACTCTACAGCTACAGGCCATTTCTGGTCTTTTAAAATGATTTTTGGGTCTTGTGAATGAAACATAATACCGCTGTTACGATAGGCATGAATAGGAGCCTCGTCCATCCACTGTTCTGTAAAACGATATTCGAATTTAAGGTGATAAGCCGAAAATGGTTTATGATAAAACAAATGTCCAAAGCGGTCTCCAAATTCGGTATAACCATCATAATTTACTTGAATCACACTGTCAACCACTCTAAAAGTATTTGCATAATTATCTCCTAATTCATGATGGTTAAACTTAACTACCCATCCGTCCAAATTTTTTCCATTAAAAAGAACTTGCCAATTTTCCTTATCCGTTTTTTGGTTTTTTAGCTGTTGGCATTGGCAGAAAATAAGCACTATAGCAATGCCCAAAATCATTTTATATAATCTCATGAATTTATTTTACATTAATCTTCGTTCATATCAACTTACTCTAACTCATCAGTGCTTTTTCTTTCCAGTCGGCGCTATTCATACAAACCAAATGCGTGCGTTGTTTTTTTGAAATGTTTGTAAAGCTTAATTGTTGTTTGATGAAAGTTTTGAAAAGGCTATAATCAGCTTGCCTTCCTTTGTTTTTCCAAGTAGTTTTCCTGCAAAATTCATATCCGTAATTCCATTTCCAGAGCCGTCAAATTCCACGATGAGGTCTTTTCCTTTTTTCTTGGTTTTAGAAACTTTAGAACCTCTTCCAAAATCAACCTCCTCCGCAGCACCGAATCGTAAAGAGGCAAGGTCAATATCTTTTTGAGCATCAAAACTCTGTTCAGAAAACACCAGAATTTTAATCTTTTTTGTGGTTGAGTCTATCTTCTTTTTATTCAACATCTTAATGCGTTTATGGACAGTAAGGGGAACAATAATATTTTTGGAACTGTGTTTATCCCTCGCCAAATCATCTGCCTTTGGGACATCTATTACGGCAAGGGAAAGATGTGTGGCTCTACCATACTGGTCCTGTAATACATGGGGCCGCTCTAGTTTGTACCAATGGGTTCGCGTACCGTCTTCATAGGAAGTATTGTCTGGTGTATATGCCGTTCCTGGGTTGAATTTCCAATGGATACCATTTGGGGAACGTAGGTAAATTGCACGATAGTCCCAAAAGGCATTGATCATCATATGATATTGTACTTCATCCTTCCATAGTACCGGGTCTTCGTAATTGGAGTTTCTATATTTTTCTGGAATAATTTGGTTGTATCTAATCTGATCGGTCAGAACGGTATACGGCCCTAGAGGATCGGCTGTTTCACTGCGCATCATTTCTCCGGCCTTTGTCACAAATAGAAACCGACCATCTTCTAACTGAACGCCAGATAGATTGCGATAATACCGGTATGATAGTTTTTCGTCTTCATTGGTACTTTTCCAATCTACCGTCATAACCCCTAGACGTTTCCATGGGCCGTTCATGGTTTTAGAGGTGAACAAGGTAGCTTCCCAGTCTACGAGGGAGTAAAGCATATATGTACCGTCATTCAATAAAATTATATCGGGATTATGGCCTAGTCCATTGTGAAAACCATAGGCCGTATCTTTTTTTACCTTGTACGGTCCTGTTGGTGCTTCAGAGACCACATGCGCTACAGTTGAATTTGGCCATTCCCAATGGCCCTTGGTAGCGTTTGCTGGCCACCTAGTTACCAACATATGGTATTTGTTGTCCTGATCTTTTACTGGTCTGCCACCCCAATAGCTCCACTCAGGATCTTCTATACCGTTATCTGGGTCGCGGGGCAAAACGCCTTCCGCTCCCCACAGGTCGGTTCGCAATTGCTTATGGATGGGCATAGGTAGAATAAGATCACTAAATGAAGTTCCAAACACTGCTTTTACTTTAGCGCTTACTTGTGGTGAAGCCTTACTTTTATTCCCGGAGTAATCATGAGCAAATACCACATAAGAGTTGTAGACATCTTTTTTTGGGGTAAAATCTACATACTCGGAACCTGTGAGGTCATGAGTAATTTGTCGAAGGTGATCTCCATTGGCATCCCCTCTATACACCGAGTAACTGGCCACATCAATATCAACGCTTTTGTCCCATTTAATTTTAATCTCTGTTTCAAATGCCTCAATTTTTAGAGCTGTTGGAGGTGCAGGGGCCTCACTGTCTATTTTTTTAAGAAGCACTTTGTTAGAGCCCGCAGATTCTGAAGTGTCTAGACGGGTTACAACATAGCTATATGCCATACCGTTGATAAGATTTGTATCGGTAAAACTAAGATCAGCGGTCGTGGTCAGTTTGTTGTAGGCTTCGCTTTTTCTTTTGCTTCTGTATACTGAAAACTTGCTGTCTGAATTCGCTTTTTTATCCGTCCAATCCAAACGGATACCGTCGCCCACTATTTTTCCCGAAAGGTTAGGGCCTTCTTTTTCGGGAGCTTTTACGCTAAGGTTGACATAATCTAAAAAAACTTTTACATCTTCACTTGAATAAAATACGACCCGAACACGGGGAGGTCCAGCCACTACATCCCCTTGGGTTACGATATAGGTACCTGAAAAATGTTCTATGGTTTTGTCTGAACCTATGAGTTTTACTTTTTCGGCCAAGATGCGCTCTTGTTCACCAAAAAATAGATGTAATGAAAGTGAACCGTTACTAATGTATTCCAAATCGGCCCCAAAGCTCCAGTTCAATTCATCGCCCACTTTTAGGTCTTGATAATCAGGGGTAGTGTTCAAGGGCTTGGAATCTATATAGGCATAATCAAATGAGCTAAAGTAACGACCGGCAAAGAGTCCCATTGAGTGACCTTCTTTTTGTGGTTCGTTAGAGGGCGTCCAGAATGGGGATTGTAATCCAAGGCGCCAAGAACCCGCCTGTATCAAATTAAAATCACCATCATTTACATTGGGGTAGGGGGCGTTGTCCCCAAGGAGAACACTCTGTGCAGATAAATTCATGTTCCAAAAAAGAAGAAATACAACTGACAATAAAGTAAATGTAATTGTTGTTTTTTCTTTTTGCCGAGGGTAATTTAAATGCATCATTTTCTGAGTAACTATAGTATTGTTATATGACTTAATAGAGAAATTTTAACGACGCTCGATTTTTAAAACATAAGCGAAATCGCATGGTTTTTCTTTTGGAAATGTAACCACCAAGCCTTCGGGCTTCTGTTCCCATTTGATATGTTCATTACTTCCCAACATTGAAATATTTTTGATGTCTCCAGGATAGAGCTTCCCCTTACTGCCTAATGTTCTAATGGTAATTTGTTCTCCCGGCCAATCCATACAAATAGCATACAGATTTTTACCGTTTTGGGTAAACCGAATATCTTCTGAAGTGTATTTTGGAATCAATTCTCCGCGCTCTTTTCCTTGTCCGTGATGGCCTGGGGTAGTTACTTCTGTGGGGCCTTCACCATAAAATATCCAGGGCATGGTATTGTAAATAGCATCTCCGTTTATTTTCAACCAATCACCCATGGCATATAGTTCCTTTTTGGTTTCCTCTGGAAAACTTCCATCGGCCATGGGAGGTACATTTAGAAGCATTCTGCCATTTTTACTGGTCATGTCTATCAACATATCGATTAATGTACCGGCCTCTTTTACCTTATTTGCAGGGTTGTAGAACCAGGGACTGGGCCATTCAAAGTGGCGTTGCATATTGATGTCTGCCATCCATGGGTCATATTGCATTCCCAATAGGTTTCCGTCTTCGATATCGCGAATTCCTATTCCCGGTGGAATATCATGGGTCTTATAAAATACTTCTACTTCTTTTCCTAGTTCTTGTCCCTTGTTGAAATAATCGCTGATCAATTTTTGTTGGTAGCTTTCCGGAACACTATTCAGTTCATTAGCTCCGTCTGGCAATAGGCGTCCGTTTTCTGTGTAATGTTTTAATTCCCCTTTTACAGTCCCTCCAAATCCGGTGTCGAACCAAATCATATCCGGTTCGTATTTATCGATAGCTTCTGAAATACGGTCAAACCAAGCTTTAAAAATAGCCTCTGCTATACGGCCTTCATTGGCAGTGGCGTACTTTGAATTATCGTCATAAGGGTTGAGGTAAGTAGGGTCTTCCTTAGATAATTGGCCCCACATACGGCTCCAAAAATCTCCAGTATGGAAAGAAGAAACTATAGGTATGTTGCGTTTGCGAAGTTCTTTTGCCAGACTTCCGTATATATCTACTTTAGGTCCTTTGTTTACGGAATTCCAATCGGTAATATCACTGTCCCAATTTACAACTCCGCTACCATGCCATGCTACGGGTCCGCCAAATTGAGCACCTGCGTTCTGCATCAAATCGACCCACTTTTTGGCATCGAACTTTTCGCCTTTCCAAGCATCAATAGCTTCTAGAACGGTCATTTCGGGGTTTTTGGAAGCTACTTGTACAGTTTGCGGTCCCCAATGAAAATAGATTCCGAATTTCATTCCATAAAGCCAATCGGGCGTAGTATGCTTTTGCAAAGACGACCAATCTGCTTGATATAGTGTTGCCGCTTTTTCACTTGTCGTTGCTGAATTTTGAGCAAAACTTAGTGTAACGGTCAAGAAAAATAGAATACACGTGTTTAACTTAAAAGGGATGGCTTTGGTTGGATTTTTCATTTAGTTCTTTGGTTTTAAATTCCGAATGATAAGAATGGCGTCGGCTTCATGGCGCCATGGACGAAAATCCCAAAAACCAAGTTCTACCATTTTGTATTTCTCTTCAGGTGTGAATTCTTCGGTGATGGTATTAAACCATTGTTGTGTAGCGTTTTCGTAATTAAATTCCTTTGAGATTTGAACTTTAGCAGACGTATAGTGATTCTCTTTTGGAGTGTACATCATAATGATGCCGTCCTTTTTATTGGTCAGATTATAACCACTACCGTTGTAGCGAGCATTGGGTTCAAAGTTTTCAAAAGGGGCCGTATCAAAAAGTTTTTGCATATGAGTGAAATACTCAAAATGGGGCTTCTCAAAATCATCAGGCTGTTCAAACGGGTTGTGCATTAGAGCATTCCAAGAAGCCCCTTGCCAATAATACGTGGTGTAGCCACCTGCAAAAAGGCACATGTAATTTCTGCGCAAACAAACTTCTGCATTGGCGTAAGCCCCAGGAAAAACTACATAGGGCGATTCTTCATAACCGCCGTGTTCAATATTGAAAATGGGTTTATTGGGGAAGTCGTTTCGGGCATTCAACATATTCTGGTACAAGGTGTGTTGCCAATTTTGCATCGAAATAAAATCGACTTCATCGGCATGGTTTCTACAGAAACCGTAATCGTGAACGGATACCAGCCTATCATAAGAATCCAGATTTCTAGTTCGTTCAATACGTTCCGAAATATAGCCGGAAGTCGCCCTTGTTTTGTGAAGCGCTTCTTTTGAAACGTCCCAAACTATATTAGGGAAAGCTTGGTATCGTTTTATGACATAATCATAATATCTATTGTCTGCCTCAGATTCCATTTCTGGCCAAGACACTAGTTTGTTCCAAACGTAAATCATGAGGTGACTAACGATTTCTTGATTGTGCATTTCTGAGATGACCTTGTCAAAATGCTTAAAAAAGTCAATGTTTAAGGAACTATAGTCCGGTTTAGAGTTGGACCCTAGAAAAGGAAAAATATCTTCCCGCCCGCCATATTCATGTTCAGGATGTTCGGCCAGACGCTTGTCTTTTGGCCAAGAAACGTCGTATGAATACACGTTCATGACCACCTGATTGAAGCGGCATTCGTTTAATAGCGATAAGAGGTGCTTAGTCTTGTCTATATCTTTCTCTCCATAATCTAGTGCAAAGAGCCAATCGCACTCAAAAGCTAAATTGAAGTAATGTGAACCGTCTTCATAAAACAAATGTTGAGGATTGTCTTCATTAAGTACGATACCTCCGTGGCGTTCTGTTTTTTGGTTTTCTGTGATTATAATCTTTCCCCTTTTTCCATCCAGAGCTTTTAACTCTGATGAGATAACAAACGATTGTTCTCCCATATTAGCGCTAGAATAGCGTAAGACCCAAGTATCATTTCCATTATAGAATAGCGGTATTTGTTGTGATTTATTTTCACCCGTAACTTGTGCGGTCGCTTTGATGTCAAAAGGTGATTTAGATTTGGTTTTTGCGAAAAAAACTAAATCTATGACCTCCCATTGCTGACCCATAATTGTAGTATTGGCCTTTGGATTCTTAAAAGTTTTGGACTGTGAGATACCTATGGTTGGAACCAAAAGTACACAGCAAAAAATATGAATAGTTCTCAGATATTTTTTCATTTTATCTTCAATTAAATCGATAGGTTACTTTTGTTTTACCCACTTCAATTTATCAATACCAACCCCTCTGTACGGCCATTCCACACTAGAGATATACCATTGGCCATCTTCGCCCTGAAAAATCTCGGGGGCATGGGCATTTAAAACCGCAATTTCTTTTTCTTGGTCTGCGCCAAAATCATTTAGGTCATTGGAGTTGTAGACATAGGCTTTATGGGTATAAGCACCTTGTATATCTTTGCCATCCCAGCCACCTTCCCATGCGCAAACAAAGAGGTAAAAGGTATTATCGTGGAATAGTAGGGTGGGCGATTCAGGATCAAATTTGTTAGTCTTAAGAATGATTTTAGGTTCGCTCCAGTTAATCAAATCTTTAGAGGTCACCATCCGGACACTTTTTATAGAACAATACGTCAGATAATATGTGCCTTTGTATAAAAGTAAATTGGGGTCACGGGCACCATCCGGGTCTGAGAAGAGTTCTCCTTTTGGTTCCCAATCATATAGATTATCGGAAACAGCCAAGCGCATAGGGCTATGACCGTAAACCATCTGGAATAGACCGTCTTTTCTAACAATATAAGGTGCGTGGTTCGCAGCTATTTCTCCCGGCCGGTCTTTGGGAGTCAATATTTTAGGGAGATCATTATAGTGATGCTCCTTTACTGTTTCTTTAAAATCTGTTGCTTCCGATACGGCATGAAAAGAACCATGCTCGCCTTCGTGTATGCCTTTGTTGAGCGGTTTTGTTTCTACCAATGGGTGGGTAATCCCGAATATATGCCACTTGCCATCATCACCTTTTACAAAGGTGTGGTCGTTAGGAACCCATTCATCATACCATTTTCCCTCTTTTAGGTTAGGTGTGTCAGGGGCGAAAAAATAATCGCCATCAGGCTTATAGATTCGTACATATTCATTGGCCTGTTGTGGTACTACTATATTCTCCTGAGCCCTAAGCCCGGTTTGAAAGAGCAAAAAGGATACAGTTAAAAATTGAAAGGTTCTAGTTTTCATTTGGTATAGTGTTGCTGGTGAGCTCGTAAGTATCGGTAAATACTTTGGTACTAAAGTTCGGTTAGGTCTGATTACTAGGGTTGCTTAACTTTTTTAGCTGATTGTTGCAATTATAATTCTAGTTCCCATTCAGCTTTTTAGTAGCGTTCATGGCACGCTCTCGTTGTTTGGCATTCAGTCCATGCTCTAATAAATACTCGAACTTAGGAGTATTGTGGTGACGTTTCATTTGTTGATCATCAACATCTAAACTCAGGTCGCAATCAAATCGAACTAAAACCACATGGTTCTTTTTCCAATCGCGGGTAGGGTTGGCAAAATGGGAAATTCCCCAAGTAATTCCACGACCATCTTTGGTATCTGTAAAAGCATCGGCAACAAAAGGACCACCGGCATCGGGCATCAATTCTACCATTGCAGCTATTTCAAAATTCACCCAATCTTCTGCATATTGTATGGTGTTCAGTTCATTTCCGTCTCTAATAGCAAAAGCGGCTACCCCTTTTTTAAATGGAAATAAAGTAGTCTCGTGTCCTGAATTCATTATTGGGTTCAATGGGTGTTTTTTAAAAGGACCTAATGGGTCATCTGCTATGGCCAGCCCATGCATGCGGACATTACCTTTGGTTTTGGTTTTACCAAAATCCGACTTATAGTACAGGTATATTTTACCGTTATGAACTATAGGGTAGGGGTCATGAATTGAAAACTGGTCCCAAGAACCCGGTGCGCCGTTAGGTATAACTTCTTTATTAAAAGGTGTCCAAGGACCATCAGGAGAGTCGGCATAAGAGACTGCAACAGGACAATTGTCTCCACCACTTTTTCCCGGAGCTTCAGAAAAAGCTTGGTAGTACAAATAGTATTTGCCCTTCCATTTTAAAACATCTGTTGTGGTAACGGAACGCCAACCTACTTGTGGTTTTGGAGGTCTAGGAACTGCAACACCTTGCTCTTCCCAAGTAAATCCATCTTTTGATGTCGCGTAGAAAATATCGGCTAAATCCCAATCTGCAGAAGGAATGGTATCATTAGATTCCTCAACTCTTGGGATACCTACTGGAGCTACAGGAGTTTCGCGGTGGGTGTACCAAATATAGTACTTCCCATTTTCGAAAATCACTTTAGAAGGATCTCTTCGAGATATAGTACCATCATTATCGTGGTAATCAAAACCCTTAAGTTCTGTGTATTTAAATTGGGTGTACAATTCGTTAGATTCGGGACGGGCACCTAAATAATTATCATAGTTTCGCTCTAAAGCAGCGCTCAAAGGTCTGTTGGGTTTCTCTTCCGGCAACTCATAGGGGAATGCCTTTTCCTGGCCTTGAGCCATTAATAGTGTGCTCAAACTTAATGCTAGTAAAATATACTGTTTCATAATTTTGTTCTAGTGTTGGTGGAGTAATAAAGCTACTTTTTCTGCCTTTAAACGTTTGAAAAAGGAATCCCTTTTTTGTTGAGCTTGCCCGCTTATACCCATTCCTATCAGAAAGAAGGTTAATGGAACTACTTTAGACAAGGCATTTTTGCTCATATTACTTTGGATTATAAAACTGAAGTCTTTTTAATTTATCAAATTGATGTATAAAGTGCTCTCGTCCAGGGTATTTTTGTTATCTCCATCTACCGGTCTAATTCTTGCGGTTAGCTTATAAGGAACGTCAGCAGCTAATTTTTCATCCCCTTTGATTACTGAAGTTAGATTGGCATATCCCGCGTAAGCGATAAACTTGGATTCAGCTATTTTTTCACCTTCATCATCAAATAATTTCAATTCAATTTCTCGGTCTTTATTTGCTTTGTAGGTGAGAGGTATTTCTATAGAGGTAGATTTCGTTTGGGCAATGATGGGACTGTCAAACGATACATTTTCGTTATATAGGTTTAGATTATGCTCTTCATCGGAATTTGGATTGTTGCTATCAACCAGTTTATAGGCCCTAACCCAATCATAGTACACTGTGTTTTTGCTTGGGTCGTTCAATTCTTCGGCAGTAGGAATTTCTATCCACGGAAAAGGATAAGTTTCACTCACTAAACGCATGAACATAGGTTGGTCAAAAGGCTTGTCTTTTACTTTATCATAAAACTTTTGGTGTTTTGGCGTCCGGTCATTGTAATAATAGCTGGCTGTACTTTCGTCTTGCCACCAACCACCGTAGATATTAAAGTCTTCAGAAGTAAGTTTGCTGTCTTCAAACTTTACTTGTGGGGCTCGGTAATCATGTTTTTCACCATCACAGTCCGTATACCAGAAATGTGAATTGGAATGCATGCCACTAGCAAAGTAACTTCCGCTGAAATTACCTTCACGACCAATAGATTCGTGAATGTCCCACTCTAAACCGTATTTATCGCACTCGTTTGGGCCTGTAAAATTATTAGAGCTAGAAAACCAAAATGTAGTAGACATCGTAGTTGCTGCAGCTTTTACCCGACATTCATAATAGCCGAATTTGGTAGATTTTTTTGAAACCACAGCGGCCCCTCCAACATTAAAAGTAATGTCTCTACCGTAGGCATGAACTATGGTGTCCTTCTCAAGTTTTTTACTTGTCATTTTTAGAAAACCATCACCTACGGAAACCTGTGATGCCATAAAAAGTCCTGGTGGACGCCCAATCCAAGTGGGGTGGTGGTCATACCATTTTGTGGTGTCCAACTCGGTACCGTTAAACTCATCCGAAAAATCAGGATTTAACACCCATCGCTTACCCATAGGTGGCTTAGGTGGTCCTTGGCGAGTTTCTTCATTGGTATTAGGTGCTTTTTGGGCCGTTCCCATGGATGACATGACAAAGCATCCAAGTAAGGCCCATATGATTTTGTGATTCGTAATTTTCATTTTTCTAGTTTGAAGCTGTTCTAAAGTAAGTTGATTTTATATGCTGAATGGATTTAATAAAATTCCCAAAAACCATATTTCTCTCCCTCAATATTTTCTTTGGTGTCGCCCAATTCTTTAGCTTTCTCTTTCATTTCTTGTTGCATAGTTTTCACTTGCTGCGCATATTCAGGAAAGAAAGAAAGGTCATATACTTCCCAAGGGTCATTTTTTATATTGAATAGTTGGGTAACACGGGAACCTTTTACGGTTTCTCCGTTTTTTCTGTCATAATTATTGGCCCGTACGTACTCAATTAATTTATAATCCCCTGTTCTATACGCTCTTTGGAATTGTTTGTAGGCGTGGTATGTGTAATCCCGAACACTGGTTTTCTCTTTATTGATAACAGGTAATAGACTTTTGCCTGTTACAGAACTAGGTGCGTCAACACCGATAAAATCGAAAATCGTTGGGAAAATATCAAAATTGTAGGCTAAGGCCTCTCTTTTACTGCCTTTGTCTTTTATAAGGTTCCCTGAAAAGACAAGGGGAATATGAACTCCGTCTTCATCATAAATATTTTGTTTTCCCATTAAGCCGTGGTTTCCAACTGCAAGACCACTATCACCTGCAAAAACAATTAGGGTGTTCTCATAGGCACCGCTTTCTTTCAATGAAGCAATGACTTTACCTATTTGGTCATCTAGATGCGTAATAATGGCATAGTAATCAGAAAGTTCTTGTTTGGCAACTTCTGGTGTTCTGGGCCACACGGCCAATTCTTCGTCTCTAAGAAACATATCACCATTGTCAAACGGGTGTTGCGCCATATAAGAAGGAGGAAGTACGATGTCTTCAACAGGATACATGTCTTTGTATTTCTGTGGCGCCTGTCTTGGGTCATGTGGTGCGTGAAAAGCTAAATACATGAAGAACGGGTCTTTCTTTTTATAGTCCGTAATAAACTCGGAAGCACTTTCTGCATAGATTTCAGAGGTGTGCGGACCGTTTTTCTCTGTACCGGATGGGCCTCTTTTATCTTCTTTAGTTACTGGTCTACGAACTACTTTTCTGTTTTCGTCATATTCCAATAGATAGCCATCTTCAAACTTGTAGTCGCCATCTTTTTTCCAATCCCACAAAGGCATACGAAAATGGTCGACTAGATATAGACCTCTGGACATAAGCCTATCTCCCGAATCAAAAGAACGTGCCAAGGAAGCGTTATCTTGATGCCATTTTCCAACAATATGGGTGTTGTAATCTTGGCCTTGTAAAGCTTCGCCTATGGTTGTGTGTTCAGGAGGAATACTGTGTCCTTGCCCTTCTAAATCAAATACGTTTCTTCCGGTTAACAACATAGCTCTACTTGGTACACAGGTAGCACCGGAAAAGGCACCCATTAAATAACCGTTGGAAAATGAAACTCCATCGGCAACCAAAGCATCCATATTGGGTGTCTTTACTTGCATTCCACCTAATGCATGAACACCTGAAAAGCGGTGGTCATCTGTATAGATAATAAGTACATTGGGTTGGTCTTTCTTTTTTGCTTTACGTTTTTGAGCGCTAACGGGAAGCGCCAAAAGCACACTAAAAACAAGTAAAATGTAAAGGGAAAATCGATTTCTAATATTCATAATGTTATTCTGATTGAGTTGTATTGGTGTCCACTAAAACTTGAGATTCTCTTTTGTCGTCACCGTTTAATGTGAACACGACGTTATTGGTTTGTATATTTTCTATATGTCTTCCGTAGAGGCCGTAGGCGGGTAGTACTTTAAAGAAGCTGAATTCTGGATATCTCTCAACATCTTCCACAACTTTGGCCATGGTATCTTCTTCTGAGCCTCCGCCCGGTAGTTCCAGTTCAATATTTTCTAAAGTTATTTTACCAACTTTATGGTTTGGAGTTCCTGTAATTAATATGCCCGAAGGTGGTTTTACCCTAGAGCTATCCAAAACCCGGGCATTGCCTTTAATATTTTTGATAACTACATTAGTGATAGAGCCAACCGCTTGTTTTTCGGCATCGCGGTAGGTACGTAAACGCTCTCCAAGCCTAATGAAAATAGGCATATCTACTCGGTCCATCTGAATGCCGTCTATAGTCACATCGTGAATATTGGCGCCGTCCACACTTAGGATTTTTATTCCGCCACCTTTGGTATCATAAATCTGGCAGTTTTTAATGTCTATGTTGTACATATCTCCCATAGACTCGGTTCCGAACTTGATCGAACCCCAGTCACTTCTGAGCTTACAATCGCTTACCTGCACGTTATAGGTGGGTTTTGGGCTCGTAGTTTTAATGCAAATAGCATCATCACCCGTGTTGATGTCACAATTTTTAATCACAGCATCGTAACTGGAATCTAAATCAATACCATCATTGTTTTTATGAGCATGGCTGTAAATAGATACGTTCTCGACCAAAATATCATTGGATTGATAGAAATGGCAAGTCCATGCAGCTGGCTGTCGTAAATGAACATCTTGTACTTTTATCTGTGAAGAATTTACGAAGCGCAAAAGAAAAGGCCTGTTTGTACCAAAACCTTCGGTTTCGGTAATATTCAGCTCCTTAATTTTTGCCTTTATATTTTTCGATAGAAAAGCTTCCCCGTTTCCGTCAATAGTTCCCTTACCGGTTACGGCAATGTTCGTAGCATTTTTTGCACCAATAAGGCAATTGCCCCTTTTTTGTCCCGTAGCATCGGTAAACGTGTCTATACTTTGGTAATCTAAAGGATTAGAGCTCCCAATTAGTTTTGCATCTTCAGCTATATGAAGCGTAACATTGTCTTTTAATAGCAGCGAACCTGAAACATAATCTCCTTTTTCAAGTATTACGGTACCGCCTCCATCTTGGTTACAGGCATCAATGGCTTGTTGAATAGCCTCTGTATTTAATGTTTTGCCATCGGCTATAGCACCAAAATCAGCAGCATTGTAATTATCTGTTTTTGAGTTGCACCCCACGAATAGTATAAGAGTGATTAATAGGCTTGTATAATGTAGTTTGATTTTCATTTTAGTTTCTTTGGATTTGTTCCTTAGCAACAATTTTTTTATTCAAGTAAATCTTGTTTATTTCGCCATTTTGTACATTTTTTAGAACAATTGGAGCTCTTTTGTCTTCGTTTACCGTCTTTATGCTGAAATTTTCAACAACTAATCCATCTATGTGACGGGCATAAAGTCCAGAAGCTGGTAGGGTACCTACTAAACTGAATTCTGGCCACCAACCATTAAGTACTTCTGAGGTGTATTCTTTGATATCTGTTTTTTGAGCATCTTCTTTAGTCCCGCCACCAGAAACTACAAATTGAACATCTTTAATAGTGATATCTTCAATTGAATGCCCTGGGAAGCCTGTTAGAAAGAAGGCTGAGTTTTTATCTAATTCAGAGTTGTCTACCACAATATTGCTAAAGCTAAAGTTGTGCATACTCTTTAGTGGCTCAAATTGGTCCTCAGGCGTATCTACGGATGCAATTTGTTGGGCGAAAGTCATGAAAATTGGCCGTGGTACGTTTTCCATTACCAAATTGCTGAAGACCATATTCTTCATTTCGCCACCTTCGCATTGTTGAATCTTAAGTCCCGAATCCTGAATATCCTTAAAAGTACAATTGGTTACGGTAACTGATTCAATATTTCCGCGAGATAGAAGTCCAATGCGCATTCCGCCCCATTTGGTGCTAAAATGGCAATTACTGACTGTAATATTCTTGCAAGGTTTATCCGGTCTTGAAGCTTGCAGGCAAATACTATCATCACTATTATCAAAATTACTATTGTTCACGCGCACGTTTGTACATCCATCAAAATCGAGCCCGTCTCCGTTATTGTTTACGCGACTTATGATGTTGATTCCGCTCACAGAAATATTATCACAGTATAGCCAAGCAGACGTCCATGCCGCAGGGTTGATTAGGGTAATATCATTAAGGTGGATGTCTTTCACGTTTACAAACCGAATCATCATTGGTCTGCCTCCTTTTTTCTTGGTGAAGTTTTCTTTGTGTCCATTCCCGTCAATAGTACCATATCCTTCAATAGCAATGGAACGAGCGTCTTTAGCAAAGATTAAGCAACGATCCATATGAGGTTCGTTCTTGTACATATTCTTATGGGTGTCCGTGGCATAATCAGCATAATTGGGACTCCCAAGAAGAACGGCGCCATTTTCAACATGAAGGGTAACAAAATCCTTTAAGTAAATGGTACCTGTTACGACTGTTTTACCAGCGGGAATCAAAACCCTGCCACCGCCATTTTTGGTGCAAGCATCTATGGCACTTTGTACGGCTTTGGTGTCCATAGTAACACCATCGGCCTTTGCGCCATAATCAAGTACATTAAAGTCTGTTGCGACTGCCTGCAAATAAAATAATGAGCATATAGCAAAACAGAAAAGTTGTGATATTTTCATTTGGATTACTTTGTTATAACTATTGTTTTTGTGCTTTCCAATCCGTTAGAAGCGGCTGATATTGTGATGTTCCCTGATGCCTCGGTAGATTTTATTACGAGTAAACATTTTCCATTAAATGCCTTGATCTTAGTATCTTGAAACGACTCTAAAGAAGCTGGGTTTCCATTACCCACAGCGGCAAGAATTCCAGCGCCTTCTATGGTAAATTGTACTTGGTTATCGGCATTAGGAATAAGGTTTCCATCCGCATCTGTAATATCGACTTCAATAAAAGAAAGGTCTTTTCCGTCTGCAGTTATTTCCGTACGGTCTGCTGTTAAGCGTATTTTAGATGCTTTTTTAGCTGTTTTAATTACTTTTTCAGTAACTGCTTTGCCGTCTTTATAACCAATAACTCTTAAGCTTCCCGGTTGGTAAGGAACATTCCAGCTTAATCTATATTTAGAGGTGTACATTCCTTTTTCAAATCCACGGAATTCCGCTGGGATATCTGTGGTATCAACTCCTTTTACTTTTTTACCCAATGACTTTCCGTTTACGATCAATTCTACTTCATCACAATTGGTATAGGCATAAACTGGAATTTCTTCTCCTTCCTTTCCTTCCCAGTTCCAATGTGGCAATACATGAACCATAGGCTCTGTAGTCCATTGGCTTTGGTAGAGGTAGTATCTATCTTTTGGAAATCCACATAAATCTACTGGAGCAAAGTAAGAGGCATGTACTGGCCAATCTGCATTCCAATATCCATTTGTAGAATTATCGCGACCACCGTAAGGGGTGGGTTCACCAAGATAATCAAAGCCCGTCCACATGAATTCGCCTAAAAATGTAGGGTTTTCAGCTTGTACATCAAACTCAACATCAGGAGGGTATGCCCATGGTGGGCCAACAGTTACATCATAACTAGAAACTTCCAAGGTTTCTTTCTTATGGTCATGTGTAATAGGTAGGGCATAAGTACCTCGGCTGCTAGTCTGCGATGAGGTTTCAGAACCGTAAACAATCATGTCAGGATTTTCTCTAATCACTTCTCCGTAATCAAAAGGCTTATAGTTTAGACCTACAATATCTATCTGATAAGCTAATTTATTTTTGAATGCTCCCGGGTAATTATTGAAACCTGCGGTAGTTGGTCTGGTATGATCTTCATCATGGCAAATATCGCTAAGCATTTTAGCAACTTTCCAACCGTCTTTTTCGCGTTGCTCTATGATTTCATTACCAATACTCCACATTACTACAGAAGGGTGGTTACGATCTCTTTTGATCATATCCCTTAAATCGCGCTCGTGCCATTCGTCAAAAAACTTGTTATACCCGTTAATGACCTTTGGTATTTTCCATTCATCAAAAGCTTCGTCTAATACTACAATGCCCATTTTATCACATATCTGAAGCATTTCTGGAGACGGAGGGTTGTGGCTTGTACGCAAGGCATTTACACCCATACTCTGCATAATTTGCATTTGGCGTTCAGTAGCTCTATAATTTACGGCGCCACCTAAAGGACCAAGGTCATGATGCATACATACCCCATTAAATTCTACTGGTTTTTCATTCAGCAGAAATCCTTTTTTAGCATCGAAAGAAATACTACGAATTCCCAAAGTACTGCTATACTCATCTAAAATTATATTTCCTTTTTTTACTTGAGTAACAACATCATATAAATAAGGATTTTCAATTCCCCATCGGTTGGGGTGGTTCACTACTATTTCATCTATAACAACTTTCTCCGAAGATTTTTCTAGTTTGATTTTTTGACTACTAGAAGCCACTACGTTATTAAGCCCGTCAATTATTTTGGTTTCTAAAGTAACCGAAGCTCCTTTACCAACGGCATTCTTTACCGTAGTCTCAATTTTTACCGTAGCCTTTTCATCGGATACCTCAGGCGTGGTAATATAGGTTCCCCAAAGCGGAATATGGATGGGGTTATTTATTTTTAAATAGGTGTTTCTATAGATACCCGCACCAGAGTACCAGCGAGAAGCTAAGTCTTCTGGGGCAACTCTAACAGCAATGACATTGTCCTCTCCAAATTTAATGTATGGTGTTAAATCCAGTTCAAAACCCATATAACCAAAAGGACGCTCACCAATATACGTTCCGTTTATATAGACCTTACTATTGTTCATAACACCATCAAACAACACAGCTATTTGCTGAGCCGCATATTTTTTGTCTATCGTAAAATGTTTGCGGTACCATGCCGTACCGTGAACGGGCAAACCTCCTGTACGAGCATTGTATTTTTTATCAAAAGGACCTTCAATGGCCCAATCGTGCGGTAAATTCAGTTTACGCCAATCGGCATCTTTAAAAGTGGACTTTTCAGCTCCAGAAGGGTCGCCCTTTTGAAAGAGCCAACCGCTATTAAAGGATACATCGCCATTTTTAGCTTCAGAACTCAGTTGACCAAAAGAAAAACTGAATTGTAGTAAAAGGATAAATAGAAAGCTTTTTCTCAACATCATTTTTGCGTTAATAATTATAGTGGTGAAAGTCTAAAATAATTTTCAGGCAAAAGACCACGTACAGCTGAAAGAATAGAACAGATGGTTTTTTTAGAGAAGCTCAGATAAGTGAGTCTGGATTTTAGGGCGTCACAGAGTAAACATTGAGATTTATTAGAGATTAAGGTTTGTCAATGTTTTGTCTAGTTTTTAGGTTTGTCATAAACCAATAGAAGCATGTAGATAGCTTAAAACAGCAAGAGTAAATGTTCATTTGTTATAACTTTTAGCACATTCGTGGCTCGCAGATGGGGCATAAAATTAGAATTTAGCAACTTCTAATAGGGCGAAATAAAATGGTATCGTCAATAACAACCACACTATGAATTTTAAACATTTAGCGGCACTTTCAGTCGCCATTATCTGTATAGCTTCCTGCGGCAGTTCAGATAAGAAAAATCAAAAGGATACAGCACAATTAAGTGCTGCTGATACGACTAAAGTCTTTCAGCCTAATTGGGAATCTATCAAGAAAAACTATAAAGACCCTAAATGGTTTAGTGACGATAAATTCGGGATTTTTATTCACTGGGGAGCATATTCGGTTCCTGCATTTGGTTCAGAATGGTATCCTAGACAGATGTATATGGATACGGCTACTTTTTCTGCCACACTTAAAAAAGGGAAGAAAGGACCTAATGCAACCTATACGCACCATAAAAAGACTTGGGGAGACCAAAAGGAATTTGGTTACAAAGATTTTATCCCAATGTTCAAGGCCGAAAAATTTGACGCTAAAGAATGGATAACCCTTTTTAAGAAATCTGGTGCTAGATATGTAGTTCCGGTTGCAGACCACCATGATGGTTTTGCTATGTATAAGTCTAATACAACACGTTGGAACTCATTTGATATGGGTCCCAAAAGAGATGTATTAGGAGAGCTTTTTAAAGAAGGTCGTGAACAGGGTTTAAAAATGGGAGCTTCTTCTCACTTTGCTTTTAACTGGTCTTTTTATAATAAGAAGGACAAGTTTGACACTGTTGATCCTGAGTATGCCGATTTGTATTCTAGTAAAGGAAAGGATTTAACGCAGCCTGTTTCGGAGGAATTTAAAGAACGATGGTGGAAACGAACAATTGATTTGGTGGATACGTATCAACCAGATATTCTTTATTTCGATTTCTATGTAGATATTGAAGATTTTGCGGACTTAAGACCAAAATTGGCGGCATACTACTATAATAAAGGTCGTGAATGGGGCAAAGAGGTTTTAATAAATGATAAGAATTTTGGGCATGAAGCCTTTCCTGAAGGAACTGTGATTTATGACCTAGAAAGAGGAAAACTGCCTGGTATTCGTGAGTTGCCATGGCAGACAGATACTTCAATAGGTAAAAATTCTTGGTCTCATGTTACCAACTGGGATTCTAAAACTCCTAACCAATTGATAGACGATTTAGTAGATATCGTTTCTAAAAACGGAAATTTACTATTAAACGTAGGCCCAAAAGCAGATGGAACCATTCCTGATGACCAAAAAGAGATTCTATTGCAAATAGGGGATTGGTTAGCTGTTAACGGCGATGCTATCTACGATACTAGATACTGGAAAACTTTTGGAGAAGGCCCTACAGAGGTTAAAAAAGGACACCATTCCGAAGGAAAAAACAAAGAGTTTACAGGACAAGATATTCGGTTTACCAAAAAAGGAGATAAGCTATACGCTATTATGTTGGCTTGGCCAGAGAATGGTAAGATTGATATAGAGTCTTTAGGAAGCGCTAATGTATTTGCAGAAGGTTTGGATATCAAAACAGTAAAATTATTGGGCAGTGATGCTAAAATAGATTTTGAGCAAACCAAAGAAGCCCTTACAATTCAGGATTTGGGTAAGAAATCGGGTGAATATGCCCATGTGTTAGAGATTACAATTTAGAGTAAATCTCTTTTAAAAGATTGTTTTTTTGTGTTAGTTTTAAGTGCATCGATCGTTCATAGTCGATGCACTTTTTTTATGCTCACAAGTTTTAAAAACCTCTAATTGAATAGGGTTGAATATATAAGATATGAAACAAAGAGACCGTCATGAACAGGAATTCCTGTTCATGACGGTCTCTTTAAATATAGAGTCTAAGGTAGTTTACTTTTTCTCTTGGTAATTTGCAAGCACGTTGCTAATATCAAGTGAATCACCCATATCTTTTTGAAGTTGTATTAACTCGCCAAACATGGTATCTACTTTTTCCTTGTATTCAGGATCAGCTGCTAAATCGTTCATTTCTTTTGGATCCGCCTTTAAGTCGTACAATAAAACCACATCCATTTTTGGGTAAACAATAAGCTTATAACCGTCTTTACGAATCATACGCTGTAAGTCTATATAGCCATTGTAGATAGCATCATAGTGGCTTTCCTTACGTTCTCCTTTTATAAGGTCTAAAACGCTGTTAAAGAACACATATTCGGGTTTTTCAATACTAGCCAATTCTAAACTTGTGGCCATGGCATCTTGTAAATAGATATCAGCATCAATTTTATTGTTTTCCGGAACTTTAGGCCCAACAATCATAAATGGAGCACGTATACTATGGTCAAACTGACTTTGTTTACCTAAAAGACCATGTTTACCCATTGCCAGACCATGATCAGCAGTAAAAATGATATAAGTATTATCCATTTTACCGGTCTTCTCTAATCCGTCTAAAATCTGCCCGATTTGAAAATCAAGATGTGAAATTAGCGCATAGTACTCTTGCGTATGCTTCTTTATGGCATATTCTGTTCTTGGGAAAGGAGCCAAAGCTTCATCTCTAAGACTTGGGCTATTACCCATCCCATCTTTATAGGGGTAGAGGGATAGAAAGCTTTCAGGAACGCTAATATCATCTATAGAGTATAAGTCTACGTACTCTTGTGGCGCCTGTCTAGGGTCATGAGGTGCATTGAAAGCCAAATACATAAAGAAAGGCTTCTCGCTCGTTTTAGTTTGGTCTATAAAGCCAAGAGCATCATCTTTTAGAACTTCGCTCCAGTGTTTGCCACCTTGCCAGAAACCACCGTGTTTCATATTATTAGGGGTCCATAGTGTATCGTTTTCATTTTGGGGCCTGTTATACCCAATAGGCATGATGTCTTCCGGTTTTTTACCCTCCTCCTTTAAAGTTTTAAATTTGGCACCGGTATTTTCCGTGGCCCATGCGTCACCAGGCATTCCCGGACGTACGTGAACTACATTTTGAAAGACGTTTTGAGCTTTTGCGTCAACATGCCATTTACCCGTCATATAGGTGTCATATCCTGCGCCTTCCATGAGTTTACCCCATGTTTTATCAAATTCTTTTCCGTTGCTCCAATTTTTACGAAACTCGTTTACTTCCCAAAGCTTACGTCCGGAAATGATCATGGCTCTAGATGCTGCACAAATGGCACCGTTCCATCCGCCCATATTAAAAGCATGGGTAAAAGTGGTGCCTTTATGTACCAATTTATCTAGGTTCGGGGTTTGAATTTCTTTGTTTCCCAAAGCATTTATTGCTGAATAGGTCATATCATCGGCAAAAATGAAAACTACATTGGGTTTAGAAGGTGGTACTTCTTTTTTTTCAGCCTTGCAAGAGAATAGCAGTACTGAGATAAGGGCAAGCGTTAAATTTTTCAAAGGATTAATTTTTAGGTTAAATTGTTTGTGTTCTGTTTAATATGGCAAGCGTAAATTTATTGGACCGAAACTAAAACTGTTGTTTCCGAACTTTTTTCTTCATGAAGTATTCATATACTGCTGCATGTCTATGTTTTATACTATGGATTTGTTATTTTGAGATAGGAAAGTTTATTTATCTGCAGCCTCTTTCTGTTTACTAATTTGTTTCACATATTCACTAGGTACTACACCAAATTGCTTTTTAAAACATTTAGAAAAGTATGAAGCAGTACTGAAACCGGTTTTATACATGATTTCTTTTACGGAATAATCGCTCTGGTTAAAGAATTGAACAGCTCTTTTTAAGCGCACACTTCTAATAAATTCACTTGAAGATAAGCCTGTTAGCTCTTTAAATTTTAGGTAAAGCGTGCTTCGGCTTAGCCCCATTTCTTTTACTAGCATTTCTACATTAAAGTCCGTATTCATCATATGTTTTTCAACAATGGCAATGGCCTGGATCAAAAACTTTTCGTCCATAGACGTTACAGCAATTTCACTTGGCTGAACAGTAATCTTTTTGTTGAATCGTTTTCTTAGATGCTCACGACGTTTGATAATATTTGAAAGTTTGAGTTTGAGTAATTCAAAATCAAAAGGCTTTCTTAAATATTCATCAACTCCTAACTCTAGGCTTTGTAGCTCACTTTCTTGCGAAGATTTTGCCGTTAGGATGATAATGGGAATATGGCTCGTTTCTGGTTGACTTTTCATAATACGAGAGAATTCAATACCAT
The DNA here is from genome assembly GCF_009725995.1 of Zobellia laminariae. The sequence goes on along the minus strand of NZ_RCNS01000003.1, from coordinate 369,185 downwards.
CCATAATAGGCATAACAATATCACATATGACAATGTTAGGCATTACTTCTTTAGCCTTTTCAAGTCCTTTCTTTCCATTTTCAGCTTGATAAACGGTGTATGTCTTGCCCAAGACTTTACTTATAAATGTACGGATGTCAGGATTGTCATCTACGACCAAAAGTACAGGTAATTTAGGCCTGGTTTTAGACATGCCCTCGTCAATAAGGTCATCATTAAAGCCAATAGCAAATGATTCGGTCTCGGAAGACCTTACTAGGAAGTCATTATCGGAAACATCTTTACAACTAATTTCATCAATATTGGTATAGGCCTCCTTATCCATTGGTAATCTAACAACGAATTTTGTCCCCTTTTCTGGTTTACTAAAAACCTCTATAACACCTTGGTGAAGCTCTACTAAATTCTTAGTAAATGAAAGTCCAATGCCAATACCTTCTGGGTTTATTCTACGGTTCTTTTCGCCTTCCTTGGCTGAATTAAAACGTTCAAATATTTTTGCCATTTTGGCTTTGGGCATACCTATTCCAGAATCTTTTACTTTGATGACGACTTCATTCTTTCCGTCAACGATATCTTCTGAAATCTTAACTTTTATCTGTCCTCCGGCCTGGGTAAACTTAAAGGCATTAGAGAGTAGGTTGTTCATTATTTTCTCTAAAGCTTCGTGATCAAACCAAGTAATCAAAGTATCGGAAACAGCATCTAGTTCAAAGTCTATAGATTGCTTATGTGCCATAAACTGAAAGGGTTCGGCTACCTCACGAATGAATGAAACAATATCACCATGCCTCATTACTAGCCTCATTTTGCCTTGGGTGATCTTTCTGAAATCTAAAAGTTGCGTGACTAATCGCAGCAAGTAATTAGTGTTTTTTTGCATTAGGGCCAATTGCTCTTTTAGCGATTTTTGGTCTAGAGTTGATACGTTTTTTTGAACGTATTCCAAGGGCCCTTTTATTAGAGTTAATGGTGTTCTAAATTCATGGGATATATTGGTAAAAAACTCCAACTTCATGCGCTGTAGCTCTTCTGACCTTTCCCGCTCAACGGATTCCAGCTCTAATTGATGTTTTTCTGAAGTCCTGATAAAAGTATAGCGCCAGAATAACCACAGCATTCCCATGAACAAAAGACCGTAGCATACATAGGCAAAATTGGTGCGGTACCATGGTGGAATGATATGTATGTTTAAGATTGTTGGTTCGGAATTCCAAATACCATCATTGTTAGAAGCTTTCACCTTAAAAACATAGTCACCAGGTTTTAAATTGGTATAAGTAGCATATCTCTTTTTGGCGGTAGTTTCTGTCCACTCCGTATCAAATCCTTCTAATTTATACGCATACTGGTTTTTAGAAGGAGCAGCATAGTGCAATGCGGCAAATTCAAATGAAAAATTAGTGTTGCCGTAGTTTAGTTCTATTTCATTGCTTTTACTGATGTTTTTCTCAAGAACAACCTTGCCGTTAATTTCTTCTCCTATTTCTACGGATTTATTGGATATCAATAAATCTGTGATTACTGTTTTTGCAGGATATTTGTTCTCTTGAATTTCATCTGGGTAGAAGGCGTTAAAACCGTTAATGCCTCCAAAAAGCATTTCGCCATCTGGTCTTTTTAAACAAGCAAGCTCTTGAAATTCATTATCTTGAAGACCATCACTTGAATTGTAATTTTTGAATGTTTTCTTTTCAGGGTCAAAACTAGAAAGCCCTTTATTGGTAGATAACCATAGGTTTTGCTTACTATCTTCTAAGATTCCTTTTATAACATTGTTAGGCAAACCGTCTAATGAAGAATAGTGTTCAAAAGTAGCAGGTTGTTCGTCTGTGCCCGCTATAAATTTGTTTAGTCCACCACCAAATGTACCAGCCCACACTACTCCTGATGAGCTTTCATAGAGTGAAAGAACGTAGTTATGGCTAATGGATTTTGTATTTGCAGGGTCATGTTTGTACACTTTGAATTTTGGCCTTTTCTTGTACCGTTCTTTTGCGCTAAGTACACTAAGCCCATCACCGGTAGCTAACCAGATATTTCCTTGGCTGTCTTCTAATATATTTCTAATAATATTGCTGGAAATAGAATTTGCTTTACCGGGATAATGTCCAAAAGATTGCTTCTTAAATTTACCTATGGTATCGGTTTTAATCCATCGGTGTATTCCCGAATTATATGTTCCAATCCAAATATTTTCGTTAGAATCAGATAACAGGCTAAAAACACCATTATTCAAATCTGTACCTGCTAGGTTCTTTTCAGAGATGTTTTCGGGATTTGAGATATCTAAGAAATATAGCCCGGGAAACCCTTCAGAACCAATCATTAAATTTTGTTTTCCTCCAATCTTGGTTTCTGAAATGGCAAAGATTTTTTTTAGGGAGTTAAAATGTTTAAAGCTCTTGTAAGAACCGTTATCATTGGCTTTTTTTAGCATGTTTAACCCACCACCTTCGGTTCCGATCCATAACGTTCCATTACTATCTTCAAAGATTGACCTAATTTTATCATAGCTTAAGCTATTGGGGTCAGAAGTATTTCTAATGTTTTTAAACTGCTTTCTCTTAGGGTCAAAAATATTAATACCGCCACCATTTGTTCCTATCCAAATGATACCTGTATCATCCATGAACAAAGACCTCACTATGTTTTTACTTAAACTAGAAGGGTCTTTTGAATCATATTGAAATTGCTTTAAAAATACAGGAGGCTTGTCATCCGTAAAATTTTCAAAATAGAAAAGACCACGGTCCGATCCTGCCCAAATATGATTGTCCTTATCAATGAGAATAGTTCCGAAGCCACCTTTGTGAAATCGTTCAAAACCTGATTCTACATCTAAAGTTTGGTAGTAAAGGCCTCTGCCGGTAGCAATAAAAAGACGTCCTGTAGCATCTTCGGCGATACTTCTAATAGTGGTTTTTGGTAAGCCTATTTCGTCAGTAACATTTGCGAAGAAGTCTTTACCTTTTCCATCTTTTCTAAGTTTGTAAAGCCCAACTTTACCTCCTACAAAAAGCCCCCCTTTTTTATCTTCATATATAGCACTTATAAAAGAGCCGTCATATTTAGGAATAGGAGAACTAATTTCAGAGTTAAAATGTTCGAATTCAATTTCATCAGAAACCACCGTATTAAGGTCTAATCTGTCAAGACCATTTCTGTTTCCTATCCATAATCGCTTTTTACTATCAATAAAAACTCTAGTAATATGATTACTAGAAATACTTTTTGGGTTGTTTTTGTCGTGTGTGTATTGGGTGAATTTACCTGTAGTTACATTAAAGAAGTTAAGTCCGTTTCCGGTGGTTCCAATCCATAAATTGCCCTCGTCATCTGCTGCAATATCAAAAATCAGGTTACTATTTATACTGTCAGGATTATTATCATCAAGATTGTAGACAGTAAATTCATAACCATCATATTTGTTAATACCATCATGTGTTCCAAACCACATGAACCCTAATTTGTCTTGATAAATGGTGTTAACATCACTTTGCGATAGACCATCTTTTGTAGATATATGTTGAAATGAAATTTGGTTTTGCCCAAATGCATTGGTCAGCATGTTCAGGCAACAAAAAGTGAGAAAGCAATATAATTTCATTTTTTTAGGTACTACAATCATCATTTGTAAAAATGAATTAGTGGTTATGGGTCAGTCTATAATTTAGAGAAAAACGTTTCGTTTTTTCCTCTTAGAGCATCTAATTTGACCCGTAAACGCTTTGAATAAACTACGAGTTTTTTAGCGGAATTTAAGTTTGTTGCTTGTTGTTGTTCAACGTAAAACTTATGCTATCGTAATCTCTAGCATTTTAGATAACAATGTAAGATAAAACTAAGATTTGAAACGGAGTAAATGGTTTAGATAGTAAAACATATGATTAAACATATGTGTTTTTCCTCTTGGAAAGCCCCGTTATTAGGTGGATTGCGAAAATCAGTATTTTATTTGAATTTGTAGAACTACCAATATGGTTTGAATATTTTGAAATTTGAAAAACCTAGTTTGTACGGGCTTTTGCTAACATAATATTAACGTTTGTAGCGCTCGTGTTTACGTGCTTTTTTTAGTTCAACGTTCCTTTCTTTCTATTACTTCAAGGCTCTTGTTATTGCAAATTATCATCTTAAAGTCTTCTCAATTAACCATATACGGCACACCTTACTTTCTTCATTAATCATTTGACCTAAGGATCAAATCATATGTCATCATTCCAATGAAATAAAAAATCAACATTTGTTTAACTAAATTTTAACAACGAGAATGTATGAAAAACAAACTACTATTAATCAGAAATTCAAGGTTAAAGCTCATGACACTCGTGTTGAGCTTATGCTTTGGTTTTGCTAATGCGCAGGAGCAGTCCGTATCTGGAACCGTCTCTGCGGATGGAGCACCATTACCCGGGGTAAGTGTGGTAGTGAAAGGAACAAAAACAGGAGCCGTTACAGATTTTGATGGTCTGTATACTATAAGTGCAGCATCTACAGACGTACTTATCTTTAGTTATATTGGATTTGCTACCAAGGAAATTGCCGTAAGTGGCAAAACTAGTATAAATGTTAGTTTAGAGGAAGATGCTTCTGAACTAGATGAAGTTATCGTGGTTGGATATGGTACGCAACGGAAAAAGGAACTTACAGGTGCGGTAGTGCAGGTAAAGTCAGAAGAGTTGGCTAAAACCACCACTTCGGATATTGGTACAGCATTGCAAGGACAGATTGCGGGTGTGAATATTACGGCTAGTTCTGGACAACCTGGTGAAGAGGCTAATATTCTTATACGTGGTTTTAGCTCACTTTTAGATGGGCAAAACGGTCCACTTTATGTGGTTGATGGTATTCCTTATAATAGTGACCCTCAATTAAGCATTAGTGAGATTGAATCTATAGATGTATTAAAAGATGCTGCTTCGGCTTCTATTTATGGTACACGTGGTGCCGGGGGTGTAATTCTAATTACAACCAAACAAGGTAAAGTAGGTAAAATGGATATTCGGGTAAATTCTGAGTATGGGGTACAGGATATTACATCTGGAACGCCGCTTATGTCTTCATACCAACTTACGTATATGGATATGCTTCGTGGAGCACTATCTAGCGGTAAAGTACAAGGTGGTGTAAATGCAGAAATTCACAGAAATAGATCCTGGTTTACTAATGACACTCAATTAGAAGATTTAATACTTAATGATTTAGCACCTATTCAAAACCACTCAATTAATGTCTCTGGTGGTAAAGATGGTTTGACCTATAATTTTAATGCCAGTTTTTATGATCAATCTGGTATTATGATCAATTCAGATTATAGTCGGTTTAACATTAGATCCAACACTCAGTTTACAAAAGGTAACTGGAAAATAGCAACGGGGTTAACTTTTAAAAGAGATGAGAAAACACTACCTAATTATGGTGTTTTTAATAAAATATTGGAATACAAGCCCTTTCAGCCATCTATTGAATTAGGGCAAACGGAGCTTACAGATGTTACGGAAGATGAAGTTGATGAGCCAGGTGGAATAGGGCCTATTAGAGCTCTTGGCGGTGTGGCTAGAAACCTAAACACCAAAGAGGTGAGAGACGGAACCAGTAATGGTGCCAATATTCAGATTGATTTTGATGCAACGCCATCATTGAAATTTACAGCTAGGGGAGGTGCTAATTTCTCGCATGAAAAAGGTGTGCGTATCATTCCAAGACTAGATGTATATAATACCTCAGGAGATTTGATTCCACCAAACCCATGGGATATTTCTTTAATACAGACTGCTGTTACGGACAATAACAAGTTAACGTTTGAAGGTATGATGAATTACCATAAAAAGTTCGGTAAGCATGACGTGAACGTACTATTGGTAAATTCTTTGGAACAGACTGAAAATGAATATTTCAGAGCAGAGAAGAGAGACAATGCAGATGCAGCGGTTACCGTTTTTGATGGATATACTACCGGAGATTTAATTACTTCGGATGGAAGGGATTATACACGAACACTTATCGGTTACCTAGGTAGAGTTCAGTATAACTACGATGGGAAGTACATCTTTAGTGGTAGTTTAAGAAGAGATGGTTCGTCTCAATTTAGCCCTCAAAACAGATGGGGATGGTTTCCTAGTGTCTCTTTAGGATGGAATGTTTCCGATGAAGCTTTTTGGGAACCTATTAAAGAAACGGTCAATTCATTCAAAATTAGAGTGGGTTACGGTACAACAGGTAATGATAGGTTTGCTTCGTACAGCAACCAAGCCGTTGTTGATCTAGGACAAGATTATGTATTTGGTAGTGCAGATGTAGACCCAAGTTTAGATTCTACAACAGAAACACCTGCTTTGGGAACCACCCAAGAAAGATATGCGAACGAAAATGTAAAGTGGGAAACTTCTAAAGAGCGCAACTTAGGGGTTGATCTAGCCTTCTTTAATGGGAAGCTTACTTTCTCTAATGATGTGTATGTAAGTGAAAAGAAAGATTTGTTATTCGGCGTTGTAAACCCTCCTTCAACAGGTGTTTTTGGATCTAACAGAAGTAGTATTCTTAATATTGGTGATATGAGGAATACAGGTCATGAAATGGCTTTGAAATTCAATCATTACGGTAAAAAAGGATTTAACTGGAACTTGAGCTTAACCTATGCGAAAAACGAAAACTTGGTTACTAAAACAAGTCCTAACAATCCTATCATATTCTTAGATAATAGTTATATCTCACAAAGAGGTCCTCGAGAATTGGTGAGTGTTATTCGTGAAGGTTATGAAGCGGCTGCTTTCTTCTTGCGTGAAACAGATGGAATTATCAAAACAGAAGAAGAGCTTGAAGCTTATAGAGAGATTGATCCAGCAGCTTCTTTAGGTCAATTAAGATATGTAGATCAACTTACCGTAGATACAGATGATGATGGTATTCCAGATGCAGGTGATGGTAAGATAGATCAAGATGATAAGGTGTATAAGGGTAGTGGTTCAGAAGACTTTAATATGGGTTTCAATTTTGGAGCCAATTATAAAGGCGTCGACTTTTCTATGAACTGGTATGGTTCGCAAGGCGCCGAGGTAATGAACGGTAGTAAGGCCTATGCCTATCAAACTGGGACCCATGCAGATATTTATTATTCATGGACAACGGTTAACCCAACATCTAATATTCCTTATTATGATGGGTCGCCAAATACAAATTCATACAGAGATGCTTCAGACTATTTTCTAGAAGATGGTTCTTTCATAAGACTTAGAAATATTAGTCTAGGGTATACTTTTCCTTCAAAACTATCGGATAAGATGAAGATAGCTAAGCTAAGATTTTATGTCCAAGCTCAGAATGTATTCACCATTACCAACTATTCAGGTTTTGATCCTGAAGTGGGTAACAATGGTTTCAGTAGTAGAGGTATTGACCAAGGTACGTACCCAGTAACATCACAATATAAAGTGGGTCTACAATTACAATTCTAACACAACTAAAGATGAAAAAAACACATAAAATAAATTTGAGAACGAGTAGCCTCCTTACGAGAGCTATGGCGTTGTGCATGCTAATGCTAATTTCGCAGGCATGTAGCGATGATTTTTTGGATCAGACAAATCCAAACTCTCTAACCACTAAAAGTTTTTGGAAAAATAATTCCCAACTCAATCAGGGATTGAATTCCGTCTATAGTGCGCTAAAAAATAATGATGTATTAGGTATTCAAAATGAATCTGTACGTACAGATTTAGCTGTTCCTAGTGGGTATAGGCAGGCTACCAGACCAGATGAGATGTATTTTCAGGACTTTACGGCAAACACAAAGTACGTAGAGAACAAATGGAATGCACTTTACCTAGGTGTTTTCAGAGCCAATCAAGTAATAGAAAATTATGAACGCCTATCCGAAGATTATAATACTGAAGCGGCCAAAGAGCAAGGCTTAGAGGTATATGCCCAAGCACGCGCCTTAAGAGGTTATTTCTATTTTGTATTAAATACCAGCTTTAATGATGGTAATGTACCATTGGTAAGTTCGGTGCCTAAAGATTTTGAGGAGTTTCAGAAAGCCTTGTCTTCTTCTGATGCGGTGCAAGCATTTTATCGTGATGATTTGCAGTATGGGATTGATAACCTTCCTAAAACTTACTCAGAGTGGGAGTCACTTGGTAGCAATAATTTAGGTCGTATTACAGCTGGGGCATGTGAAGCACTTATGGGTAAAAGTTACTTAGCGGAAAATGACTTTATAACTGCTGAAGGCTATTTCAAAAATGTAATGGAAAATTACAACTATGTATTGGCAGAAGATATAGCTACAACCGTAACTGGAATAGCTGAGTTTAACTCCGAGTCTATTTTTGAAATTAACTATACTACTAATATCAATTTAGAAACTTCGGGAGAAGAATCATTGGCCCAGAATATTACCTACCTAGTTTTTAACGCTAATATTCAGCCAAGTTCATGGTTGTCCATGAAGTATAGAGCAGAGAAGCCAGACCCTGCAGACCCTGCTAATATGAACATTGGAGCAGATGTATACAATGAGAACGGAGAAATAATAGGTACTGAAGATAGAATGCGTTTGTACAGCAAAAGAATGGGGGATTGTATGGGACAAGTAGATGATCCAGATTCACCTATGTACGGAGCCATTAATGGAGAGTATGGTAATGCTACAGGAGTGGCCCCATTTGCAAGAAACCGGGTTACCATGTTCAAAAAGTTCTTGCATTGGAACACCATTGGTGGTGGAGCAGGAGAAGATAGGTCAACTTTAATGAATAACAGATCTGGAATTAATATTCCTGTTATTCGTCTAGCAGACGTGTATTTAATGTATGCGGAATGTATGCTTGAATCTGGAAATTTATCCGAAGGTTTAAAATACATTAACAGGGTAAGAAGACGTTCGCACTTAATTTTATTAGGAAAAGCTTCTGAAGCTGGAGCGGAGTTCAATAATCTAGAAACCACGTATATGGATGATATAGATTTTGATGCTTCAAATGGCACACAGCCCGTTACTCTTCAGAATTTGATGGAACACTTACGTTTTACGGAAAGACCATTAGAATTGGCTTTAGAAGGTGATCGTGCTACTGATTTAAGACGTTGGGGTAAGTTTAAAGAGCAATTGGAAAACTTGGCATCTATTAAGTATGATTACTGGCATTATGAAAAAAACCTGAACGGTAAACACGGTACAAGATACAAGTGCTATCTAACCGTTTCAGGAGAAGAGCCAACAACTTTTGAAGGTAAAAAGGTTTTTAATCAGCCACCAGAAATTCAAGATGCAACGGTAGGAGCTCAGAAATTTAATGAAAGCTTACATACATACCTGCCAATGCCACAAAGTGAAATCGATTCCAACCTTAATTGGGACGAGTTCGTTCAATAAATCAAACCTAAATAAAAGAACATGAGAGATATAAAATATAGTATTAGGTTTCTTTTTTTACTGCTGATTATTGTTGGCTGTGAAGATGATGACGAGTACGTAGCACCAAACACCTTTGTTGATGCCGCATTTACCACAACTTGGGGTACATCGGTAGATAAAGATGTAGATATAAACAATTATGGGTCCTTTATGGACTTATCCAATGGTACTACTAAACATGAGTGGACTATTCCGGAAGGAACGTTTTTTCTAAAGGGACCTCTACCTACTAAAGCAAACAGTTTTGAATCTAATATAATAGAGGATGCAGGTAAGGTTTCAGATGAGCGAACGGTACACGTGTTGTTTACCAAAGGCGATTCACTTACACCCATAAAGTTGCATAACGAGTATGAAGAATATACGGAGTTTGTTTTGCCAACAGGATGGGATACAGAAACCAACTCATCCATTTTTGACACCCTGCGAACGGTTCAAAAAGGTGCGGCTTGGGTTTTGGATTACACCATTATTGTGGATGTCTACGATACTATCGTAGCAGATATGGAAATCAGAAACTTGGCCGGAAGTAAAATCGATTTTAAAAGTCAAGATGTAATTGATTTAAAGTTTGGTGATGCACTTGTTTTTGAAGATTTAAGTCGGTCTAACAATACATCTAGACCAACCACAACTATATGGACTATCCATACTATTGAGGAAAATGAAGATGATGAGGAAAACATCATAAATGTTAACGAAGAAAAGACAATAGATACGTTGGTTTTCAACAAGCGGATAGGAAAGTTTCAAGGTCGTTTGGTTTCAAAAAGAGATAGAACCGAAGCTGTACAAGCAGACGAAGAGACGTATGAAATTCCTGTAACATTTAATGTTACCGCTTTGGACGAGGCCTTGGAGCAAGCAGGTGATGTGATTGAAATGGCAGATAATTCAATTGAAGTTTCTTTAAGCTCAAAATTGGTAGAACTTACAGAAGATGTGTCTTCCAATTTCATGGTAGAAGTTAACGGTGTGGCAAGACCAGTTGCTTCTGTATCTCAAAATCAACTTTATGCAGATAAGCGAATACTTGTATTAGAAACGCAATTAGAAGGTACGGATGCAACCAACACGGTCACGGTTTCTTATGATGGTGGTAGCATTACATTAAAATCAGTAGATGAGCGTGTTCTTGAAGCTTTTAGCGCTGTGCCTGTTGAGGTATACGTTCCAATTCCGGTTAATAATGTGGGAACTGTTCAAAAAGTGACTGAAGATGATGCCATTTTAGTAATGTTTGATCAAGAGTTAGATCCTGCTTCGGTTATGGCCTCTGCAGATGCCACTATGGGCTTTTCTGCAATGGTCAATGGTGTTGCTTCGGTAGTAAGTTCTGTTGAGGTAGATGCTGCAGATGCTACTGTTTTAAGAATAATGCTGAGCGAAGAATTATATAGAGATGATGAGATTACCATTTCTTATGTTGGACCAGGAGACATTCTTTCTATAGGAGCGGGAGAGTTGGTAGATTTTGGTCCGGTTACCGTGGTACCTGATGAGGATAATATATTAGGTGATGTAGGGATGTTTGAAAATACCCTTGATACGGACTGGTTAAATACAGGTTCTAACGGAGCCGGAGCAGCAGAAATAGTTACGGCACCAATACCAGACATAGTTTCTGATGTAGTGCCTTCTGGTAACGTTATGCATTTGTTTGCTCCTGATGGCAATAAGCCTAATACAATTACCAGCGGTACATTTGCTTTTGAAGCGGGAACTGCCTACAGGGTAAAATATAAAAGATATTTAGGTAGCACGACGTCTACAGCTTTCGCCAAACATTATTTTGGTGATCAGAATGTAAATGATCAATGGAACGATCCTGAAGATGAGTTGGGTAAATGGCAATTGGTAGAATTCACTTTTATCGCCGCAGCAACTTCAAATGGAACAGTGCGTATTCAACCAGTACCAGCTGGTGTAAGTGATGTTTATTATGACGATTATACCATTCAAATTGATGATAATCGGCCTTAATTAAAATTGTTAGTAGTGTTTTGATTGTTTAGTAAAACCGCCTCAAACTGTTAAATTGAGGCGGTTTCTTTTTTTAGAACGAACCGTTAATGAGAACATAGGTTACAGAGTGTCTATAATAAATCTGTCCGGTGTATAGTTTAAATTGACCACTTAGTGGAATTCAATGAGAAGCACAGTAAATGAATTGATAAAAAGTTGAATGTGCGCATGTTTGCACTCAGTAGGGGACTTATAATTGATAATCTACACCTAACTATCGGCCTAACTTTAATAATTCTAGGCATTACAACTATCTGATTATTTTGGTTTCTACCGCTAATGGATAACCAATACAAATTCCGTTTTACCAAAATGGAAAATTGCGGTTTCATCATGTTTTTACCAGTAAGTAGTAATGTCTAAGCAAAATTCGTGTGATTCTGTGTATCCGGAATGTGTTGGGTTTCAACTCCAATTGGGCTATTTTGAAGAGCGTTCAATTGTAAAAGGGAACAAAAGACAATAGTATTTTTGCCTTTTGTACCCTCTTTTAAATAAAATATAACCTATTATTTAGGCTCTATTATAACCCCTCTTTCTCCTTCGCTATCTGATGTATACCTAAGAACTTTTGGAAAACCTGTGCCTCTAGCATTGGTAATTTCTGTTTTCCATATTTTTCTTAATTCTTCTAGTTTACTAGTGTTTGCAGTATCTCCAGCTAAATTGGTCGTTTCTTTGGGGTCATTTTTAAGATTGAAAAGCTCTTCATAGACAGCTGGTTCGCCATTTAGTGGTCCGTCTGCATAATCTCTGTATACAGCAATGTCCGGATCGTGAACTTTGTACAACATGGCATTTGTATTAATGCCCATTTTTTTAGCCGTAGCTATCTTTTTTAGGGCAGAGAAATTATCATTTTTATAATAACGAATGTATTTCCATTCATGGTCTTGAACAGCTTCACATCTAGGGTTTCCAAATTGGGTAGACCATAGGTTTTCAGTATAAAGATATGGGCGTACAGCCTGTTCTTCACCAGCTAAAAGTCCGGTTAAATTTTTACCTTGGTAACTTTCAGGAATAGCTACGCCGGCCATGGTCATCATAGTTGGGGCTATATCTATACTCTGTACCAAAGCATCGGAAGTTTTTCCTCTCTTAGACTTTTTGGTGTTTGGGTCAAAGATAATCATGGGTACATGGGTGGTTTCCTCATAACACAATGCTTTTCCGCCAAGACCGAATTGCCCCATAAAAAGACCGTGGTCAGAAGTAAATACAATTACCGTGTTCTTATCTAATTTTTGGTCTTTCAAGGTTTTTCTAAGCTTCCCTAAAAGACGGTCTATCCCTGTCATGGCTTCCATTTGTCTTATGTATCGCTCTCTAAAACCTTCAGGTGTATCTACATAATCATAACCTGCTTGGCGGTCTTCTGCGTGAAGCAGTTCTGCCGGTAGCTTTGGTGTTTTTATGTCTTTTCTAGCGATATAGTTTTCTGGCAACGGAATATTCTGATCACGGTAAAGGTTCTTATAGATTTCATCATCAGAATCTCTCATTTGCATGGAATCAGTACCTGCGCCATGAGGAAGGTTAAAACAAACGGAAAGCATAAAAGGCTTCTCCGTTGGTCTTTGGTCAAGGAATTTTATGGCACCGCCCAACTTTTGCTCGTTAGATAAAAAGTCTTGGATTCCCTCGTCTACAACTTCAACTTGAGTATCATATTTAGCATTTTTAAAAATCTCATGACGGTCTTTGGGATAAAAACCTAAATGACCGTGTCCGGCATACCAATAATCAAAGCTTTTTTCCATAAGGCCACTATCATAGCCGCCTTTGCCAACAGGAACATGGTTCTTGCCGACCCATCCTGTATAATAGCCATTTTCTCGCATGACCATGGGGTAGGTATTAGCCCAACCTTCTTGGGACATACTAGTGCCGGAATTAAAGTTAACCCCATGTTTCCGCTCAAATTGACTAGTGAGAATACTGGCTCTACTTGGTGTGCATATAGCACTGGTTATGTGTGCATTAGTAAACAATACACCATCTGCAGCCAATTTATTAAGATGAGGCGTCTGAACTATAGTATTGCCCGTACAGCCCATAAGCCCGTACTGTTGATCATCGGTTAAAATGAATATGAAGTTGGGTTGCTCTTGGGCCTTAACCTGAACCGTTGGATTGGCATAAATAACCAGTACAATGAGCCATGATTTAAACCATTTGGATTGTTTCATTTTATCTTCTATAAAAATTTTAATGCTTTCTTTTTAATCTTATTTACCAGTTGGTCCTTCAGCTTTTTTACGCATAGACTCGAAAGCTTTTTCTTCTTTGAGTACATTTTCGCTATGAGGATCAAACCAACCAGGTACAAGGTTTTTTGAATCCCAAGCTGTGTAAGCCTTTTCTAACTGTGCAATTACTTCAGGGTGTTTGTCCGCAACGTCCGTTCTTTCCCAAGGGTCATTTTTAAGATTAAAAAGTAGTGTTTTTTGCTTGTAGGCACTTTTGTAAAGTTTAAAATCTCCAATTCTAACTGCATATTCAAATCCACCAACAGAACGCCAAAATAATTGTTCGTGGGGTGTATCGGTTTTTCCATCTAAAATATAGGGTAGGAGAGTGGTGCCGTCTAATTGAGATTCGTCTTGAACATTACCTCCTGCAGCTTCCAAAAACGTAGGGAAAAGGTCTAATGAACTAATAGGCTTTTCGTAGTGTTGCCCCGCTTTCAGTTTTTCTGGCCAAGTAATAAAGAAAGGAACTTTAATTCCGCCTTCAAACAACATGCCTTTATGACCACGGTACGGTCTGTTATCCGCATGTTCTGCGCGACCTCCATTATCGCTTAAGAAAACCAAAATTGTATTTTCTTTCATACCATTTGCCGTTAAAGTCGAGTCTATTCTACCAACATTAGAGTCTACTGCATTTACCATAGCGGCATAAATGCTACGCCCACCATATTCTATATGTTTGGTGTGCTCAAGGTATTGTTTAGTAGCTTGATCAGGTGCATGTGGCGCGTTGTAAGCTAAATACATGAAAAAGGGCTTATCATCTTTCTTGGTAATGAAATCGATTGCCTCATCTGTAAAATCATCGGTTAAGTATCGTAATTCATTTTGAGGAACCGGTTTGCCATTTCTTACTATAGTCTTGATAGGACCATCTGGTATACCCCAATAGTTCATTCCGCCACCAGCAAAACCGAACCAATGGTCAAAACCTTGATGAATAGGATGAAGACTAGCGTGATCGCCTAAATGCCATTTGCCAATGGCACTCGTTCGGTAACCCTGTTCTTTTAAGGCCTCTGGAATCATTTTTTCAGAAAGTGGTGTCCCAACGGTAGCATCATTTTCCGATTTGTAAGGCATGTTACAATCATGACCAAAACGCGCCTGATAACGGCCCGTTAAAAGTCCGGCTCTAGACGGACTACAATACGGATGTGATACGTAAGCATTATCAAAAATTACTCCTTGCGAGGCCAATTTATCTAGATTTGGAGTGGGAATATCCGTAGCTCCGTTAAAGCCTACATCTGCCCAACCTTGGTCATCCGTTAAGACTACTATAATGTTAGGTTTTTTTTCTTGTGCCATACTCGGTAAAGTGGTCATAAGACCCATGGCTAATGTAAAGATGAGTTTTGTATTCATAGTTGTATCTGTGTTCTTATTACTTTAACTTTATTTTATAGACTAGTGCAGCTTCCGCTTCGGCAGGTATTTTTCTTGGAGAAGTAACCAAAAGGCCTTCTGCTGTTTTTTTCCATTTTATTTTTTGTTTGCTGCCCAATACAGAAACCGATTTGATGTCCATATCCTTGGCTTTGTTAGCAAAAACTGTCAGCACCGTTTCTGTATTCTCACCCGGCCAACCCAATTGAATGGCGTAGACTGTTTTGTGCTTTTTGGTGTAGCGAATATCAGCTGAATTCAAGTCATATAAACCAGCTTTTATGGCTCCATAATCATTCCACTCGTCTTCTGGATTTCGTTTCAATTTGGTTGGTCCTTGACCATACGCAACAAATGGACGTGTTTTGTAAATAGACTCTCCGTATAGTTTTAACCAAGCTCCGATTCCCTCCATTGCTTCGGCTTGTTCTTCAGGAATAATACCTTCTGCCATTGGGGCAGCGGCTAAAATCATTACTCCGTTTTTACTCACCACTTCGGCCAAAATCCGAATGGCTTTTTTAGGGTCTAAAGCAGTACGTTTATCTTTATTATAGCCCCATGAGCTACCCAATTGAAAATCGGTTACCCAAACTTCTGGAGCAATATCTTTTACCGTAGCTCTTTCTAAATTCACCACAGCTAAATCCGTTGGAAAAAATGACCCTTTGGTGTTTACTACCACCTCTTTATTTTGCTCTTTCGCTTTATTAAAATAGTTGGCCAAAAATTGTTTTCGATACTCTTCTTGAATATACCCTTGGGCAAAATCCATCCAAATATAATCAGGAGAATAAGCATCTATTACTTCATTCAATTTCCCTAGCCAGATATCACATTCTTCTTTATAGGTAGTATTTCCGTAAAGAATGCGGTATTCATCTTCCTGAGGAACTTCTGGGTTATCATAAGTTACGGCATGCATGCTTACAGGACGAAGAAAACTGTTCTCTTTTTTAGGATAAAAATGCATGTGAAATCCATGATGAAAAGTAGTCATAAATTTTAAGTTGCGCTTCTTTACTTCGTCACCAATTTGCTTTACCACGTCAATTTTAGGGCCTTTATCAAAGGAGTTCCAAGGGTTGACTTCACTTTCCCAAAGCGAAAATCCGTCGTGATGCTCTGCAATGGTTCCTATGAATTTGGCACCCATGTTTTCGAACATATCTACCCAACGTTTAGCAGAGAATTTTTCGGCTTTCCATTGGGGTATAAAATCATGATAATCTACATCTCTCCCGTAGGTTTTGGTATGGTAGTCATAGACATCTTTACCCCAGGTCTTTACTCGGTCATTCTCATACATAAAACGACCGTACCATTCATTTCCATTGGCAGGAACATTGTATACGCCCCAATGAAAATAGACACCTAACTTGGCATCTGCAAACCATTCTGGGGCAGCTTTATGCTGGTTAAGGTTTTCCCATTCCGGTTCAAACTTTTCTTGAGCACAACATGTAGCAGTAAGTGCCAATACAAAAAGATAGGCAATCTTGTTTTTCATTTAAATAAAGTATGCTTGTTCTTATTTTACTTCTTGAATCCTGATATTTCTATAGATGATTTCAGAGCCTTCTGCTTGCAGTGCAATGTTTCCTTTTTCTAATGGAGTGCCATCAGCATTTAAAAAGTCCTTTAGCTCATTTACCAATTGTCCGTTTTCAAAGAATTTGGCACTTTTTGAACCCCTTACTTCTACGCGAACTTTGTTCCAACCATCAACTTCATGATTACTGTATTTATCACCTTCTAGATAGTCTTTTTCACCACTAGAATCTAATAATAGAGTAGAACCATCTTTTTGGAACCAATTAACTTTTGGGCCTTTAATAACCCATAAATCGCCCGTGTCACCTTCTTGAATTTGACATTCAAGACATGTGGGCCAGACAACTTTTTCTCCTTTAATATGAAAGACGATACCAGCGTCTCTTTTTGCTTCTAAGCGAGGGGCAAATTTGCGTTCTCCCCACTTGTATTCTAGCTCAAAATTAAAGTGACTGTATTCTTTATTAGTGGTAATCATTCCAAAGGGAGCTTCGTTTCCTTTCCAAGCATAGAGAACCTCTATTTTATTCTTTTTTATATTGAATAATTGTTGATTATCGGGCAGGTCATTTGGAGTAATTGAATAACTCTTGCCTAATCCATCTTTAGGAAAAGGATTTACCCAATTTGAAGATGGTTTTTCGGGTGCATTTTTTTGAGAAGAAAATAAAAAAAAGGCACAAAAGTAAAGTAGTAATGTTACACCGGAAGTGATTTTCGTTTTCATCTGTTTTCATGTTCTAATGAGGCCGTAAATTCTAAATTTATAGCCTTAACTAGGACAACAGACATTTTTTAAACTACCACATATGTTTTAAACGAGTTGATTTTGGCAAATAAACGAGGTTTAGTTGCCAAAATAGGGGGTAATAAAAAAAAGGTGTTTTAATCGTAGATGCGAATGACCTCGCCATTGCCCTTTCCTTTCACACTGCGAACGTATCCATTAATTACATTTTTCATGGGAATAGGATTGTGCCCAGGAAAATAATCTTTATACTTTTCGTAAGCATCTTCTACCATACCTGAAGAAACAGCGTTGACCCGAGTTCCATTTTCCAATTCTAAGGCTACCGCCTGTACAAAACTATGAATGCCACCATTTACCATAGCTGCACTGGTAGTCATTACAACAGGGTCATCTGCCAAAATACCAGTAGTTAGGGTGATGGAACCTTTAGGGTTAAGAACCTTTTGACCTAGACGAACAAGGTTTACTTGCCCCATTAATTTACTATTTAATCCAATATGAAAATCGTCTTCAGAAAGGTCATTAAAATTGGCCCATTTGGCTTCGCCGGCTATGCAAATAATAGCATCTAGTTTGCCAGTTTCCTCAAACATTTTAGAAATAGAGGAACTATCTTCTATATCTACCAAGAAGTCACCATTGGTTCTGCCGGCAATTAGTACCTCATTATCTTCAGAAAAATGAGCACTTACTTTTTTTCCGATGGTTCCGTGTCCTCCAATAATCAAGATTCTCATAGCTCTTTTGTTTTAGGTCAACCGTTTTCTATTGTTCTGCTTTGGTCTTTTTTTCCGAGTCTTATAAATAGTAAGGGTAGCTATAATACTCCACAACAAGTTGGATACAAATGGGGGAATGGCACTGTAATAATAGCAGTTTGCCGCGATTAATAATCCACCAAGTAGGTTTAAGTACTTACTGTAGCCTAAATACTTTCTATTCTCCATCATTGTGATGGCGTAGGCCAAGATGATGAGCCCCGAGCCCGTCCATCCGAAAACATCAATTAATAGCTTCATAATAAATAGTAATATCGGTATATATCGATTTGTTGGTTGATAATTTTATAATAGATATTTTGCAAAATCAGTAATTAAAGCCTCATTTCTTTTAAAATAAGACCATTTTCCGTGTCTGGTCATAACCAATAATCCACATTTTTCCATACTGGTTAAGTAATTTGAAACGGTAGATTGCGATAGTTTAGACTTCTCGTGAATGTATGTAGCACAGACGCCATCATCAAAATGGTCTATGCTAATATGAGGAGGGAAATTCTTTTCAGGTTCTCTCAGCCATTCCATTATCTGCATTCGAGTCTGATTAGATAAACATTTACTAATTTCAACTGCTTCTTTTACATCCATAGATGCAAATATCGGTATTTATCGATATGTAGTATAAATTTTAACATTTTTTTATTTAGGAAAATGCTGTACCGGACCGTTGCCTTTACCCAAAGTTTTGTCTTTACCTTGTGTAATAGCTTTATTTAAATAGGAGCAAGCTTTCTTTACGGCCTCCTCTAAGGGAAGACCTAAACTTAATTGTGCGGCAATGGCAGAAGATAAAGTGCAACCTGTACCATGGGTATTTTTTGTTTGTACCCTTTTGTTATGAATAGAAATGCTTTTTTGGGTCTCATATAAAAATAGGGTATCGGTCATTTGTTCGGAATCTTCCAAATGCCCTCCTTTTAATAAAACAGAAGTTTTAAATGCATTCCCTATTTCTTTTGCAGTCTCACCAAGCTTCTGCGAATCTATTTTATTATCGATTAAAATCTCAGCTTCTGGAATATTAGGGGTAATAAGGTAGGCATCGCTTAAAAAAGATTTCAAATTCCCTAGTGCAGCTTTATTTAGAAGTCTATCTCCAGAGGTAGCCACCATGACAGGATCCAAAACGATATTCTTTATAGGGTATTTCCTAAGGGTGTTCTGTACCATTTCTATAACATCTGCAGAGTGGAGCATTCCTATTTTAATAGCACCAAAATCAATATCCTCAAGAACCGCAATTAATTGTTTGCGTATATGGGTAACAGGAATGGGGTGAATATCCAAAACGCCCTGCGTGTTTTGAGCGGTAGTAGCTGTAATGACAGATGCTGCAAAAGCGCCATTGGCACTAATACCTTTAATATCTGCCTGAATACCGGCACAACCACCAGAATCGCTTCCGGCTATGGTAAGTACACTAGGATAGCTTGTGGTCATAACTACAAATAATACAATTGTGGGAATATAAGAGAAGTAAATGTATAGAATTATTTTAAAAGGAGGTGGGCAGATATGGGGATTATCGCATTAAAAATTCTTACATTTTATTTAAAACTTCATTTATTGCCCAGCCTGACATTCACACTTGCTCACAGACTTTCTTGCGGTTAATTAATAGCGCAATTTAGGGACCAAAAGTTAGGGTTATAAAGCAATTTACTACAACGTTATAGTTGGTTTTTACTTTTTGTAAAAAAACCGAGCATCTTGAAACTATTGTTATTGTTGAGGTTGTCGATGAAATACACAATTCTCTTGTTATCTCATATACAAAAAAGTTGTTTTCACATACAATGATCACTTGGCAGACAACAAATAATGTTTTTTTTTTTGCTCTAATGATATATTTGATAACATTAACTATTTGTATGTAGTATTTTACTTACTTTTAAAGTAAACCTACATTTTTTAACACTAACCACCGCACTATGAATTTTTCCATTAAAACCAGTGTACTTGTATTGATTGCTGTTCTATTCTATGCTATCAACTCAAATGCACAAATTGAAAGTAACCGATATACGGTTTACTTAACACCTCAAAATTTGGCTACCTGTGGAGGAGTCAACAATTCTCTTGAAGAAGTCTTTATAAGAGGTGAGAATGCTTCCTGTCATGATTTTAGTATCACCTTTGATCTTCCGCCCGGTGTGGAGTACGTTTCAGGTACAGCAAGTATAACTTCGCAAATAGATTCATTTGGTAATCCAATTACTACGGATCAATACTCAATAGGGGAGGGTGGTACACCTTCTGACCCTATTTTTACGGTTTTGCGCCCTAGTGATGCCACATGGGATGTTGGGGATGAAGTAACCTTTACTTTTGAACGTAGTGCAAATTGTGCTGCGGTGGCGCATTCTAACTCAGGTGGGTTATTTAAAGATGCACATACAATTAATTTTCAAGATGCCGGTGGAGCCAATTCAGATTCAGATACGGAAGTCACCGTGGCGTCTTATCCGTTAATGGCCGCTTCTTTAAATATATCTGCCATACCAACTGTAGATGCAAATGTTGGTGAATCGTACACTAGAGATATTACTCTAGCACAAGGTGGTAATGGTTGTACGGAAACATTTACCTATTATGTAGATTTAGGTGAAGATGTAGATGACCTGTATACTTTATCTTATAATGGTAGCCTTTTAACTCCAGCTACAACAGTAGGACAAGTGTTAACTTACCAAATAGATTTAAACGCAGCTCCGTTTGCTGGAGCTGTTGGTAATGGAGATAATTGTTTTGATAATGGCGAAACAATTATTTTTCAAGAAGCCTTTAGAGTAGATGACTGTTTAGATACAGCTATAGTACATAATACGTATTGGGGTTGTAGTCCTGGCGAAACTTGCCAAGCTGCCGAACCACAAACAGGTTCTTTAAATTTTGGGGCCAACGTACCAGATATTGCAATAACAAAAGTAGGTACTACTACACCAGATTTATGCCAAGCGGTAACATATACGATTAGAATAGAAAACACGAATACTACTGTAGGCTCTATGGCCTTAGATGTAGGTGTTAATATTGGTAGTGGCCATAATACATCCCCTGTTACTACTGCTGCTACAAACCCGCTTTGGGATTTTGACTTCTATGGTACCAGAGATGTTTCTAATTTTAGGTTTGCTTCCGGTATTTCTTTTACACCTCAAGATAGACCAAGTACAGTATATGCAACAAGAGGTAGTGGTAATACGGTTTCTATACCACCAAACTTTTTCGCTTCCGATCCTGATGGACCGGGAGGTTTTGATGATTTGGATAACGATGGTTGGTTTGATGATTTACCACCAGGTGAAGCTACAGAGCTTTCATTTGATTTTACCATTACCCCTAAAGATAATTGTGGTGTTGCCAGATTTGATTATATGAATTGGGAGCATACCTATATTGATACGTATTTTAAGGATCAATGTAAGAGTGATCGTATTCCAGAACGTATAGATATTGGTTACTTTAACATTGCTAGAGATTACGGTGATGTAACTGAAGTAGAAGCCCCTACGGATATAGTAAATAATGAAGACTTTGTAGTAAGTATAGCACCCGCTTTTTATGCTGCCGGAGCTGGTACGCCAACAATAGATGGTGTTTCTATGGTATCTAATGATGCATCCTCCGTTTGGAGTGTTACACTTACCGTTCCAACAGGAATGGCTTTGCAGACACCAATTCCAGCAGGTTTTACACAGAGTGGTAACGAAGTTACCTATTCAACAACCAACTTAAAATATGGACAGAATAAAGAATGGGTAGATTTTCCAATGACCTTTACATGTGGTCCTAACGGGGTTCAAGCTATACCCTATACAACTAACTATACCGCCACAGGTTCTAGTGGTGTTTGTTGGTCGCAGGACATTCACTGTGGTACAGTAAATATATACACACATTGCCCAGGTGGTTGTGTTGGTCCTGCAATTGAAGGATTTAAAGCAAGAAGACTTACCGCGGGATGGACAGATGATACCATGACTACTAAGGTTGTCTTAGATGACAATACAGATGGCATCAACAAATATTTGGCAGGTGATCAAATGAAAATTACGACTACTGCATCTATAAACAGTATTTCTTTAGATAACCTTTATTTTGATTTAACTTATGATACAGCTACTGCAGCAGCAGGTGGTGCGGGAATCATAACATTGGTGGACACGAAAATTACTATTAATGATAATAGCGCTGGCACTTCAAATTCTGGTGTAATTAACGCAGCACCGGTTTTAACTACCAATGGCTCTACAGAGCATATGTTAAGTTTTGATTTGAGCGATGAAAAAGACTTAATAAGCGCAGCATACTTATTTGAAGGAGACGCTACAAATAGAGATATTGTTGAAGTTGAATTAACTTTTGAGTTTAGCAAAGATTTTCAAGACATTGCCTATTTTGAACTTACCAATCTAAGAGGTGAATTTTTTGCCTTTACGGATTACCCTGCCAATACGCCACCAAATAGAGTTGGTTGTGATACTTGGGGAGATAGAGCCTATTATTCTAGACCTAGAATTTACGGAGGAAACCTAGCTGCTTCTACTAATGGCTGTACTCCTGTAAGAGGTGTTTTATATTATGTGCACAATATGGCACCGGGAGATATGCATACCGATGAATATAGGCCACTTACCAATTGGACTTCTACAGTAGTAGATATTCCAGAGGGGGCCAGATTCACAGGAAATGTAACTTCAATACAATTTCAAGGGGCTTATTCAACCACAACTGGGGAATTTATTGCTACAGAAAGTGGTAATCAAATAACTATTACCCCTGGGCCTAATTTTAAGAATAGAGATCAAAGTGGTACAGTAATTCCTAGGTTTTATGTGGAGTTTATGGGTACGTGTGAATCACCCCCGTCTGCTCAATATGATTATACGGTCAATTATGACGATTTTGCTTATGCAACGCCAGAGCCAGCAAGTTTTACGTATACCAATACATTTAGTTATATACAGCCTACGTTTCAAATTCAATCGCCATTGCCAACGGTAAACGGTGATGCCTATACAGTAGATTTTGATACGAATATTAGTAATACAAGTCCAGAAGATGTAGACTACAACTGGTTGCAGGTTACTTCTCCAGTTGGCATAAACATCACTGGTGCCTTTACTGTAGTTGGTAGTGTAGAAACACCGGCTAATTTTTATCAATCCGGAGACAAAACATGGATTGAAGCTGGTACTGTTGCTTCGGGCGCTACAAAATCTATGAGATTTAAGGCGGACTTTGAAGACTGTCAAGATTTAACCGTACTTGTAGAGCACGGTTGGGATTGCTCCGGTTATCCTGGTTATCCTGATACTAATGTGAGTATTGCAGATTATCAAGCGGTAGGTGCAACATGTTATCAGAATTCTACTTCTATAACTTTAGAGCCTAAAGGTTCACAAGTACAGGTAGCTATTACAGATCAACCAAGTACAGCACAAGATTTATGTACTCCGTTTAATATAGGAGTTGATGTTATTAGTGCACAGTTGGGAGATTTGATATATCCTTCATTAGAGTTCGCCATTCCTGGTGGAGCTGGTGGTATTACTATAGTAAATACCAATGTTACTTATCCTAAAGGTTCGGTTGATCCAGCGGATACTCAGGCGGTAACTGTTACTATAGAGAACGGTATTGCTAAGGTAAATTTATTGGAACATTCTAATATACTTGCTTTAAATGGTATTGCCGGAAATCCTGCAGTCAACTCTATAGATGAAAGAACGGCACACGTTGATCTTGAAATTCAATTGGAGTGCGATTTTATATCAAATTCTGAATTCACCTTTAAGGTTTACGGAGAAGAACCGTGTGGCGATATTGCCGCGGGTAATGGTTCACGAATAGTTTCCAACTCAATAGAGGCAAATGGTGCAGTAGCTCCTTACAATGCTTTAAGTACTATAAACCTTCCTGGTTTTGGTGCGCCTGTTGTGGGTTGTGGTGTAACTGATAATATAAATGTAGTTACCACAATTACAGGAGGAACTACTGGTGGTGCGGATTTTGGAAAAATAACTTTAAGATCAGGCATTGAATATGTAGCTTCATCTTTTGCAAGTGCAGATGGTGCCACTTTTAATAGCATAGCAACGGTGGGTGACCACCAAGAACTTATATTAAACTATCCAGCAGGTGTTACTGCTGGGTCTACTATAACTTTCGACTTTGATTTTATAACTACCAATGAAGGTATTTGTGATGATGAGGCAGAAGTGCAGATAGTAAACTATGTAGAGGTTACAGGAGTAACTTGCACCTCTACCAATTGTGCAGATTTTCAAGTAGCTACAGGCTCGTCTTACGAGATAATGCCTCTAGAAAAGCCTATTTTAAATGGTACGGCAAATGATAGCTTCTTTACGGTAGATACAAGTAATAATTATGAATACCACTTATCTGTTGATATAGAAAACACAAGTACTGTAGATGCAGGTGCAGATTATGCTTACAGTGTATATTGTGCAGATGTAAATGGTGATATTACCGGAGCAGCTCTTGCAACAGGTACGGTAGCCGCTACAATTCCAAATGGTACTAGTGTTACAGAAGAAGTTGTGTTCACTACTGCTGGAGCGGCTTGTTCCAATACCAATTATATTGTTGAGTTTTTGCCTTCTAGCACAAACTGCCAGTGTGAGGCTATTCTAATAGAAGTACCTGTAGTTTCTGGTGCTCCTTTAGATTTAGACAATGATAATGACGGTATCCCAGATGCTATTGAAGT
The DNA here is from genome assembly GCF_009725995.1 of Zobellia laminariae. The sequence continues at coordinate 344,278 of NZ_RCNS01000003.1, read as the reverse complement.
TTATAATGGCGATGCAGATGGTGACGGTACTCTAGATTATGAAGATCCAGATTTCTGTGCAGCTAATTTTGATGGCGTAGAAGGATGGGATTGTGCAACAATGGGCTTACCTGATCCAGATGGAGATTTAGATGGTGATGGTACTCCTAATTATTATGATACAGATTTCCCAACTTGTGGAGGATTGAATGCTAACGGAGTATGTATCAATTTTGATACAGATGGCGACGGTGTTCCTAACCACTTAGACCTAGATTCTGATAATGACGGTATTACCGATATTGTTGAGGTAGGCTCAGGAAATATAGATGCAGACGGAGACGGAGTTATAGATATCCTTACGGATATTGATAATGACGGTCTTGCAGATGTAGTGGATAATGATACTACAGATGGTCCAGAAGGTAGTGCACCTTGTACACCACAGAATGGTTGTGTACAAATTAATTCAACTTCAAATGTTTTTGATACAGATGGAGATGGTACTACTGATGCTAGTGGAGATTTTGATGGCGACGGCATAATTAATGCTTACGATTTAGATAGTGATAATGACGGTATTTTAGATACGGTCGAAGCACAAACTACAAGCGGCTTTAATACACCAGGTGCTATAGACCCATTAACAGGTATACCTGCAGTTGGTGCAGATACAGATGGTATTGATCCTATTGATACAGATGGTGACGGTAATCCAGATTATTTAGATTTAGATGCAGATAACGATGGTATCACAGATACTTTAGAAGCTGGCGGCATAGATGCTGATGGCGATGGTGCTGTAGATGGTTTTGTTGATGCAGATGGTAACGGTGTTGCCGATAGCGTAGATACTACTCCTTTACCAGATGAAGATTCTGATAACGACGGAATTTTAGACCGATTAGATTTAGATTCTGATAACGACGGAATTACAGATACTACTGAAGCTGGTGGTATGGATGGTGACGGTGATGGTATTATTGACACTTTCATGACCGATACGGATAATGATGGTCTTGCTGATAGCGTTGACCCAGTTGGTCCTGCTACTCCTGGTACGCCAATTCCAAATCCGGATACGGATAATGACGGTTTAGATGATAGGTTAGATTTAGATTCTGAAAACGATGGTATTCCAGATGTTATTGAAGCTGGTGGTGTAGATCCAGACAACGATGGTAGAATTGGAACAGGTCCAATTGCAGATACAGATGGTGACGGACTTTCAGATATTGTAGATCCAGATGACAATACAGATCCTGCCTTAGGAGATGGTCCAGGTACACCTTTACCAATCGATAATTTCGATGGAGATAGTGTTCCAAATCACTTAGACATAGATTCAGATAATGATGGTATTACAGATACTACAGAAGCTGGTGGACTAGATGTTAATGGTGATGGTATAGTAGATGGTTTTGATGATACTGCTACAACAGATGGTTGGGATGATGCTACAGCTGCTTCTCCGCTTCCAATTCCTAACTCAGATACCACAGGTGGTCCAGATTACTTAGATATAGATGCAGATGATGATGGTATTCCAGATAACGTAGAAGCGCAGACTACAGCGGGCTATATTGCTCCTGCAGATGCTGAAGCTGCTAACGGATTAGATACCAATTATCCTGTAGGTTTAAACCCTGTGGATACGGACAATGATTTAATTCCTGATTATTTAGATGCGGATTCTGATGCCGATGGTGTTAGTGATGTTGAGGAAGCAGGTCAAGGTACAATGGTAGATCCTATAGCTGATGCTGATGGAGATGGCTTAAATGATGCTTTTGATGATACAACTGCTGGTTATGACGTAAATAATGACCTAGATACAGGTGCAATTGCTACAGACAATGTAGATGATTTAGACACTGCAGAGGTTGATTTTAGATCCATATTAGATTCTGATAATGATGGTATCATGGATACGGTTGATATTGATGATGATAATGACGGAATCTTAGATGTTGATGAAACAGGAGATACAGACGGAGACGGTATTCCAGATAGTATTGATTTGGATTCTGATAACGATGGTATTCCAGATTCTATTGAAGCTGGTGGTACGGATATAGATGGTGATGGTCATATAGACTACCCAATTGCTGGTGATCCAACTTCTATGACAGATACTAATAATGATGGTCTTGCAGATGAAATTGCAACAACTCCTTTACCAGATGAAGATTCAGATGGTGATGGTATCGAAGATAGAATAGATTTAGATTCAGACAATGATGGTATTCCAGATGTAACAGAAGCTGGTGGTCCAGATGCGGATAATGATGGTGTTATAGATACTTTCGCTACAGATACAGACCGTGACGGTTTGGCTGATAGTGTAGACCCTGCAGATGCAACAACTCCTGGTATGCCTTTAGAGAATCCTGATACTGATGGTGACGGATTTGATGATAGAATAGATACTGATTCTGATAATGATGGTATTCCAGATGTAACGGAAGCTGGTGGTTCAGACCCTGATAACGATGGTGTTATTGGAACAGGTCCAATTGCCGATGCAGATGGTGACGGACTTTCAGATATTGCAGATACAGATGATAATACAACTCCAACGGCTACAGATGGTCCTGGTACAGCTTTACCAATAGATAATTTTGACGGTGATGCAAATCCAAACCATTTAGATATAGATGCAGATAATGATGGTATTCTAGATGTAGTTGAAAATGGAACAGGTGCTTTAGACACTAATAACGATGGTGCCATTGACAGTACTGATGATGTATTCTTAGATGCAAATGATAATGGTCAAGCAGATGCCACAGAAGGTACTGCGCCATTAAACACAGATACTACTGGTGGTGCAAACTACATAGATATTGATGCAGATGATGATGGTATTCCAGATAATGTAGAAGCACAACCAACGGCAGCTTATGTAGCTCCAGATGATGCTTTTGACGCTGAAGGTTTAGACACCCAATATGTAGGTGGTATAACGCCAGAAGATACAGACGGTGATTTAATTCCTGATTACTTGGATCCAGATTCTGATGATGATGGTACGCCAGATGTAGTGGAAGCAGGGCAAGGTGCAATCACTGATCCTTTAGCGGATGCAGATGCAGATGGTTTAAACGATGCGTTTGAAGATACACCGGGTACTGATGTAAACAATGATTTGGATACAGGTGCAATCACTACGGATAACGAAGATGATTTAGATACTGCTGAGGTTGATTTCAGATCTATTTTAGATCGTGACCAAGATGGTATCATGGATATTGTTGATCTAGATGATGACAATGATGGTATTTCTGATTTAGATGAGTCCAACGGAGTTGATCCAAGTGCCGATGATGATGGCGATGGTATCGTAAACTATTTAGATGACGATCCTGCTGATCCACTTGTTGGTGATGTAAACGGAATTGTAGAGCCAGCTTTTGATTTTGATGGTGACGGTGTTCCTAACCATTTTGATATAGATGCGGATAATGACGGAATCTTTGATGTATACGAAGCCGGAAACGATGCTTTGGATATAAATAATGATGGTGTTATTGACAGCGTTGATACTGGTTTTATAGATGCCAATAACGATGGTCAAGCAGATAGTTCAGAAGGTACAATACCTTTAACTACAGATACTACCGGTAATGCAGATTTCTTAGATATAGATGCAGATGATGACGGTATTCCAGATAATGTAGAAGCACAACCTACAGCAGCTTATGTTGTTCCTGCGGATGCTTTCAATAGAGATGGAGTAGACACAAATTACCCTAACGGTTTACGACCCGAAGATACAGATGGTGATTTAACTCCAGATTATATAGATTTTGATTCTGACAGTGACGGTACTACAGATGTAGTGGAAGCTGGTCAAGGCGCAATTACAAATCCTTTGGCAGATGCTGACGGAGATGGGTTGAATGATGCCTTTGATGATACTCCTGGTAATGATGTGAACAATGATTTGGACACAGGTGCCATCACTACGGATAATGAAGATGATGTTGATACTGCTGAGGTTGATTTTAGATCTATACTAGATCGTGACCAAGATGGTATTATGGATATCGTTGACCTTGATGATGATAATGATGGTATTCCAGATTTGGAAGAGTGTAGTGGTATGGGAAGTATATCATTAATTCCTGATGGAGACTTTGGCGTAGCAGATATTGCTAACGACACCTATTTTAATGGTGCTGGTGACGGTGCTGGTAACCCAGATAATTATAATACGTATACCAAACCAATGCCAGCTAGTATTACTACCACATATGGTAATGATGCGCCTAGGCCATCAGATGGTAACTATGCATTGGTAACAAACTCAGTGGGTCTTTCATATGTAGCAGGAGAGCCTATTCCTAACTTCTGGTTAGATATAGAAGACTATACAACTGATGCTCCTGGAGAGATAGGGTACTTTGCTCTTTTCAACGCAGATGGTACAGCAGGTCGTTTCTACGAACAAACCATAACAGGTTTAACAGTAGGGGAAACCTATGAGTTTAAAACGGCAATTATCAACTTGTTCAATCCTGGATATGCAGATAACGGTACGGAACAATTCTTAGGCAACACGCCTATTGCACCAAATGTTTCAATGATAGTGCTTAACAGTGGAGGTACTGTGGTAGATCAGTTTGATTCGGGAGATATTCCTAACGATGGTGAATGGAAAGAAGTTTCTTTAGTCTTCGTGGCTACGGATACAAATATGACTTTCGCTATTGATAATAACACAGGAGGAGGTATCGGTAACGATTTTGGAATTGATGGTATTACATTAACTCAATCATGTGATTTTGATGGTGACGGTATACCAAATCCATTCGATCTAGATTCTGATAATGATGGTATTCTTGATATTGTTGAAGCTGGTGGAACCGATACGGATAATGACGGTCGTGTTGATGGCTTTACAGATGCTAATGATGATGGTATTGATGATGATACAGCAGCAAATCCATTACCGTTACCAAATACAGACGCTGCAGGTAATCCAAACTTCTTGGATATAGATGCAGATGATGATGGTATTCCAGACAATGTAGAAGCACAAGCTACAACAGGTTATATAGTTCCTGCGGATGCTTTCAACAGAGACGGTGTAGATACCAACTATCCAACAGGCTTAGTTCCTGAAGATACAGATGGTGATTTAACGCCAGATTATTTAGACTTGGATTCTGAGGATGATGGTATATCTGATATGTTAGAAGCTGGTCAAGGTACGTTAACAGATCCTTTAGCAGATGCTGATGGAGACGGACTTAACGATGCTTATGACGATACTCCGGGCAACGATGTAAACAATGACTTGGATACTGGTGCGGACGGCACGGATAATGTGGATGATGCAGACATGGCCGAGGTTGACTTCAGATCAATATTGGATTTTGACCAAGACGGTATTCCGGACACGGTAGACTTGGATGATGATAATGACGGAATTTCGGATTTGGATGAAGCCAATGGAATCGACCCAAGTGCCGACGATGACAACGATGGTGTTCCTAACCATTCAGATGATGACCCGAGCGATCCTGCAATCGGAGATGTAAACGGAACAACGGAACCAGCGTTCGATTTTGATGGTGACGGAATCCCGAACCACTTTGATATCGATGCCGATAATGATGGTATCGTAGATGTGGTAGAAGCTGGTAACGGTGACCTTGATACGAACAATGATGGCGTAATCGATAATAATGATACTGGCTTTGCCGATGCGGACGATAACGGTCAAGCCGATAGTTCGGAAGGAACCACTCCACCAAATACAGATGGTACCGGTGAAGCTGACTTCTTGGATATTGATGCGGACGATGATGGTATTCCGGATAACGTAGAGGCACAACCAACAGCAGCTTATATAGTTCCTGCAGATGTGTTTGACTTAACAGGTTTGGATACCAATTACCCAGGAGGTCTAGTACCAGAGGATACGGATAATGATGGCACGCCTGATTATCTAGACTTGGATTCAGATGCTGATGGTATTGACGACGTATTGGAAGCAGGTCAGGGTACAATAGCGGATCCATTGGCAGATGCTGACGCAGACGGACTTAATGATGCTTTTGATGATACTCCTGGTTTAGATGTAAATAATGACTTGGATACTGGAGCAGACGGCACGGATAACGAAGACGATGCAGATATGGCCGAGGTTGATTTTAGGTCAATGTTAGATACGGACCAAGACGGTATTCCGGACACGGTAGACTTGGATGATGATAATGATGGAATTTCGGATTTGGACGAAGCCAACGGAATCGATCCAAGTGCCGATGATGATAACGATGGTGTGCCTAACCATTCAGATGATGATCCTAACGATCCATTGGTTGGAGATGTAAACGGAATAACGGAACCAGCGTTCGATTTTGATGGTGACGGAATCCCGAACCACTTTGATATCGATGCGGATAATGATGGTATCGTAGATGTGGTAGAAGCAGGTAACGGTGACCTTGATACGAACAATGATGGTGTAATCGATAATAATGATACCGGCTTTGCCGATACGGACGATAACGGTCAAGCCGATAGTTCGGAAGGAACCACTCCACCAAATACAGATGGTACCGGTGAAGCTAACTTCTTGGATATTGATGCGGACGATGATGGTATTCCGGATAATGTGGAAGCACAGCCCACCGATGTGTACATAGTTCCAGCAGATGCTTTTGATGCGACCGGATTGGATACGAATTATCCAAGTGGTATAGTACCAGCAGATACGGATATGGATGGTATTCCTGATTATATCGATTCCGATTCGGATGCCGATGGAGTGTCTGATGCTCTGGAAGCGGGTCAAGGTACAATGACCGATCCATTGGCAGATGCTGACGGAGATGGCCTTAACGATGCCTATGACGATACTCCGGGCAATGATGTAAATAATGATTTGGATGCAGGTGCCATTGGCACGGATAACGAAGATGATGCGGATCTAACGCAAGTAGATTTTAGGGATATCTTAGATTTTGATCGCGATGGTATTCCGGACACGGTAGACTTGGATGATGACAATGATGGTATTGCCGATGTAGTAGAGGCCGGCGGGATTGACCCAAGTGCCGATGATGATAACGATGGTGTTCCTAACCATTCGGATGATGATCCGAGCAATCCTGCAATCGGAGATGTAAACGGAACAACGGAACCAGCGTTCGATTTTGATGGTGATGGAATCCCTAACCACTTTGATATCGATGCGGATAATGATGGTATCGTAGATGTGGTGGAAGCTGGCAACGGCGACCTTGATACGAACAATGATGGCGTAATCGATAATAATGATACCGGCTTTGCCGATATGGATGATAACGGTCAAGCCGATAGTTCGGAAGGAACCACTCCACCAAATACAGATGGTACCGGTGAAGCTGACTTCTTGGATATTGATGCGGATGATGATGGTATTCCGGATAACGTAGAGGCGCAGCCTACCTTGGCGTATGTCGTACCTGCCAATACCTTTGATGAAGCAGGTTTGGATACCAACTATCCAGGTGGATTGGTGCCAGAAGATACGGACGGCGACGGAACCCCGGATTACTTGGATCTTGATTCTGAAGATGATGGTATCTTGGATATTGAAGAAGCTGGCCAAGGAACCTTCACAGGTGTTGATTCTGATGCAGATGGATTGGATGATGGTTTTGATGACACACCAGGTTTAGATGTAAACAATGATTTAGATACAGGTGCAGATGGTACGGATAACGAAGACGATACTACAACGCCAGAAGTAGACTTTAGGGAAATAGGGGATAGTGATGGTGATGGAGTTCTAGATACCCAAGAAGACGCAGACGGTACGGATAAGAATGACCCATGTGATTACGTAATAGAGAATGTTACTTTGGCTTTCTCAGGTGATTACTTAGTTGCTGATTGTGATGGTGATGGTGTAATTAATGGTCAAGAGATTGATGATGATACCAACCCAGAAGATCCTTGTGATTACGTTGAGCGTAGCATAACCTTAGAACAAGGTGGTGATTATTTAATCTCTGATTGTGATGAAGATGGTTTAACCACTTCTCAAGAAGAGGCTATAGGTACTGATCCAGATGTTGCAGATACTGATGGCGATACTATTCTAGACGGACAGGAAATAGAAGACGGAACAGATCCTCTTAATCCTTGTGATTCATTGAACGGTGTACCAACGTTAGAAGCTGGTTGTGACCCAGAATTGGTAGAGACAGGTATTTCTGTTATCAACGAAGTCATTACTCCAGATGGAGACGGTACAAACGATGAGTTCTTAATAGATAATATTGAGTCTTACCCTAATAACACGGTTCAGATTTATAACCGTTGGGGTATCATAGTTTATGAAATGAACGGTTACGATAATGTTACGAACACCTTTAGAGGAGTTTCTAACGGAAGAGTTACTATTCAAACAGATTCGAAACTACCGGTTGGTGTATACTTCTATGTGATCAAATATGAGAACAAAGGAGATAACCTAAACAAGGCAGGCTACTTATACATCAACAGATAAAAAAACGTTTCCCAAAAAACCAAATAACCATGAAAAAAGTAATCATAACAGTCGTATCGATGTTTGCGGGGCTCGTCTCTGTCTTCGGCCAGCAAGACGCGCAATATACGCAGTACATGTACAACACGATCTCTGTGAACCCAGCTTATGCGGGTTCCCGTGGGGTGTTCAGTATCGCTGCGCTGCACCGTTCTCAGTGGGTGGGGCTTGACGGCGCGCCCACGACGCAGACGCTCAATTTCCATACGCCGGTCTCCAAGCGTGTAGGCCTGGGGCTGTCGGTGGTCAACGATGAGATCGGTAACGGCACGAACCAGGACACGTACGTGGACGCGGCCTTTTCCTATACGGTAAAGACGTCTGACGAAGGCAAGCTGTCCTTCGGTCTAAAGGCCGGTGGCCATCTTTTGAACGTTGATTTCTCTAAGCTGAGGAACTACGGAGCGGAGAGCAATTTGCCTAACATAGACAACAAGTTCTCGCCCAATATCGGTGCGGGGGTCTATTACCACACGGACCATTTCTATGCGGGCCTATCGGTACCGAACTTTTTACAGACGGAACATTTTGACGGTTCCAATACGAACAGCAGTTCCTTTTTGGCGGAAGAGCGCATGAACTTCTATTTCATCACGGGATACGTATTCGAAGTAAACGATAGGTGGAAGTTCAAACCTGCGGGCCTTGTAAAGGCGGTAAGGGGTGCACCGTTGCAGATAGACGTAAGCGCCAATTTCCTGTATAACGATAAGTTCTCCTTAGGTCTGGCCTACCGTTGGGACGCCGCTCTGAGCGCACTTTTCGGGTTCCAGATCACGGACCAGTTCATGGTAGGCGTCGCGTACGATAGGGAGATCACCGATCTAGGTGCCACGAGGTTCAACGACGGTTCTTTCGAGATCTTTCTAAGATATGAGTTCCTTAACCGTTACAAACGCGTGATCACCCCAAGATTCTTCTAACCAACAAGCAGACAAGACATGAAAAAAACAAGATATATATTCTGCGGTCTGGCATTGATGGCCATGGCCTCACAGGCACAGGAGAAAAAGATACGAAAAGCGGATACGAAGTTCACGAACTATTCCTATGCCTCGGCGATACAGTCCTATGAGGACCTGGTAGAGGACGGGTATACGGAAGAGGAGATCTTCAAGAATCTTGGTAATGCGAACTATTTGAACGCGAACTACCAAGAGGCGTCCAATTGGTACGGGCAACTGTTCCAGTTGGGGATAACGGATATCGACCCGGAATACATGTACCGCTACGCCCAGACGTTAAAATCGTTGGAAAAATACGATGCATCTGACGTTTGGATGAACAAGTTCAAGACGGCCAGGTCCAACGACCAGCGCGCCCTGGCCTTCGGCAACAACGAGGACTACCTGGAACAGATCGAGGAACGCTCGGGGAGGCACGAACTGAAGAACCTGGGACTGAACTCCAAGGTATCGGATTTCGCGCCCTCTTTCTACGGGAAGGACCTGGTCTTTTCCACGGCAAGGGACAGCGGACTGGTATCCAAGAACATCCACAGATGGAACAACGGCGCCTTTTTGAACCTGTACAAGGCTACCGGCGACGACCAGGGCAATTTCACGGCACTGGACAAGCTGGACCGGAAACTGAACAAGAAGACCCATGAATCCTCCACGGCCTTTACCAAGGACGGGCAGACGATGTACTTCACGAGGAACAACTCCAACAACGGAAAGTTCTCCAGGGACGAGGAAGGGATAAGCAGGCTAAAGATATACAGGGCCGACCTGATAGATGAAGAGTGGGGCAATATCGTAGAACTTCCCTTTAACGGGGACAGCTACTCGGTGGCACACCCTACCTTGAACAACGATGAGACAAAACTATATTTTGCCTCGGATATGCCGGGAACGGCAGGGGAGTCGGATATCTTTTCTGTAGAGATAAACAAGGACGGTACTTTCGGTGCACCCCAGAACCTAGGACCACAGATCAATACGGAGGCGAGGGAGACCTTTCCGTTCGTAACGGCATCGGACATATTATATTTCTCGTCTGACGGACATCCCGGACTGGGAGGTCTCGATGTGTTCGGAACGGACCTGAAGAACGACAGCGGTAAGGTACTTAACGTAGGAAGACCTTTGAACGGGGAAGAGGACGATTTTTCATATATCGTGAACGAAGAGACTAAAAAAGGCTATTTCGCCTCTAACCGAAAAGGAGGGCAAGGGAACGACGATATCTATAGTTTTGTGGAAAAGGAACCATTGGACTTTACCTGCCATACGAACATCACCGGGGTGGTGAAGGACAAGAAAACGGGGGCCTTGTTGGCCAACGCGACCATCAAGGTGTACGACACGAAGAAGAACCTGATAGCGAGTTCGGAAACGGACGCCAACGGTGCGTTCGCCATGGAAGGGAACTGTGAGGACGGGAACTACAAAGTGGTGGCCACGAAAACGGACTACGACGAGGGCGACAAGATATTCGCCACGGTCAACGCGAAGGACGCCACGGGCATAGAAGTGGTATTGGCACAGACGGACAAGTCGGCACCTATCGGTACGGATCTGGCGAAGTACCTGAACATCGAACCGATATACTTTGATTTCGACAAGCACTTTATCCGTGAGGATGCCAGGATCAGCCTGAACAAGGTACTGGCGTATCTTAACGAATATCCCAATGTGAAGATACAGGTAGGTTCGCATACGGATTCAAGGGCCAACGACAACTATAACCTACGCTTGTCGGCGAACAGGGCAAAGTCCACGGCGGCGTACTTGGTGGAACAGGGAATCGATGAAGGCCGCATCTCTTTTGAAGGCTTTGGCGAAACGCAGCTGACGAACGATTGTAGCAACGGGGTACCATGTACCAAGGAGCAGCATCAGATGAACAGACGTTCGGAATTCATCGTGGTGAAATAGAGCTGAACGAACCAATAAATAATTTTAATGTAGGAAAGGGAAGGAGCAATGCTCCTTCCCTTTTTTTTGTGTCATAAAATCACTCTCAGGTAAGGATAGAATGGAGATAGTCACATTTTTAGTTTATTGACATAACTCCTAAAAAACAAACTTCTTCAGTTTTTTCATTTTTATAACGGTTTCATTCTATACATTTGTAGGGTAAGCTTTAGGGGTGTTCCGAAATAAGGAACTGAGACATACCCTTTGAACCTGATGCGGTTAGTACCGCCGAAGGGAAAAGTTGAATAACACCTCGCAATGGGTGTTTACAGCCTTTTCATTAAAATACTCCGCGTTTTCTTTAGGAGTGTTTTCTTTTCAAAGATATTTTCTAGACTTCTATTCTTGCAGCATAAAATTTATACTGTATGATAACTATTCACATGAACCAAAAGCGGTTAGAGGTCAACTCTAATACCACCATTTATCAATTTTTAAAACAAATTGATTCTTCTGTAAATGGTGTAGCCGTAGCGATAAACGAGCAAGTTGTTTCAAGGCATAATTGGCAAACTCAAGAGTTGAAAGACCAGGATCAAGTATTGGTCATTCAGGCCGCTCAAGGCGGATAATTGGAATACAGTTTTAGCGCAAAGCGAAAAATCAATTGAATATAGAAAACTATAAATAACGAGCCAAAGCAATTAGCTTATAGCTCCTAGCCACAAAAAAATGAAAAGTAAAGACACTGCACCCAAACAAAATCATATTACGAGACAACCGTTTCCGAATTCAAAAAAAATCTATGTTAGCGGAAAAATTCACCCAGAGCTTAAGGTGGCCATGCGGGAAATTGAGTTGAGTGATACTAAAGATTCTTTAACCGGAAAATTGAAACCAAATGAATCCGTTACGGTTTATGACACTTCGGGTCCATATACAGATCCAGAAAAGAAGATAGATGTCCATAGCGGAATTGAAAGAATAAAAGAGCAGTGGATTATAGGGCGAGGAGACGTAGAGCAGCTAGATAGTTTTTCTTCGGAATATTGTAATGAACGTTTAAATGATAGCAGTTTGGATCATATGCGTTTTTCACTTTTAAAAAAGCCGTTACGTGCTAAAAAAGGGAAGAACGTTACCCAATTGCATTATGCCAAACAGGGCATAATTACTCCTGAAATGGAATACATCGCCATTCGTGAAAATCAACGAATAGATGAAATGACGGAGATTACAAAGCAGCACAAAGGGGAGCATTTTGGCGCAGCTATTCCAGATAAAATTACACCGGAATTTGTGCGTGAAGAAGTGGCTCGTGGGCGTGCGGTAATTCCATCTAACATTAATCATCCAGAAGCGGAACCCATGATTTTGGGTCGTAATTTCTTAGTGAAAATCAATGCGAATATCGGTAATTCGGCTACCACATCTTCTATTGAGGAAGAAGTAGAAAAGGCAGTTTGGGCTTGCCGTTGGGGAGCTGATAATATCATGGATCTTTCAACCGGTCAAAACATTCACGAAACACGAGAATGGATTATTCGTAACTCTCCGGTTCCAGTAGGAACTGTACCAATTTATCAGGCTTTAGAGAAGGTAAACGGAGTTGCCGAAGACCTTACTTGGGAAATTTTTAGAGATACTTTAATTGAGCAAGCCGAGCAGGGTGTGGACTATTTCACCATTCATGCAGGCGTTCTGTTACGTTATGTGCCTATGACGGCCAAACGCGTTACAGGTATAGTTTCCCGTGGTGGTTCTATTATGGCAAAGTGGTGTTTGGCGCATCATAAGGAAAGCTTTTTGTATACTCATTTTGAAGATATTTGCGAGATTCTAAAGCAGTACGATGTTGCTTTTTCATTAGGAGATGGTCTACGGCCAGGTTCGGTTGCGGATGCCAATGACGAAGCCCAGTTTGCGGAATTGGAAACGTTGGGTGAATTGACAAAAATTGCTAGAAAGCATGAAGTACAATGTTTTATAGAAGGTCCAGGTCACGTGCCCATGCACATGATCAAGGAGAATATGGAACGACAAATTGAGGTTTGTGACGAAGCTCCATTTTACACTTTAGGCCCCTTAACTACGGATATTGCTCCGGGGTATGATCATATTACTTCGGGTATTGGAGCGGCTATGATTGGTTGGTTTGGTTGTGCTATGTTGTGTTATGTAACCCCTAAAGAGCATTTGGGTTTACCTAATAAAGATGATGTACGAACTGGAGTAGTTACCTATAAATTGGCGGCTCATGCAGCGGATTTGGCAAAAGGACATCCAGGTGCACAGCATAGGGATAACGCATTGAGTAAAGCCCGATTTGAATTCCGTTGGGAAGATCAGTTTAACCTTGGTCTAGACCCGGAATTGGCTCGTGAGTATCATGATGAGACCTTACCTGCAGATGGTGCCAAGATTGCACATTTCTGTTCTATGTGCGGACCTAAATTCTGCTCAATGAAAATATCTCAGGAAGTACGTGATTTTGCAGCTGCTAATGATATCGTAGACAATGAAGTCATTCAAAAAGGAATGGATGAAAAGTCGAAAGAATTTAAAGATAAAGGTTCAGAAGTCTATTTGTAGTTTAGGTTGTTAGATAATCTTACTTCTATCATTTTCTATAATTAGGAGGTGGAAACCTGCTTTACATGTTATCTTTTTTAGCTTTACAAAAAGTAACTAAAAAAGATGTTACTAAAATCAGGGCTAAATATCGAAAAATAGATTTAAAGTATGATTGTATTAATAGCACCAGAAGAAGATGTAATAAATGAAATAGACATACTTAATCGCCTGTTTGAGGAAGGGTTGGAATATTATCATTTGAGGAAACCTAATAAAGATTACCAACAATATTGCGATTATTTAGATTTAATAGAAGAGAAGTATCATAATAAGATAGTGGTGCACCATCATCATGAGCTGGTAAACACCTTTAATTTAAAAGGTATTCATTTTCAGGAACAGAAAAGGCGGGATAATATTGACAATCCAGGTCAGTATTTTTTAAACCTTAGTATGTATGGAAAAACCATTAGCTCTTCTTTTCATGAACCAGAGGAGTTAGAAGCTTGCGATTTTGAATTCGATTACCATTTGTTGAGTCCGGTATTTTCATCCATTTCAAAGAAAGGATATGAGGGTAGGGGATTTAATGTAAACCATATTGATAAAAGAATAATTGGTATGGGTGGTGTAACCAAAAACAACTTGTCTGAAATTCAAAAATTAGGATTTCAAGGCGTAGGAGTTTTAGGAGGAATCTGGAATAGTAAGACGCCTATAGATGATTTTATGGCGATGCAAGAATTTTATAGAAACATATGATTATGATTATACCAAAACTACATTATATCTCTCAAGGAAAAACACCTGAAGAGCATTTAGAAAACATTCAGAAAGCCTGTACTTCAGGAGCTGAATTGGTACAATTACGTTTAAAAAATGTAAAGAAAAGTGTGGTGTTAAAGACTGCCGAAAAGGCAAGGGAGATTACCGCACATTTTCAGACGCGTTTAATAATCAATGACCATTATCAAATTGCGAAAGAAGTAAAGGCAGATGGTGTGCACCTGGGTAAAACCGATGCCGACCCAGCAGTTGCCCGCAAATTTTTGGGCGAATACTATATCATTGGAGGTACGGCAAATACGTTGGATGACTGCTTGGCTTTAGTAAAAAAAGGAGTAAACTATATTGGTTTAGGCCCTTTTCGGTTTACTACTACAAAAGAAAATTTGAGTCCAGTTATTCCACTTATAGGCTATCAAGGCATTGTCGAGGAGTTAAAATCAGATATGCCCATTATCGCCATTGGCGGAATTACCATAGATGATGTGCCGGAAATTTTAAAAACAGGTGTTTACGGAATTGCAGCATCAGGTGAAATAACTAAGGATTTTAATAAAATAAATGCGTTTCATAAACTCTTGAAAGCGTCTTCTACCAACGAACAACCTTGGGACAGGGAAACAAATTTTTAGATATGACAGATGCACTTCAAATAGCAGATAAAACCTTTACCTCAAGGTTATTTACCGGTACGGGCAAGTTTTCCAGTTCGGAAAAAATGAGGGAAGCTATTCTGGCTTCGGAAAGTGAATTGGTTACCGTTGCGCTCAAAAGGGTAGAGGTAGAAAATAAGTCTGATGATATGCTCAAGAGCCTGAATGCTGAACATATCAACTTATTACCAAATACTTCTGGGGTGAGAACTGCTAAGGAAGCTGTTTTCGCAGCACAATTGGCACGTGAGGCTTTAGAAACCAATTGGATGAAATTGGAAATTCACCCAGACCCAAGGTATCTTTTACCAGACCCTATAGAAACTTTAAAAGCGGCCGAAGAATTAGTGAAATTGGGCTTTGTAGTGATGCCCTATATCCATGCCGATCCTGTTTTGTGCAAGCGATTGGAAGATGTGGGTGTACAATGTGTAATGCCTTTGGGTGCGCCTATTGGCAGTAACAAAGGAATTAAAACCGACGATTTTCTTAAGATTATTATTGAACAAAGCAACGTTCCGGTAATTGTAGATGCAGGTATTGGAGCACCATCTCATGCGGCATATGCCATGGAACTTGGAGCTGATGCTGTTTTGGTGAATACGGCCATAGCAGTGTCTCAAAGTCCGGTGGAAATGGCAATTGCCTTTAAAATGGCTGTGGAAGCGGGTCGGATGGCATACAGAGCAAAATTGGCTCCTATGAAAGAAGTAGCTGAAGCTAGTAGTCCACTTACTTCATTCTTGAATTAAAACAGATTTTATGTCCTTTAGAAAAATATTTGATGCACATGATTGGAATACGCTTGAGCAGGAAATTTATGCTGTTACCGAAGCAGAAGTAGCAGCAGTTCTAAAGAAAGATAAAATTTCGCTAGATGATTTTAAAATACTGATTTCCCTGGCTGCCAAGCCTTTCCTTGAAGAAATGGCACAACGGAGTCATGAGTTGACCAAGAAGCGTTTTGGGAACACCATACAGATGTATTTGCCCATGTATTTGTCTAACGAATGCCAGAATATTTGTACGTATTGCGGGTTTAGTATGACCAATAAAATTCCTCGTAAAACCTTGAGCGATGCGGAGATTTTAAAAGAAGTAGCGCATATAAAGGATTTGGGTTATGACCATATTTTATTGGTAACGGGTGAAGCCAACAGAAAAGTTGGAGTGGCATATATCAAACATGCTATTGAGTTGATAAAAGAAAATTTCTCGAATATCAGTATGGAGGTCCAACCTATGGATCAAGAGGAGTATGAGGAATTGATGGAGGCTGGACTGTATGCCGTTCTGGTATATCAAGAAACGTATCATGAGGCTACTTACAAGGTGCATCACCCAAAAGGGAAAAAATCGAATTTCAATTACCGATTGGATACCCCGGACCGTTTGGGAAAAGCTGGTATTCATAAAATAGGCTTGGGCGCTCTGTTTGGCTTGGAAGACTGGCGTGTAGATAGTTTTTATACGGCATTACATTTAAGATACTTGCAAAAGACCTATTGGAAAACGAAGTACAGTATTTCATTTCCAAGGTTGAGACCACATCAAGGCGATGTGCAACCCAAAGTTGAAATGACGGATGCGGATTTGGTTCAGTTAATTTGTGCATACCGATTGCTAGATGAAGATGTTGAGCTATCCATGTCTACACGGGAAAGTGAAACATTCCGTAACAACATCATAAAATTGGGAATAACATCCATCAGTGCGGAGTCTAAAACCAATCCGGGAGGTTATACCGCAGAACCGGAATCTTTGGAGCAATTTGAAATTTCCGATGAACGCTCTACTGCGGAAATCCGGGAAATGATAAAGAAACAAGGCTATGAGCCTGTTTTTAAAGATTGGGAGATTTTTGCTTGATTCGTATTCAAATCCAATCTAAAGCGTACCGAATATTTTAGTAAACCGTTCGGGTAAATCATCTGTTATACTGATTTTCTCTTCTGTAAAAGGGTGGATGAATTCTAGGGAATAGGCATGAAGGTAAAGTCCTTTTCCCATTAAAATGAAACCTTCTTTACCATAGGTTTGATCCCCAAGAATAGGGTTGCTTATGGAAGCTAGATGTTTTCGTAGCTGATGGCGTCTTCCAGTTTTCGGGTCGAGTTTTACCAGATTCAGAGTTCCGTATTTTTTGGAAGCAACGGACTGGACAACCTCAAAATGACTTTCGGCAAACTTATTATCTATGGGAGAGGTGATTTTTCCGTGCGGAGGCATTTCTCCAATAGTTACCGCATAGTATACTTTTTGAACTTTTTTATCCTCAAAAAGTTGATTGAGCTTACGAATAGCGCTCCCTGTTTTTCCTGTTAATAACACGCCCGTTGTAGCATAGTCTAGACGGTGTACGGGTTGTGGTTTTGTGGAATCGGCAAGTGCACTGGGTTTTAAGTTTTGAGGTAGAGCATCGGCCATAGTTTTAAAGCTGTTACCGCTAACGAGAATGCCCCCGGGTTTGTGAATTAGGGCAAGATACTCGTCCTCATAGATGACTTTTAAGTTAAAAATCAACTTTTTGCTAGAGTCCGTTTCATTTGGGATTGATAATATAATGTTTTCGCCACCACTTATATAGGTGGCTGTCGTAGCAATTACACCGTCTACTTCTACATATTTTTTTTTGAGAACTTTCTTTAATGCAGACTTGGTAGGTACAGTCATGAAAATCCCCACACCATATTCCTGAAGTCGGATTGGAGATGAAAGTGATGGAACGATATGAGTTTCTGTAGACTCTATTTTTAAATGGATAGGTGAAGTGTAAAACTAGTTAATTTCAGCTTTAATCAATATCCTTTTAAGAAAGCTTACTACGTTTGACTAAAAGATGTTAGACCAATCTAGCTCATGTAAATCGGAATATCCCCATTCACCAAATCGTCCAAAAGGAACTACTTCGTTTTCTTTGAGTCTATCAATACTTTCAAGAGTGCTAGGTTCCGTAATAAGTTCTAAGGGGTAGCACATGGGCACAAAAAGTTCTTGTGCAAATTCTAACCCCTCTATAGTGGGCGCCAATTCTTGAACTCTTTTTCTTATTTTTTCAACAGGTATCTGACCGTGCTTATCACTTCTTAATTGGGCGAGTAGAAAATCATTTTTTATTGAAAAAACACGGAGAATATCAGAATTGAAATCACAATCATACACAACTTGGTTTTCTTTGAAACCGGTTTTATACTTAAAGAAGTAAAAGTATGCGCTGGCGAAATCAGTATTGTGTTTATGTTCTAATCCGCAAAGGTCAAGTAAATAATGAAACGGTATAGTTGAAATTAATTTTTCATATTTAATGATGTAATCATTGGTATGAACTTCTTTTTTCTCAATATCTATTTTCTGAATATTGCTGTAATTTAATACTTCAGGATTTAGCTTATTAATAGCATACTTAAAAATTGATTTGCCGTTTACATAGCCTATTCTTGTATTACCGCTTTTTGATATGTAGTGTCTTTTAATTTTATCCTGAACTTGACTGAAAGGTTTAGAAAGCATTGAATCTCCCCATTGTTTCAATCCAAGACATAATCTCTGATCAATACCTTGATTAGATAGCATGAATGATGCTAGTGAGCCCTCCTCTATGGAGTGATCTTTATAATTAAAATTAGTCAGTTCGGAAAAACTGACTGAAATAGGCTCTTGTTTTGGAACACCATCAAATAAATCTGAATTATAAAGTTCAGATTCCTCAACTGGAAAAATTGGTAAAGGACTAAAACGGGCATCTTCGTATTTTATTGAAAAGATTGGTATAGAATTCTCATTTCTCAGTATCAGAATATCTTCGTGATTGTTTGTTTTAAGTAGCTTGTGATAGGCAATCAAAGATGCATAACCATAACCTAATTAAACAATTTTTAATGTGTCATCCGTTTTTGAATTCATGCAAGTTGATTTTTAGTCACTTAAGGTGAATCTCTTTCACTTTAAATATAAGGGTATTTTTTAAAAGTTAAATCTTTCAAAATAAGGAATAATATAGTTGCAATAATCAAAACTTTATAATTTAACTTGAATTAATCGTTAAAAACCCAAATTTATCGACCGAATAATATTTTGGTAAGAGTTTTTAGGCATAATACGAGGCTATATTACTCGATACTAATAACCTTATTATCAGTAAAGAAATATAGAAAGGCAGAAAAATATTGAATTACAGAAAATTTAAATAAAAGTATCAACTTCTTAATTAAGGGAATCACAAGTAAAACAAAGTTGTAGATTTTAGAAAAAAAGCATCAGAACAAGCATATAAAAGAGCTATGGCAAATACATCGGCAAATAAGATAGACACTGTACCGGCTCAGTTTTATTAAAACCTAATCAATTAAGTTACTCAGAAAACATCGTATTCTTTTTGGCTTATTAAATCACCTGCGAAATGCATGCTTATGTTTTCCACTTTTTTTTGATGATACTTTCTTTTAACTTTTATGAGACGATACCTAACGTCATCATAAAATAGGCTAGTTAAAAGAATAACAGCAGCTATAATAAGAGTATTCAGTTTTAAATCAGCTCTGGAATAGAGAAATCCGCCCATTAGTCCTCCTCCAAAAAAGAAGAGAATAATATAGATACGCAATTTAATAGTGGACTTTAACTTCTCTCTGTTCGGGTGTAATTTGGGAAAGAATAACTGAGAAAGCTCTATGCCTAAATCAGTAAAAAGTCCTGTTAAGTGGGTGGTTCTAACCACTGCGTTGGAAATTTTTGTTACATAGGAGTTCTGAAGTCCCATGGCAAAAAGTAGTAAACAAGCAATAACGTCAGGGTGCTGTAGCTCCATAACATTACTTAGTAAAGCTATAGATACCAAAATCAGGCATTCAATTATTGTAGGAAGAACAAAAACATTCAGCTTTTTATTTGCTCTAAACTTTTCAATCAAAAAACTAGATGAGAATGAGCCAAGAAGAAAAGAGAAAAGGTAAAGGAAGTAGATGGTTCCTTTCCAGAATTCAATATTAGCTAAATCATAAATAAAGAGCGCAAAATGACCGGTGACATTGGTTGTCAGTTGTTTAATAGATAAAAACCCCGTTACGTTTACAATTCCGGCTACAAAAGATAAAACTGTAGCAATCTGTAAATTATGTTTTAGTGTTCTGCTTTTGCCTTGATGTCTAAACATTCAATCTCCATTTATATCATATCTCCAATAGCATAGAACAAAGTTCACATTTTTTCTAAATTATTTACCTGATTAAATGTTTTTTATTGCGATTAATTGACGAATTATAGCAAACTCATCAATTAACAGAAATTATAAGGTTTAAATGAATTAGTGCCTAGAAAATAGTAGGAGTTCTTTAACTCAATTTATGTCTTTATTCAAAATGCTTTTAAGAGAGTAAATTTTAGAGTCTTTAATATTCAATATACCTTCTTTGGTAAATAATGAAACCTGGTCAAATTTTTCTGTTGGGAAGAAAATATCCGTAAAATTAATTTGTCCATCATCGATGAAAATTTCAAGAGAAGAAGCATCAACAAAGAGCTGTATTTTCAACTCATCATTTTCAAAATTTAAAGGAGCGTAATGTTTCTCTTTGAAAAAATCTTCAGAAAACTTGTTGTTGCTAGAGTTTGTTCTATTCACATACAACATGCTATCGCTTTTGTCAAAAGTAATGGTCAGGTTTTCGCCAAGTGCATTTTTAAGCTCAATTCCAAAAGAATCGGCTGTAGTTTCCTTTAGATTAACGTTCAGTATCATTTCAAATTGGGAAGGTGAAAAAGAATCTTGTAATGCATATTTCTCTTCTATTTTCAATTGACCTAGAGAAACGGAATCTTGTCTTAACTTCTGTATTTCTTTTACCGGATTGCTCAATAAATTATAGTCGGAATTCGATTTAATCAATTTCAATTCTCTGGGAAGCGTCATTGCGCTTCTCCATTTTTCCGTGGGAACAACTTGAGCATATTGCCAATTAGACATCCAGCCTATCCCTAGAATTCTACCGTCATTCTCAGGTATGTTGTTCCAAGTTACAAATGCATAATTATCTGTGCCCCAATCTAACCACTTTTGGTTTTTAACATCGCTATTAAATTCTTGCCCGTTAAAGTCGCCAACAAAGTAAGAAGTAGCGGTCCCACCATTGGGAGCATCTTTTTGAATGCTAACAATAAGGACCCATTTTTCCTCATCTGAACCCTCTACTGTGATAGGAAATAAATCTGGACATTCCCACAATCTAGTATCTCCTTCAATACCAAAGTCAGAAATAAAACTCCAATCTTTCAGGTTTGGAGAAGAGTAAAATTTAACCTTATCATAGGCAGCTAATGCTAAAATCCATTTTTTGGATTTCTCATGCCAAACGACTTTTGGGTCTCTGAAATCTTTAATTTTCTCTGTATTCGGAATTACCGGATTCTGCTCGTATTTAGTCCATTCTGTACCTTCATCTAGGCTATATGCAATGCTTTGCGTCTGAAAATCGTTGGTTTGGGCTTTTTCCCCCGCCATGTTATGATGTGTAAATGTGGCTACAATAGGAGGGTTTTCTTTTGTACCGAAACCTGAGGTATTGTTTAAATCCACCACAGCCCCTCCAGAAAAAATAAGCCCTAAGGAATCCGGGTACAGAGCAATGGGTAAATGGTCCCAATTAATCATGTTTTTAGACTCCGCATGCCCCCAGTGCATAGGTCCCCATACGGTACTATCAGGATAAAATTGATAAAATAGGTGGTATTTACCTTTGTAATAATACATTCCGTTTGGATCGTTCATCCATTTGGCTTCTGGGGTAAAATGAAATTGTGGACGATATTTTTCTTTATATAAAATTGAGATTACTGTATTAGACTTTTCCTTACCGTCCGGTACATCCTTACAGCTTATAAATAGAGATAAAGTTAGGAGGGTTATAACTGAAAAATTGAAGATGTTTTTCATAGATGAAACTGGAGTTTGAGTAAAATTTCTACGTAGGAAGATACTAATTTAGTGAATATAAAGTTCATGGACTGTAAGACGGAGCTTTGATAAAAGGAGAAGAATCAATTATATGTTTTTCAGTGTTTTATCTCATTTCATTTAAGGTTTTTATTTTGTAATTAAACTATTATGACAAATACTAGTCAAAGGAGTAAGCATAATATTTTTATGAAAAATCTAGCATTCCTTCTGATTATCTTAGTCTTTGCAAGTTGTGGTACAGACGATAACTCAAGTCAAATTATAGAGACGACGGAAACAACAGAAACTTTACATTACCAACCGGAAGGCTTTATAACTTTAAATGAGGGCTCAGGAGGATTAGTTGCCAATTTAGAAGGGGGAGACAGGTTTGGAAGAGATCATGATAAAATTGGCGATGTTAATGGTGACGGGGTAATAGACTTTGTAGTAGGTGCACGCTCTGATGATGATGGGGCAATAGATGCTGGGGCGGTGTATATTTTATTTATGAATAGGGATGGAACTGTACAGTCTAATCAAAAGATATCTATGTTGGCTGGTGGTTTCACGGACACTCTAAATGATGGGAATTTTTTCGGTTATGGTGTAGCAGGTATTGGAGACTATGATAATGATGGTATTCCTGATATAGCGGTATCAGCACCAGTAGCTCCTAATAATTCATTGTATATTATTCATTTAAATATAGATGGGACAGTTAAGGATTTTGTTAAAAACGAGAATATTATTGCCAATGGGTTATCTGCAATTGGAGATTTAAACGGTGATGATAGAATTGATTTGGTAGCCTGTGTTCCCGGTTCTAATGATGGAGGAACTAATCGCGGAGCCATAGATATTTTGTTTTTGGATAGTTCTTCTCATGTAATTTATTCAGATAAAGTAACCATTAGCTCTACCCAAGGTGGTTTTGGAACGGGCATAGAGAATGAAGATCAGTTTGGAGGAAGAGAAGTTGCTATACTTGGCGATTTGGATAATGATGGAAACATGGAGTTGGCTGTAGGTGCCTTTATGTCCAATGGAGGAAAAGGTGCTATTTGGATACTTTCTTTGGACAACACTACGTACCATGTGGTAGCTAAAACTAAAATAACTGAAAACTTAAACGGTTTTGAAGATGAGCTAACTACAGATGTCAATCCTAATGGTACGTTTGGGGCCAATTTTGGGCATGCCATGTGCGCGCCTGGAGATGTTAATGGAGATGGGATACCTGATTTAATTACAGGAGCAAACCAACAAAATGAAGGTTGGGGATACGTACTTTATCTAAATGGGGACAGGACCGTAAAAGCTTATGATAGAATAAATAATGAAGAAGGTGGTTTTGATTTAAATTTGGAACCAGAAGAACGTTTTTCCCGTTCCATTTCTTTTGGGGGAGACCTAAAAAGCGATGGTTCCATGGCTATAAATTTCGGGGGTGGAGCTGGAGGTACAGGAACGTTATACACATTGTTTCTTAGACCTCAATAACTATCGCTTAATCTTCTTTTATACTTCTCTGTTCTTAATTAGAATCTATTGTTTTGCTTGTTTACAGCTTATTTTTTTATTGAATAGGCTCGGTTGCCATTGAAGTTACTTCTTTTAAAACTATTTCTTTTGACAAACATATTACTCTGTAGAAATTAGTTGTCTCATATGTGCTTTACTAAAATATAATTCAATTTTCTTCAAATTATAACGTATTTTAAAATTGCATAGTTTTCTTCAAAAAGATTGAATTTTTGCGCTTTCAGTATTTTTTAGAATTGGTATTAAGAAACTAATATTTCGATAATATTTAGTTGGTGTTGATGACATTTTAAAGAAAATTTTGCCTAAAATTACTATAGAATTGTTTGAGGTCAATGATATTAAAATTGATTAGGAACTCTCTATAGTTTTGCTAAATTTGTGAAGGTATGTGACTAAGCAGGTATCCCCAAACAGACTAAATCACAAGTAATGAAGTCAGCCCAAATCCCCAAATTAGTTGGGCGATTGATTAATCTTATTGTTCGTGTTTCGCCTAAACTTGGGGCACGTATGGCGTTGTATCTTTTTAGATATCCACAGGCAGGAAAAATCAAAAGTAAACATGCAGAGCTTCTAAAAGATGCAGAAACCAAAACTCTGTATCTGAATAAATCAAAGATTCAAACCTACCGATGGAAAGGTGAGGGAAAAAGAATACTCTTAATGCACGGTTGGCAATCTAATTCAGCCAGATGGACTCCCTTGTTACCTGGGCTTCAAGAAAAATCCTATGATGTAATAAGTATGGATGCTCCAGCCCATGGAGCTTCAGACGGTCGTTTCTTTGATGCTTATCAATATGCTTTAACTTTAGATGTAGTAGTAAAACACTTTAACCCGGAGGTAATCATAGCACATTCGGTTGGAGGATTAGCGGCACTCTATTATAAATCTCATTTTGAAAGTAATGGGATTAAAAAAATAATTTCTCTGGGTGCTCCTGACAGGCTAATAGATTTAACAGCAGTTTTTATTAAACTGTTGGGATTTAGCGAGCAGACCATAAAAGCCTACGATAGGGAATTCACTAAGTTTTTTGAGAACGATCAGGATTATTACAACGCCGCAGATTTTGTAAAGAAAATTGATATACCTGGGGCCGTTATTCACGATAGGAATGATAAGTTGAACCTGTATAGGGATGGGGTGAATATTGCAGAGAATTGGAAGGACTCCACGTTTTATACTACCTCAAGATTGGGGCACTCCTTGCAATCAGAGGAAGTCTATAATATTATCATGAACGAGTTAGAAAAAACAAAGGAAGCAAAAATAATAACTTAATGGAGAAGAAGAAAGTTTTGGTAACGGGCGCTAGTAGGGGAATAGGCAGGGCAATAGCTTATGCTCTTTCTGGGCAGTACAGTCTTATCCTTCACGCCAGCAAACCAGAATCTTTGGAGAGCCTTTTAAAGGAATTAGATGGCGAGCATGAAGTGCTGTGTGCGGATTTCTCAGAAATTAACGCTGTAAAGGAATTTTGCAGTGCACTAAAAAAGATGGCGGGAAAATCGTTTTACGGTGTTGTGAATAATGCGGGTGTTGCTTTAGATAAACCTTTAATGTACCAGTCCTTAAATGATATAGATAAGATGCTTAACATTAATGTAAAAGCACCATTGCTTATATCTAAAACAGCTCTAAAATTATTTATAGGTAATAAAGAAGGAGTTATTATAAACATGGGTTCTTGTGTTGGCGAAACCGGTAATGCCTTCCAAGTGGTTTATTCCATGACCAAAGCGGCCATGGTAACTATGACCAAGTCAATTGCTAAAGAAGTTTCTTTGATAGATAAAAGCCTTAACATTAGAGCGGTAACCGTATCACCAGGTTTTATAGATACGGATATGACCAAAAGTCTATCAGACGATGTAAAAGAAAAGTATCTAGAAATGATACCTTCTTCTTATTTTGGTGATCCAAATGAAGTTGCCAATGTTGTGAAATTTGCATTGTCCGCGGAAGCGAAATATATAAACGGAACTAATATAGCCGTAAACGGAGGCATTGTCTAGGCTCAAGTTAAACCCAACTTAAATCTAATTTTAAATTATGAAATTAACCGAATGGCCTACAGATGTTATTTTCTTAGATAAAGAAGATATCCATTTAATTTCTACCAAAGCGCACCCATGGCAAATAGCTCAAGGTCTTAAGAATAACACTCCGGATAAGGGAGACTGGTTTTCTTTACCGCAACCTTATATGCAATGTTTTCACGAGGTTGAGCTTAACTATATTAAAGGAGAAGGCAGGTATGGAAAAGGATATGCTAAGGCCAGTTATACTATCTCTGATAACGACCCATGGTTTTGGTGTCATTTCTTAGGAGACCCAGTTATGCCAGGAGCTCAAGGGCAGGATGGCTTTGCTCAACTTGGGGGCATGTGGGCTGCAGGTTCTTGTGAAATTACAGGTCGCGGAAGAGCATTAAGTGGTGCTTTTGAGTATTATGGACAAGTGCTTCCCACAGCTAAAAAAATAATTTTTCACTTGGATGTAAAGAGATTTTTAAAAAAGAAAAAAGTAGTCTTCTTTGATGGATATATGTCCGTAGACGAACTTGATAACAGGGTTTATGAATTTGGCGAACATAAAGTAGGCTTTTTTACAAGAGAAGAATTGGGGATACCTAGCGGTTTGGCCTCTAAATATTATAAACCCGAATGGGACAAAGTGAAATCTAACACCGAATCGTGGATAAACGATGCTCGTAAATTTTATGGAGAAAACAAATAACTTAACTAGTTTGGTAGGGCTTTCCCCCCACGAAGTACTTCCTCATGGGCCTTCAAAAGTATATATAGATGAATTTTTATGGCACAAGCCGGGAGTAGGAGTAGTGGCTATTTATACTGCACGGGAGAAAGATACTCATGATCATTTTGGTGTTTTTAGAGGGGTAGATCAAATAGAGGCTTTTGGACAGGCAAGTGTAGTAGCTGGTAATGCTTTCATTTCTTGTGTAAAGAAAGGAATTACCTTTTCTGAGCTGTATGAAAATTACAATTTTGTCTTTCTTACCATGGGCTCGGCCATATGTAAATCATTTATAAAGCTTGGAGATACAGCTATAATTCATGCTCATTTTGACGATTATAAGTTTCGTCAGATGATTTCTAGCGGTAAAGTATATAAGGCATCTAAAGGTTTTGATTTAGAAAAGTATTACCAAGATTATACGGAAGAGCAGTTTGAAAATAATATAGTTCCGGCGGAGTATATGGAAGTTTCGGAATTTAATGGGTTAACAGGTAGAGGAATAAAGAATAATTTAATTTAAATATATAGTAGAATGACAAGAGAAGAAATACTTAAAGGACTTATTGAAATTTTAGAGAATACACCACAGGTTGATTCTAGTAAGTTGAAAAATGTAACCGAGAAAACAGATTTCATTACTGATTTAGAGGTGCCTTCAACTGAATTGATAAATGTTATTGCTAAAGCGGAAAGTAAATTTGATGTTGAGTTTGATGATGATGATATAGATGATTTAGGGTCGTCGGTTTCAGGAACTATCGATTTGATAGAGGCTGCTTTTAAAAACCAATAGACATCTATCTGTAAGATTCACTAATCAAACTAAATCCCATTTTTAAAATGTATAAAGTCGCTATTGTAGGTATGGATGGTGTGTTCCCTCATTGTAAGGACATGCAAGAATTTGAAGAAAAACTTTTTAGCAACCAATCACTTATTAGAAGTTGGGATTTAGTAGCTTCTTACGATAAAAAAATACGAACCAAAGTTGCCGGTTATGCTACGCCAGAGGAAACTGGATTCCAAAAATTCTCTAATGGCTTGCCAGATGAGTATCCTATGGACTTAGAGGATATAAGTGGGCAGATACCCAACGTTAATTTAGCGACTAGTGATTTGGGTAGTGCATGGGCTATGAAAGCTAGTCTTGGAGCTATAAAAGATGCAGGTTGGACTAAAGAAGAAGTAGAGTCCGAGGAAACTGGAGTTGTAATTGGTACAGGTTCGGGAGGTCAAGAAGGAACCCGTAAAGTCTGGAACTTATTTTTTGAACACGGCAAAAAAACAAGAGCTTTAGGTTCTAGTAATGTGTCTAGGTCTATGATTTATAGAGATGCTGCCAATGTATCTTGTCTTATTAAAAATAAAGGAGTTTGTGAGGCTATTGGTTCTGCCTGTGCTACAGGGCTAGGTAGTATTGGTTATGCATATCGCTTAATAGCTTTTGGTCTTCAGGATAGGGTTATTGCCGGAGGTACAGAAGGTACAGCCTTAGAAACCTTAATAGGTTTTGATGCTATGCAGGTTTTAAGTACCAAGTTTAGTCCAGAAGAGAGCTCTAGGCCTTATGATAAGGACAGAAATGGTTTTGTGTGTTCATTTGGTTGCGGTATTGTAGCTTTAGAAAATTACGACCAGGCTAAGGCAAGGGGAGCAAATATTCTAGGAGTAATAGATGGATATTTTAATAATTCTGATGGTGATGGTGATATGTTCGCACCTTCTTTTGATGGTCAACAAAGACTATGGACAGGCTTAAAAAAACAAACGTATATTAATCCTGATGTGGTTAAAGCCCATGGAACATCAACAGCTACCGGAGATGTAGTGGAACTTTTTAGTATTGCGGCACAATTGGGTAAGGATGGTTACCACGTAAGTGCACCAAAATCTCAATTTGGTCATATGTTAGGCGCTGCAGGAGCAGTGGAGGTAATCGTTTCTTTGTTAATGTTGAAGAAACAAATGGTTTCTCCATGTCTAAACAGTGATAATTTAAAGACGGAGCTTGAGTCGTTTCAAACAAAAGATGATTGGCAAGGTCCAAAAGAACCACTGGCTGCCTATCGTAACTTACTTCCTCAATTGGCACTTGCCAAACCCATCAATCAAATTGTATGTTTAAACTATGGTTTTGGTGGTACTAATAGCGCTATGGCCATTTCAAAAGATTAAAGTATGATTGATAACACAGGAAAAAATGCCTTGCTATTCGGGGTTCGTAATGACAGTAGTATTGTTTGGGCTATCGCATTAAAACTAATTGAGAGTAACTGTAAAGTTGCCTTGAGCGTTGACCATGATAATGTAGCCGTGGTGCAAACTATGGTCAAAGATTTGGCAATTGAAGTATTTGCGTGCGATATTAGAAAGGATGACGAGGTAAAAGAGCTGTTTGATGCAATTGGTCAGAAATGGCAGCAAATAGATTATATGTTGCATGGTGTGGCTTATGGCAATCATAAAGTAATGTGTACATCTCCTCCAGGAGTAAAGGAAGCTCCGCCGGAATTTATAGATATTCCATTTGATGATTTTATGGATTCTTTTAATATCAGTGCATTTTCATTAATGAGAATCTGTAAGATGGGTAGGTCCTTATTAACGGAGCAAGCTTCTATTTTAACTTTGACTTACCACGCTAGTCAAAAAGTATTTCCTGGGTATGCAGGTATGGCAATTAGTAAAGCTGCTTTAGAGAACATGGTGAAATACTTAGCTTTTTACTTTGGAAAATCGGCCATACGGGTTAATGCTCTTTCTGCAGGTCTTGTAATGACCACTTCTGCAGGTGGTATAAAAGGGGTTAGAAAGCTTCGGAAAATGACTCGGAATTCAGCGCCGTTAGGTAATATTACTTCTGAAGATGTGGCAAACGGTGCACTCTATTATTTTTCGGATTTATCAAAAGGTAATACGGGAAACCTCCATTATATAGATGGGGGATTGAACGTAATGGCAGTAGCTACGGATCAGAATGAATAAACCCGATGTAAAGAAAATATTTGGGGAGAGCCCAGATTATAAAATTGGGAACGACCTGGTGTTTTTACCAGATTTCTATGCTATGCTCAATGATGCCTTTATCAATAGAGTTTACACCCAAGTTGAAAAGGAGTATGCGAATCAATTTGACACTCCTTCGTTGCGGTTTGCTTCAACATTCTCCGTTAAGGAAGCTATTTATAAAGTGGTGAAGCAAGTTTTTCCCAATGAGACCTTAGCCTTTAATAAAATAGAAATTACAAGGAATAGGGCAGCGGGAAAACCTAGTTGTAGAATTTTGTATCCGCACTTACAGCATTTAGAGATATCAATAAGTATTACCCATGATGGCGATTATGTGTGGGCCATGGCATTATTGAAAACCCAGAAATAGTAGAAGGAAAAATCAATAAAACAGACAGGCTATCGGGACAATACATTTTTTAGCTAATTCTCAGGTTTATCACAGACCGTTGAGAGCATTGTCTTTTTAATTTCCCCGAAAATTCCGCAATGGTATGTCCTGTCTGGTTAATTGTAATAATAGAGAAGTTACTTCTTCGTTAGTTCCGGAACCTCTTGAAAAATTTCATCGGAATGGGCTACTACATTCGTAATAACCACAACATTGTGTAAATCTAATCCGGCGACATGGTGCATCACCTCTTTACTTATTACTTTTTTAAAACTATTTTTTCGGAGAATTCGGTTAGCAGACTTATCATTTTCGGAAGAACTGCCATCTTGCGAAACTTTTTATTTGCAAGTGGTTAACATGAAATAATTGCCTTCTTGGTCAATGCTGCTGCTAGAGGATATGCTGTTTATTGAGGTGGACCGAAACTATTGTACGGTGGTAACCAAAACCAGAAACCTGGTCTTGAGCTGTACCCTAAAAACCATGCTAGAGCGATTGCCCAATGCCAGTTTTATTCGCGTGCATAGGTCATATGTGGTTAATATTTCCAAATTGGATGTCATTGCAATGTGCATTTGGAAATCAATAGAAAGGTGATTCCATTAGGTAAATCGCACAAGAAATTCTTGTTCAAGCGTATGCAGACCATTTAATCTATTTTATAGCAGCCTCTTGGTTTTTTATATAAATCTTCACGTTTATTATTCTCCAATTAACCGTTAAAATACTATTTCACGCCGTGTAATATAGTAGCATAGAATAGACTATGTTAAGCTTTTATTAATTTTCAGTAGGCTTGTTACTGGTTCTTAGATTCTTACGATTTCACATTAAAAGTAGCTCAATAAAAAATGGTTCATATATGTTAGTTTTAGTGTAGTCTTTAATCGTTTCCAATTCGAAAAAAGCATGTAAAAAAAAGGATAGCGGCAAAGAGCGATTCCACTTTAGCACCCATAAAACCAAAATAATTCAATTATAGTATTTTATGAAAAATTCAAAACTTAGATTAGGAGTTTCAATGCTTACGGTAGTTATGTTTTCCTTACTGATGATCAATTGCAGTGACGATGATTCTAGCACCGAAACTGAAAAAGAAGCGGTTGCGGAGTATATTGTGGAAACCAAGGCCAATTTATTAGGGGAGTGGGTATTGATAAGCAGTAGCATCAACAATGAAATTATTGCCAGTTCGGAATTTGAAGTTTTAAAGGATTCCCGAGCCAATTTTAATGTGGATAATACCTATAGCTTGGTATACAAAACAGGAACTAACAGTGCTGCGGGTTCTAGTATTTCTACAAACACACAGGAAGGAACGTATACGATAGAAGGACTTAACAAGGTTACTTTTTTTGATTCTTCTTCGGAAATAGAACTTATAGACGATACGCTTAAAGTAACTTCAGAAATTACCGATGCCAGTGGTGCGGAACAAACAAGGGTGGATATTTTTGTGCGAAGCGATAACGAAGCATTAAATCAACCTGAAGAGTCCAATACTGATGAAGTAAAAGTAGAGGAAGAAACGGAAACGCCTGGAGATAAAAATACCTTTGATGGAACTGCTGTGATTGCTAAATTGCTCGGAAAATGGGAATTGACAGGAGTAACCGACCCTTGTTTAATGAAGAACACGATCGACTTTCAGTCAGACAGCGTGTTTGAATTTGTACAGCACAAAACTACGTTTGGAAGAAGCGACCTATTAAAGTATAATATTGGGGTGAGTTACCCAATGCCGGCCGAATTTGCTGCTAGCGTTACTAAAGGGAACGAAACCGTGGTTTTTGATACCAACGCCGATTGTAGTTTTATAAAAACGAGCCTGGTAGAATATGAAGTAACGGATGAGAAAACAGTTGAATTGAAAAAATCTACGAGCACTAAATTGGTATTGGAGAATGATACTACCCTTACACTTATCTATACGTATTTAAATACGGATAATGAAGAAGCTACAATTGAGTTTACGTATGTAAAATCATAAATTTCATTAAAAAGAAACACGGTTTAAGATGTATATGAAAGTATACCTTAAACCGTGTTTTAATTTATAGTTTAATGCTTTAATACCTATTCACGGGCCGCTTTAAATTCGCTTCCATCATACCATTTTGGAAAATAATTTTCATTGGCTAATTTAAAACCTATCTCAAAAAACAATTGTAAATCAAACTGAACACCACTTAAGTCACTTGTTGCAGAATCGTATTCATCAGACGGTTGATGATATTTATTCTTAAGATAGTTTTCGTTTATTTCCTTTACCTCTTCAATACTAGTGTCAAAGCCTTCATAAGAACCACTTGCATAGAGCGCAGGAATCCCAATTTTTGCAAAATTAAAATGATCCGACCGAAAGAAATATCCTTTTTCAGCTTCGGGGTCTGGAATAATATAACGGTCTTGTTTTAGTGCAGCAGCTTCTGCATATTCATCCATTTCTGATTGTCCGTAACCGGTAATGGTCAGGTCTTTCATTTTTCCGGGACTATTTAGTGCATCAATATTAATATTGGCAACTGTTTTTTTAGGGTCAAAAATGGGGTTCTCAGCATAAAAGGCAGAACCCAATAAACCTTGCTCTTCTCCGGTAAGGGCTATAAAGGCGATGGAACGTTTTGTTGGTGTGCTTTTCTTGAATGCTTCGGCTATGGCCAATAGAGCTGCAGTACCAGATGCATTATCTATAGCACCATTGTAAATGGAGTCTCCATCAATAGCCTTACCAATACCAAAGTGATCCCAATGTGCGGAATAGATAATAACTTCATCCTTCCTTTCTGTACCCGGTATTAGGGCAACTACATTTTTAGAAACATCTTTTTTAATTTTGTTCTGAATGGCGACGGAAATATTTAAATCTAGCGAAGTAGCTTTAAATCCTTTAATTCTTGCAAGGGTTTTATAATCCTCACCTTTCATGATAGAGGCATCGAATATTTTTTGCGCGCTCTCATTACTTATCCAAGACTCAACATCAAGAAGGGGCAAGTTACTTTCAATAATTAATTTAGCTCCGCTCCATCCAGATTCTATTACGTTCCAACCATAAGAAGCAGGCTCGGTATCGTGAATTATTATTAATCCGCTAGCTCCTTGTCTTGCAGCTTCTTCGTATTTGTAGGTCCAACGGCCATAGTACGTCATTTCATTACCTTTAAACAAGGTGGAATCTCCAGATTGAAAACCAGGGTCATTAATTAGGACCACTGCAGTTTTACCTTTCCAATCAACGCCTTCATAATCATTCCAATTATATTCTGGAGCAACGATGCCATAACCTGCAAAAACAAGTTCTGAGTTGTCCAGACTTACATCTGTTTTCACTTTACTAGTCACGGCAACAAAATCTTTTAAAACGTCCAAATTAAAACTTCCATCTTTTCCGGAAATAACCATTTTTTCTGAAGGTGTACCCGTAATTTCAACCATAGGGACTTCCTGAAAAAAGCTATCCCCATTTCCGGGAAGGACGCCTATTTTTTCGAACTCATCTTTTAAATAGTTTACCGTTTTAACCTCACC
This sequence comes from Zobellia laminariae, assembly GCF_009725995.1. The sequence goes on along the minus strand of NZ_RCNS01000003.1, from coordinate 310,698 downwards.
TTCAGTAAACGGTTTTCTTCCAAGAAATTCATCTGATGCTAGACGCTCAATATGTTTGGCAATAGTGGTTTGGTCAACTTCAGCCAACTCTTCAGTAGTTTTGTTGTTGCTTTTGCAACTTAAAAATAAGACAACCACCAAAAGCATTAAGTAATTCTTCATAATTGATATTTTAAATAGGTAGACCCTTGTTGGCATGCTTTATTTCTTTTTGTTTAACCAGCTGTTATAGTTTTTTTCTAAAAAATCAACTCCATCTTTCTTATAATCTTCTGTAAATAAAGTAAAATGGTCTCCAGGAAAATAGTCAAATTTAATATTTGCATTTAATGATTTCATTTCTTTTTCTAAAAGTTCAACAGAACGGTTCAAGAATATATTATCGCTAGTACCGACTGATATTCTAATCTTGCCATCCAAATCTTCCTTAAGGTCAGACCAATTTTCTCTTAGTATAATAGAGAGGTCGTATCTTTTCCAGAGCGGGAGGGCATTTTTATTTATTACACCAGAGATGAGTTAACTAGCCTAATTCTATTGCCAGCATCATCGTATCCTCCAAAAACGGCGTCAAAAGAATGAATCTGTGAACCTCTGTAAAGAACATGCTCAGTTCTATAAAAGTCTTCTCCCATTAAGCTTGAATCATAGCTAACCTCAAATATTTGAGCATTTACATTGAAACCAAGTATTATGAATAGAATACTTGAAATATACATTTTTCCCATATGAATATTTTTATGAATACTAAGTGTTGAGGGAAGTTTGATGGCTGTAATTTGCGAAACAGAACAATACAGCACCATCTAAAGATAGTATTTTTATGTGTAATCTTCGTTTAGAAAGTCCGCAAGTAATAAGTACTCAGGTTTCTTCAGCACTTAGTTTATATTCGTGAGAGGAGCAGGAAAGTTTATCGTACAACAAATTTGTATGTAGATAAATCGTTTAGAGAATCTGAAGGTTTCTTTTTGTATTTCTAACTAGATTATTATGGTAATCTTGAAAAACTATAATTGAATTTATCTGTCTCTAAGTAAAGAAGTCGGTTTTAAAGAACAACTTTGGGTCTTTATAAAAGAATATATCTATTGATTACAATCCCAATCAGGTCTATATTGAGCATCATTTAATTCAGCAAGATCTTTGTTGGCTCCAGTTGTGATTGATATATCTTTGGTATCGTAAAGTAAGATATAGTCTATATTGGCTTTTTGAGAACGACCAGACATGGTAAAAGTATATTCTTCGCCTTCTATTAAATTATATAAAACAGCTGATTTGTTATGGGCTTCTCCACCATCACCGGAATAAACAGCTCCCCATTGATTAACACCTCTGCCAAAAAATTTCAAATCAGTTTGTAAATCTTCGGTTGTATATTTATCAGTAGCAGAAGTGAAGTTTCCAGCCATCTTTATATAGACATCATTAGATTTATCTTCTTCGGCGCCTTCTAAACGCTGATATAAACGCATTAATAATTTATATTCTCCAGAAGATGGAGCCGTAAACACGTAATCTAAAGGAGATGTTGCAGGACCACTACCTTGATTGTTACCTGTGAATTCTAAATGTGTTTCATTTATGGGACCATGGCTTTCTTTGTCTAAATAATCGGAGTCACCTTTGGTAATTAGTTTCCATTGATCTAAAGGTGATTCTGTTGCTTCTGCGTCAAAAACCACATAGTTTGTCCCCAATGTTTTTAGGCAACTTAAAACATTTTCAGTATCATTTGTTTCTGGTTCCGTCTCTCCGTCAGTAAGGCTGTCGGTTGAATTTTCATCTACTAGATTTGTCTCGTTATCTTCCAAAGAGTCACTCTCTGATGAGCAAGAGATTAAATTCAAGGAAATACAGACAATTAACGCACTTAAATAATGTTTTGTTACCATGATTTAGATAACGCTATCACTAAGTATAAAATTGCAGAAACCTACTTTTCAGTACGATTAAGTCAATTTCACTTGTTTTTAGACCACAGATTTTTGCCAGATACTACAAATCCATATTTTTGAGAATACCTTTTATTAAATCATCTTAAAATCCAGCAATAATTCTCCTTCTATTGATGCTTGTAGATGGTCACCTTTAAAGATTTGTCCGGTCCCAGATGCCGGTGTGCCAGTGAATATTAAATCCCCAGGATTTAATGTCATAAAAGTGGATACAAAACTTATAATTTCTGCAAAATTATAAATAATAAAATCAGTGTTACCTACTTGCTTTTGCTCTCCGTTTATAACCAAATCAAAATTAATATTGTCTAACTCTGGGAAGTCTGAAACAGGTTTAAAACTAGAAATAGGTGAAGCACCATCAAACCCTTTTGCCAACGCCCATGGTTGTTTTTTCTCTCTACTTGCAGTAAGAACGTCTTTTGCCGTGTAGTCTATACCTATTCCTATTTCAGAGATGTATGAGTTTGCGTCCTCTAAAGCAATATCTTTCCCTTTCTTGCCAATTTTTACAACCAATTCTACTTCATAAGCAAGTTGGTTCGTAATTGAGGGGAATACAACATCTTTATTATCTGTAACTAAAGATGAATCTGGTTTGGTAAATATTAATTGAGTGTCATTTTTTAATCCGCTTATTTCAGATTTATCGTTGACATAATTTTTCCCGATACCTATTACTTTCATTTATTTTAATTTGTTGGTAAGTGATTGATTCTCAAAAACTAGTTATTCTTGCTCTTCAGCTTCAGCTTCAGATTCTGCACTGGCAGCTTCTTCCTCGGCATCGTGTGCTCTAATAATATCATTCTTCAAAATGTTAAGTTTTTTCAACTTAGCTTTCCAAGTTTCAAGAGTTTCCTTGTGACTTTCAACTCTTTTAATAACATCACGTACTAATGGATTATCCTCAGAAGCATTTGAGAAAAATTCAAGATTGGTTTCCAACTGTCGAATTTCTCCTTTGCTTTCCTCTATTTTCTTACGAATAAAACTACGTTCATTTTGTATAGCGCGCTCATTATCGGCTTTTGCCAATTCCTGAATTTTATTACCATATTTAAGGAGTTCAGATTCTTGACGGTCAATATCTAACTTTTTGAAAATTCCGTCTAGAATTTTATTGAACTTCTGGTCTATATTTTTCTTCTTAAATGGAACTCTACCATAAGTTTTCCATTCAGCAATAAAAGCTTTTATAGATGTTAAATCATCTTCTCTTTTACCGGATAGTTCAAAGGCCGCTAATTTATCCAAACAAGCACTTTTCTTTTCAAAATTTTCTTGTTCATCCTTAAGACCTTCATTTTTAACAGCATGCATACGGTCAAAATAGTGGTTGCAAGCAGTTTTAAACTCCTTCCATATCTTGTCCGAATATTTTCGAGGTACGTGCCCTATTTGCTTCCAATCATTCTGGATGCGTTTCATTTCTGGAGTAGCACGGTCCCATTCTTCACTTTCTTTTAATGCAACTGCACGATCTAGTAAAGCTCGTTTTTTATCAAGATTATCTTGTTGTTCTTTTTTAAGGTTCTTGTAATACGCATTTTTACTTTTGTTAAAATTACGTACAGCACCTTTAAAAGCGTCCCAAGTTTTTTCATTTTGGTTTCTGGGTACTTTACCAGCTCCAAAGAAAGCATTTCTTAGTTCCTCTAACTTTTTAATTTGTTGTTGCAACGCTTTGTGACTGGTAGCAACGTTTTGAGACATAGCTTCAATAGCGGCGATAATCTCATTTTTTACAACAAGGTTCTTTTCGTACTCGGCATCAAGTTCTTTATAGTGGTCTTGTCTTCTTTGATGTAAAACCTTTGTAGCATTGCTAAAACGTTCCCAGATTTCCTCACGGTGTTCTTGGCCAACGGGGCCAATATCTTCTTTCCAGATTTTATGTAAAGTCTGTAAATCTCTAAATGCTATAGTTAAGTCGGGTTCTTTTGTTAAGATTTCCGCCTGTACAACCAACTTTTCTTTTTCCTCTAAGTTATGCTTGAAATCTAAATCGCGTAATTCCCGGTTTAGGTGTAGAAAATCATAGAAAATCTCAATATGGTGCTGGTAGGTGCGCCATACATTATTGTAATCTGTTCTTGGTATAGGTCCAGCATTACGCCAGTTTTCTTGCAATTCTTTGAACGCTTTATAGGTGGTGTTCATGTCTTCATCAACATTTACCAAACCTTTTAGCTCCTCAATAATCTCAAGGCGTCTGCTTAGATTTTCTTTTAGATTTTTTTCAAGAGACTTATAGTATATATTTCGTTTTTCACGATAATCATCATATACTTCGTTGAATTGCCTTTTAGTTACAGAATTGTATCTAAAGTCAATTTCATTACCACCGCCATTTATAAAATCTTCTTTTTTCTCTTCTAGAAATTCTTGAAATTTCAGGTCGAATTCAGATTTAATACCATCTACTTGTTTCTTGATGGCCTGCACTTTCTCGTTACGAACTAATTTCTGTAATTCTCCAACCAAATTTTCCATAGACATGGAGTGGTAGTCTAAAACAGGAATGGTATGACGCTCGTTGTTACCAGTGTCTTCAGCATCCTCAGCGTTACTCTCATCTATTTCTTCAAGAACAGCATCGTCTTCGTTCGCCGCTGTCTCTTCTCTTTTAGACTCCGTAGCTACAGGTTCTTTTTCTTCTTCCGATTTAGACGGAATATTTTCTTTAGGTTCGGCAGCCTCTGTTGTTTCGGGCTCATTTTGAGTGCCTTTTTCCTCTAGTGTTCCGGATGGTTCTTTTTCAGGAATTTCCACCGTTTCCGAAGCTTCCGTACTTGGCGTAGCCTCAGTATTTTCAGTGATTTTTTCTGTATTCTCTTCCCCTACGTTATGTTGTAGTTCCCGTTCCTTATCTTCCATCGTATATAAGATATTGATTTTGCAAATTGCTAGGGTAAGATACTAACAACCGCTCTAATGACAAAGGGTATAGGGGTATTTTAGCTTTTGATTAAAACGGAAGTATTAGTGAAGCCCCTGTAAATGGCAGACGAGGCTAAACCCGCTTTGGCTTAGGGAGTTAGTGTTTTAAAATGAAGCTTAATGTAAATTAGCTTTCTTGCCAAATTTGCCATGAACGGTCTGCCTGAAGTTCTAACATGCGTAGACCATTAGAAATTTGGGCACCTTTGGCCTCACCGGCAGTCAAAAAAGCTGATTTTTCAGGATTGTAAATAAGGTCGAAAAGGAAATGTTGGTCACTAAGAAATTCATAGGGTAGGGAAGGACGTTCCTCAATTTTGGGATGTGTGCCCAACGGCGTACAATTTACCAATATGTTATGTTCTTTTAGAATGTCTTCAGTAACCTGATTATAAGTTATTTTGTTATCTCCGGCCCTTCTTGAAACAAAAACATATGAAATACCCAGTTCGCCCAACACATAGGCCACGGCTTTTGACGCACCGCCAGTTCCTAGGATTAACGCTTTTTTATGGTGAGGTTTTAGAAAAGGAGCCATGGCATTTTTAAAACCATACGCATCTGTATTAAAGCCTTTTAGTCCGTTTTCTGTGAATTGAATAGTATTAACAGCACCAATCTTTTCTGCCTCCTGATCTAATTCTGATAAAAAAGGCATTACTTCTTGCTTATAAGGTATGGTAACGTTCATACCTTTAATATCTGTATTGTTTTTAAGAACATCGGTAATTTCTTCAATAGCTTGAAAGTCAAAATTCTCGTACGAATAGGTGTCTAGACCTAAATCGGAGAATTTTTTGGTAAAATACCCTCGTGAAAAGGAGTACGAGATATCTTTTCCTACTAATCCAAACCTTGTTCTTTTCATGTTTTAGTTTTTTTGATAAAGCTGAAACCCCTTACATTGAGAGCTCATTTTCTTTTCGAACCTTTCCGTACCAATCTAACAATAGTAGAATGGCAATACCAACGACCACAAAAAATACGGCCCACCAAGTTTCGGAACTTCCCAAATCTGGAAAGAACCGTTCGTAATTAAGAATAATTTCTTTTCCGTTGCTATCTAGAATCAGTTCCCCTAATGCATCCGTTTTAAAAATAGTACGTTTCCACGGCCAAACCACACCTAGGGAACCTGTTATAAAACCAATGATAACCGCAGTGGTAATATTTTTAAAATGTTTTAGAACATAGGACAATAGATGAGAAAGGCTAACCAGCCCAGTGGCCGAACCTGCCGTAAATACAGCTAAAATGGTCAAAGTTCTTAGACGTTCAGGATTATTGGTAAAACTGTAATCGCCAATTAATATCTCTGCAAAAGTGTCATAGAGCGCATTTACGGAATCTACTAATAACAATACATAATTGCCTAAAAGTATAAGAATGAAAGACCCGGAAAGCCCTGGTAATGTCATGCCAGAAACACTAATTATACCACAGACAAAAATGAAAAAAAGGTTATCATTCTCTTTTGCTGGATTAAGAAAACTTATGGATATACCTACAACAAGCCCGATTAAACCAGCTGTTATAGTTCTTTTGCTCCAGTGTTCAAAGTCTTTTGAGATATAGTAAATAGAGCCTAAAATCATACCGAAAAAGGCGGCCCAGACAAAAAGCTCTTTCTGTGCTAAGAAATAATCTAACAATCTAGAAATGCTGAAATAGCTGATCAACATTCCAAAAATTAGTAAGGAAAGAAATGTACCGTTAATATATCTATAGAAACTCCTGAGCCTTCCGTTTAAAAGGAGCTTAAACGCCTTACCATTTATTTTTTGAAGTGAGTAAATGAACTCTTCATAAAATCCAGCAACAAACGCAACAATACCACCTGATACACCAGGCACTTTGTTAGCGGCACCCATGCACAGACCCTTTATGACCAAAAAGAATTTGTCAAGAAATGTTCTGGTGTTGTACATGAATGGGGACTATTTTTTTGAAGCTGTTCTTTCAAGAACGAAAATAACCAAGAAACCGACCAATGCAGCAATAATGGCTATCATAATTTTATTATCTCCATCAAAATTAAAAGGACTCACGTTTTCATCTATCGTAATGATTTTTTTGCCTATTGTCTTAGTATCCAGAATTCTTTTCCAGGGCCATATTTTGTTTAAAGAACCAACAATGAAACCGGTCAGTAGGGCAAGGGTTAGATTCTTTTGGTGGTTAAACATCCACTTCAATAATTTGGCGAAACTCAATAATCCAAAGATTGCACCAACACCTACAACACTAATGATTTTAAGGTCTAGATTGTGCACTGCATCAATTATGGTTTTATAAGAACCTAATAGAACTAAAATAAAAGCACCTGAAATGCCCGGTAGAATCATAGCGCAAATGGCAAGTGCACCAGATAAGAATAAATAGGGTAAGCTATCTGCACTTTCTGAAGGAGGTAAAATTGTAATATAGTATGCAATGCCGGCTCCAAGAACTAAGGCTATTAAAGTTTTAGCGTCCCATTTTTGCACTTCTTTACCTACTAACAGAATGCTTGCTATAACAAGACCAAAAAAGAAAGACCATATAAGAATAGGCTTGTTTTCTAACAGCCAGCTTACTAGTTTGGCCAAAGAAAGAACACTAATTCCAATACCTACAAAAAGAGCTAAAAGAAAATTACCGTTTAGTTTGCTCCAAGCTGCTTTTAGTCCGTTTTCTTTGAGTTCTTTAAAAAGAGAAATATCTACGTTGTTAATAGAAGAAATAAGTTCTTCATAAATTCCTGAAATAAAAGCGATTGTACCGCCAGATACTCCTGGAACAACATCGGCAGCGCCCATGGCCATACCTTTTAAAGTGATGAAAGTATAGTCTAAAAAATTTCTGTTTTCCATGTGGTTTGTTCGTTGAAAAGCAAAAATAGCTTTTAAAATTTGAACGTAGGAAAAAATGGAACAAGCCCTTATAATTTTTATAGATTAAAAATATAAGGGCTTGGTAATTAGTTCTTTATTTTGAAGCTTTTTCTGCCTTTTCTACAGCTTCCAATACCCAGTCAGATTTGGTGTATTGAGGAAACTCTTCAAAGAAAAGAGATAATTTTTGAAGATCTAGCTTTAATGCATCCATAAAACTAATGCGGCCGTTTATCATATCTCTGTTGGCTAAATGAAACCCTGCAGTCTTATATTTAAGTTCTGCACTCTCAGGATAGAATTGTTGACCCTGTGCTAAAATTTGTAAAGCACTTGCTGTATCTTCATTGTTCAACACAACATCTGCCCAATTAAGCCAAGTCTTTAATTCATAGTTGCCAAGATCCACAGCCTGTTTAAAAGCAAAATCTGCTTGATCATACTTTTTAAGAGCGGCATTTATATAGGCACACTTTTTCCAATACGATGGGTTTTCTCCATCTATGTTCAGAGCTTTGTTCACGTAGTGAAGTGCTTTGTCGTAATCTTTTCTTCGGAAATAGAAATCAGTAATGGCTAACCATCCCTTGTCTAATAAAGGATCTTCATGAACGGTATGGTAGTAATAATACTTGGCCATATCGTCATTATGCAATTGCTCATGACACTTTCCTATTCTTAAATAAGCGTGAGAAGTGGGATCTTCCATTTTAATGGTAGTCTCATAATTTTCAATCGCTTCATTGTATTTTCCCAATTTTTCCAGCACTTTACCTTTCTCAAAGTAAGCTCCAATAAAAGTATCATCTGATATAATGGCAAAATCGAATGCAGCTAGGGCCTCAGTATTCATTTTCTTATAGGTATACTGCTTACCAAGCTGATGCCATGCTACTTCACAGTATGGATTTCGCTCTAGATAATCGTTCAAGTATACAATAGCACCATCATGATCTTCTAAGAACTCAAAACAATAAATAACATTGTATAGTGATGAATAGTCTTGCTCATCAAAGGAAACACAGCGCATAAAACTCTCTTTAGCCGATTTAAAATCGTCCATAAAGAGATACTCCATTCCTAATAAAGAATGAATATCAAAGCTGTTTTCCGCTAAATTAAGTGCCTTGTTCAATAAGGCTACGGCTGCTTCGTGATTGTCTTTTTTTGAATATATGTTTGCCCGCTGTATAAAGATTTCTTCATTGGTAGGGTCTAGTATTTGAAGCTCGTCTAGATACTGCTCAGCAATATCTAGTTGGTTTTCAAAAACTAAAACCTCAATATTCAACAGTTTCAGCTCAATAGCATCTGGGTGTTGTTGAAGACCAATTTTAATTGCTTTCTTCGCTAGCGCTATTTTGCCATTGTTTAAATAATGATGTATGATGTCCTCAAAATCCTCCGAGTCAAAGAAATAGACGTCGTCGGTTTTAAGCATCGATTCAAACTTGGCAATTGGCCTGTTCGGCCTTTCGTTGGATTCTAACGCCATAGGAACGTTTTGGTTAAACTCTGTTATTAAAAGTAGCCTTTTGAAGTGCTCTTTCGAACCTGATTCACCTATATTATTAACAAATTAGTTAACAAGTTATTGCTTGTAACCTTCTAAAACTTCAAGGATTATACCACAACCGGTTTCAATTTCATCTTTAGAAATCGTTAGTGGTGGTGAAATTCGTACGGCAGTAGGTTCAAAAAGTAACCAAAATAAGATCAAACCTTTCTTGGCACAGGTTAGCACTAAGTAATTGGCTATTTCGGCATTTTCTAGAATTAAGGCCAACATGAGACCTTTTCCTCTAATTTCTTTAATTAGTCGGTGTTTGAGTAGTTTTCTAACAATAGCTTCTTTTATAAGGGTATCAGAGATAAGTTGAGTTTCGGTAATTTCCTTTAACGTGGCTAAACAGGCAGCTGCAATAACAGGATTACCACCAAAAGTAGTAATATGGCCTAATTTTGGACTATCCTGTAATGTAGCCATAAGCACATTAGAAGCCGTGAATGCCCCAACAGGTAGTCCTGAAGCCATTCCTTTTCCGGTCACTAAAATGTCTGGCACACAGTCATAATGCTCAAAAGCAAATAATTTGCCGGTACGGCCAAAACCAGGTTGAATTTCATCAAGAATCAATAAAGTGCCCGTTTCGTTACAACGCTGTCGTACTTTTTTTAGATATCCATTTTTTGGCTCTATAAAACCTGCACCACCTTGTATGGTCTCTAAAATGACACCGGCAGTCTTTTCTGTTATCTGTTTTAAATCTTCTTCGTTGTTAAACTCAATAAAACTTACATCTGGTAATAATGGTCTAAAGGCACTTTTCCGTTCTTCATATCCCATTACGCTTAAACTGCCCATGGTATTACCGTGGTAGGCATGGCGGGCTGCTATTAATTGACTTCTGCCAGTAGCTCTTCGTGCCAATTTTAAGGCGCCTTCAACAGCTTCTGTTCCGCTATTGACCATGTAAGTGGTTTCTAAAGAAGCGGGTAGGATCGAAGCAAATAATTTGGTGTATGCTACTGCCGGTTCTTGAACATATTCTCCATACACCATTACATGCATATAGGTTTCTGTTTGTTTTTGAACGGCAGCTACAACTTTGGGATGACAATGCCCTAAACTACAAGCCGAAACGCCTGCAACAAAATCTAAATGTGCATTACCATTGGTGTCATAGATATAACTGCCTTTGGCGTGCGAAACTTCTAATGCCAAAGGATGTGGCGAAGTTTGCGCTTGGTATTTTAGGAAATCTTGTTTCATTGTACAGAACTGGAGGTAACTTTTTTGACCTTTGGTCTAAGGATAGGTGCAGGAGCCTTATCATTTTTGGGAGGTATCTTATTTATAGGGTCACCAGAATTTTGGGAACGTTCTGCTTCTTCAGCATCAATATCTATAGGGTTTTCTATACCTCTTATGATAGTGAGTTCCATATTTTTGTCGTCTTCGTCAAAAATATCATCTTTGGTAACTATTCGTTCATCACCACGCCAAATAAAACCTTTTAGTTTACGACTTTCAACAGGGAGCTCCGTTTCAGGGAAAATATCACCATCTGGATCAATAAAAAAAGTAAGGTCCTCTACATCGTTATTGGCCATTACAATATTTATCTTACTACATATGGTTTTATTTATACCTATAAGCTCTTCATCATCATTATACATGTAATATATAACTTCAGTATTTTTAACCAGGTCTATATGTTTCAGTTCGTTTTCTACAAATTTTCCAAAGAGGTCTTTACCTTTAGCTTGGTTATAACCACTCATACTAATGCTATCCAATGAAATAATAAAAGCATTTTCCAGTACTTTAAGCGAATCTAGTTTCTCTGTTTCAAGATTGGATATAAGGTGTATACTATCACCGGTCATTTGATTATCACCGTTCCATAGTACAGGATTACGAATCAATTGAGTAATTCCTGTTTTTTCGGAGGAATGTATAGAATCACACTTTCCGCTTAAATCTGTTTTGAAGAATTTAGCATTTCTAAAAGCACGAAGCACTCTGTTATCAGGCTTTCCTGTAATCATCAATGTATCGCCATGCATATAAAGTGAATCTTGTTCTACTAGACTTATAGAAACCGCTCGTTTAGTGGCAAATACAGAATCTTTTGCTTTAAATACCTCTGCATAATGAGCACGTATAATACCGTTGTTTACTGTATCTGTAACCGTAATATTATTGGTAGCGGATGCAAATTCAGAAGCTTTATCAAAATAGACACTATCGCCTTCAATAATACGGTTGTTATAATCAATACGAGTATTTTTAATCCCGTAGCCGCTTTCTATTTTTGTATCATAAAAACCACGTTCGCAATATATTTTATAGGCTTCTCCAGTAATGGTAGATGGGCCATACATATATGCATTCTTGGAGGTTGTGTAGTAATCAAGCTGTTCAGAATCTAGTATGTACTGTGGGTTGTCTATATGAACGCTATCTAGAAATTGGTATTTATCCAACTCCATAAAATAACGACCTATTTCACTGGTCAAAGTATTTGTAGAATCTATTATGGTACCCGAGCTATTGTAATACGACTCTTGATTTTCACGATCAAAATATAGCGTGTCTGTTTGAAGAGTCATCTTTCCACTCTGCTGATCGGTTTCCAAGAGAACACTCTCAAAAGCTTTGGCTAATTTTGTTTCACCATCGTAATTGATTTTCCCACTAGTCATTTCAATGGAATCGCCCTGTTTCAGGCGTACATTGCCAACTGCGCGTAAGCGGTTTTCTTTTTGATAAAAGATAGCAATATCGCACCAAAGGTCTGCGCCTTGGTGTTCAAACTGCACCTGCTTATCATCTTTGCTGAAAATTGAAGCTCCAGGGAATTGAGATTCGTTTTTGGTGAAGTTGGCACCGTAAACAATATTAATCTGCTTGCTTTGTGTGGTGTCCTGGGAGGAAGTCTTTTCTTCTTGTGCGTAGCCAATTAATGACGTGGCAAGGAAAAACAATAAAATGCGGAGTAGATTCAATGCTATCTAAATTTTGCCTAAAAGTAGGTTTTTTTTAAAGGAAGCAATATAGTTTAGGATAGATTTAGGAGGATTATAGATTGTAACGAAATCTATAGGTGTCCACACTATCCTAAACTACATATCGAAATGTGTATTTCGAAGTTCTTTTATAACCTTTGGTTATCTGTGTATAGTCTGCGTACGGTCAGGCCCTACGGAAACTATTTTAATAGGCACTTCTAGTTCTTTTTCTAAGAACTCTATGTAAGCCATTAAAGTTGCTGGTAATTGATTAGCACTACTCATTTTAGTAAGGTCTTCTTTCCAACCTTTCATTTCTGAATAAATAGGCGTTACGTTTTCTGCTTCAATGTTAAACGGAAGGTGCTCTATTTTTTCGCCTTTATAGTTGTAAGCAGTACAGATTTTTAAAGTATCAAATCCGCTTAAAACATCAGCTTTCATCATCATTAATTCGGTAACACCGTTAATGATTACAGCATATTTTAAAGCAACAAGGTCTAACCACCCACATCTTCTAGGACGGCCAGTAGTAGCTCCAAACTCGTTACCTACACGAGCCATAGTCTCACCATCTTCATCAAAAAGTTCTGTTGGGAAGGGACCACTACCTACTCTTGTAGTATATGCTTTAAAAATACCTTTTACCTCACCTATTTGGTTTGGGGCAACGCCAAGACCTGTACAGGCACCTGCAGCAGTAGTGTTACTAGATGTTACAAAAGGATATGTTCCAAAATCAATATCTAGTAAGGAACCTTGTGCTCCTTCAGCCAATATTTTCTTTCCACTTTTTTGAGCTTGGTAAAGATATTCTTCACTGTCAATAAAAGTAAGTTCTTTCAATTCGGCAATAGAGTCAAAGAAGTCTTTCTCCAATTCTGCCAAATCATACTGAATATCTACATCGTAAAAAGAAATCATAGCTTCATGCTTGTTAGCTAGGCTACGATATTTTTCTTTCCAATCAGACATTTCAAGATCACCGATACGCATACCGTTACGTCCTGTTTTGTCCATATATGTTGGGCCTATTCCCTTAAGGGTAGAACCAATTTTAGCTTTCCCTTTAGATGCTTCTGAAGCCGCGTCTAATAAACGGTGGGTAGGCAATATAAGATGTGCTTTTCTTGAAATGAACAATTTAGCTTTAATATCTAAATTGAACTTTTTTAAAGCGTCTAATTCTTTTTTGAAGATTACTGGGTCAATTACTACTCCATTACCAACAATGTTTAAAGCGCTTTTGTGAAAAATTCCTGAAGGTATGGTATGTAAAACGTGTTTAATACCATCAAACTCCAATGTGTGTCCTGCATTTGGACCTCCTTGAAATCTTGCGATGATGTCGTAATCTGTTGTAAGTACATCAACAATTTTACCTTTTCCTTCGTCTCCCCACTGTAATCCTAACAATAAATCTACTGCCATTTAAAATTTTGGTTAGCTGTTCGTGTTTTCTTTTTTATTTCGAGTACCATAAAAATAGAGGGAGTGGGTATTGATTGTAATATCAAAAACTTCCTCAATGGTTTTCTTTATAGATTGAATACGAGGGTCGCAAAACTCCATAACTTCACCGGTATCGGTCAAGATAACATGATCATGTTGGCGATCAAAATATGATTTCTCGTATTGTGCCTGGTTTTTACCAAATTGATGCTTTCTAACCAGTTTACACTCTAATAAAAGTTCAATAGTATTGTAGAGTGTAGCACGACTTACCCTGTAGTTTTTATTCTTCATGTTTATGTACAGCGATTCGATATCGAAATGCTCTTCGCTGTCATAAATTTCTTGAAGTATAGCATAGCGTTCGGGTGTTTTTCTATGCCCGTTCTCTCCTAAAAAAGTGGTAAAAACGTTTTTTACGATTTCCTGATTTTTGTTGGCTGCCATAACTAGGGTTACATTCGTCAATCCGCAAAGGTACGGTTATATTTTAATTACAATTCTAAATTCTTGTGACTTTATCTATTCCATTTATTTTCTTCAGATTTGCCATCACTTTTTTCAGAATGCCATTATTTTTGACAACTACGGTAATCGTACCCTTAAAGGTTCCTCCATCAGTACTAAAATTAAGATTACGGATGTTTACGTGCATATCATCAGATATAATTTCGGTAATCTCACTCACTAGACCAAGGTTGTCTATTCCCGTAAGTCGTATTTCAGATAGGAACTCTTCTTGGCTAGAGTCAATCCATTTGGCACTAATAATACGATACGCATAATTAGATTGAAGCTGTATGGCGTTGGGGCAGTTTTTCTTATGAACTTTGATTCCTTCGTTTATACTAACAAAACCAAAAACCTCGTCTCCAGGAATGGGGTTACAGCATGGAGAGAGTTTATATTCTAGTTTTTCTTCTTCCTTACCAAAAACCAATACATCATATTTGGCAGTAATCTCCTCCTTTTGGATTTCCAACGGATTAGGATTTCTTCGCATTTTATTTTTGAAGAAACTTATAAACGCGTTAGAGTAAGACGAAGAAAAGTCTTTTAGCATCTGGTTGTCTATAGATCCAATGCCTACTCTATAAAAGAGATCTAAGCTGGTCTTTAATTTAAAGAAGCTTACCATTTTATTTATGGAATCTTCGTTAAGGGCAACTTTCTGGGATTTTAATTTTCTGCGTAAAATTTCCTTGCCTTCTTCAGCAACTGATTTTTTCTCTTCTCTTAAAGAAGATTTTATTTTTGCTCTGGCCCTTGCCGTTGTGGCATAATCCAACCAGTTTTGATTAGGTTTTGCTTGAGCAGAAGTTATAATCTCTACTTGATCACCACTGTTAAGGGTTGTGTTTAAAGGGACTAATTTTCCATTAACCTTAGAACCTCTGGTACGCATACCAACCTCTGTATGTATATTAAAGGCAAAGTCTAACGGTGTGGCTCCTTTTGGTAAAGATTTAAGTTCACCTTTTGGAGTAAAGACAAAAATTTCTTTGGCGTAGAGGTTTAGTTTAAACTCTTCAACAAAGTCTACTGCGTTTGTATTGGCGTTTTCAAGTGCTTCCTGTAAACGATTGAGCCATACATCTATACCTTTTTCTTTTTGGTCTCCGTGTTTGTACTTAAAGTGAGCTGCATAACCTTTTTCTGCTATTTCGTGCATGCGTTCGCTACGAATCTGCACTTCTACCCACCTCCCTTTGGGACCCATAACAGTTATGTGCAGTGCTTCGTAACCTGTGGATTTAGGTGATGATATCCAATCTCGAAGCCTAACTGGGTTAGGAGTAAAGTGATCGGTTACGATGGAATAAATCTTCCAAGCTAAGAATTTTTCATTCTGCCGATCTGACTTATAAATAATACGAATGGCAAACTTGTCATAAATTTCATCAAAAGCCACGTGCTGAACCTTCATCTTTTTACGGATGGAGAAAATGGACTTCATTCGTCCTTTTATGTAATAGTTTAGTCCTTCTTCTTTTAAGGATTTATCTATTACACCTGAAAAAGCATCAATGTAGGCTTGTTGATCTTCTTTTGACTCTTCAATTTTATCCTTAATACTTTGGTATACGCTAGGTTCGGTATACTTTAAACTAAGGTCTTCTAATTCCGTTTTTATGTTGTAAAGCCCTATACGGTGTGCTAGTGGAGCATAAATATATAGGGTCTCGGAAGCCATTTGCACCTGTTTATGCTCGGGCATGGCGTCCATAGTAAGCATATTATGGTAACGGTCTGCAATCTTAATAATGATTACCCTTACATCATCATTCAGAGTAAGTAACAT
The DNA here is from genome assembly GCF_009725995.1 of Zobellia laminariae. The sequence continues at coordinate 294,652 of NZ_RCNS01000003.1, read as the reverse complement.
CTTCCGAAAATTTTCGGCCTGCTGCGAGGTGCTGGTGTCTTTTTTAAGATGCGCTATTTTGGTAAGGCCATCAACGATACGTGCTATAGTTTCACCAAACATTCGTTCAATGTCATCTAAAGTATACTCGGAGTCTTCTACAACATCATGAAGTAAGGCAGAAGCTATGGAAGTAGCATCTAGACCAATCTCTGAAGCTACTATTTTAGCCACAGCAATAGGGTGGAAAATATAAGCTTCGCCAGATTTTCTACGTTGCGTTTTATGTGCGTCTACTGCAATCTCAAAAGCAGAGCGTATGAGTATCTTATCATCATCGGAGAGATGTTGGTAACTAATGCGCAGCAGTTCTTTGTATTGCTTGGCAATCTCCTTGTTTTCTTTCTCTATAGCTTCCTCGGTCATATTCAAATAAAAATAGAACAATCTTAGCAGTCGTACAACAAAAATTGGCCCTCTTTTTAGGCTATGTCAAAGTGTCTTTAATTTTGAATACTGGATGTGCTATACTATCTTTTTAAATTCTGAATACGATCAAGAAGTGTAGGGTGAGAATAGTGCATAAAAACGAAAGCAGGATGAGGAGTAAGGTTGCTTAAACTGTTTTTAGATAGTTTTTTCAATGAGGTAATCAACGGCAGTGCGGCATAGGTGTCTTTGGCATAATCATCTGCTTGATACTCGAATTTTCTTGAAAAATGATTCATAATCAGTCCAGTTATTTCAGAGATAGGGCTATAAAGAATGCCAAAACCAATAAGGGCTGCATGAAAACTGGGCTGAGATACGCCAATGGCAATAGATACCGCAGGATTATTGACGAACAATGATAATACAAATAGCGTGATACCTGTCAATACTAAAGATGCTATGAGGTTGAAGATAATATGTTTCTTTTTGTAATGTCCTACTTCATGGGCCAAAACAGCAACAATTTCTTCTTCGTCCAGGTCATTTATCAAGGTGTCGTATAAGGTGACCCTTTTTTCTTTACCAAAGCCAGAGAAATAGGCATTTGCCTTTGTAGAACGTTTTGAACCGTCTATTACAAAGATGTTATTGAGTTCAAAACCAACGTTCTTGGCAAAGGCTTCTATTTTTGTTTTTAAGCTTCCATCTTCTAGTGGTGTTTGTTTATTGAAAAGTGGTACAATGAGTTTGCTGTAAAACAGGTTCATAAACACTGTAAAAAAGGATACAAGAGCCCAAGCATACAACCAGAAATTGTTGCCTGCCCATTGGAAAAACCAAATGATTATGGCTAAAAGTAGCCCGCCTACTACTGCGGTCATTAACCAACCCTTTATTTTATCTAAAAAGAAAGTGCCTTTGGTAGTTTTATTGAAACCGAATTTCTCTTCTATTACAAACGTAGAATAGTAGGATAAGGGAAGGGTAACGACATCGCTTCCTATCATAATAACGCCAAAAAACATAAGTGCCATTGGTATAGGTTGGGTTGTTACGCTACGTACAAGTTGGTCTATCCATTCAAATCCACCAAAAACCAAAAAACATAAGGTCAAGAGAAATGAAAAGGTAGATGTTAATAATCCAAAACGATAATTGGTCTTTTTGTATGCCTGCGATTTTTTATACTCATCCGCATCAAAAACATCATTAAGTTCCTCTGGTATAGGGTCATTATAGCGTTTGGCGTTCAGGTAATCAAGAACGGTCTCGAGGATAAATTGTAGCACGAGAATGGCAATTATAGTATAAAACAGAATACTCATTCGGTATTTTTTTTTGGTATATGGGGGTTGGTATGTTGAGAATTGACGCGTTGTTTATTCGAAATCCCGCTGTCTTTTCGCTTCAAAGATAACAATAGCCGCTGAGACGGATACATTCATGGAATCTATCTCTCCTTGCATAGGTATAATAATATTCTGAGTTGAGTTATCAAGCCACTCTTGAGAAAGCCCGTCCGCTTCCGTGCCTACCACAATTGCAGATGCCGGATTGAAGTCGGTTTTAATATAATTTTCAGAAGCAGAAAGTGCTGCGCAGTAAATGTTGATATTTTGTGCCTTTAAAAATGCTATAACTTCTGGGGTACTGCCCATAGCTACTTTGTTCGTGAAAACGCAGCCCACACTAGAACGTATAATATTAGGGTTGTAGAGGTCTGTTTTTGGGTTGGCAATGATAACTGCATCAAGGTTTGCAGCATCGGCAGTACGTAATAGGGCGCCTATGTTTCCTGGTTTTTCAGGGGCTTCGGCAACGAGTATTAAAGGATTTTTATTTTTTAATTTCAATTCTTCCAGCAATGTGGGCTTGCTTTTCGCAATGGCCAGAACACCTTCAGTGGTCTGTCTGTAGGCTAATTTTTGGTAAACATCCTTTGTAACTTCAATATAATCGGGTGTTAACTTACTGTTTTCAAATAAGGTATAGGTTGCATTTAAGTCGAACAAGTCTTTTTGAAAAAGTACAGTTTCAATTTCATAACCACCTTTGAGAGCCAACTCAATTTCCCGTTGGCCTTCAATAACAAAAAGACCAGTTTTTTTTCGTTCCCTAGATTTCTCCTTTAAAAGCAGTATTTTTTTTACCAGTGCATTTTGTGCGCTAGAGATTTGCTTGATTTCGTGCATACCGCAAATGTAAATAAAAGAGCAATTGTGCGACCTATGTACCTAAAACTAAAAATAAACACATGAAACAAATTTTTACAATCTTACTGGTTTTAGTTCTAACGAACTGTAAAGAAGGGCCTAAGCAGAATAAAACTGTTCAAAAAGAAGTAAAAACGGAGGTTAAGGAAGAAAATAATAATTACCCTGAAGCACTAAATAAAGTTTTTGAAGCCCATGGCAGTTTAAAAAATTGGAGAAATAAACGCACACTAAGTTTTGAAATTGTTAATCCAGATGGTAATGAAAAGCACACTGTAGATTTATATTCAAGAAAAGATAAGGTTGAAACCCCTCCGGTTGAAATTGGTTTTGATGGTAAAGATGTTTGGTTGTTAGATGAGGCAAAGACCTATAAGGGTAATGCTGAACTATACCATAACCTTATGTTTTATTTTTATGCTATGCCTTTTGTTTTGGCAGATTCGGGAATCAATTATAGAGTTGCCGAAGATTTGGTTTATGATGGTAAAAATTACCCTGGGATTCACATAAGTTATAATGACGGCGTTGGAGCTTCGTCAAAAGATGATTACTATTTGTACTATGACTCTGAAACCTACGAAATGGCATGGTTAGCCTATACCTTTACCTATGGAACGGATGAGAAATCTGACAAATTGAGCTTTATTCGTTATAACGATTGGGCAGATGTTAATGGGGCAAAATTACCTAAATCTATTACTTGGTACTTAAATGAAGGTAAATCAATAAAAGAGGTTAAAAAAACGGTGACTTTTGATAATATTGTTCTAGAGGAAACCTCTAAACCGGATGCGTTTTATGCTGTTCCAGAAAATGCTAATGTCATCTTAAAGCATTAAATTATCTTATTTTTTAAGTACCTTGTATCTTTAAATTTTATTTGAATATGGAGGTCTTGTTATTCGGCATAGCCAAAGATATAGTAGGTAGGTCATCGTTTCGTTTTGAGGAAGGTGATGAAATGCCTAAATCGGTTTCGGAATTGAAACAGAAATTGAATAATAGCTTTCCGGATTTCGGAAAGCTTTCTTCTTTAGCGGTAGCTGTAAACAGCGAGTATGCCGAAGATGCTAGGATTCTAAGTAAAGGTGATGAAATTGCTATAATCCCTCCCGTAAGTGGTGGGTAATCTAGAAATATAAAGACATCTCGGTCAATTCAAAAACTTTAATAGGAGTAAAGGTTCATGGAAAAAAAACTATCACATGTTGATGCCTCGGGAAACGCGGCAATGGTAGACGTATCCGAGAAAAAAATAACCGCTAGAACAGCTGTAGCTTCCGGTCGGGTAGAATTTCCACAAAAGGTTTTTGAAACCTTGGCAGCTCAAGAATTTTTGGGTAAAAAAGGAAGTATCATTCAAACGGCAGTAATTGCAGGTATTCAAGCAGTTAAAAAAACATCAGAACTGATTCCGCTTTGTCATCAAATTAACTTATCCAAAGTTCAAATTGATATTGTTCCCAATGGGCAGGCTTTAGAAATAAACTGTACCGTAAAATGTACGGAGAAAACGGGAGTTGAGATGGAAGCGCTTACAGGTGTTTCGGTTAGTGCATTAACTATTTACGATATGTGCAAGGCATTGTCTCACGATATACGGATTACCAACGTTCAGTTGGAAGAAAAAACAGGAGGAAAGAATGATTATAGGTCCTAAAATATATGGTTTGGTGCTTGCAGGAGGGAAAAGCACCCGAATGGGAAAAGACAAAGGTTTAATTCCGTACCACGGTATGCCACAACGCGATTATCTTTATAATCTATTGGGCAGGGTTTGTGAAAAGACTTTTTTGAGTATTAGACCGGAACAACAGGGTGAGATTGCCAATGATGTTGAAGTGCTTGTTGATGAGAACAAGTATAGAGGACCATATAACGGGCTGCTATCTGCCCATTTAAAACACCCCGATGTGGCTTGGTTGGTTTTGGCGTGTGATCTTCCACTAATGGACCTTCTTGCGCTACAAGAATTGATAAGTGCTCGTGACCCAAATAAAGTAGCAACTTCGTTTGCCCAAAAGGAAGACCCTTTACCGGAGCCTCTCTGTGCTATTTGGGAGCCAAAAGCTTTTGAGGAAAGCTTGGCTTATCTAGAAAGCGGAAACGGGACTTGTCCTAGAAAATATTTGATTAATAGTGAGGTTAAATTGGTTTTTCCTAAAAATCCCAACGTACTGCTGAATGCCAATTCGGAGGACGAGTATAAGGAAGCCATGGTGAAATTAGCAGTGGAATGAACGCAGAACGCTACGATAGACAAATGATTTTAAAAGAGTTTGGTATGGAGGCTCAACTGAAATTACAGTCGGCCAAAGTACTGGTGGTAGGAGCTGGTGGCCTTGGGGTTCCCGTGCTTACCTATCTGAATGCTATGGGTGTGGGAGTTTTAGGTATTGTAGATAATGATGTGGTGTCCCTATCCAACTTACACCGGCAAGTATTATATTCTGAAAAAGATATAAATAAGCCCAAGGTAGCTACCGCTGTTTTGAAACTGAAAGAACAGAATTCTGAAACTAAAATCATTTCTCACGAAACATTTCTGACACGAGAAAATGCTCTTGATATCATAGCGGACTATGATATAGTCGTTGATGCTTCGGATAATTTTCCTACCCGGTATTTGGTGAACGATGCTTGCGTGATTTTAAATAAACCTTTTGTTTACGGAGCTTTACATAGTTTTGAAGGGCAAGTAAGTGTTTTTAATTTTGAAGGAGGACCTACATATCGTTGTCTTTTTCCTGAAATGCCAAAGGCAGATGAAGTACCTAATTGTAATGAAAATGGAGTTTTAGGTATTGTGCCAGGAATCATCGGTAATTTCCAAGCGCTAGAAGCTGTAAAAATACTTACGGGAATAGGGGAGACGCTTTCGGGTAAATTATTACTTATTGATGGGTTGTCAAGTAATTTTCAGAAAATACGTTTTTCAATGAATCCTGAAAATCTAAAGTTAAAGGAGCTGCAGAAGAGCTATGATTTTGACTGTGAAATGCCCATAAATTCTATTGCTTCGGATGCTTTCCAACAAATTATAGATAAGAATGAGGTGCAACTTGTAGATGTTCGCACTCCCAAGGAGTTTAATAGAAATCATTTCTCTTTTGCCAAGAATATTCCACTTTCCGAACTTGATGAACGGCATGATGAGATTTCGTACGATGCTAAAATTTACGTCATCTGTCAGTCTGGAGTACGCAGTAGAAAAGCTGTAGAAATACTCAAAGGATTACACGCCAAAGCTAATTTGATTAATGTAGAAGGAGGGATGAACCAAATTTCAAAGCATGCTATTAAGTACTGAGAACCTGGTGCTCCTATGTTTGGGTTTCTTTATTGTAGCTACACTTTACTCTTCGGTAGGATTTGGGGGCGGGTCTAGCTATTTAGCATTATTGACACTTTTTCTAGGAGGTTTTTTTGCCATACGCTCTATAGCTTTGATATGTAACTTGGTAGTAGTTTCTGGCAGTACTTTTTTATATTTTAAGAATGGTCATGCAAAGTTAAAAGACTTTTTGCCATTTGTGTTGGCTAGTATACCTTTAGCTTTTCTTGGAGCCTCTTTTCGATTGGAAGAAAATGTTTTCTTTCTTTTATTGGGGTTTTCACTTGTAACCTCGTCTGTGTTTTTGGCGTCACAAACTTTTTCAAAAAGAGATTTTTCAGAAAAGGTTGCTACATATCCTAAGTTCTTAACCTATGTATTGGGGGGTGGAATTGGCCTTTTATCTGGACTTGTAGGTATTGGCGGTGGTATATTTTTAGCACCAATATTAAATCACCTTAGATGGGATAAATCGATTAAAATAGCTGCTTTAGCCAGTTTTTTTATATTGGTAAACTCCGTTTCAGGCTTAGCGGGTCTAATTCAAGGAGGAATGTTAGTTTTGCCTTGGAAGGAAACCTTGGCCCTTGTTGTTTCTGTACTCATTGGTGGTCAACTGGGTATTCGTATTAGCTTAAAGAGATTCACGCCCAAAGGAATTAAGAGGGTAACAGCCTTGTTGGTTTTTGTTGTAGGGGTTCGTATTTTACTCAAATATATCCCAGAGGTATTTTAATAAAACAATTTTAAAAAAGTAATAGCATTGAAAACTCTTTTAAACCCAGCATATTTTCCTGATATAGCAACTTTTTCTACAATAGCCCAGCATGAGGTTTGTTGGGAAGTTCAAGATAATTTTCAGAAACAGACCTATCGGAACCGGGCTTACATCTGTAATGACCGTGGCAGGCACATGCTCAGCATTCCTATACAACATGTAGGGAACAAGAAGGGTAGACTAAATAAGGATGTTAAGTTAGATAATACGTATGAATGGCAACGTCAGCATTGGCGTACTTTGAAAACGGCTTATAGAACCTCGCCTTTTTTTGAATTTTATGAAGATGAGATAGCTCCGCTTTATGAGAAACAATATAACTTTTTGTTAGATTACAATCTTCTGACCATAGAAACAATTTGTGATTGCATTCAGTTAGATATGCCAACTGAGAAAACGGTAGTATATGATGCAAACCGAGAAGGTTTTTTTGATGGCAGATTTCTTGTAAACCCAAAGGGCAAGTTAAATTTTGAGCAGGAAGAGTACAATCAAGTTTTTTCCGATAGAAATGAGTTTTCTAGAAACACGAGTGTATTGGATTTACTTTTTAACGAAGGAACGAACGCATTAAGTTATTTAAAGAACCAAAAATTAAGATTTTTGAATGCTTAGATTTATCATGCATTATGGCATTCATTTTTTAGTACCCATCTTTGTTGGGTGGTATTTTTATAAGGAATATCGGTTAAAGGCTATTTTAATATTATTGGCGGGTATTGTAATAGATATAGACCATTTACTTGCTAGTCCAGTTTTTGACCCTAACCGCTGTAGTATTGGTTTTCATCCGTTACACAGCTATTGGGCAATTGCAATTTACTTTGGATTGTTGTACTATAAAAAAACTAGAATATTTGGATTGGCCTTTTTGATTCATATTTTGGCAGATGCCACAGATTGTTTCTTTTTATTTCAATCTAAATGAGGCCATAACCGGGAAGTGGTCTGAATATTTCTTGTTATAATTTTTATGACCCATTACCTCAAAATTGGAATCGGCCATGATAAAATCAATACGAATAGGTATCATAAGAAAATTATAAGAACGCCCATAGCCGGACCCTTTCTCAATAAAGGTATCTTGCATGTCTCCCTTAATAGTATGATATACCGATGAAAATTGGGTGTTATTAAAATCTCCACATACCAAAGTTTTATAAGGGCTTCTTGCTTTGTGGTCGGCTATGATTTGAGCCTGTTGTTGCTGTCTTTTAAACGCTCTGGTAACCCGTCTCAGAAGCCGCTCGGAAGATTGTGAGCGCAGAACTCCCGTACCAGGAGTAATCCCAAGCGATTGCATATGTAAGTTATATAATCGTAACGTATCGCCTTTGTAAAGTATATCGGCATATGACCCGTTATTAATACTATTAGGGAAATCTATAATCTCTGCATTTATAATTGGATACTTGGAGAAAATTCCCATATGTACCTTATCTCCGGTATGAATCTTCTTTAGGAAGTGGTAAGGATAATCCAAATAATTTTCTTCCATATCATAGCCTACCTCTTGAAAACTAAGTATATCTGGATTTTCCTTCCTGATAAAACTTTTTATTTGCTGAGGAATGCTATCATTATCTAAAAACCGATACCTGTTAAAACCACGAACATTAAATGTCATTAATTTTAACTCGTCTTCTTTAAAATCTGTGGACTTAGCTGAAAATTTTAAAAAGGTCCCTAAAACAAAATAGCCAAATACAAGGACAAATAAAGAGGTGAAAGCCTGTTTTTTAAGCCCCAACAACCAGTACAGGAAGAAGATAGCGTTTGCTACTACTAAGGCTGGTACACCTAAGCTTAAAATTGATAAAAAAGGAAAAATTTCTAAAGAAAGATAAGGTACCGCACATGCTAGTAAGAGCACAACGGCAAAGATGACATTAAAGAAAAAAATAATTTTATTAAAAAATGACAGTCCCCTCATACGCTAGTCTTCCTTACCCGCTTTGAATAGAAAGTCTTTTTCTATTTTAGAAAGGCTTTCATATCCAGATTTACTGATTTTGTCTAGAATAGCATCTATCTTTTTCTGATGTGTTTTTTTATCGTAATTAGCTTTTTAGCGGCCGTTTTTTGTTGGTTTTTAAAAACCGTTTTCATTGGAGCTTTCTTTTCACTTTTCTTGAAAAGGTTAACAACACCATCAACGAAATTAGAAAATCCTTCACCAATATCTCTTCCATTGTAAAGTTGTCTGGCATACATGTAACCTAAAAGTGCTCCTCCTAAATGAGCTATTCTTCCACCTATATTACCACCCATAGGAATCTGAACTAAATCCATCAAGACAACGAATAATCCTATTTGCCAGAGTTTTACGTTAAAAAAGAAAAGACGAACCTCTTGGTTTGGAATATAGGTACACACAAAAATAAGTACCGCCATAACCCCAGCTGATGCCCCAATCAGAGAAGCGTTTACACCAATTAGCGTTGGAAAAATATTATAACTTAAAAGAAATAATAGTCCGCCTAAAATAACGCCTAGAAAATAAATGTTTAGAAATCGTCTGCCATCAAACAGATTCAGTATAATGCGACCAGCTACATAGAGTATATACATGTTCCAAAGGATATGGAATATACCACCATGTAAAAAAGAGTAAGTTATTATGGACCATGGCTGCATTAGAAAGTCAAAAAAATCTTTAGGTAAAGCAAACCAATTTTCAACATTAGGGCTAACAAGCGCCGTAATGAGCCCCATTACGATAAAAACAATAACGTTAATGGCTATGAGCTTTTCAGAAACGCTCAATCGTGCATATTGATATTTTAAGTCTCCGTTTGTCATATTAGTTCCAGCGGTTATTGTTAAACTGATTTTTTTTCCAATACCACATCATCAGAAAGCCAAATAAGGCTCCTCCAATATGAGCAAAATGTGCGATACCTTGACCAAAAATAGCATATCCTGTTACTCCTGAAAATAAATCCAATCCAATCAAGACGGGAATAAAATATTTTGCTTTGACTGGTACAGGGATAAACATTAGGAAAAGCTCACTATTAGGGAACATCATACCGAAGGCTACTAAAACTCCATAAATAGCTCCTGATGCCCCAACGGCCGGTGTATTATAGGCAGATAGAAAATTATCTATCGTGCTTTTGGATGCAATATTATACCAATCTGGACTGTATTGACCTGCAGAGATAATATCCAATACATTACTCTCGGTCATACCACTACTAACTAAGGCTTGCATGCCTTCGTTAAAATAGTAATAGTTTACAGCTGTATGGAGTAATGCAGACCCCAGACCTGCGGAGAAATAGAAAAATAAAAATTTGTTACGTCCCCACATTTTTTCAAGTGGAGAACCAAAGGCCCATAGGGCGTACATGTTAAAAGCAATATGCATGAAACCACCATGCATGAACATATGGGTTATAACCTGATAAAATGCAAAATTTTCGTTTTTTGGAAACCACAACGAAAACCACTGATACATCTGGTCACCATACATAGAGGTTGCCACAAAAAACAGAACGTTAATTATGAGTAGGTGCTTTATGGCTTCGGTAAGTTTTCCCATTTAAATAAATTTTTTGTCAATATCATTTTCGGTAATAGTGATATATACCGGTTTATTAAACGGACTTACCATAGCTTCCTTACAAGCGAACAAGTCATTTACAAGTGCAATTTGAGAGGCATTGTCCAATGTCTCTCCTGTTTTAACGGCCAAAGTCTTTGCTAAAGTTTTTGAAAGTATGTCCGTATGAGAAAAACTTTCTTCGGTTATCTCCTGTTGGTAGTCTGAGATTAACTGATCTAATATCATGCCAACTTCACTTTCTGCTACCAATAATGGAATACCGGTAACGGTAATGGATTCACCTTCTATTTTTTCAAAGAGAAATCCAATAGAGACCAAAATATCCTCAATTTCTTGAAGTGCAATGATTTCTGATTTTGAGAAAGCAATGTTTAATGGGAATAATAATTGTTGACTAACAGCTTGTTGTACTGTACTGTTCTTCAAAAACTTTTCATAAAGTACTCTTTGGTGTGCTCGGCTCTGGTCTATAACAACCATGCCTGACTTTATGGTAGTTACAATATATTTTCTTCTAATCTGGAAGGTAGTCGTAACGGCTTCTGTTGATTCTTTTTCGCCTTCAAAAATAGAACCTGTAATGATGTCCGATTCAAAACTAATGCTTCCTGCACTATCATCAGTTCCCATTTTTGATTCATGGCCAACATACAAGCTTTCCCAGCTCTGTGTATTTGGTTTTTGATAGCTACGCGAAGCAGAGACTGTGTTTTTTGTTTCCTGAAATGGATTGAATCCTGAATCTACGGTCACATTTGGCTGTACGACCGTCTTATTTTTGAATTCATAAGGTGTCTGTAAATTAGGGTCGTGTTCAAAATCTAGGGCAGGGGCAACGTTAAATTGACCTAAACTATGTTTAACAGTAGACCTTAAAATAGCATATAGGCTATGTTCATCATCAAACTTAACTTCGGTTTTAGTAGGATGGATATTTATATCTATCGATGCTGGGTCAACCTCTAAATAAAGGAAGTAACCAGGGTAACTATCAGATTTTATAAGTCCTTCAAACGCCGCTACAATAGCATGATGTAGATACGGACTTTTTATAAATCGGTTATTAATAAAGAAAAACTGCTCGCCTCGACTCTTTTTAGCGAATTCCGGTTTTGTAATAAAACCTTTTATCACTACAATAGGAGTCTCTTCTTCAACAGGAACTAGCTTTTGATTAGTTCTGGTTCCAAAAATGTTTACAATACGTTTTCGGTAATTGTCCGATGGAAGATTAAAAAGCTCACTTCCGTTATTGTAAAAGTGAAAGGCAATTGTTGGATGCGCCAAAGCTACCCGATGAAACTCATCTGTAATATGGCGGAGTTCTACTTGATTACTTTTTAGAAAATTACGTCTTGCGGGAATATTAAAAAACAAATTCTTGACCGCCATAGAGGTGCCCTTTGGCGTAACACTTGCTTCTTGATATATAATTTTACTACCTTCTATTTTAAGGTGGGTGCCTAATTCTTCGTTTTCTGGCTTGGTCTGCATTTCTACATGAGCAATAGCAGCAATAGATGCTAAAGCTTCACCACGAAAACCCTTGGTGCTTAAATTAAAAAGGTCTTCTGCTTTTTGAATTTTAGAAGTGGCGTGCCGCTCAAAACTGAGTCTGGCATCTGTAGCACTCATGCCTAAACCATCATCAACGACTTGAATAAGAACTTTTCCGCCGTCTTTAATAATCAGTTTTATGTTATTAGCCCCGGCATCTATGGCATTTTCAAGTAATTCCTTAACTACTGAGGCAGGGCGTTGAACTACTTCACCAGCTGCAATCTGATTAGCAACATGGTCCGGTAAAAGTTTTATGATATCTGCCATTAGTTAGGGAAGAATATAGAGATCTCAAAATCGATGATATAAAGTACAATCAACACTAAAATTGCTATGATAATAGCCATTCTCACCTTCATGTTGGTGTCTCCTTGGCGCTTTACATCAGACATGGCGCTACCAAATTTTCCTTTTAAGCCTCTGGCGGGATTTAGTGTGCTTCTAAATTGATCCAGTTTTGGTTCAATTTTAAACGGATTGCCTTTCCCCTTATCGTCATAATAACGAGGGGCGTAATCGAATTTTTTACTTCGCTTTAAGCGCGTGAATTTACTTAGCATTCCCATGAACTCCAAAGTTACTTAAAATCGAAAAATATGCCGTATTACAGCTGCCAAAATTTGTTAACAGACCTTAGGGTGTGGGTTTGTAAGCGATAAAACTATAGCTCACTCTGTTTAATAGGGGGTAAATACAAAATTAGCCTGTTCATTTTGGAGCAAGCCTTACCCAGAAAGTAAGATTTTTTAAATGAAGTTTGTACGTTTATTAGCTGACTATTTACCTAAACTAGCCATCTGTATGGCAGCAATAGCAGCCTCAGTACCTTTATTTCCGTGTTTACCTCCGCTACGTTCTCGTGATTGCTGTATGTTGTTATCAGTTAATACACAAAAAATAACAGGCGTGTCTAATTGCACGTTCAAATCTTTAATACCTTGTGCAGTAGCGCTACAAACAAAATCAAAATGCTTGGTTTCGCCTTGTATAACGCTTCCTATAGCAATAACGGCATCAACTTTTTGTGTAGTTGCCATTTTTTTACAGCCATAAGTCAATTCAAAACTTCCTGGTACATCCCAACGTACGATGTTAGATTCCAATGCGCCACAATCTAAAAGAGCATTAATAGCTCCTGAATATAGACCCTCGGTTATTTCTGTATTCCATTCTGAAACAACAATCCCAAACCGAATATTCTTCGCGTTTGGGATTTTTGCTTTATCGTAGATAGATAAGTTTTTGTTTGCCGTAGCCATTAGTTGCCGGTTTTAGCCATTCCTATAAATGCATCTACAGTACGAGCTTCATCAGAAGATGAATACTCATCTTTAATTTTCTGAAAATATGCTAATGCTTTATCGTTTTGTTTTAACTCTAGAGCGGTAACACCTGCTTTGTATAAGAATTTAGGAGCGGTATAGTTATTGCTGCTATGCGCAATAGCTTTATCATAATATCCTAAAGCATCTTCTGGTTGTCCTAATTGCATAAAAGCATCACCAAGACCACCTTTTGCCAAAGCGCCAAGAATATCATCTTCTGAGCTAAAATCTTCAAGATGAGAAATAGCTTCTTGATATTTTTGCATATTCAAGTACGCCATACCAGCAGAGTAGTTTGCTAGGTTAGCAGCTTTTGTACCACTGTATTCACCTATAATATCTAGAAAACCATATTTTCCTTCGGCACCGTTCAAAGCAAGATTGAACAAAGAATCTTTTGCAGTAGGACTGTTAAGCGCTTGGTCAAAATATTGCTGAGGATAGTACATTTCGTTAGCGGCACTTGCCTCTTTTGGCTTAACTACAAATTGTGTGTATGCCAAATATCCAAGAACACCAACAGCTATAACACCAATGATACCTAGAATATAATTCTGGTTACCGGCTACCCAAGCCTCGGTTTTGGAAGCACTTTCGTCTAGTGTACTAAAGACTTCTGCAGTTGCGCTTTCTTGTTCTGTAATCTCTTGCTCTTCTGCTTTATCCTTTGGTTTAAAACCTCGCTTCTTATATGTAGCCATTTTCTAATTTTATTGGTCGCGCAAAAATAATGGTTTTATCCAAAACCGAAAGGGTATTTATTCGTTATTTTTGAGGTTTGTGAACCAAGCACCGTCAAAACTGGAATTATAGCGCATGTTTTTAAAGAAATTATCCCTCATCAACTACAAAAATTTTGACTCAAAGGATATTGAATTTGATAAAAAAATCAATTGTATGGTGGGGCCAAATGGAGTTGGGAAAACCAATATTTTAGATGCGGTATACCATCTTTCTTTTGGTAAAAGCTATTTTAATCCTGTCTCTACGCAGAACATAAGACATGATGAAGAATTTTTTGTGATAGATGGTGAGTTCGAAAAAGATGATCGCGAAGAAAGGATAGTTTGTAGCTTAAAACGTGGTTCAAAAAAAATCATTAAGCGTAACGGTAAGGCCTATGACCGCTTGTCTGATCATATTGGCTTATTGCCATTAGTGATAATTTCTCCGGCAGATAGAGACCTGATTATAGAGGGTAGTGACACAAGAAGAAAATTTATTGACGGAGTCATTTCTCAATCTGATAAAAGCTATTTGCAAGATCTTATAAAATATAATAAGGTCCTTGCGCAGAGAAATTCCCTTTTAAAATATTTTGCCATTAATCATACGTTTAATAAGGATACTCTAGCGGTTTATAACGAACAATTGAATGATTATGGAACCAAAATATTTGACAAGAGATTAGCTTTTTTAGAGACTTTTATTCCTATTTTTAAAGAACAATATATAGCCATATCCGGTGGGCGGGAAGAGGTTTCGTTAAGTTATGATAGTAAGCTTCTTAACGATGATTTGTTAACTCTTTTAGAGAGGTCTATTGAAAAAGATAGGGCCTTACAGTATACTTCGGTAGGGGTTCATAAAGATGATTTAGGTTTTGAGATTTCAGGGCATCCTATTAAGAAATTTGGTAGTCAGGGGCAGCAAAAATCGTTCCTGATCGCTTTAAAATTCGCCCAATTTCAGTTTATAAAAGCTCGGTCTAAAACAACACCTATTTTATTGTTGGATGATATTTTTGATAAATTAGATGAACATCGGGTGTCACATATCGTAGCTTTGGTGAACAATGAAAATTTTGGCCAGATTTTTATTAGCGATACCCATGCAGAACGCACCGAAGAAGTAGTGAAACAAATTCACCAAACGTATAAATTGTTTAAATTATAGGAATAGATTTTTGAAAATGAGGAATAAGATATTTTTAATAGGATTCATAGGCTTGTTTTTGGGATGTTCCTCTGGTATTTCAAAAGAAGATTTGAGTAAACTTGATGGGTATTGGGAAATAACACAAGTGGTCTTTCCTGACGGAAATATTAAAGAATACAAGGTGAATACCAGTGTAGACTATATTTCTATGGATGGAGACGAGGGATATCGTAAAAAAATGCAGCCTAGACTAGACGGTACATATGAAACCTCAGATGATGCAGAAGCTTTTGTGATTGTTGGAAAAGAGAACGATTTTTTAATTAATTATAAGACGGAGCTCAGTGAGTGGTCAGAGAGGTTAATGGAGTTAGATGATGATACTTTTTCTGTGTTGAACGAAGAAGGAATTCGGTACGATTACAAAAGATTTGAACCTATTTCAATCCAAAAAGATGGCGAAGAGAAGAAATGAGAACCTGAATATGAGCCAGGCCCTAAATGAATTCATTAAGGAAAACAGGCTTCAGAAAGGTATGGATAAGGTAGATGCCCGTGAAGCATGGCGTAATTTAATGGGTAACGGTGTAAATAATTATACAACAGAAATTGAGCTTAGGGGAGATACGCTTTTTGTAGCATTATCATCTTCTGTTCTTCGTGAAGAATTAAGCTTGGGAAAATCAAAAATAGTAAAGATGCTCAATGAAGATTTGGGTAAGGAATTAGTGCAGAAACTGGTGCTAAGATAAAAAGCCTGTAAACTTCAGATCTCTGAAGTTTACAGGCTTTTTGTAAAAGTATAATGTCTTAGTAAATTTCTCTTCCAGAAAAATGGAAAGCACCTTCAATAGCTGCATTTTCATCACTATCTGATCCATGTACCGCATTTTCAGCGATATTTGAAGCGAATAATTTTCTAATAGTACCTTCAGCTGCTTCAGCAGGGTTTGTTGCTCCGATCAATGCGCGGAAATCATCAACTGCATTGTCTTTTTCTAATATAGCGGCAACAATAGGGCCACGGCTCATGAATTCTACCAATTCTCCGTAAAAAGGACGCTCATTATGAACGGCGTAGAACTCTTGCGCATCTCTTGTGCTAAGTTGTGTATATTTCATGGCGACGATCTTGAAGCCAGCGGAAGTTATTTTTTCCAGAATGCCACCAATGTGTCCGTTTTCAACCGCATCGGGTTTGATCATCGTAAATGTTATGTTCGTAGTCATTGTAATAATTTTTTGCAAAAATACGCTTTATTCAACAATCGGCAACTTTTAATAGGTTTGATGTAGTTCACCCATCACTTTTAAGTCGTTCCCAATCATTTGCATTTGCGCCTCTTTAGTTTTAAAATTGAATTTAATTAGTCCAAAACTTTTAGTAAAAACAACGTTGCCCACCCTAAACGGATTGGGTTCGCCATTAAAAGCGGTATAGGTATGTGTAAGGCCACTACTTGTAAAATCAACTAAGGGGTAATCTACCCCAGATATTTCGGTTTTAGAAAATTCGGAAATATGACGATCTCCTGAGAGCATTATAACACCCTTTGCTTTAGAATCAACAATAAGTTTTTCCAGCTTATCTACTTCATGAGGGAAGTTGCCCCATGTCTCAAACCCATGTTCATTAGATAATATTTGAATACTGCTAACTAGAATATTAAAATCTGCAGTTGAATTTTTAAGTTCATCTGTTAACCAGTTCCATTGGGTTGTGCCTAGAACTGTACCTACGCCATAGGCATTTGGTTTAGTCCGCTTTTTGCTTTCGGTATCCGGAGTAAGGTCAGTTCTAAAATATCGGGTGTCCAATACCAATATCTTTATGCTTCCTTTTGGTGTGTTGTAAGTGTGTGCGGCATAAACACCTTCTTGAGTTCTTCTAGGGTCATCTCTGTCCACTCCCATAAAATCTAAAAACTCCTGCTGACTTTCCTTCTTTTTATCAAAATCAACACCGCCATCATTTAAGCCATAATCATGATCGTCCCAAGTGCCTATTACGGATACTTCACTTTTCAATTTTTGGTATCCTAAAACGGAATTTTGTTTAGCATACATGGCACGCAAACGTTTCATGTTATCCGTATCTGCATAAATATTATCTCCGCCCCAAATCCAAACATCAGGATTTGTTTTAAGAATATCATCCCAAAGTAAATTAGTTTCGTTTTGCTTATTACAAGAGCCAAAGGCCAAAGTAAAATCAGCTTTAGGGGTTGTGTCTACTATCTCTTTATTCGTAGTCTTTTCTACCTGATTTTGAGTCTTACAGGCTGTAGCGATACACAATAAACAAATGACGATATACTTATTAAACATATATTGGTTTTAAAATCTTACCACAAAAATAAGACTTTGCCTTAAAAGACTACGTTATTAAATTGTATCTTTGCACGCATGAATTTGGAGTCTATAAAAGCGGTTCAGGAACTACTTTCCCAACCGCAAAAAATCGTAATCGTACCGCATAAAAACCCTGATGGTGATGCCATTGGTTCAACTTTGGCTCTTTGTCATTACCTTGTTAATAGGGGGCAAGAAGCTGTAGTTATAGCGCCTAATGATTATCCTAAGTTTTTAAAATGGATGCCAGGAAACGAGAACATTTTAAATTTTGAAAAACAAAATAGTCAAGCAAAAGATAAAATAGCCGAAGCAACGATAGTTTTTACTTTGGACTTCAATCACTTGGGTAGAATAGGGCAGATGCAATCTGTTTTAGAAGATTTGACAGTGCCTTTTGTTATGATTGATCACCATCAAGCACCGTCAGACTACGCAGAGATTATGTATTCAGATGTATCTATGAGTTCTACCTGCGAAATGGTATACAACTTCATTGAATTTTTGGGAGATGTAGATAAAGTAACGTCAGAAATGGCAAATTGCCTTTATACTGGTATCATGACAGATACCGGGTCTTTTAAATTTAGATCTACTACAGGTAGAACGCACCGTATTATTGCCGATTTAATTGATAAAGGTGCTGAAAACACACAGATTCATCATAAAATTTATGATACGAATACACCAGGTAGGTTACACCTTTTGGGTTGCGCTCTAAAGAATATGGTTATTCACGATAAATACAGGACAGCTTATATTACGCTAAGTCAAGATGAGCTTGATATGTATAAGTATCAAAAAGGAGATACGGAAGGTTTCGTTAATTACGGACTTACCCTTGAAGGTATTATCTTTGCCGTTATTTTTATAGAGAATAAAGAAGAAGGTATTATTAAAATTTCTTTTAGATCTATAGGCGATTTTAATGTAAACGAATTTGCAAGAACCTATTTTGAAGGAGGTGGTCATAATAATGCTGCAGGAGGAAAAAGCGATAGGTCGCTTAAAGAAACTGCTGTTTATTTTGAATCACTTTTAGAAAACCATCAAGACCAATTACAGGCATGAAAATATTAAGTCTTATTTTTTTAATAACCCTTATTGGTTGTGGGGGACCAGAAGCAAGAAGGCCCGTAGAAGTAAAATCCGGTAGTTTTTTTAAGCAATCGGTAAAAAGAAGCAAGGAGCTTTTGGCTAAAGAAGAGAAATTATTGCAAGACTTGATGGCAAAAGATACGTTGCACGAGTATACGCATTCCGCCAGTGGGTCTTGGTTTTTTTATGAGGTTAAGAATGAGTCTGCAGATTATACGGCACAACCAGATGATTTGGTTATCATGAGTTATAATATTGTTAGCTTAAAGAACGATACTATTTATAGTATGGATGATATTGGTACGCTAACTTATAAGGTAGATAAGCAAGATTTATTTCCGGGTTTAAGAAATAGTGTAAAGATGTTAAAAGAAGGTGAGACAGCTACTTTTTTGTTTCCTTCTTCTTTAGGATATGGTTATCATGGTGATAATGACAAAATTGGAATAAACGTACCATTTAAGGTTACTTTATCGGTTTTTAAAATTGAAAAAAATCAAGAATTAGTAGAGTAAAGCTTACCTAATAAATAATAAAAGTAAAATACAAACAAAGGATTAAGACATGAAAAAAATCTATTACGTAATTACCCTAGTGGTTTTGCTAGCCAGTTGTAAAAGTCAGTATTCCGAATTGGGAGATGGCCTTTTTGCAGATATACATACCAGTAAAGGGGATATTATTATAAAATTGGAATATGAAAAGACACCGGTTACCGTGGCTAACTTTATTTCATTGGCGGAAGGCGATAGTCCATTTGTTACTGATAGCCTAAAAGAAAAGAAATTTTATGATGGTCTTATTTTTCATAGGGTCATTAAGGATTTTATGATTCAAGGAGGAGATCCAACAGGTACTGGTGCTGGAAACCCAGGATATAAATTCAAAGATGAGTTTAATGATTCTTTAGTGCATGATAAAAAAGGAATCGTATCTATGGCTAATTCTGGTCCGACAACTAACGGGAGTCAGTTCTTTATCACGCATAAAGAAACTCCGTTTTTAAATGGAAGACATACGGTATTTGGTCACGTAGTAGAAGGCTTAGGTGTTGTAGATTCTATTGCAACTACTGAGACTTCTAAAGATGCAGCTTCACAAGATAAGCCTCTTGTAGATGTTGTTATGAACAGTGTAGAGATTGTTCGTAATGGTAAAGCAGCTAAGAAATTTGATGCTGTACAGGTTATGACCGATTATTTTGCTGAAGAAGAAGCAAAGATAGCAGCTTTTGAAAAAATGAAAACTGACTTTGTAGCAGCACTTGAAGGTGAGAAGCAAAAAGCCAAAGAATTACCTAGTGGCCTTAAAATCTTAACGTTAAAAGAAGGTAGCGGAGAAAAGCCAACTATTGGTGGTCAAGTACTTGTTTACTATGCGGGATATTTAGAAGATGGAACTTTGTTTGATAGTAACTATGAAGATATTGCTACTAAATACAACAAATTTGATGACAGAAGAAAACAAGGTGGCGGTTATGACCCATTACCAATGGTGTATAGCCCAGACGCTAGCTTAATTGCTGGTTTTAAAGAAGGTCTTTTGAATATGAAGATTGGTGATAAAGCAAGAATCTTTATTCCTTCGCATTTAGGTTACGGTCCTCAAGGTACTGGTCCAATACCACCTAGTGCAGATTTAGTATTTGATCTTGAAATTACAGGAGAGGTCGAGTAAAAAATCACCTAATAAAATATAAACCCGCTTCTTGCGGGTTTTTTTGTGCCCAATAGTTTTAAAAATATATGATTATATTGAAAGAATTGTATGGATGCCTATTGCGGAAATAATTCAAAAAACGTAGAAATATGAAACTAGTAAAACTTATTTTTTCACTCATTTTTATTGTTTTTTGGGATGTAGCTCAAAAACGGATGCCGTTCTTGAGACCGAGGAAATCCTAGAAGTTCAAAAGGAAGAAAGTGAGACTCCGGAAGCAATAGCTAATACTGCTGTGGAAGAATACGGACAGTTGCGTGTTGATGGAAAAAATATGGTTGATGAAGATGGAGACCCTGTGCAATTACGGGGTATGTCTTTATTCTGGAGCCAGTGGATGGGGGAGTTTTATACCAAAGAAACCGTGAAATGGTTAAAAGAAGATTGGAATATAAATATTATTCGTGCTTCAATGGGTGTTGAGGATGATGGAGGATATCTTACTAATGCAGTTACTGAAAAAGCAAAAGTATTTGAGGTAATAGATGCGGCAATTGAAGAAGGTATTTATGTTTTGGTGGATTGGCACAGCCATCACGCAGAAGACCATGTTGAGGAAGCTAAATTGTTTTTTGCAGAAGTCGCTGAGAAATACGGAGACTACCCCAATATTATTTATGAGACCTATAATGAGCCTTTAGATGTTTCGTGGGAGGCTGTGTTAAAGCCTTATCACGAAGCGATTGTGGCTGAAATAAGAAAGTACGACTCTAATAATATAGTTGTGTGTGGTACTCGTAACTGGTCTCAAGGCGTATCTGAAGTTATAGGGAATAAGTTAGCTGATTCTAATATTATGTACACATTACATTATTACGCATCAACCCACAAAGAAGAGTTACGTAATGCCGCGCAAACGGCTTTAGATAATGATGTGCCATTGTTTGTAACCGAATACGGAGTAACGGAATATACGGGTGACGGTGTTATAGATATTGCGTCGGTAGAGGAGTGGTGGGCGTTTTTAGACGCTAACGCTATTTCATGGTGCAATTGGTCCGTTGCCGATAAAGAAGAGAACTCAGCCGCTCTTAAACCCGGAGCAAGTGGTTTAGGCGGATGGCCTATAAGTCAGATTACGCAGTCAGGACAAATGGTCCGGGATGAAATGAAAGAGAAAAACTAAAAATCTACTTAAGCTATAGCAGAATTCTGCCGATAATCTATTTTGTGCATTTTTCGTGCAGTTCATCTAAAAATTCATAATACTTCGTAAAGATATCCGTTTGTACCATTCATAAATTGTGATAACCCTAAATCTTAAACCTATGAATTGGTATTTAAAAGTTTTACAGAACTATGCAGGCTTTGAAGGTCGTGCCAGAAGAAAAGAATATTGGATGTTTTTCTTATTTAATATATTGATTTCCTATGGGTTACAAATTATAGCCTTTGTTGTTGATGTTCCTGCGCTTGTTTTTCTATCCTTAATATATTCATTAGGAGTTTTGATACCTGGTATTGCCGTAGGTGTTAGAAGAATGCATGATGTTGGTAAAAGTGGATGGTTTTTACTTGTGCCTATTTACAATCTTATTTTAGCTTGTACTGATAGCGAACAAGGAGAAAACCAATATGGTGTTAACCCAAAAATAGAAGAAGAGGCAAGCTTGCAGAAGGTTTAGTCAGAATCAAAATATAATAAAAAAGGGTTTGCCGTAACGGCAAACCCTTTTTTTATGTTTTACTTTTTAGGAATGTCTTCTAAAATATTTAATAGAAATTTCCAAAATTTCTGTGTTGAAGAAATACAAACGCGTTCATCGGGAGAGTGAGCTCCCAAAATTGTTGGACCAAAACTTATCATATCCAAATCTGGATAGTTTTGACCTAGAATACCACATTCCAATCCAGCATGGCAAGCGGCCACTTTTGGTTTTTCGCTAAAAAGCGTTTTATATTTTGCTTCAGCTACTTTTAATATTTTGGAATCAGGATTTGGTGTCCACCCAGGATAAGTTCCACTAAATTCAACATCAAAACGAGCCAATTCAAAAGTCGATTTTAAGGCATTTGCCAAGTCCATCTTGGCAGAGTCTACAGAAGACCTCGTTAAGCATCCTATTTTTGCCTTTCCGTTCTTTACAAGAACACGTGCCACATTATTAGAAGTTTCTACTAAATCAGGAATAGCAGCACTCATAGCATAAACTCCATTGTGAGCAGCATAAATTCCCTGTAGCAAACGTGTCTGTGCTTTCTTGCCCATAACGCCCTTTGGTAACTTTATAGACTCAAAAGAGACTTTAAGGTTAGGCTCTAAAACGTTTAGTTCTTTTTTTATAGTAGACTCATATTCTTTTAGAGTCTTTTTAAACTCTTCGCTTTGCGTTTTAAGAATAACAACCTTAGCTACACTCTCTCGGGGAATAGCATTTCTAAGGCTACCTCCATCTATCTCCGTAATACGGAGCATGAATGAATTAGAGGCTCCATAAAGAAAACGGTTCATTATTTTGTTTGCATTACCAAGACCTTTATGAATCTCAATTCCACTATGTCCGCCACATAATCCGTTAACCTTAATTTGGTAAGCTACCGTATCGTTAGGCACTGATTTTTCCTTGTACTTTCTGGTCGCGGTAATATCAATTCCACCTGCACAACCAATATCAAGCTCATCATCTTCCTCGGTATCTAGGTTCAATAATATCTCACCCTGTAAAATACCACCTTCAAGCCCCATGGCACCTGTCATCCCTGTTTCTTCATCAATGGTAAAAAGAGCTTCTAATGTAGGGTGTGTAATTTCTGTGCTCTGTAGTAATGCCATTATAGCAGCTACTCCCATACCATTATCTGCGCCAAGAGTAGTGCCCTTAGCTTTAACCCAGTCGTCCTGTACGAACATTTCAATACCCTGTTTGTCAAAGTCAAATACGGTATCGTTATTTTTTTGATGTACCATATCTAGATGCGATTGCAAGGTTACGGTAACTCTATTTTCCATACCCTTACTAGCAGGTTTTCTTATAATAACATTGCCTACCGCATCTTTAAAAGTTTCAAGACCAAGTGACTCACCAAAGTCTAGCATAAATTGTATTACACGCTCTTCTTTCTTTGATGGACGTGGTACTGCATTAAGGTCCGCAAATTTATTCCAGACCTCCTTGGGTTGTAATTCTCTTATAGCTTCGTTCATGTGATGTTATATTTTTGCAAAAATACGCAGTCAAAAATTGGTATGGATGATATTTGATTAATTTTGGCTTTATATAGGTCATGCAAATATTGCTGAAATTTTTCAGAATTAGGATGAGATGATTTCAATATTAAAAACAGGTTGTTGAAAAATAGATTAAGAAACGGTATCGCTTTAAGCTTGCTCCCTCAAATTCTTTTGGTAGCGTGGTTAGGTAGTAATCCAGAGGTTGTGGAGACTTATTACAGCAATGGTATTTACCCTGTAATAAGTCAGTTTTTTAGGATTCTCTTTGGGTGGGTTCCTTTTTCTGTGGGCGAAGTTATGTATGTGCTACTTATTGTGCTTGGCATTAGATATCTCTACGTAAATCGATTGAAAATCAAAAATTTTCCTTTTCAGTTTTTACGGAATGTAGTGGTGGTGCTCTCGGTTTTTTACTTCACTTTCAATTTGGTTTGGGGGCTGAATTATTACCGAAAACCAATTGCCGAGAATTTTGCCATTAGAGATAGTGTACAAACTAGTGAGGTAATTGATTTAGCCGAAAGGTTAATTGTAAAAACGAACCAGCTTCAATTTGAACTTACTTCAGACAGTACAAAAAGAGTACAAGTGCCGTATAATCGTAACGAAATCTTTGATAAAACGGTGAACGGTTATGAACAATTACAAAATGAACTTCCGTTTTTGAAGTATAGCCATCGTAGTCTGAAGAAGTCTATGTTCAGTACGTTGGCCAGTTATATGGGGATTGGTGGTTATTTAAATCCGTTTACGAACGAGGCTCAGGTAAATGCGCTCACTCCGGAGTTCAGGTTTCCTGTTGTAAGTGGGCATGAGGTAGGACACCAAGTGGGATATTCAAAGGAGAATGAAACTAATTTTATAGGGTATTTAGTTACCATGAAAAATGAAGACCATTATTTTCAGTATTCGGCTTCTGCTTATGCGCTCAGTCAT
The DNA here is from genome assembly GCF_009725995.1 of Zobellia laminariae. The sequence continues at coordinate 270,302 of NZ_RCNS01000003.1, read as the reverse complement.
TGCTTGAGTGCTATACGCCGTTCGGATAAGGAGAAATTTGATGAACTGTATGCTAAAGTAAATGTTGGGGTACAGGAGAATTACAGAGAGCTTTATGAGCATAACCTAGAATTTGTAAATCCTTTTGAACCCATTTTTAAGTCCATTTTCAGCACTTTTTTAAAAGCCAATCAGCAGAAAGATGGTATTAAAAGTTACGGTAAGATTGTAGAATTAATGGTGGGGTATCACGAAAAGTTTCCGCTTTAAAAATACAGAATGGGAATTAAGAAGTCTCAATAAAGTCTAAAACAGTTCCTAGAGGTATTTCTTTGTCGCCTTGTGGAACACGAATAAACCCGTCTGCAAGGGCTAAACTGATTAAGTCACCAGAACCATTGCCTTTAAGTGTTTTTGCAATGAATTTGCCTTCATGGAGTTGGGTAGTAACCTGGGCAAACAGCGTTAATGATGGGTGAGGTTGTATAGGTTCTTCTAAAATTACAGACTGTTTTTTGCTTTCTACACTAAGCGATTTTTTAAGCCATGGTAAAAAATACACATGGTAATTGGCAAAAGTAGAAACAGGGTTGCCAGGAAAGGAAAATACAACTTTCTGTTTTTCCTTCTGTATGCCAAACCAGAAAGGTTTTCCGGGACGTTGTGCCACACGGTGAAAAACTTTCTCAATACCTAAATTATGCAGGGCGTCGGGAATAAAATCGAACTTTCCTTTAGATACGCCACCACTAAGCATTAGTACATCAAATTTTGACAGAGCCTGTTCAAGTTCCTTTTCTATAATTGATTTATCATCCGCTATATGTAGAAGGGTAGGTTTAATTTTTACTTTTTCCAGCGCAGAAGCTAGAGAAAGGGAGTTGGATTTTCGAATCTGATGGGGTAGTGGGGTTTCTTGTATTTCAACAAGTTCGTTTCCGGTGGAGACCACACAAATTTTAGGAAGTGTTTTTACAAGGACATCCTTTTTTCCAACAGAAGCCAATACGCCAACAACCGCAGCCAGTAATTTCCGTTCCTTTTTTTTAGAAGGATAGCGCCTTTTTTTTCATCTGTACCTTGGCGATGTATATTTTGTCCTTTTTTAGGCGTTTTTATAATCGAAGCCCAACCATCCTTAATTTCGGTTTCTTCATACATGACAATAGTATCTGCCTGTTCAGGAAGAACGGCACCTGTCATAATCTCAAGACAATTATTATGCGTTGAAAGTTTTTGCTGAGGCATGCCCGCACTTAGAATACCCTCCACCTTAAAACGAGTAATTCCCTTTTCAATGGCCGAGAATGCAATGACAATACCATCTTTGGTAGAGCGATTAAACGGCGGAAAATCCCTATCAGCTTTAATATCTTCACTTAGAACTCTACCGGTGCTGTTTAAAAGCGCTACGGTTTCATCTCCAAGGTCCAACGTATGTTGTAATACGTGTTCAAAAGCATTTTCAAAGGTTATCATCCTATACTCTGATATTTAGATAAGGCAATCGTAAAAAGAAATACTATCCCTTAGCTTTCTTTTTGTTCCATAACCAACTTCCCACAAAATAAGCAATTAAGGCAATTAGGAAATATTTAAAATAAGAAACGGGTTCTCCTGAGCCATTTACGGTCGTGAAAATACGGTCCCATCTAGGTCTCCAGCTAAGAATACCGTCGTTAAAATTATCAACGCTCAACCAGATAAATATAGGTGTACCTACAATATGGTTTTCAGGTACATAGCCCCAAGCCCTACTATCTTCGGAGTGGTCACGGTTATCACCCATCATCCAATAGTAATCCTGTTTAAATGTATATGAATCAGCTACTTCTCCATTAATTTTTATTTGGTTACCAGCAACGCTAATGGTGTTCCCTTCATATTCTCGTATAATCTTTTTGTAAAGCGGTAAAACCTTTAAATTTAATGCCACAGTAGCACCTTTTTCAGGAATGTAAATAGGCCCCATTTGGTCGTAATTCCATGGGTAATCCCTGCTTTGAGGAAATATGTTTGCCCCAGCAACTCCTTTTTTATCAACCATTCTTACAATGGAGTCCAATGAAGGTTCTTTTTTAAGCTGTTCCGCCATTTCAGCGGTAAGCGGAGCAACACGTGAAAGACCAGTTTCTTCAGCTAAGGAAATAGCATTTTTACGGGCTACTGAAACGGGAATTCCTCTTTCGGTAGTGTAGACTTCCAATTTACCATCATTACGCTGTTTATAACCCTTAACGTATTTCTGAATGCTGTTTAGTTGCTGTTGGTTCAGCGAATTGATAATATATTTTCTAGTCCATCCTGTAGCATTTACTTTTTCTAACAATGTAGAAGAAACTCCTTTGCTAGAGTAAAGTGTATAGTCGTATTGGGGCTTTGCTCTGTCAGATAGTTTTAATTGCTTTCCGTTAATATATACATAACCATCTATAACAGCTAATGAATCTCCTGGAATACCCACGCAACGTTTTACGTAATTAGATTTTTTATCGATAGGTTTAATTACTCCTTTTTCTCTTTTGAAAAACTGACGAACCGTATCTGCAGGCCAACTGAAAACAACAATATCGTTGCGGTCAACTTTTGTAAAACCTGGCAACCTAAAATATGGAAGCTGAGGTTTAGTTAAATATGATTTTGTGCCAATAATGGGCAAAGTATCGTGTACCATAGGGGCAGCAACCGTAGTCATAGGGGTTCTTGCACCATAGTTGAACTTGCTAACGAATAATAAATCCCCAACACGTAAAGTACGTTCTAACGATGGTGTTGGAATTACATAAGGCTGAATGAAGTAGGTATGAACAAGTGTAGCAGCGATAACTGCAAAAGCAATTGAGCTTACCCATTCGCCAGTTGCTGTTTGTGGCTGAAGGCTTCTGTCTTCAATATATTTTACGTCCAAAGCATAATTTACATAGAAGATGTACAAGCCAAATGTAAGTATTACTAACCATGTATCTGCTGTGCTATTACGTCCAAAACTACGTATGGTTTCAATCCAAACAATAGGAAACATCAATAAGTTGATGATTGGAATGAACAAAAGTATCGTCCACCATTTAGGGCGATTGATAATTTGCATTAAAACAATAGCATTGTATACTGGTATTGCAGCCTCCCAAGCTTTTCTACCGGCTTTTACATATAATTTCCAAGTTCCTGCAAAATGGATAATCTGAATAACCAGAATAAAAAGTAACCACTGTGTTGCGTCCATTTGTGTATTTTGTATTTTTTAATTGCGGCTAAGGAATTTTTAAATGACTGAATTCCAGAGACTCTATTGCAAGTAAGCTTAATTTTTATTCAATTATTGTATGTCTTAACCAAGGTTTAACACATCTTTCATGGTGAAAACACCTGTTTTGCCCACAATCCACTCGGCAGCAATAACAGCACCAAGGGCAAACCCCTCTCTGTTGTGTGCCGTATGCTTTATTTCTATGGAATCTACCTCACTACTGTAATCTATACTGTGTGTACCGGGTGTTGTACCAATTCTTTTTGATACAATTGGAATTTCACCTGCCGGAGCATTTTCAAGCTTCCAAGCATTATACTTGGTGTTTTTGATAATTCCTTCGGCTAGTGTAATGGCTGTTCCACTAGGCTCATCCAATTTCTGTGTATGATGAATTTCTTCCATAGACACTTTATATTGGTCTAAATTTTTCATCATCTTGGCCAAATATTCATTGAGCTCAAAAAATACATTTACTCCCAAACTAAAGTTAGAAGCATATATAAAGGCACCTTTATTTTCTTTACATAAAGCCACCGCTTCGTCATATTTATCTAGCCATCCTGTGGTTCCCGAAATTACCGGAACACCATGTTCAAAACATTTGGTAAGGTTGCCGTAAGCCGCACTTGGCATACTAAAGTCAATAGCAACATCCATTTCTGAAAAATCAATATCAACTGTGTCAACATCTACTTTTGCAACAATAGTATGATTTCTGCTTAGGGCGATTTTCTCAATCATCTTGCCCATTTTACCGTATCCGAATAGTGCTATTTTCAATTTGTATAATTATTTCGATAACTGATTTTAACTAACTTAAAAACAGCTGTTTGTGTTTAAAATTTTATTATTAGGGCCATCCCGTAACTAGGGTTATTGGTCACTGGGTCTAAATCCAAAAAAGGTTCCATATCAAAGCTCAGGTCGTCGTCCACATTAAATTGCTTCAAATGTGCATCTACATTAGCATCCACAATATTTAGAGCATACAGGGCTATCGATACCAATAGTAATAAATCTCTGTCTTGTTGATATCTTTCCTGTTCACTCTGTAGAGCGTCGTCACTTATAGCGGGAGTGGTGCTACCAGTATTGTTAGGGTCGTAGAATTCATCATCGGTAAAACCGGCTAATCTTCTCTTAAAAGCAGTACGTGCACGTTGGTATTGATTATTATTCCAAGTGTAGCCGTAAACGGCAGCACCAATGGCTCCATAAACAATAGGTACTTTCCAATATCGTTTATTGTAAATCTGACCTAGACCAGGGAATACAGCAGAATAAAATGCCGCTTTACTGGGAGCAAGTGCATTAAAAGGGACTTTTTTCTTCACGAGTGTATCCACCACAATAAGACCCTCATTTGCTAAATTTGTCTGGAGTGAGTCTACCTCTTTATCTTCGACCGTTTCTTTTTGAGCAGCAACGGTTATTGTAAAAAGAGAAATAAAAATAAGGGTTAGCAAGGATTTACTCACCTAGGATCAATTTTTTGATTCGATTGAATTCTTCTTGAGAATGAAAAGGAATGGTTATTTTTCCATTTCCTTTTTCGCTGGCAGAAATATCTACTTTAACCGAAAGGTGCTCAGTGAACGGTTTAATGTTTCCTTGAACAAATTCTGGCGCTTTTGAAGCCTTCTTCGCAGGTTTTTCAGGAGCAACACCTTCATGATAGGCTTTTACGGCGCGTTCCGTTTCGCGAACAGAAAGGTTCTGACCTATGATTTTCTCGTATAATGCTATCTGGTCTCCCTTTTTTTCTATGTTCACCAAAGCACGGCCATGTCCCATACTTAAAAAGCCATCCCTAATACCTGTCTGTATAATAGGGTCAAGACGTAAAAGACGCAAATAATTGGTAATCGTAGAGCGTTTTTTACCAACACGATCACTCAATTTTTCTTGCGTTAATTGAATTTCATCAAGTAACCTCTGATATGAAATAGCTATTTCTATAGGGTCTAAGTCTTGGCGTTGAATATTCTCTACCAAGGCCATTTCCAATGATTCTTGATCATCGGCAATACGAATATATGCTGGTATAGTGGTAAGTCCCGCCAATTTTGAAGCTCGGCATCTTCTTTCACCAGAAACCAACTGGTATTTATTAAAATCTAGTTTACGAACTGTAATTGGCTGTATAACACCTAGTTGACCTATTGATGTGGCCAGTTCCTTAAGAGTCTCGTCATTAAAGTTTGAACGAGGCTGAAAAGGATTCATTTCAATAGCCTCAATATCCAATTCTACGATATTGCCAACTACTTTGTCAGCATTCTTGTCTGCTGCAGATTGGATATCATTTTCTGGATCTTTCAATAAAGCGGAAAGTCCGCGACCTAGTGCTTGTTTTTTTGTTGCTTTCGCCATTAGGCTATCTCTTTATTTTTCTTGACGACTTCATTGGCCAGATTCAGGTAATTAGTTGCGCCTTTACTGCTTGCGTCATATTTTATGATGCTTTCCCCATAACTAGGAGCTTCGCTCAATCGTACATTACGCTGAATTATAGTATCGAAAACCATATCTGAAAAATGCTTGCGCACTTCTTCTACTACTTGGTTTGATAGTCTTAAACGTGAATCGTACATGGTCAATAACATGCCTTCAATATCTAAGTTGGCATTGTGTATTTTCTGAACACTTTTAATGGTGTTCAAAAGTTTTCCAAGGCCTTCTAAAGCAAAATATTCACATTGTATAGGAATGATAACAGAGTCTGCGGCGGTAAGGGCGTTCAAAGTAAGTAAGCCCAAAGAAGGTGCGCAATCAATTAAAATATAATCATAACTGTCCCTAAGGTCAGAAATGGCCTGTTTCATCATATACTCCCGTTGATCCTTATCTACCAATTCTATCTCAATGGCAACCAAGTCAATATGTGCGGGAATAAGATCTAGGTTAGGAGAATCTGTACTTATGATGGCTTCTTTGGCACCTATAGTGTGCTCAAGAAGTTGATATGTACCGTATTCAACAGTTTCTACATCAATGCCCAAACCAGATGTGGCATTTGCCTGTGGATCTGCATCTATAAGCAATACCTTCTTCTCTAAAACACCTAGAGAGGCCGCTAAATTAACTGCAGTAGTAGTTTTACCTACTCCTCCCTTTTGATTCGCAATAGCAATAATCTTGCCCATTATTAGTTTGAGTTAGGGGGTAAAAATACGATTATTTACCATGCAATTAAAACCATTTTGTTAACACAAAGTGAATAAGTATGACCTTTTACGTTAAAGTTAGTTAACTGAAGGCGCCTTTTGAGAATAAATATGGATTTAGAGTAGAGTTTCAATATGAAAAATTTGAAACGCGAGGTAATTGAATGTTTGAGAGTTTTAATTAATTTTAAGTCCAATGCCAAATATCGAAACTTATCTAAGTGGCTTGTAAGTAGTGATTTACGAATTTAATATAAATGATTAATTGAGTATTGTAGAAATCTTATTTTGATTTTTTTTAAACTGTAATTAACAGAAGGCGAGGCTCTTTTTTTTTAAATCAGTTTTGTTATTAACAAAGCTCTTTTTATTTTACTCTTTTTCCTCAATATTTAAGCTGTCCTCATATTCAATAAGGTAAATTTCTTCATCCTTCTTTTTAAGAAAATATTGCTCCCGCGCAAACTTTTCTAACTCTTCCGGATCTGATAATTTCTTAAGGATTTTTTTATCGTTGGCAATTTCATCCTTTAAAAACTCCTGTTGCTTCTCAAGTTTCTGGATTTCCTTTTTGAGTTCTAGGTGAATCAATAGGGAGTTTGTGTCAAAAAAAAGCATCCATACAACAAAAACAGTCAGCACCAATACGTACATATTGGTAAGGATGCTAAACCATTTCTTCTTTTTCAAATCTTTGAATCCCATTTTTACTATGCTAGTTTCTCGTTGATGATTGTACGTACAATATCAACTGCAACTGTGTTGTATTTATTGTTGGGAATAATAATATCTGCGTATTCTTTGCTAGGCTCTATAAACTGAAGATGCATAGGCTTAATGTTAGACTGGTACTTATCTAATGTTTCATCTAGATTCCAACCACGTTCATTAACATCTCTTTTTAATCTTCTAATCAATCTTTCGTCTGAATCTGCATGAACAAAAATCTTGATGTCCATCATTTTACGCAACATTGAGTTGGTCAAAATAAGAATACCTTCTACAATAAGAACCTTTGTAGGGTGTACCGGTACAGTTTTATTTGTGCGGTTACATTCAAGAAAAGAATACACCGGTTGTTTGATTGAGTGTCCTTCTTTTAAAAGCTTCAGGTGCTTTTCGAGCAAAGCAAAATCAATAGATTGCGGATGGTCAAAATTAGTTTTTCTTCTTTCTTCCAAAGACATTTCGGAGAGGTCGTTATAGTAAGAGTCTTGCGAAATTACTCCAACTTCACCTTCTGGCAGCGAGTCTATTATTTGGTTTACAACTGTTGTTTTGCCACAACCTGTGCCTCCCGCTATTCCAATTATCAGCATGCTATTTAAATTTTTGTCAAAAATACATATTTGTGAATCAATTACGGGTTTATACCTAAAAGGAACTTTTGGTAATACGCCTTTCTAAGCTAATACTTACTTTTGTACTATGCAGAATGATAATGTTAGTCCAAATTTTGAATTCATAGCCTTAATGGCTTCTTTAATGTCTATTGTAGCTCTAGCAATAGATGCTTTATTGCCTGCTCTTTCGCATATAGGAATTTCTGTAAATAGCTTAGATCCCTTAGAAAACCAGCTGCTGATAACCATGATTTTTTTAGGTCTTGGTGTTGGTCAGTTATTTTTTGGTCCATTATCTGATAGTTACGGTAGAAAACCTGTGGTTTACATGGGGTTCTCAATTTTTGCCGTAGCAAGTGTTATTTGTGTATTGGCACCTTCTTTAGAGGTTATGATTGTTGGCCGTATTTTACAAGGTATTGGTCTTTCAGCACCTCGTACCATTGCTATCGCTATCATTAGAGATACTTATAAAGGCGATTATATGGCTAAAATTATGTCATTTGTTACCGCCTTCTTTATTTTAGTTCCCGTAGTGGCACCAGCCATTGGTAAATGGATTATGGATGCTTTTGGCTGGGAATATATCTTTTATGTTCAATTGTTTTTTGGGCTGGTGGTTAGTATTTGGTTCTGGAAGCGCCAACCAGAAACTTTAAAAGCGCAGTTTAAAATACCTTTTTCAATATCCGTTTTCATAAACGGTTCAAAAGAATTTTTTAGACACCGCGAAACGGTTGCTTTTACTTTTGCTTCCGGATTTGTGACAGGTGCATTTTTAGTGTACTTAAGTTCTTCTCAACATGTCTTTGAAGATCAATATGATATGGCAGAAAATTTCCCGTACATATTTGCTGGTCTTGCCTGTTCTGTTGGCTTATCTACTTTTTTAAACGGTACTATGGTATTACATTTTGGTATGCGTAGATTGGCTGTTACAGCTATGGCGGCATTTTGTGTTATTGCATTATCCTATGTAGTACTCTTTTGGGGAAAACCGAATCCAAGTATGCCAATTTTGGTGATATTCTTGTTCGTTCAATTTTTATGTTTGGGTTTTCTATGGGGAAACTTCAGGTCTATAGCAATGGAACCTATAGGACATATTGCCGGAATTGGCGCGGCTATAAACGGTTTCATTTCAACACTTCTATCTGTTCCTATAGCAAATTACATAGGTGGACAAGTACAGGAAACAGTTTGGCCAATGTTTGTAGGTTTAGCAGTATGCGGCCTACTTGCTTTGACTACGATACTAATGGTGACCAGAGGAAAAGTTTTTGCTACTGCTGAGCGTAGCGGCTTGTAGAAATTGTGTAGAATAAAAAAAAGCCGGCAAAAGAGAATCTTTAAGACTCATCCTTTGCCGGTACTTTATATCACCTTAAAGGGCATTTTCAATAATTTCTTCAACCACTTCAGGGTTTAGTAGGGTACTAGTATCTCCTAAGTTAGAGGTGTCTTTTGAAGCTATTTTTCTGAGAATTCGACGCATAATTTTTCCACTACGAGTTTTTGGCAACCCAGAAACAAACTGGATCTTATCCAATTTGGCAATTGGCCCAATGTGCTCTGTAATTTGCTGATTAATTTCCTTCCGTAAATTATCTCGGTCTCTGGTTTCTCCAAATTCCTTTAGAATAACATAGCCATAAAGAGCATTTCCTTTTACCTCATGAGGAAAGCCAACAATAGCACTTTCAGCTACTGCTGGATGCTCATTAATGGAATCTTCAATTGGTGCTGTTCCTAAGTTATGTCCGGAAACAATAATAACATCATCTACGCGTCCTGTAATTCTGTAGTATCCTACGGCGTCTCGCAATGCGCCATCTCCCGTAAAATACATGTCTTTATAAGCGGAAAAATAAGTATCTCTATATCGCTCATGATTGCCCCATATGGTTCTGGCAATAGATGGCCATGGGAATTTAATACACAGCCTTCCAGATACTTGGTTGCCTTTTAATTCTTTTCCTACTTCATCCATTAAAGCGGGTTGTATACCAATAAATGGTAGGGTAGCATAGGTGGGCGCGGTAGGGGTAACGTAAGGGATTGGGGTAATCATAATACCACCAGTTTCAGTTTGCCACCACGTATCTACAATAGGGCTATTATTTTTACCAACATTATTGTTGTACCAATGCCAAGCTTCCTCGTTAATAGGCTCACCTACGGAACCTAATACTTTCAGAGAAGAAAGGTCATGCTTTTCTACAAACTCTAAATTCTCTTTAGCTAAGGCACGGATTGCCGTTGGTGCGGTATAGAATTGATTCACCTTGTGTTTTTCTACAACTTCCCAAAACCGACCATAATCTGGGTATGAAGGAACACCTTCAAACATAACGGTTGTTGCTCCATTTGCCAATGGACCGTAGACAATGTAAGAATGTCCGGTTATCCAGCCTATATCCGCAGTACACCAATAAACGTCTTCTTCTCTATATTGAAATACGTTTTTAAAAGTATATGCAGTATATACCATATAGCCCCCGGTGGTATGGACCATTCCCTTTGGTGTTCCAGTGGAGCCTGAAGTGTAAAGAATGAACAATGGGTCTTCTGCATCCATTATTTCTGCTACGCAATCTGCGTAAGCCTCGTTAAGTAAGGGTTGCAACCATTTGTCACGCCCTTCTTCCATATGAATATCACTGTTAATTCGTTTGGCTACCAATACATTTTGAACTCCAGGACAATCTTCAAGCGCTTTGTCTACAATTCCTTTAAGGTCTATTGATTTTGAACCACGGAATGAACCATCTGAGGTGAGTACTATTTTACAATCGGAATCATTTATACGGGTAGCTAAAGCATTGGATGAAAAACCAGCAAAAACAACAGAATGTATTGCGCCAATTCTAGCACAGGCCAAAAGTGAAACCGCAAGCTCCGGAATCATAGGAAGGTAAATACAAACACGGTCACCCTTTTTAACGCCATGGTCTTTTAGAACGTTAGCCATGCGGCAAACCCTTTCGTGCAGCTCTCTATACGTGATGTGGAGCGCTTCTTCATTTGGGTCATTTGGTTCGAATATAATGGCTGTTTTATCCCCTCGTGTAGGGAGGTGCCTGTCAAGGCAGTTATCAGTAATGTTGAGTTTTGCACCCTCAAACCATTTAATTTCCGGCATAGAAAAATCCCAACTTAATACGTTGTCCCATTTTTTACGCCAGACAAAATGCTCTTCCGCTATTTCTTCCCAAAAACCTTCAGGGTTTCTAACGGATTTTCTATAAACTTGGTAGTATTCTTCTAGATGTTTGATGTGGTAATTACTCATTGTGCCTCGATTGTTTGAATTGATATTGAAACGAAAACCCTTTTAATCTTCATAAAATAGAGAGGTATTCTATGTTTTTTTATTTTGGTAAAGGGAAGCATGTCTTTCTTTTTTACATTTCCGGAAATCTATATTGTGATATTAAAAATAATAATTTTTCACTCTAATTAATATTAGCTGGTTTTAATTGGGTAAAAACAAAACTCCACTAGACGAGTCTCTTTTTGCTCCGGTAACAGAGCTCAAAACATTTGTTTTCTTCTCTATTCTTAAAACACCCATTAATGCAAAGACTAATGCTTCCTTAAATTCTATAAGTTGTTTTGAGGGAACTACCACTTTTGCAGTATCCCCTAGCTTTTGTTGAAGAGTCTCTATTAGAAAGTCGTTCAAGGCGCCACCACCGGTAGCAAATAAAGTGCTTCCAGACTTTTTTCTATTTGCCTTTACTTGGATAGCTACTTGTTCGCAGATATGATGAATGCTGGTGCATAGCAGGTTTTCCATACTATCTTCTGTACTTTCAATAATAGGAACGACTTTCTCTATAAACCATTCATACCCGATTGATTTTGGAAAGGGAAGTTTATAAAATTCTAATCCATTGAGTTTTTCAAGCATGCTGATATTTACCTTGCCGGTTTTTGCCAGATTTCCTCCCGCATCATAATCCAAATCATTTTTTCGGGTAATATGGTTTAGAATCATGTTGGCTAGGCCAATATCGTAGGCAATACGACTACCATTGTGTTCAAATGAAATATTGCTGATACCTCCAAGGTTCAAACAATAATCATATTTATTGAAAAACAATCGGTCACCAATAGGAACAAGAGGAGCTCCTTGGCCCCCAAGCGCAACATCATTAGTCCTAAAATCACATACTACGCAGTGTTTACTGGCATTGGCCAAATGTTGACCATTTCCTATCTGAAAGGTTAAACCGTTTTCAGGTTGATGATGTGTTGTGTGCCCGTGACTAGATATATAGTCAACTTCCAAGCCGTGATCATTGATAAACAAATCACACTGTTCACCAAGCCATGTGCCGTAACTGTTATGAAACTTTAAAAGTGCATCGGCAGGTAAATAAATAGCATCTTTTAATTGAGCTTGCATTTCTGTGGAATACGAAACGCTTTTAGTTTTTTTGATGCCAAATTGCCACGTGTGTCCTTCTTGCCAAATGGTACAATATGAAAGGTCTAGGCCATCTAAAGAAGTGCCTGACATAAGACCCAGAATTTTATATGTTTTCATAGTTTTAAATGGTTATTGGTAGTTTGCCCCGTGCTTCTAAATTACCTAAAAAATGATTTGCTGCGACTTCTTGAAAAGACTTCTGGTTTTGATATGCAACCACAACAGCTTTTGCATTTTCTATGTTGATGTGATTAAGTATATATGGATTTCCAAAGATGTAAAGAATCACATTATTTGTGCCGATAAGTCTGTTGATTAGAACAAGTTCTTCTTCGGTGAAACCAAAGTTATTGGTAGGCTTTATTTGAGGAGGAAAAAGTGCTAAAAGTATATTTCCCTCAACCTTGTCTGTCTCATTTATTTCAGTGATAGAAGTAAATTTCTTGTTGTTGTAAATCGATTTAAAAAAATGATTATCAGGGTTTAATGAGATTGATAGACCTTTAAACTCAGTTTCTTTGAATGTCTTGATTATATCTTTGGTTCCCTTAATCAACGAAAGGCTTTGCTTAGCTATTTTTTCGTTTAGCTCATCAGGATTTGTTAGATCAGAATATAAATTCTTAGTAGTTGGGATTGCTTTTTCTTTTAGTTTCCAAATTCGGTCGAAACTTTTTTCTATGGCTTTTTCTGAGGCATTTCTTAAGATGGTTTCAATGCCTTCTTTTACATGCTCGGCAAAACAAAGCACATCATTTCCGGCATCAAAAGCTAGCCACTCTAATTCTCCTTTTATGGGGTAGTTTTTGGAAACTGCATGCATATTTAATGCATCAGAAATTACAACACCATCGTATCCCATTTCTTTTCTTAGAACCCCTCTTATAATATCTTTTGAAATGCTTGAAGGCGTATCTTTTCCGTTGGCCAGAGCAGGAACCGATAAATGCCCCGCCATAACCGAATCTGTTCCTTCTAGAATCAGTTTTTGAAAGGGGTACAGTTCGTTATTTACCAACTCTTCTTTTGTCTTATTTATTAAGGGTAGGCCTAAATGAGAATCGGTTGCGGTATCTCCATGCCCCGGAAAATGCTTAATGCTAGTTAGTACACCTTCTGAGCTAGTCCCATTAATATAGGCTAAGGCCTTTTGAGTTACTTTAATTTTATCTTCTCCAAAAGAGCGGTACCCGATAACAGGATTATTGGGGTTGTTATTGATATCTACGCAAGGAGCAAGGTTCCAGTGTGTTCCAGCAGCTTTGCAGTCTTTTGCAATATTTTTTCCTACCTCATAAATCAAGTTTTCCGAATCATCTGGAATGGATCCTAAGGTTATAGCATAAGGGTATTGCGGCGTTTTTTCAATTCGCATTGCCAATCCCCATTCGGCATCAATTGCAATGAGTAAGGGGTATTTGGCTGCTTTTTGATAACGGATGATTAGGTTTTGTAACGTTTCAAAACTCTTCTCATTGGAGACTACTTTTTTCTTTCCTTCAAAATTGGTTGCCGCACTTGCTCTGCTGTGGAAGAAGCATAATGAGCCAATATGATATTCTTTAATGAGTTTTTCTAACTGTTGAATTTCATCTTCGGTATCGTTTATGAAGGCTGCGGGCATGAATAACTGACCTACCTTTTCGGCTAAATTCAACGTTTCTGTGGCTTTTGTGTATGGCAATATATTAAGCATCTAATTTGGTAGATTTTTTCCCGAAATCTGCAGGGTATTTTATGAAATTCACTAAAAATAAAGCAGGAAGCGCTGCAATTACGACCCAAACAAAGAATCCACCGTAACCCAACCATTGCTGCATATAGCCACTAACCATACCCGGAAGCATCATTCCTAAAGCCATAAAGCCGGTTGCAATAGCATAGTGTGAGGTTTTTGACTTTCCTTCAGAAATATAAATGAGGTACATTAAAAAAGCTGCAAACCCAAAACCGTAGCCAAACTTCTCCAGTATCACAGTTCCGGTAACGGCATATACACTGGTTGTTTTAGTCATGGCTAAAATGGCATAAAGTACATTCGGAAGGTTTAAAGAAAGGACCATGGGAAGCATCCATTTCTTGAGTCCATCTTTTGAGATTAATATACCTCCTAAAATACCTCCAACGGAAAGGAAAATAACGCCTGCCGTACCAAAAATGGTTCCTAATTGTTCCGTAGAATAGCCTAAACCTCCTTTATCTGGGGCGTCCAATAGAAAAGGTGCAGCCATTTTCACTAATTGAGATTCCCCTAAACGGTAGGTTAGAATAAAAGCCAATGCTATGCCTATACCCGGTTTTTTGAAAAAGGAGGAAAACACTTCAAAAAAGCCAGTAGGTTTCTCTTTCTTAACGTTTGATGAAGACTCGTATTTGGGGGCTGCAAAAAAGTTTGAAACCGTAAGTGCTAACATAAGAAAAGCTGCTGCAGTCATGGTGATGCTCCAGGCTTTTGAGTTGTCTCCGTATTTGTTTTCCAGAAACCCGGCCATAACAACGATTAGTCCCTCGCCAGTAACCATGGCCAATCGATAAAAGGTACTGCGCATACCTACAAAAAACGATTGTTTTTTCTCGGTTAGACCCAGCATATAATATCCGTCGGAAGCAATGTCATTGGTGGCAGAAGCAAAAGCGGCCATCCAAAAACAGGCTAGGGTAGTGGTTAAGAACAAGCTGGTAGGAATAGTAAGGGCAACTCCCAAAAGGGCTAATGCAATTAAAAGCTGCATAGATAAAAACCATTTTCGTTTGGTGCTTTTAAGGTCCACAAACGGACTCCATAAAGGCTTTAGAACCCATGGCAAATACAAAAGGCTAGTGTATAAGCCAATGTCTTCATTGCTAACACCTAATTGCTTGTACATGATAACGGATACACTTACGACTAAAACGTATGGCAATCCTTGGGTAAAATATAAAATGGGTACCCAAACCCATGCTCCTTTGTCTTTTTCTATCATGAAGTTAAATGTGTAGCTTGAAAATCAAAAGTGGTTTAAAGCTACTATTTTTTGAGGGTATTTTGAGTAGCATGCTCATCAAAATGTAATGTTCTTATAAACAACATCATTTTTTCAATCTCTAAAGGATTGAAAAACAGTAAAAGGCCTGTTGCGATTAGCTAACAGGCCTTTTTTAATTTATTTTAAAACTAGAATTTGTAACGTACAAAAGCTTCCATTGCCGCATAGTGCGAAAGGCCTAGCGCACGATATCGTTCTGCTGTATTTTTGTTACGTTCTTCGGCACGCATCCAAAACTCTCTGGAATCATCGCCTTGAAACATAACCCCATCCTTTTGAGATTGGTGACAGAAAATAGCATATCGTTTCTTAAGAACCTGACTTGGGCTCATAGGTACGGCCATTTCAATTTCATCTACATCCCATTCGTGCCAAGCACCTCTATAAAGCCAAACCCAGCAATCATCCATATAAGGTTCTGCTTTTAATCTGTCTAGTGACTCAAAAATGGCATCAAGACAAACTTTGTGTGTGCCATGAGGGTCTGCTAAATCTCCTGCAGCATATATTTGATGAGGTTTTATATCTGTAATTATAGATTGGACTATTTCAATATCTTTTTCCGAAAGATTATTTTTCTTGATAGTTCCCGTTTCATAAAAAGGAAGGTCTAAAAAGTGGACATGAGAATCTTCTAGCCCTAAGTAGCGTACTGCTGCATAGGATTCTCCCCGTCTAATATTTCCTTTCAACTTTCTTACTTCAAGAGAATCAAAACTACTATCGCTTTTGTCCTTAATACAGTCTATAATTTTCTGTGCCTCATCTGTTGGTCCTATTCGTTTTGATATTTCTGCGTACCTGAGTGCATCGGTATCGGATACCGCTATATTCCCTGAGGTTTGGTACACGACGTGAACGTCATGGCCTTGCTCTATCAATCTATCAAAAGTCCCTCCCATTGAAATTACGTCATCATCTGGATGTGGGCTAAAAATAATAACTCGCTTTCTAGCTGGTTCTGCACGCTCAGGGCGGCTAGAATCATCGGCATTTGGTTTTCCGCCAGGCCATCCTGTAATAGTATGCTGTAACTTATTAAACATTTTTATGTTTAAGTCGTAAGAGTCTTCCGTTGTCAATAAACCGGACATACCATTATCATTATAATCTTTGTCCGTTAGGCTAAGGATAGATTTGTTGGTTTCATCACAAAGCCAAACGATAGCTTTAGAAGTCAGGCTCTCTGTCCATTCTAATGATTCATCTACTAGCCATGGCGTTTTATTTCTGGTAAGTTGGCTACCTGCGCCAGTATCCAAAACAAACGTACAGTTTTTATGGTTCTGTAAATAGGTAGCGGGAACTTGCGGAGATATCTCGCCTTCAATGGTCTTTTTAAGAATGTTGGCCTTGTTCTCTCCCCATCCTAAAAGTACAATTCTCTTAGCGCTCATAACGGTTGCAATACCCATGGTTATTGCTTTTCTAGGTACGTTATCAATTCCTAAAAAGGCAGGTGCCGCATCTACTAAAGTAATGTGGTCTAGGGTGATAACACGCGTACCAGAATTGTAGTGGGATCCAGGTTCGTTAAAACCAACATGGCCCGTACGTCCAATACCTAGCAATTGAAAGTCTAATCCCCCGTTTTTCTTTATTTTATCATCATAAGAAATACAGTAGTCAATTACTTTATCACTTGAAATCGTCCCATCGGGAACATGAATATTCTTAGGATTTATGTCTACGTGATTAAAAAGGTGCTCGTGCATGAAATACCAATAACTCTGACGATTATCCTTCTCCATAGGAAGGTACTCATCTAAATTAAAAGTGATTACGTTGTGGAAGCTCAGGCCATCTTCTTTGTGCATTCTTACCAATTCTTCATAAACTCTAATAGGAGAGGAACCTGTGGCAAGACCTAAAACACAATTTTTATTAGCTTCTTGCTTTTTTCTAATAAGTGCAGCGATTTCTTCGGCCACTTTTATAGAGGCTTGATTTGAATTGGAAAAAATTACATTATGAATTTTTTCAAAACGGGTTTCTTCAAATTGACCAACAGGTTTATACCTTATATTGGCTCCATTTTTTTCTAAAATTGTTTTCATAGAAGCGGCTCTTTTGTGTTTGTTGTGTGATGTAGTAACCTTGCAAATATATGCAAAACAAATTCTATTTGCTGTTTTTTGCTTCTTTTGAATGCTGTTTTGTGCTTTTTTAATGATTATTTAACTTTAAGCTGGTATAAAACGGCAATTCTCAATTTTTGCTATCTTTGTTGAGAATATAATTTAAAGTACAATGTTAAAAGAAGAACGGCATCAGGCAATTCTAAGTCAAGTTGAGATACACAACCGGATATTATTAACCGATGTGGCAGAAAATCTAGATGTTTCTATTGATACCGTCAGGCGTGATGTTAAGGAGTTAGATGCCGAAAATAAGTTACGCCGTGTACACGGTGGAGCAATATCATTGGGTTTTACAACCAATAGTGCCAAGAATAGTAATATTTATAGGCAAAAGGACAAGATAATAATTGCTGAAAAAGCTTTAGGGCTTTTAAAAGATGGAAGCGTAATTTTTGTTGATGGCGGTACTACATGTATGGAATTGGCGCATTTAATACCGTCTAATTTAAATTTGACTTGTTTTACCCATAGCCTTCCTGTTGCTATGGAGCTGTTAACAAAGCCAAATGTTACCGTTATTATGGTGGGTGGACAAGTTTCTACAGATTCGCAAACGACTATAGGGGCTAATGCAATTCATAATTTAGCAGAGATAAGGGTAGACTTTAGTTTTATAGGTACGGGTTATGTAGATTCCAACTACGGGCTTACGGAATTTGATTGGGATATTGTACAGGTAAAGAAAGCAGTGATTAAATGCTCGAAAAAAACGGTACTTTTGTCCATCTCTGAAAAATTGAATTCGCAACATCGCTACAAAACATGCGATATCAATGCAATTAATACACTTGTTACCGAGTTAAAGCCAGAGGACGACCTTTTGAGCTCATTTAGAAACCACGATATTAGAATTCTATAAGTATTATGCAGTATACCAAAATAACCGAAACACCTTCGAATCACGATAATTTAGAGAAGATGGATACGACAACCCTTCTTCAGAAAATAAATGAAGAAGATCAGAAGGTTGCCGATGCCGTAGCTGCAACGATACCACAAATCACCAAATTGGTAGATGGCCTTGCGGAACGTTTTGAAAAAGGAGGTCGCTTATTTTATATTGGTGCAGGTACCAGTGGAAGATTAGGAATTTTGGACGCTTCTGAAATACCCCCAACTTTTGGTATGCCTCATACAAGAGTTATTGGTTTGATTGCTGGTGGGGATACTGCCATACGAAAAGCAGTAGAAAATGCGGAAGATAATGGTGTACAGGCTTGGAAAGATATGATGGAGCATAACATTACCGATAATGATGTAGTGGTAGGTATTGCTGCTTCTGGAACCACACCTTATGTTTTAGGAGGTATTGCCGAGGCGAAGAAAAAAGGACTACTTACTGCTGGAATTACAAATAACCCCGGTTCTCCTTTAGCGGTTGCAGCAGATATTGCAATTGAATTGAACGTTGGTCCAGAATTTTTGACAGGAAGTACACGTATGAAAAGCGGTACCGCTCAAAAATTGGCCCTTAACATGATTTCTACTGCCTTAATGATTAAGATAGGGAGAGTAAAAGGAAACAAGATGGTAAACATGCAGCTAAGCAATAGTAAACTTGTAGATAGGGGAGCACGTTATGTTGCAGAAGGTTTGGGTATTGATTATGATAAAGCCGAGAAACTTCTAATAAAGTACGGTTCTGTAAAAGCAGCAATTGACGCAGGAGCGTAAATCTATTTTTCTATAGCTTCTACTTCTTCTATGGTGACTGTTTTGTCTGAAAAATTGCCCCATGAATTCATTATGTAATTCATGACGTCTGCTATTTCATCATCTTCTAAGCCCAAAGGGGTCATGATATTGTTATAGGTTACTCCGTTTACGGTTATTTCACCTTGTAAACCATATTTAACGCCACGAATACTTGTTTCACGATTTTGTGCCAGATAATCGGATTTGGCTAATGGAGGAAAAGTACCAATTATTCCTTCACCTTCTTCTAAGTGGCAGGTAACACAGAAATCAGCGTAGATTTCACTGCCTCGTTGCATACTTTCTGCGAGAACGGATTCTTGTGCTTGGCCAAAACAACCAATAAAAATTAAAAAAATAAGGGAACTGTAATAGCTTTTCATGCGTATTGTTTCTTCGAGCTAGTCAAATACCTATAGGGTAAAAGACAGTTATTTAGGCTTTGGGTACTAACTTATATATGCCTTTTCCTTCAACGGCAACATAAATTAATCCGTCAGGGCCTTCTTTTATATCACGAACTCTACCTAGATCGGTCATTAGTTTTTCTCGTTTTACAACTTTGGTTCCATCCATTTGGAGACGCTCCATGTATTGAAACTTTAAGGAACCGACAAGAATACTTCCTTTCCAACCCTTATAATTATCTGTAGTAACAAAAGCCATACCACTTGGCGCTATACTTGGCACCCAATAGTGAATAGGTTGGGTCATGCCTTCCATTTCTGTTTTATCCGTAATTGGTGTACCACTATAATTAACGCCATAAGTAACCAATGGCCATCCGTAATTGGCACCTGCTTTAATAATATTAATTTCATCACCACCTTTTGGGCCATGTTCGTTATCCCATATTTCACCAGTTTCTGGATGTTTTGCTAAACCTTGTGAATTTCGGTGTCCGTAGCTGTAAATTGCGGTTTTAGCACCTTCCTTACCTACGAACGGATTATCTTCTGGAATTCTTCCATCGTCATAAAATCGATAAATTTTACCACCATCTCGTGTAATGTCCTGCGGATTCTCGTCTCTGGCACCACGTTCACCAATAGACAAATAAAGGTAACCGTCATTGTCAAATTCAATACGTGAACCAAAATGTTGGCCTTTGGTCGTGTTTGGTGTTGCTTTGTATAATAACTCCTTATTTGTTAAGGTATTATTATTTAATTTACAGCGCATTAGCGCCGTGTGGCCACCTTTTTCCTTGCCTTCTTCTGAAGCATACGAAATGTAAATCCACCCTGTATTTTCATAATCAGGATGTAGTTCAATATCCAATAATCCGCCTTGTCCTCTAGTGTAAACTTCCGGAGTATTTTTGACTACCGTTTTTTCTCCATTTTCAAAATGGATGAGTTCCCCGGATTTATCAGTAATGAGCAGTTCATTTGCAGATAAAAACACCAAACCCCAAGGAGACTGCATTTCATCGATCAGTAGTTGGGCGGTGTATGGAGGGTTTGTAGGTGTATCTACCTTGTTTTCAATGTCTTGCGCGCAAGAATAGCTGAGAGTTATTGCAGCTAACGCTATCGTTAATACACTATTTCGCATAATTTGACGTTAAAAGATAATATTAAGGTGTCCCGTTATGGTTAAAGATAACGAGAATTTACAAGTTTAAAAGAATTACCCGAGAGAAAGTGATGCAACCCAAATCGCTCATTTTCTTTTTAAAATGACTTAACCTATGCTCCCAAAAAAAACACAGCGTATTCTGTACGCTCTACTGTTAATGACCTTTTCAGTAGTCTGTACTTCTGCAATTGCAGGCAAGACGGCTTTCAAAATTTATGATGAAGTAGCCTCTGCCGTAAAGGAAGTGGTCACTATAAAAAGTGAAGCCGCTGACAATGCAACAGCAATTTCTAACAAGGTATTAACGAGTAGCACAGCCGAAAAGGTGGCTGCCGCTCCACCAATGTTTGCAACCATCATTCAAAATGCGGATGAAGAAGTGGGTTGTGCAGCAGATGGTTCAACGGTGGCACGATTTAACCTTTGTGGAGATTCCGATGACCAGATTATTTCGCTATCTGGTTCCTATAGTAATGTTTCATGGCAAGTTTTAGGAGGCAGTTGTAGTCCTAATATAAACCAAGATTGTCCAAATACAAATATATCGTGCTATACAGAAGTTGCTATAACAGACACATTTCAATTAGATGCTAGTGCAATCTCAGCTTCAACAGGTGCAGAATATCGTGTAGTAGCAGATGGACAACAATACTTTTTTAAGGTTAAGAAAAGTACCATATCATACGGTATTTCATCAAAAGATTATGTTTGTAATAACCCAGGTAGAATTGAAATTACGGGACTTCCTAATAGCTATCAATTTCAACTTCTTGAAGGAGGGTCTATTGTTAGACCTTATCAATCTTCTTCTATTTTTTCTGCTTTAGACGCTGGTACTTATACAGTTCAAGCAAGGTTGAACATTACAGGAGAGCTTTGTGAATACTTAATTGGTCCTATAGAGATAGAACAAGTAGATATTGACATTGATGTAACCTTTACTAACCCCGTTTGTAGTGGAGAGACAGGTACTATTGATGTTTCGATTAACCCTGAAGTTCCTGGACCTTATGTATATACTTTATTAGATGATAGTGGTGCGGAAATAGAATTTACCTCTACCATATCTAGTAATACATACACATTTGGGGCGGTAAGTGAAGGTACTTATGCCGTAAAGGTAGAAACCAATGATTGTAAGGAAGACATTCCAAATGGTATTGCTGCTCCTATACAATATACGGATACAAGTGGTGATCCAATTACAGTAGGTACGGGTTTAAATCCAATTACAGTAGCTACGGATACCAATGGTATGAGTTTTGGCTGTTCTACAATTTCAAGTATTGATATAGATGTAACTCCTTCAGGAGGTTCTGGTACGTACAGTTATACAGTAACCGGTGGCGGCTCTGGTACTTCTGGCGGTAATTTTACAGGTACTAGTTCTTATACTGTAACAAGTCCTGGAACGTATACTTTTTACATTACAGATGATCAAGGATGTACAGCGGAAAAATCAGAATATGTTGCTGAATTAACCCCTCCAGATGTTACTGCAGCAGATATTGTTGGTACCTGTACCAATGGTGGTGGAAAGGTTGAATTTACGGTAACTGACCCAAAAGGGTTTAACTTAGAATATAGAGCAACTAATAATGCAGGTGATCCGTTTACAAGTTCGTCTACAATTCCTGTTTCCGATGATACTTATACTATAGTTGAGGTTCAATATTCTCAAGGTGCTTTTACTTGTGTATTGGCATTACCTGCAGTTACGGTTACTTCTGCTGGTGGTCTTAGTGGATCTGCCTCGTTAACACAAGATTACACTTGTGCAAATGCTGGTGGTATAATTGATTTTGCAGTCGCTACAGGCGGCTCCGGAACCGGTTACGAATATAGCATAGATAATAGTACGTATCAACCAGGAACCTCATTTACAGGATTGGCACCAGGAAATTATATTCCTTATATTAAGGATGATGCAGGTTGTTTCCAAGCATTGACACCAATTGATATTACGGAACCAATACCTCCTACTTCTATTACTTTTGCCCAAGATGACCTTGACTGTTCTACAGGAACAAGTAGAGTTACTATAGATGTATTACCGGCAACTTTTGCGGTTGCTCAGTATGAAATTATTTCTTCTAGCCCTTCCACAACTTTACCTGCTGCACAGGCAAGTAATGTTTTTCCAGGTTTAGATTTGGATACATCTTATCAGTTTGAAATTACTGATGCCAATGGCTGTACATATCCTGCAAGTTTTACAACTGGTGGTTTTAGTACCATTAGAGCACGTGTAAAATCAGGTGGAGACAGGCGTGTATGTCCAGGTGCTACAGATGGTACCGGTGCTTTCTTAGTGGATGGTTATGGTATTGATTATGACTATACAATAAATAGAACAGCTCCTACTGCTGCAGTTATTACCGGGACAACTACGAGTACTGATTTAGAAATTCCGATAACAGGCTTAGGTGCGGGTACGTATGAAATTACGGTAACAGATAATGAAACCAATTGTACTTCTACAACTTCTTTTGATGTAGAAGAGGCGGCAACACCATTGAGTATTACTGCGGCAGAAACCGCTATGAGTTGTCAGAATAATAATATTGGTAGAGTAACCGGAACTGCTACTGGCGGCTTTGGTGGGTATCGCTATGAGTTACAATGGCCAACAGCATCTACCGTGCAAGGACCAAAAACAGGACGTACTTTTGGTAACTTAACAGAAGAAGGAACTTATACCTTAACGGTAATAGATTCTGAAGGTTGTACTGCTTCCACAACGTTTGCGTTAACCAGTGTTGATGCACCAACAATTACAACTGGAGCTATAGATTATTGTTATTCTGCTACTAATGATGGTGAAATTACAGTGACATCAACTGCAGGTACGGCTGCTTTAGCAACACACGAATATCGAATTAATGGAGGTACCTTGGTACCTGGTGTTGCGGGCTCACATACTTTTACAGGCTTAGTTCCTGGTAACTATACTATTGAAGTGGTTGATGCCAACGGCTGTACGGCTTCTACATCAGCAATAAGAATACCGCCACAAGTTCAAGTTAGTCTTGACCTGAATCGTGAGATAGATTGTGGAGGTGATGGAGAAATGCAGATTACGGTATCAGGAGGAGATATAACCAATCTAGCTTCTACTTCATATACTATTTTCAGAAATGGAGTTGCGGTTCCTGCCCATACGGCAATTCCACTTCCATCCAATACGTTCGATTATACCATGAACTTTACGGAGTTTGGAGATTATACTGTAGAAGTATCTGATAATAATGGTTGTAGTATTTTATCCGAATCTTTAACGTTCGCAGAACCTACGAATATAGCAGCTACAGAAAGAGTAGTAGGTCCAAGTTGTGGTGATGCAAATAGCGGTTTTGTTGAGGTAATCCCAACAGTATCTTCAGGAGTGCCACCATTTGAGGTAGTATTTGCTCCAGTAGGTGAGTTACAGTCTAATCCTTTAGATCCAAATAGTCCAACAGGTGATGCTATTACCTATAACTATTCAGATCAAACTGTATATTCCGGATTGGCAGCAGGAGATTACGAGTATGTAGTTAGAGATGCAAGAAATTGTGTTACTGCTGTAACTGTAGTTTCCGTAGTTACGGATCCTATAGGTGCGCCAGATGCTACGGTAACTCCTATTGATGCTACTTGTACAACAGGGGATTTATCAGGAGGAGTAATAGTTGACCTTCCAACAGCGGGAGTAGAGAACTATACTGTTGTAATTGAAGATAATTTCGGAAATCCTTTCTACACACAAAATAATGTTGCAGATATAGATTTTCCACTTACAATTAATGACCCAAGTCTTATCCCTGGAAATTATCAGGTAATTGTTTTAGATTCCAGAGGGTGTAATGATATAGAGCCTTTCATTATTGATTCGGCTAGTTTAGATATTACCCCAATATATCCAACACCACCACCTACTTGTAGCCCTGGTGGGACTACAGTATGTGTTGATATTACAGGAGGTACTTCCGGTAGCTATGAAGTTCGTTTGTTAGACAATCCGGCTTTAGCTTGGGAAACTCCAAATGGAGCACCAGCTTTACCAGACCAGCATTGTTTCAGTGGTCTACTTTGGGGAACTTCTTATACTGTAGAAGTACGGGATACGGTTACAAATTGTACCTATGAAGAAGTAATTACCTTGCCAGATGGGCCAGGATTAACTGTAACCATGACCATTGATAATGCCACTTGTTATAATGGTAATGTTGGACTAGAATATACCATTACATCTGGTACTGGTCCGTACAATGTAATCATTACAGATCTTGATACTGGGATTGAAGAAGTAAATCTGTCAAATTCAGTACTAACGAATGACCTTATTCAAGTACCTGCCGGACATTATGGTATTTCCGTTGAGGATACAACCACTTTTTGTAGTGGCGGAGCCGAAGCAGAAGCAATTTTAAATTTACCAAGAGTAGACGTTATTGACAATCAAAATGCCAACTGTAATGCCTTAGGACAAATTACAGTTAGAGCAAATGGAGGAACTGCCCCTTATGAATTCGCATTTGTAGAACAAGGTACGTTAGCTCCTGGTGTTGCACCAGCGCCATCGGAATTTGATAGTTCGCCAACCAAAGAATTGGCGGGTTCTTTAACGGGTGTTACTTATGATATTTGGGTTATGGATGCAGGTGGTTGTCCGGCAAGTACATCAGCGGCAATAATTCAATTAAACCCTGACTTACCGTTACTAGACCCTGTAGTTGATAATCAGTGTGATGTAACAGCTACTGCTGCAACAGGATTTGATATTACACTTAGTTTACCAGGTGATTTTGACACTCCAACGTTTACACTTAATGGGGTTAGTCAAACGGTAGCTAATTCTGGTGATCCAGCTATTAATACCACGGCAACATTTACAGTAAACAGTGTAGGATCTTATACTTATAATATTATAGATGCAAATGGTTGTAACATAGATGGTGTTGCAGAAGTTTATCAAGTCTTAACTGCATCAGGTGATTTTGAAATCGAACCTAATTGTGAAGAGGCAGACGGTTCAATAAGAATTACTACCGATGGAGGTAGTGGTAATTTTAATTACACTTTGAGTGGATTTGATATTGGTGGTAACCCAGTAAGCATGACTATTCTTGATGATGGTGATGACACTGTGTACAATCCCATTGTTGATTTTACAAATGTTCCTCCTGGAACTTATGATGTAATAATAGAGGATCAGATTGTACGTGATGGTGTAGGCCAATGTGCTACTTCGGTAAACAGTATTATTAGATCAGCTCCAACAAGTCCAGATATTGATGAAACAGGAGCTACGGATGTAAGCTGTAATGGTTTAGATGATGGTAGTATTTCTGCATCAATCGTCGCAGGCACAGATGCAGATGGTATAAAAGAGTATAACCTTTATAATACTGATTTGCTTTCCATGCCATTAAATTATGATGTTACGTCTCGAGATGAAACTAATAATTCAGGTTCTTTCTTAGGTTTAGCTCCAGGTACTTATGTGCTAGAAGTAGTGACCGATAGAAATTGTTATGATAGAGAAGAAGTGGTTATTAACGAACCACCTGTATTCAGTGTTAATGCAACCGCAGGTACTTTATTATGTGAGGTTGGAGCAAATAGATATAGCACAACAATACTAACTGCCACCGTTAATGGCATTGGAAATGGAGCAGACTACGGATTTAAGATCAATGCTACAGATAGTTACCAAACTACGAGTAGTAATACTATGGATTTTGTAATAGTTGATAATGGTTTACAGCAAACCTTTAACGTATATGCAATTGATAGTAATGGTTGTGAGTATATTAGTGCAGATGTGGTCATTGACCCTCCTAATAATGTTACAGCAACAATTACTCAAGTATCTCCAATGGATTGTGAGAACCCAGAGCGAGTTCGTGTAACCGTTACAGGTAGTACAAACTTTATTATTGAAGATCAAGGTTTCTCAGTATCGCCAGTAGGTGATCAAGCACAACCAAGTGGTAGTTTTGTAGAATTTGACCTTCCAATGGTAGCTGGTGAATATAATTTACGAGTAAATGATGTTGGAGGTTGTACTTATCCTATTGTAGCTTATGTTGTAGACGAACCTGTAGTGCCAACGGTATCTATAATAGAATCGCAAGCCGTAAGTTGTTTTGGAACAACTAGTGGAGAATTAAGTATTGACGTAAGTGGTTTTACTGGTGAATATGAATATTGGGTATACCAATCTAATGATCCAGGATTTAGTGGCGGTGCTTTTGGCGCTCCAGTTGCTGGAAATTCAAATGGCATTGTTGATATAGCTACAGACGGAAATCCTTTTGTCATAACAGGATTAGAAGGAGGTAATCATCGTGTTGTTATCCGAGAGAGCAATAAAACAGTTGCTGGTTGTAATGTATTCAGTAATGCAACCCCTATAAACACACCAAATGGTGATTTATTGATAACCGATTTGGATGAGGTAGGAAGAGTTGGTTGTTCTAATGATTTAGGAGAAATTGTAGTAACTACCCAAGGTGGTTGGGATGCAGCACCTTACGAGTACATGTTAGAGTATGAGAGTACGGTAGGAAGTGGTTTTGCACCGCATTCCAATGCTTCTTATGCTACATTTGCCGCTAATGGAAGCAACACTACTTTTTCTGGCCTTGCAAGTGGTAATTACCGTGTAACCGTAAGGGATGCTGAGCTTTGTACATATACTTTAGAGAAGGAGCTATTTTCAGTACCTGATATAGAGGTAGAAGCTATTATTACTAGAGAGCTTGAATGTCCTACAGGAAATGATGCCATAATATTAGCTGTTGACCCAACAGATAGTTCTACACCAGGAGCAATTGGTGGTGTGCCCGGTGCAGGATATCAATACAGGTTATTACACTTAGCAGATAATGATAACACTAATATTGTGTCTACGACTGGTTACCAGAGCAGTCCTGAATTTTCCGGTACAACAGGAGTTATTCCTGGTGGGTGGTATGCTGTTGAGGTAGTATCTACCTTAAATTGTGGTGTGGTTTCAGCGCCTATTCAGGTAATTCCACCGCCACCAATTAACCCGGCATTGATTCAAACTTCAGTTCCTGCATGTGGTAATGCGGCAACTATGATGATTCGTGTGAATAACCCACAAGGAGGAACTTACGAGTATAGTGTTAATGGATCAGGAGGACCTTGGACTCTTATTAGTGGAACAGATACAAATGGTCTGCCAGTAGCAACAAATATACCAGGAACTATTGGTTCTTCATATCGTTATGAAGTTCGTAAGGTTGGTAGTTTAAGTTCTTGTTTGGCAGTTAAGACCAACGGTATTACTATTACGGACGCAGAAGCGTTGAGTATAGATATAAACTCTCCTACTTTTGATGTTTCGTGTGCCTATGAAGTAGATGGTAGAATAGAAGCTATTGCTAATGGAGGTACCGGTATTTATGAGTTTAGAATTTATAACTCAGACCCGGGTACAGATGCTTTTGTTGCAGAAACAATGCCGACCTATGAAAACCGTACATTCCAAGATTTTGGAACGTTCGAAAACCTAGATGCAGGTGATTACTGGATTTCAGTTATCAGTCGTGCTAATTGTGGTGAGGTCCAAGGACCATTTACAATTGCACCAGCAATACCAGTAGACATTATTGGTAATAGTACACCTACTACATGTTTTGGTGAAACTGATGGTACCATTACTATGGAGGTAACCAGTGCAACAGGAGGTTTGGTACAATTTGCAATAGAGCCTAACTTAAGTGAATTCTTTAGTGATCCAGTTAACCCAACAACGTATACGTTTACGGATTTACCGGCTAATACGCCTAGTAACCCATCATATACGGTATTGGCACAAGATGCTGAAGGTTGTCCACAAACTTTTGAAATTATAGTAACTGAACCTACAGCATTAGAAATCACAGATTTTGATACAACACCTGAGACCTGTATAGGTTTTGCGGATGGTACTGCGCAAATAACAGTAACTGGTGGTACGCCATTTGTAGATCCTGTAACCATGGATGAATACTATGAGACTCGTTTAGTAGGTCCTAATTCTGATGGAACGGAGATTTTCTTGAGAAACGATAATTTATCTTTTGACGGATTAATTGGAGGAGAAGGTTATATCGTTTTTGTACAAGACGCTAATGGGTGTAATACTAATATTTTCATTCCTATAGAAGTAGGGGTTGATTTAACAGCATCTCCTTTAGTGCAGTATGGTTGTGAGGGTATTTTTCCTAACAGTACGGCTTCGGTTCAGATGCAAGAAGAAAGTTTAGTTTCTGAATTGTTATTCGCCTTAAACCCTATTGACCCAACTGATGCTATTACAGCATTAGCAACAACAGAACGTTCATGGGGAGATTTAACACCAGGGGATTATACTGCGTATATCTATCATCAAAATGGATGTACAAACTTTGTAGAGTTTACTATTGATGCATACGACCCATTAACATTGATAGCTGAAAAGACTGGACCAAATGAAATTACAGCAACAGCTGAAGGTGGTTTTGGTGGCTATGAGTTTTTCTTTGATGGACAATCGTACGGAAGCGAAGGATTGTACACTACAACAGAAAGTGGTGAAGTAGAAATTCGCGTAGTTGACCAAAATGGTTGTGTGGCAGTTGCCGTTATACCGTTTGAGTTTACTGGAATGCTTGAGATTCCAAATTTCTTTACGCCTAACGGTGATAATGAAAATGATTTCTGGGCACCGGGTAACCGAGAATTCTTCCCTAATATTGAAGTAATTATCTATGACCGTTATGGAAGGGTAGTTGCTGAGCTGGACCAAGTAAACAAATGGGACGGACTTTATGAAGGTAAGGAACTACCAACAGGTGATTATTGGTATGTAGTGAATCAAAATGATGATAGAGATATACGTTATGTTGGGCATTTTACCCTTTATCGTTAAATCTTAAATAAATAATAAATTAAAAAACGGATGTCTATTTAGGCATCCGTTTCTTTTTTACGCAGTTTTTTAAATTGTATTTTAACCGATGAATTCCGTTATAGCTATTTACGGAGAAGAATACATAAATGCTTCAGAAATCATATTTCATTTTACTTTGTTTTATTCTACAAGGTTGTGCCGCTCAATCTAAATATAAGTTAATAGATGCCGAGCAAGAAACGGTCATCAAAGAGAACTATAGTTACTACCTCTATTACCCTGAAGGGTATGACGAAAATCCCGAAGAAAAATATCCACTACTACTTTTTCTTCATGGTGGAGGTGAGTCAGGGGATAGTTTGGTTTACGTTAAAAGAAATGGTCCGCCTAAACTTATACAAAGGGGAAAGAAATTTCCTTTCTTGATATTAGCTCCTCAAAATCCGCAAAAGAAAATGTGGTGGAATACACGTTCGGTAATGCAGTTGCTGGATACCATTGTAGATAATAACCGAGTTGATAAAAAAAGAATTTATTTAACCGGACTCAGTAGAGGAGGAGGGGCAGCTTGGGAAATGGCCGTCCAGTATCCAGAAAAATTTGCTGCAATGGCTGTGGTCTGCGGTATGACGCCTTTACCATATGCTTCTTGGATAGATAAAAAAATGCCCATGTGGGTTTTTCACGGAGAAGAAGATCAGTCTATTCCAATTTCAGAATCAGAAACCATGGTGGCAAAATTAAAAAGTATGAATTATGATATTCGCTTTACTAAATACCCAGGTGTAGGTCATGATTCATGGATACAAGCTTATGATAATGAGGAGTTGTATGAATGGTTTATGAAGCAGGAGCGGCAGTAGTTTAGCGTTCTTTTTAAATAGAATAGAGCCAATAAAGGACTATTTTAATTTGTTTTCAAGCACCATCAAATCAACTTTCGACTCTTTCCAAAGTGAGGAAATAATTTTTGGGACAGGAGTAAAACTATACGTAAATGAACTTAGGATAATATCTTGGTCACCGTCATTATCAACATCACCTTGATCCATTAATAACCATCTCCCTAATATAGCGTCTGGAAACGTAAATGGCTGAAATTTAAAACTGTCACTATTTTTGTTTTCTAAATAGACAAATGATGATTGGGGGCTATTTATATAATCAGGAAATGTAGCTATTATTCCAAAATCAATATCACCATCTTCGTCAAAATCGTTTGCCACTACTCTTGTAGCGCCATTTAAGGGGAAGAAAAATTTCTCTTCAAAATGATTTGTGCCATCATTAATGTGTATGCGAAGGCCATGATACGGTTTATGAACATAGCTTTTGTCTGCATTATCACCATGTACGGTAACAATATCATCATCTCCATCTCCATCATAATCTATAAGTTCAAACCAACTGGTGCCATAGACCGGGCTAAAATTAATAACGGATTCTGCACTGAACTTTAAATTGTCATTCTGAAAGAGAATAGTAATGTTTTCTCTTCCTTGTGCCGTAAGTGTTATTAAATCGTCCTTTCCATCAGCATTCATGTCTTTCACAATTGTACGTATGGATCCTGGTTGATTTAATAGAATTTCTTTTTGGTATTCTTCACCTTTCTTTTTCTCAAGTATAGATAGGCTTCCAGTGAAATTCCCGAATTCAGAGACTACTAGCTCATTTTCCCCATCTTTATTTAAATCCTGAACCACGGTATGAATTGGTCTATGGAGAACCATTGGTAATTGCTCAAGGGTATCACCAGTTTTAATTTGAATATAACCGTTAGCAATCTCTGATGGATTCAAATTTCCAGTATTGGTGATGAAGGTATATTTATCCTTTTTCGAATATGCAGTAATGGCATTACCAGTTTTCATTAAAGTATGAGCTTGGTCTCTAATGAAATTATAATTTACTAAGTCTCCATTTAAATCGCCTGTAATAATAGAACGACTCTCCTTGTCAAATTTCAAAAAAGTTATGAATGTTCCTGAAGTACTGTCTAATTTAATTGGGTTGGAAGTAAATTGATTTAATTTATTGTAATCATTCAAATTAGTACTGGAGGGCAAAGAGTCTGGAGCTAAAGAAATGATATAGTTTTTTAGAAGATTCCAATCCTCCAAAGTTAAAGAAGGTCTGTTGGGGTAAATACCACTCTTTAAGATAGCGTGCTGCTCTCTAAATGAAACATTTTTAAAGGGATTTACTGTAGAATCCTTAATTCCCATTCTTGCGGCCATGTCGGGTAGAACTCCGTTTTTCCATATATGTTTGGGAAGGTCATTAATGGCAGGCAATACATGGCAAGCTGCGCATTGGCTATTATATAAAGCGGCAGCTTTTTTTTCAGGAGGCGAAGAACAAGAAACAGCAAACCCAACAATCAAAAAAATAATTGTTCGAATGAATAAAGTTCTTTTTCTCATCTTATTTGATGCTATTATGTACAGAGGATAAATATTTATTCAAATCAAATAAGTCTTTAAAGCGTTTCATTAGTGAATTAGGTTAATCAGTTCTGTTGAAATACGCTTATTTCTCCACGATTTTGAGTAACAACAATAAAAGGATTACCTCCTGTAGCATTTTTGACCGTAATCATATCTTTCGCGTCCCCCGTGACCTTAAAGCCACTGTTGATAGTATTTATGAAGTCGAAGTTGCCTTTGCCATTCCCCTTTAAAAGGCCACCGTTAAAAGCGTCGTATCTCCCTATAAATACTTCATTACCATAGTTATTTCCTATCATGAGTAAGTCAGTATTGCTGTCTCCATCATAATCAGTGGTAATTATGCGATTTATGGGAGCAACTTGAGCCTGAAAGGGTAGCGGGTGGTATTTAAATTTTCCATCACCTGTATTCTCAAAATAACTTGTCTTATCATGATTAGCGGTTAATTCTAGTACATCTTCTAATTCTTCTGGTTTAAATAAATCAGATTGGGTTGCTTTTGCATACTCTCTATAAAAATTAAATTTTCCCCGGAATAGGGGGCTTTGTCCTGATAAATCACCCCAAAAATTTACTGGGAAAGATTTGTAGGTTTGATTATCAAAGTCATCTTTAAGATACGCAAACATAACGGGGTCTACCTTTCCGTTGTTGTCAAAATCCTTTGAAAGAACAGTTACAGGCTTTTCTTGAGTGGGCTGGTAACTATTGTTGGCACCTAGGTTACCTACAATTAAATCTATATCTCCATCATTGTCAAAATCATTTGCAATTATACTTTCCCACCATCCTCTTAAACTGTCAAGACCCGTTTCTTGAAGCTTTATAAACTCTGATTTTTGATTCTTAAAAATCGTGACAGGCATGAATTCACCTGCTACCACTAAGTCGCTTAATCCATCTTTGTCAATGTCTGCCCAAGTAGCATCCGTAACCATACCAATCTTGCTTAGTTCTGGACAATAAGAACTAGTAACGTCTTTAAGGGTGCCTGCAACGTTTTTAAGAAGATAGCTATTATCTGGAAGTGGATACTCAGCAAATGGTGTTCTACCTCCAACAAAAAGATCAACGAATCCATCGCCATCAAAATCATGAGCTTTTACAACTGATCCGCTGGAATTTATTTCAGGCATTTTATCTGTTATAAGAGAGAAATTACCTTTACCGTCATTTAGAAGTAACCTATCTGTATAAAAAGGACTTTCTTTATCGAATTCATTACTTCCCGAAACTAAGTATAGGTCTAGGTCTCCATCATTTTCCAAATCAAATAGTGCTATGCCTTCTTCTTCATACATCTTGCTATTCTCATCTAAGAATAATTGTGAACTTATGAAAGTACCATCTTCATTTTGAAGAAAAACTTCAGGCGAGTGGCCTGATGAGCTTCCCACAATAAAGTCTTCAGTGCCATCACCATTGATGTCACCTGTAGCTAAGCAAGGACCATTTTGTGTAAGTTTATGAGGTAGAATACGTTGTAGATTATAGTCTACCTTGTCTTGTTCTTTATGTAAATAATCAACACCTATATTTTTAGAAATTTGGTTGAAAATTGTTGATAATTCTTTTTGAATGAAAGGAAAAGTCAAGTCATTCGCATCTATCATTCTAGCATCATCGTAATTGATGTTAACAATTTGATTTACTTCTGTACTTTTTAATTGTTGGTATTTTCCATCAGGCCATACAACTTCTAGTGCCGTAACAGCTTTGGTATTGCCTAAACCAAAATGGATAATGTCTTGAACAGAGGACATATACCCTCTAGTCAAATAATGTTCTTGATATTGAAAAGTCCCATCTTCATACCGAAGCACAATTTTTGTGCCAATACCAGACGCATTTGTTTTTTGCCCTTGTAGTTTAATATCTAGGTAATTATGTTGTTTGTCTTCGTCAGAATTTAGATTGTTTTCAAATATAAAGGCTTCTTCATTAATGTTGTTCACAACATAATCCATATCTCCATCACTATCTAAATCAGCAAAAGCAGCGCCATTGGAAAACGATGGGATATTAAGGCCCCATTTATCACCAATATCACTAAACAATCCGTTTTGCTCGTTCTTGTACGCGTAATTTGGAATTTTTACAACAGGAATGGAATCCAAAATTTGACTAGGGCTTAGAAAACGTCTCACGTTAAAGTTAAACTCACCAAAATCTAGGTCTGTAATATCACGAGGAAACCCATTTGTTATGAGTAAATCCTTAGCACCGTCATTGTCAACGTCAACAAAAAGAGGGGACCAGCTCCAGTCGGTTTTTGAAATACCGGCCATTAGTCCAATCTCACTGTACGGAACGTTAACACCTTGTCCCATTTGGAGCATGTTTCTCATGTATTGATAACTATATCCGAATTTTTCGTTCAAGTTATAATCATTGTATCTACTATCTCGTATGGTAGTTTTTTGTCTATAATTAGTTTCACCAAGCATGTCTATGGTAATGATATCTAAAAAGCCATCGTTATTATAGTCGGAAATATCCGAACCCATAGAGAACTTACTTTGGTGCATTATGACTTTATCTATAGTATTGGAAAAGGTGCCATCTCCATTGTTGGTGTACAAAATATCGTTCGTAAGGTAGTCGTTGCTTACATAGATGTCAGGCCATCCGTCACAGTTTAAATCTGCAATAGCAATACCTAAACCGTAACCTTCAATAGTTATTCCTGCTTCTAACGTCACATCAGTAAAGGTGTTGTCCCCGTTATTTCTATATAGTCTGTCATTACTTGGCGCAGAACCATCTATGATTTTTTCACGATAATTAGAAGGAAGTTCATGAATATCAACATTATTAAGTACATAAAGGTCTAAGAGGCCATCTTTATCATAATCAAAGAAAGTAGCATTCATACTGTTTCCGGTATCTGCTATGCCATATTCTTTGGCCATTTCTTTAAAAACAGGTTCTCCGCTTTTGTTGATACCCTGGTTAACAAAAAGCATGTTGGTTTTCTCTTGTGCTTTGGTAAACATGGCTGCACAGACATAAATATCTAATAATCCGTCACTATTAATATCTACTACTGCTACACCTGTTTTCCAAGATTCCTTGGCTTCTATTTCAGCAGTTTCTGAAACATCCTTAAACTTAAAATCTCCTTCATTGAGATAAAGTTTATTTGGTACTTGATTACCCGTGAAAAAAAGATCTGGTTTTGAGTCGTTATTGAAGTCTCCAATAGCGACACCACCACCATTAAATA
This sequence comes from Zobellia laminariae, assembly GCF_009725995.1. The sequence goes on along the minus strand of NZ_RCNS01000003.1, from coordinate 235,119 downwards.
TATATTCACTGGAAAGAATATTGAAACTATCATTTTCAACAATTGAGTTGTTGAACGTTACTCCAGAGTGACCAGATTTTACTTGGGAAAATAGTGTACTTTTTTTCTTTTCGCAGGAGCTGAATAATAGAAATAGAATAAATGAAATTAAGATTAAATTTTTCATTGGTTCAAAGTGTCTTGTAGTATTCAAAAAAGGAATATACGATGTATTTCGTTACTATATTTAAGTATCAAATTTAGAAAAATACATGGTAATGAACGGTAAATAAATTGAATACCTTTTTAAGATATCCATATGTGCCAAAGTGTATAAATAAAACCACCCTGCACTAGAAGTACAAGGTGGTTTAGTAATTTTTGACGTTAGAGAATAAACGTCAGAATGAAATAATTTTTATTATTCCATATCATTTATAAAGTCAATTGCGCTTTTAGGTAGTAATACCTTATCAATAATGTGCTCTACGCCATTTCTTGCAAAAACGTCAGGCGTTGTTATATTAGCATTCACATCATTAGTTGCATCACCAATAACAAAATTATCAGTACCAACAACACTAATGATTTCTATATCATTCTCAGAAACTGTAGTTACAATTCCAGCTTTTAAATCAGCACTAGCTATTTTACCAGCCACTACATGATATAATAGTATTTCACTAAGAAGCTCTTTCTCTTCATCAGTGTCAAAGCTAGCAATACTGGTATAATCAGGTCCTAGAGCAGTAAATAAATCAGCAAAAGCAGCGTCTGTTGGTGCAAATACAGTTGCAGGCATGTGATAACTAAAATTAGTAGCAGTAGTATCCTGTACATTAGTAATATCAACAAACGTATCTGCTAAGTTAGTTGCAGTCAAGGCCTCTGCTAATATGCTTAACTGAGGTGAACTTGTTACAGTAGTTGCTAAATCGTCAGAGCCTAACAATGCTATAAAATCTAAAGCGGATTGAGGTAAAAGAACTTTGTCGATTATGTCAACAAAACCATTTTTAGCATCTATATCTGCAGTAATTGTACTAGCAGTGGTAGGGGTTGCATCGCCAAATGCAAATCCAGTGCCATCAGCACTAACATCAACAAGATTATCTTCTAAAAGTGTTACTGCTGGCCCCACTACTAGATCTGTAGAAGCATTTGCAGGTGGTAAGACGTGATATAAAAGAATTTCTGATAGCAAAGATTTTTCAACTTCGTTATCAAAATCTTCTAGGCTACTATAATCATCACCTAGTGCATTAAAAAGGTCTTCGAAGGCTTGATTGTTAGGAGCAAGTACTCTCGCGGTATCTAAAGCGGCAATTGCATCTGCTAAACCTGCTTTAACCACAGCGCTTGCCAAGGTACTCAAGTCTTCCGTACCTGTTGCCCATTCTAATAGAGTAGGTCTAGTATCAAAACTTAAGGCTTGAATAGCTGCTGCAGGCAGAAGAACTTTGTCTACAAAATGAACAATACCATTATCTGCGTAGTTATTTGCTTGCGTAACGTTAGATACTGGGTTTGTTTCTGCCAATTTGGTAGCATCTTGTATTTGGACATCACCATCTTCTGTAACTATAACCCCAAGATCATCTCCTGAAAGAGTAGTTAATGTGGTTCCATCTGCAAACGAACTAGCTTCCATGTTACCTGCTACCACGTGGTATGTCAGGATTTGTGAAAGCACGTCTAAATCTAAATTAGGATCCGCCAATAAAGCTTCTCCTGCTGTAATATCATCTGTTGTTATATAACCAACTGACTCAGCAAAAGAATTGAAAGCTACATCTGTAGGAGCAAATACAGTAAAAGGACCTGTACCCTCTAAGGTGGTAGGAAGGTCTCCTGTCGCTATTTTAAGAGCTGCTTCTAATGATGTTAAATTACCATTTGCGGTAATTCTTGTATACACCGTACCTGGGCCAACGATAGCTGCCCCCGGAGATTCGACATCATCATCATCACAGGAATTGAACCCTATTAATGCGAGCATCGAAAAAACAATACTTATAGTTCGAAATTTATTCATGTCTATATTTTGTTAAGTTTTTTTACTTAAAGTTTTGATTAATATCCAGAATTCTGTTCTAAAATACCTCCACTTTGGTCAATGGCATTTATAGGAATCGGGAAGAGGTCAAATTTCTCTGTGTAGGTTCCAAACTTGGTACCATAACTACCTTGATCAATATCTGCTGATTCATTAGCTATGTAAGCGTTAATTACCTCAGTAGCAACACCCCATCTTCTCAAATCAAATAAACGGTGCCCTTCCATACCAAATTCTAAACGACGTTCAAAACGTACAGCTTTTCTAGCGAATTCCTGACCAGCGAAAGTACCATAAGGTTCTATTACATAATTGGCCGCATCATCATCACCAGCTTCATTTTGGACATAGGTCATGTTTTTTGCTCTGTTTCTTACTTGATTAACATAATCGAGAGCCACAGTAAGATCTGGGCTACTTTTTTCAACTGCAGCTTCGGCAGCCATTAGTAGAACATCTGCGAAACGCATTACGTTGTAATTAATTCCAGACCAATCAGAACCCCAGCCACCAGTACCACGGTTAGCATCTACTTCATCTGCTTGGTAAATATTCTTCTTAGGTAAATAAGGTCCAGAAACATCTTGAAAAGTAGCTCTTATCCATTCTTTTCCAGGGTTTATTCCAAAACCATTATAATCTATACCTCTTCTAGATACCGTATAATCTAATCTAGGATCTAGGGGACCGGTGTGTGGAGTGAAATCGGCAGAGCTTTCAATTCCGTAATCACTAGCAACATCCGTATCAGCAAAAGTATCCAGTAAAGGTTGTCCGCTGTCATTTGTTTGATAAGCATTTACTAAATCTTGAGTTGGTTGGTAAAAACCACAGCAAGTTCCTAATGGCCCACCACCAGGAAAGTTTAATGTTCCTGCGCCGTTACCATTAAAAGAACGTCCGTCATCAGAAACAAACTGAATGGCAAACATTGATTCGGAGCTATTTTCTCCCGCAAAATTAAAATTGCTTACATATTCAGGATTTAATGAATATGGGCTAGCAGTAGCAACTTCATTTAACAAGGTAAAAGCTTCGTCCCACTTTTCTTGATATAAATAAGCTTTTCCTAAAAATGCTTTTGCAACCCAGGAATTGGCTCTACCATTTACCACTTCTGGCCCTAAGTTGTCAATTGCAGTTTGAAAATCTGCTTCAATTTGAGACCAAACTGGTCCTGGATTAGGTTGGTTAAACTCTAAATTATCCAAATTTTCTACGGAAATAAAAGGAACATTTCCGTAAAACTTCTGTAGCTCAAAGTAATAATATCCTCTAAGAAAGGAAGCCTCTCCAAGTTGTTGGCTAAAATCTCCATCGGGTATTGTTTGAATTAAAGAAATTACTGCATTTGCGCTATTAACTCCACCAAATAGTGCGCTCCATCTTCCTAAAAACCAACCGTTTCCAGTTTGCCAATCTAAAGTTTCAACCTGAAATAGTTCGGGATTATCACCATCTGTACTTCCTCTATGTGCATCATCTGCAACCACATCGGTCCACCAGTTGTCCCCACCTGCGGAGACACCTTCACCTAGTCGGCCAATACGTTCACCATCCATAGCGGAATAGGCTGCAGTTAATTTCAAGTCTACTCCCGTGGCATTTTGCAGAGCTTCGTCAGATAAAGCCCCCGTTGGCGCAATCTCTGTAAAGTCATCACTACAGGCACCAAGCATCATGCATGTAAGGGTTATTGAGTAAATTATATTCTTTTTCATTTTTTAAAATTTTAAGTTAACACCTAATGAATAAATTGACGCTAACGGGTAGTTGTTATCTGAAACACCTATAGTAAGGTTATCAATGGAACCATTGTCTTTAAACCTTGGCTGTAATTCAGGATCAGCACCATCATAACCAGTAATGGTAAATAAGTTAGTACCTTGAACATAAAATCTAACACTATCCATTCCTAATAAGCCAGAAACCTTGTCATTAAAGGTATAGCCAATCTGTAAGTTTTTCATACGCATGTATGAACCGTCTTCTACAAAAAATGAATTTGCAGTACCTTCATTATTAGAGATATTTTGGCTAAGAGCCGGTAAAGATGCATCAAGATTTGTTGGAGACCATGAATCCAAAACTCTTACACTTCTATTTGCGTTGAAAAATGAAGGAAAGTCTGTGTAAACTTTATCATTATTGAAAATATCATTACCTTGAGATCCTTGGAAAAATGCAGATACGTCAATACCTTTGTAAGAGGCGCTTAAATTCATACCATATGTGAAATCAGGGTGAGGAGAACCAATAAATGTTCTATCCTCATCATTTATAGTACCGTCATTGTTTAAGTCACTATACTTAAATCTACCAACACCATCTGCGGCGGTTTTAAAACCTTGATCAGCACTAGCGTTAACTTCAGCTTCGGAAGCAAATATTCCGTCAACAACTCTTCCGTAAAATGAAGAAATAGGTTGTCCTTCTTGCGTTCTTGTAACGGCACCAGTAGTTCTGTAACCATCATATCCTACTTGGAAAGCACTGATTAAATCAATAACCTCATTTTTATAACTTGAGAAGTTAAGATCTATACCATATTTAAAACCTGAGCTTAATTCATCTGCAAAACTAAGCGATGCATCTATACCCTTGTTTTCAATAGAACCAAGGTTTACGTAAGGAGCATTTGCAGCAATTGAAGTGGTGCTAAATGAGCTGTTATCTTGGCTAATTAAATCTTTCGTGTTGATAATAAAATATTCAGCCTCAAGGTTTAATTTGTTGTTAAAGAAACCAAGTTCGATACCAAAGTTTGTAGTTTCACTTGTTTCCCATTTCAAATCAGGATTACCTGCGGATTCTAGAATAGCTCCCTGAGACACACCTCCACTGCCATTAAAGCCATAATTTGCATATTGCTCACTTAATATGGAGATATTATAAGTAGGGTTGTTTACAGGAAGAGTTTGGTTACCCAATTGTCCCCAAGAACCTTTAAACTTTAATCTACTTACCGTTGTATCATCAGGCCAGAACGCTTCATTACTAACAACCCAACCAGCACTAAAAGAAGGGAATATGTCGCTTTGATTGTCTCCTAAGAATCTAGAAGATTTATCTTGACGAACGGTAGCTGTTAATAAATACTTACCTCCGTAACTGTAGTTTGCTGTTCCAAAAACAGAAAACAAAGATGAAGCATTGTCATAAGCGTATGCAACATTAGCGGCACCACCACCATTTTCTAATAAATAGTACTCAGGAGTTTCAAAAAAGAAATCAGTTCTTGAAATCTCTTTACCTTTATTATTAACATTTAGTGCTTCAATACCTACTAAGGCATTAATACTATGCTCTCCAAAAGATTTGTTATAACTTAAAGTATTATTCCATACCCATTCGTAATTGTCATAATCTTGCTCAGTAAGTGTATTGGTAGAAATAGGTTCGGATGATTCTGGAATCAAAGCTCTAAAACGTCTATCATTGTAGGCTTTAATAGACCCACCAATAGAAGTTTTAAATTGTAAACCGTCTACAATATCAAGAGTGGCATAAATATCACCAAAAAACCGGAATGATTTTTGAAAATCGTCCGCTTGTCTATTAGCTTCCGCAACTGGGTTATTAGGATTAGAAAGACCAGTATCATTACTGTAGTTACCTGCATAAGCACCTGCATCATCGTAAACAGGAACTAAAGGAGACATTCTTGTAGCAAAGTTATTCCAAGACTGTCCGCCACTTTTTCTGTCAAAAGAGATGTTAGCATGTTGTCCTATTTTAATTCGGTCTCCAATTTTGAATTCAGAATTCAATCTAGTTGAACCTCTTTTAAAACCGGTAGCAATTTGAATTCCTTGACGATTTAAGTAACTAGCAGAAAAAAGAAATTTAGACTTTTCATTCCCATTCTCTAAGGTAATGGAAGCATTTTGCGTAATGGCAGTTCTGTAAATTTCATCCAACCAATCTGTTCCTCCGTTGGGTGCTACTGTTGCGGAAACTCCAACTGGAGTTCTTTGTAAGGTTGTAGGTGTTACAGGACTTGATCCATTACCGTACTGTGCATGAGAAGGTACGCCACCATCATTTCTGATACTTTGCCAGATCATGTCTCCATGTTGTTCTGTATCCAATAATTCGGGTAAGTTTCTAGCTATAGAGAAACCGGTATACGAATCAACAGAAACACGTGCAGTATCCATGTTATAACCTCCACTTCTAGTTGTGATAATCACAACACCGTTAGATGCTCTTGCTCCATATATAGCAGCCGCACCATCCTTAAGAACGTTCATCTGCGATATGTCTGCAGGGTTAATAGAGTTTAAGATACTAGCATCATCGGTTTGTACGCCATCAATAATGTAAAGCGGATCGTTACTGTTACCAGTACCATAACCTCTTATTCTTACCGTAGGAGATGATCCCGGTGAGCCATTGTTAGTGATAGTAACACCAGAAACTCTTCCTTGTAGTGCTTCTGCCGCGTTTACAATAGGAGCTTTGGTTGCTTCCGAAATATCAACACTACCTACGGAACCTGTTAGGTCTCCTCTAGTTTGTGTAGAGTATCCTGTTACAACAACTTCTTCAAGAGCAGCAGCGTCTTCTGCCATAGTAACATCAACGGTGGCTTGACCAGTATACGTAACTTCTTGGTTTTTAAAACCAATATAGCTAAAGACCAGCACAGCACCTTCGTCTGCATTGATACTATAATTACCGTCAAAATCGGTTTGAGTACCAGTGGTTGTTCCTTTAATAATTACGTTAGCTCCAGGGAGGGGAAGACCTCCTGAATCTAGCACAGTTCCAGTAACTGTAGTTTGAAAAATGTCTTTGACCTCAATTTTGAGGTCTGAACTTGAATTTGCAAAGGCTGTTTGTGGCCCAGCACAAATCATCATTGAAAAAAGCCCAATGCCTAGAGTAGAAATTTTACTCTTGGACCTTAACGATTTGTAATCGCGTTTTTGGTTCATAGTGTGAGTGTTGTTTGTTAGTTTATCAATATGAAATCCCCAATAATTGTAGAAACTGTTAAGGAAATCAAAAATAAAAGTAACGATAATATAATTATGGAAAAAAAATGCAAGGTATTTTTTTTGATATGATATTAGTAGAATTCAGAACGGAATATCTCCGAGTTTAACATGAAGGACTATTTTTAAGTTTTCCTTAAGGTTGACAGCCTGATGATTACAAAGGTCCAACTCTTTTGTAGAATTTTGTATACCTAGTCGTAAAAGTTGAAAACTTTATAAAAATTCCAAAATTAAAATTAACAAAATCAAACAAAAAGTATCGATTAAGTGTTATTTATACCTTGAAACATCGTAGAACTACAACGTTTTCGGCAAGGTTTTTTGTGAAAAATAGATAAATCTGCCCACCATCTTTAATTTTCATCTTTTTTCTTATGGTAGCTACGCTTTCTGGAAAGTTCCGGGTAGTAATATTTGCATTTTTGATTCCTGCCTTTTTAATAGAAGTTTTGTTGTAGGGGAATGTGCTTTCTATTTTAAACCTTCGTCCAGGAAAGTCTATGAGATGGTTTGAGGTGTATAAATGAGTGTTTACGTGTAGTTTTTCCAATTGTAGCGCCTTACCTAAAATTTTGAACGCTCCTGATTTCAAAACTGCTGCATTAGGTTCGTAGAGATAGGTGAGTGGTTTTGAAAATTGAGAAACAGCCTCTTTTTCAGATTCTAATTTAAAATCAAAAACCTGATCTTGTTGTGAGGTTTTGTTTATTGTTTTAATAGCGATGCTTCCGGTGTAATCTCTTTGTAAAATATATAGCACTTCTTTCACGTCATTATTTATGGCCACAACATGAATTTCCTTTATATATTTTAACTCATTTATTCCAGCGGTAATATCCAAAAGTGGAGCCGTTTTTATGAGTATATTTTTAGATTTAGAAAAAAGAAGGTCCAGATTTTCTACCACATTTGGTAAGCAATCTGATAAGAAAAAAACACGTTGTTTTAAATTGTCTCGTCTGGAAGGGTCAATATAAATCCAATCAAATTCCGATTTGGAATTTTTGATGAAATCTAGTCCGTTTTCTTCATGAGTATTCACATTGTCAACACCTAGAATTTTGAAATTATGAGCCGCAATTTCAGAAAGATTCTGGTCTAATTCGCAGTGGTGAACTTGGTCTATTTTCTGGCTAAAAAAGTAGCTGTCTACACCTAGTCCTCCGGTGACATCTACAAGTGATTTTCCGCTAACTAATTCGGCTTTGTATTGGGCCGTGATTTCGGAAGACGTTTGTTCAATATTTAACTTGTTGGGGTAGTAGATGTTTGATGATGCGAACCAAGTAGGAAGTTTTTTTTCGCACTTTTTACGAGCTTCTAACTGCTCGGTAAGTTCGCGGTTGGAAATTTCCTCAAAAATAGGTTTTTTTAGTAATACTGACATGATGTCAGTATATAAATTTTTTGACATAAAATTCTGTACACCAGTATGTAATATATTTTTATTCAAACTAAAACTATAAACTTTTTGTGAGCGACTTAACAAGCTTGTTTTCGGATAAAAACTCCTTTAAAATCACCTTAATTGCTGTATATCCGGGTACGGCAACGACCATTCCTACTACACCAAAGAGTAAGCCAGCAATGATAATGATTAGGAAAATTTCTAACGGATGAGACTTCACGCTATTTGAAAAAATAAGGGGTTGAGAAAAGAAATTATCTATTAATTGTCCAACGGTTAACCCTATTAAAACGTACCCTGCTTTTGGTAAAATAACGGTGCTAAAATCCATCCCTAAATTACTGGTCATTGTGAGTACCACCATGATCACCGCGCCAATGATCGGACCTATATATGGAATGATGTTAAACAGTGCACATAAGAAGGCAATTACTATAGCATTTTCAATGCCAACAATGAACAGTGTTATGGTGTAAATTACGAACAGAATAAAAATTTGAAGAAGCAGTCCAACAAAATATCTGGATAGTAAATTATTGATTTTATCAATAGAATGTACGGTTCTTTTTTCGCTGTCACTACTTACAAAAGCTAAGATGCCACTTTGTAAAAGATTGCTATCCTTTAAAAAGAAAAAAGAGATGAATAAGACAGAAAATAGGCCAATACTAGCTGTGCTAAGTACATCTAAAAACGAGTTAAGAAAATTTGGTATAAATCCTATATTCAGGCTATCTACAATGGTCTTTTCAAAATCGGTTTCTTCAATGATTTCATCCACTACATTAGGGGCTGTGCCTATAAAACTAACAATTTGATCATGTAAGGAGTCCAGGTTAAGCTTCAGCTGGTCTATATCCAGTAAGGAAAGGTTTTTACCTTGTTCAGTTAGTAAGGGTACAAATAGAGCTATAATTCCAGCTAAAACACTTACCATCAGTACCATTGTAATTATAACTGCCAAGGTGTTTGGTAGTTTCAATTTGCGTCTTAGGAAAAAGACAACAGGCCTTCCTATGAGTGCTGTTACTGCTGCTATTGTTAAATATGCTATAACGGACTGAATCATCCATAGAAAATAAAGCAAGAGAACAATACCAAGTATAATCCCCACTGAGCGTAAAATTCCTTGACTAATCGTTTTTGCGTTCATTATTAGCTTAATTTTTGGTTTTAGGTTAGTTTTTAAAGGCGTACACCATAATGTTGGCGCCCATTTGCAGCGCCTTGGTTCTTATTTCTTTAGGGTCATTGTGTACTGATGGGTCTTCCCAGCCATCGCCTAGGTCACTTTCTGTTGTAAATAACAGAATAAGTCTATTTTCATGAAAAAGACCCAAGGCCTGAGGACGTTTGCCATCATGTTCATGAATTTTGGGTACACCTTCTGGAAATTTGAAAACCACTTTAAAAATAGGGTGGTCGCTTCCTAGTTCTTCTAAAGTATTATTAGGGAAAGCCTTTTCTAGTGTTTTTTTTAGGTAAGGAGCCATACCGTAGTTATCATCAATGTGTAAAAATCCGCCAGAAAAGAGGTAGGTTCTTAGATTTTCTGCTTCCTCGTCAGAAAAAACTACGTTGCCATGACCGGTCATATGAAGAAAGGGATATTGAAAAATAGTACTACTGCCTACTTCTACAGTTTGTGGCTTTTCATTTATTTCAGTACCTGCGTTTTCATTACAAAACTTAATGAGGTTAGGTAGAGCAGTAGGGTTGGCATACCAATCTCCTCCGCCATTATATTTTAAAATGGCTACTTCTTGCGCCTGTAGTTGTGCTGTAACCAGGGTTAAAATTGTTAAGTAATATGTAAGTTGTTTCATCTGTGCGCGAACTAAATAATAATATCTCAAATGTATGAATTATGGTGGGGAAACGAATTGCTCTTATTTGTATTGTTCTAATTAGTGGTGTAACTATGGCTTTTAAAGTCGATTTAAAGTTGAAAAAAGAAAAAACACCAACAGCTTCTGAGGATAACACGCCTATTGTGGTTTTAGAGCTTTTTACCTCACAAGGTTGTTCTAGTTGTCCGCCAGCTGACGCATTGCTACAGCAGATGAAAGATGATTACAGAAATGCGGTCTATGCCTTGTCTTATCATGTAGATTACTGGAATTATATAGGTTGGAAAGACCCATTTAGCAATCCTGTGTACGCAGAAAAACAACGCAAGTATAACATCAAATTTAAAAACAAAAGTAATTATACACCTCAGGTAGTCGTAAACGGCAAAGCCCATTTTATAGGGTCTAGCTCTGTTAAAATGAAATCAGCAATAGGGCAATACGGGGCTATTAAAGCAGAGAATAGGGTAACGCTAAGTAATGTGAAGGTGAAAAAGGAATCTGTATCCTTTAATTATAAGCTTAACGGCGCTATTGCAAACAAAAATCTCCGAGCTGTATTGGTTCTGGATGAGCGGATTACAGAGGTGAAACGAGGAGAGAACAGAAACAAAACGTTAACAAACAGCAATATTGTGGTTGCGGAAAAGAGAATTACAATCAAAGGTTTGGAGGGAATATCTTCTATGAAAATACCTACAGAAGTTAAAAAAGATGAAAAACTAAATCTTATTATTTTGATGGAAACTGAAGCGTATGATGTCACCGCGGCCACTAAAACAAAACTCCTTAGATAGCTAATTACAATACTACCCGTTGTTAATCATATTTACGGTTGTACAGGCGACTATTGCTGCTGTTTCGGTACGAAGACGGTATTCGCCTAAAGAAACAGGTAGAAAGCCTTTCTCGTAAGCGTTACTGATTTCATTTTGCGAAAAATCACCTTCTGGACCAATCAGAATGGTAATATCTTTATCAGGTGCTACTCTTCGTTTTAAATCTACTTTCTCTTCCTCCTCACAATGTGCAATGAATAAAAGTCCGTTTTGTTCCTGTTCCATAAAGTCCTTAAAAGAAATGGCATCATTAAGTTTAGGCAAGTAGGTACGCAAGCTTTGTTTCATAGCAGATTGAATCACCTTTTCCAATCGTTCTTTTTTTATTACTTTTCTTTCTGATCTCTCGCAGAAGATAGGTGTAATCTCATTCACGCCTATTTCTGTGGCTTTTTCTAGAAACCATTCAAACCTGTCATTATTTTTGGTTGGGGCCACTACAATGTGCAACCAATGGGCTTTTGCATGTTTTTTTTTGGTAGAGACAATCTGGGCTTTGCATCTCTTTTGATCCGCAAGTAAAATTTCAGATTCAAAAATATAGCCTTTTCCGTTTGTAATATGCAGTATATCACCTTCCGTTTTACGCAGTACTTTTACAATATGTCTGCTTTCTTCTTGGGAAAAGGTAAATTGAGAAATACTCTTGTCTAAATCCGGATTATAAAATAGTTGCATAGGGTAAAGGTATAAACAATTTTAAACGATAGAAATTTACAAAAGAATCAGGGATATAAATTCCAACATCTATTTATTTGGAAGATACAACGTAACGAGGTTTGGCGGAAACGTCTTGTTTTGCAAATTTGTTTTGTTGGTATTTAAGGAGGCCAACAATACCGATCATAGCCGCATTATCCGTACAGTATTCAAATTTTGGAATAAAAGTTTTCCAACCTCTATTTTTTTCGGCAATTTTAAGTGCATTTCTAATGCCTGAATTAGCACTTACACCACCACCAATAGCTATTTGAGTAATTCCGGTCTGTTCAACTGCTTTTTTAAGTTTGTCCATCAAAATATTGATGATTGTTTTTTGGATGGATGCGCAGATGTCTTTTAGGTTTTCTTGAACAAAATCAGGATTCTTCGCGGTTTCCCTTTGCACAAAGTATAAAATACTTGTTTTTAAACCACTAAAGCTAAAGTTTAGTCCATCAACCTTTGGTTTAGGAAAAAGAAAGGCTTTGGGGTTTCCTTCTTGTGCGTATTTATCTACCAATGGGCCGCCAGGGTAGGGCAGTCCTAAAATTTTGGCGCTTTTATCATATGCTTCGCCCACAGCGTCATCTAGGGTTTCACCTAATATTTCCATGTCAAAATAATCTCTGACCAATACAATTTGCGTGTGACCACCGCTTATAGTCATTGCTAAAAAAGGAAACTCTGGAGCACCATCTAGTTGCCCTTCAATAAAGTGGGCCAAGATGTGCGCTTGCATATGATTTACCTCAATTAGAGGGACGTTAAGACCCAATGAAAGTGACTTTGCAAACGAGGTTCCAACAAGAAGTGAACCCATCAATCCAGGACCGCGTGTAAAAGCTATGGCAGATACTAGTTTTTTGTCGATATTTGCTTTATCCAAAGCTTGGTGTACTACAGGAACAATGTTTTGTTGGTGAGCCCGTGAGGCAAGTTCAGGTACAACACCCCCATATTCCTCGTGAATTTTTTGTGTGGCCGTTACATTACTGAGCACTTTTTTATTGCTTAAAATAGCAGCAGAAGTGTCGTCGCAAGAAGATTCTATAGCAAGAATATAAATAGTTTCGTTTTTCACCGAGTTTGGAATAAAAATTGACATCGCAAAGGTAAAACATAAAGACCTATCAAAAAACTTAGAAAAATACTGATTAGAACCATGATGGTACTCGTGCTGATCTGTATTTTAGGTACGGTCATCCTTTCGTTGCCATTCGTTCAGACCAGTTTTGCTAAGTATGCTACTGACACGATCAATAAGGATTTTGGTACAAATATTAATATTGATAAACTTCGTATTTCCTTAATTACTTGGGATACTAATCTTGAAGGTATTTATATTGAGGATTATCAAAAGGATACTATTTTCTACGTAAACAAGCTTACTACCTCTATTCTAAGTGTTCGTAACCTAAGTAAGGGTAAACTGGAATTTGGCGATATTAAAATTGATGAACTTGATTTTAAACTAAAAACCTATTTAGACAATAGGAACACGAATCTTGAGGTTTTCATTGATAAATTTGATGATGGAAAACCTCGGAAACCTGGTACGGACCCTTTCTTTTTCTCGTCTTCTGATGTCCAAATTTCTAATAGTAATTTCCGATTAATTGACGAAAATTTCGAAAATGAACTTTTGTTGGATTTCGAAGAGCTAAATATTGGAGCTACGGATTTCCAAATCTTAGGTCCACAAGTATCGGCCAAGATAAATTCTATGGCTTTTAATAGTCAGCGGGGCATCAATGTAAAGCAGATGGCTACGGACTTTAAGTATACCAAACAGCAGATGCGTTTTGACTCGTTGCGAATAAAGACCGAAGGCTCTAAGTTAAAAGGAGATTTGGTTTTTGATTATGAACGAAAAGATTTTGCTGACTTTTTAAATAAAGTGAATTTAAAAGCGGAGTTCGTAGAGTCAGAGGTTGCTTTTGATGAAATCAACCTACTTTATGACCAGTTCGGGAAAGGAAAGACGGTTAATTTTTCATCCAAAGTAAGTGGTGTTTTAAATGATTTAAATGCCGATGAACTTTTTCTACAGTCCGATAACACGGGAATAAGAGGAGACTTCAATTTTAAAAACCTTTTTGTTCGGAAGAAGCCCTTTGTTATGCATGCCGATATGAAAAACGTAACCTCTAGTTACTATGAGTTACGCTCGTTAATGCCTAATATTTTGGGTAAATCCCTGCCTTCTTCGTTTCAAAAATTAGGGCAATTTACCATTCGTGGTAATACGGTTCTTACGGAGAATTCTATAGATGCCAAGGTAAATTTGAATACTGCAATTGGTAGTAGTTATGCAGATTTGACGCTTTCGGACATCAATAATATAGATAATGCAAAGTACAAAGGTTTTGTGTCTCTAATAGATTTTGATTTAGGAGATTTTACTGAGAATAAGAGACTAGGTAAGACCTCTTTGGATTTTAATGTAGAAGGAAAAGGGTTTGTTCAAGAGACTTTAAATACGGAGGTTATTGGAGAGGTGTACTCCATAGAATTCAATAATTACGAGTACAATGACCTAAAGGTCTCGGGAATATTAAAAGAACAGTTGTTTGATGGTACGCTGTTGAGCAATGATGAGAATGTAAAGTTTAGTTTTAAAGGACTTGCAGATTTTGGAGAGGACCGTAATGACTTTAATTTTATTGCTTCCGTAGACTATGCAGATTTAAATAAGTTGAACTTTATTAAAGACAGCATTTCCATTTTTAAGGGGAATGTAAATATGGATGTTACCGGAAACACATTGGATAATCTTGTGGGTGATATCAAGTTTACAAAGACCATATTTCAGAATAAGAATGACACCTATTATTTTGAAGATTTTAAGGTATCCTCTACTTTTGAGGATAATGGGGTTAGGGTAATAGATATTAACTCTCCGGACATTATTACGGGGTATATGAAAGGCCGCTTTAGGGTTGCTGAACTCGGAAGATTGGTTCAGAACTCTTTGGGTAGTATTTATACCAACTATAGGCCTTTTAATATTTCTGGCGGTCAGACTCTTGCGTTTAATTTTAAGATTTATAATAAGATTGTAGACGTCTTTTTTCCTGAGGTAAAATTTGACCCAAATACCTTTATAAAAGGAAATATAGTAGCCGACGAAGGGGATTTTAAATTAAACTTCAAATCGCCTAGTATAGTTGCATTTGGAAATGAAGCGGATAATATTGATGTTAAAATAGATAATAAAAACCCGTTATTCAATACGTATATTTCAGTTAGTGATCTTTCTACAAATTATTACGATGTAAAGGATTTTAACTTAATAAACACAACTTTAAAAGACACCTTATTCTTTAGAACGGAATTTAAAGGAGGTAGCGATTTGAATGATAGTTACAACCTAAACTTCTATCATACATTTAATAAAGATAACAAGTCCGTAATAGGCTTGAAAACATCAGATATAAATTTTAAAGGGAACAAATGGGTTCTTAATAAAGACGGAGATAACAAAAATAAAGTTGTCGTTAACCGCACACTGGATAGCATTGATATTCGGGAAATAGTAATGAATAACAGTGCCCAAGAGCAGATAAGGCTAAAAGGGCAATTGGCAGATTCAACTTATAAAGATTTACAGCTTGAGTTTAAGATTGTTTCGCTTAATAAAATAACACCGGCAATTGACAGTCTTAGGTTACAAGGCGAGGTAAACGGTACGCTAAATATTTTGCAGAAAGACAATATTTATTTGCCGTCCTCTAATCTTGCAGTAGATGACTTCTCTATTAATGACATGCGTTTGGGAGACTTAACGGTTGGTATTGTGGGTAATAAAGATTTGACGGAGTTTGCCGTGAATTCGCAAATTACTGACAAGGGTGTTGAAAAGCTAAGTGTTGTTGGTAATATTATTAATAAAGAAGATATGCCTAAGGCTGACCTTTTGGTTAGTTTAGCTAAGTTTGATTTAGAGCCATTTGCTCCTTTAGGGGAGAATATTATTAGTAATATACGTGGTTTTGTTAGTGGTAATGCCCGGATTCAAGGTTCGGTAGATAACCCAGATTTTAGCGGTGTTTTAACTTTGGATAAAGCGGGCTTGGGTGTACCATATTTGAATGTAGATTATAACTTTGCTGCCAATTCTAGGGTGAACCTTAGTAAACAAACTTTTGATTTTGATCAGATTAAAGTTACTGATGTAACCAAGAATACAAAGGCAGTTTTAGATGGCACCATTAGTCATTCCTTCTTTCATAATTGGCTTCTTGATTTGAATGTTGATACAAAAGACAATGGTTTTCTAATCTTAAATACTGATTTTGAAGAAGAGGTTCTTTATTATGGAACTGGTTATTTAGATGGAAAAGGAAGGATTTTTGGGCCCACAAAAGCATTAAACATTAAGGTAGAAGGAAAAACAGCTAAGGGAACCTCTTTGAAGATTCCGTTAAGCGATGTGGCTTCCATAGGAGATTATTCTTTTATCAATTTTGTTGAAAAAAATGAGCTAAACCATGTAGAAGAAGAGCGTGTTCTAGATGGGTTCCAAGGTGTAGAACTTACTTTTGATTTAGATGTTACCCCAGATGCAGAAGTAGAGATTGTAACGGATACCAAGACAGGAAGTTCTTTAAGGGGTAGTGGAGTAGGGATTTTATTGATTCGTATAAACACCCGTGGTGCTTTTGAAATGTATGGTGATTTTGTTGTTGTGGAAGGTCAATACAATTACAAGTTTGGTGGGGTTATCAATAAAACTTTTCAGGTAAAACCTGGTGGAACCATTGTTTGGGATCGTGAACCTCTAAAAGCTACGTTAGATCTTGAAGCGGTGTATGCTTTAAATGCAAACCCGGCTCCACTGTTGGATAATCCTGGTTATACTAGGCGAATACCTACGGAAGTAGTTATTAAGCTCACTGATGACCTTGAAAGTCCTGATATTGAATTTAATATTGATTTTCCAGGAACCAATTCTATTGTGCAGTCTGAGTTGGAATATCGCCTTCAGGATCCAACTGTAGAAGAACGGAATGCATTATTCTTATTAGCACAGGGTTCGTTTGTAAATGACCAGACAGGTATTGACCAACAAGCACTTACGGGTAACTTGTTGCAATCGGCATCGGGATTGTTGAATCAAGTTTTGGGTGAAAATGAAAAGTTTAATCTAGGTCTTTCTTATGAACAGGGTATTTTAGATAGAAGCGCAGATTATCAAACGGAAAATAGGATAGGGGTAACCGTATCTACACAGATAAGTGATCGTTTACTATTTAACGGTAAAGTGGGGGTTCCGGTTGGAGGAACAACGGAAACAGTTGTTGCCGGTGACTTTGAAATTCAACTGTTGTTAAATGAAGAAGGAACATTAAGTGCAAAGTTTTTCAACAGAGAAAATGAAATACAGGAATATTTAGCAGATAGATTGGGGTATACTCAAGGTGTAGGTATCTCCTATGAAGTAGATTTTAATAGTTTTAGAGAACTTTTTCAGACCATCATGAAAAAGGAGGAGCCAAAGAAAAAACTTCCAGAACCCAACGAAGTCCCAAGTTCGGTAATGGGTAGGGATAGTTTATTAAAGTTCTATCCCAAAGATAAACGGTTAAAGTAAAACCAGTTATAACGGAACTTCTTGAAAAAAACATCTTCAGATAGGGTGGTGAACTTTCTAAAAAGTCTCAAAAATTGACTATAAAAGCACTGTTTTTCAATAAACACCCATTTTATGATATTCTTAATTTTTAGGGTATGTAATGGTAAAATTGTTATAATTAAATGTAATTATTAAGAAAATGTGTGCTAAGTTATCATCATGTTAATTTAGACGCCTAACACAGTTGGAATTCAAATAAGTTTGTTAGTTTTGCGACTTAGTTTTTTTTCAATGGCTTCAGAAATAAAAAAAATAGGTGTTTTAACCTCTGGTGGAGATTCCCCCGGCATGAATGCAGCAATACGCTCCGTGGTTAGAACTTGCGCCTACATGAAAGTAGATTGTGTAGGTATCTATAGAGGATACCAAGGCATGATTGAAGGGGATTTTAAGCCAATGGACGCAAGAAGCGTTAACAACATAATTAATAAGGGTGGTACGATTCTTAAATCTGCCCGTTGTGACGACTTTAGAACTCCAGAAGGTAGAAAGAAGGCCTATGAGCAATTGCAAGCAGAAGGTATTGATGCATTTGTTGTAATAGGGGGCGACGGGAGTTTTACCGGTGCCATGATGTTTAATCAAGAATATCACTTTCCAATAATAGGTATTCCAGGTACAATTGATAACGATATATTTGGCACATCTAATACGGTAGGCTTTGATACGGCCATGAATACGGTAGTAGAAGTAATAGATAAGATTAGAGATACGGCCAGTTCTCATAACCGACTTTTCTTTGTAGAAGTTATGGGGAGAGATGTGGGGCATATTGCTCTAAACGTTGGTGTTGGTGCAGGTGCGGAAGAAATTCTGATTCCAGAGGCCAATCGCGGTCTTGAGCGTTTGCTTGAGTCTCTTAAACGTAGTAAGAAGTCAGGAAAATCTTCCAGTATCGTAGTTGTTGCCGAAGGTGATAAGATAGGAAAGAGTGTCTTTGAACTTAAGGAATATGTAGAAGAACATTTACCTATATATGATGTAAGGGTGTCCGTACTTGGTCACATGCAGCGTGGTGGTGCTCCATCTTGTTATGACAGGGTGTTGGCCAGTAGAATGGGGGTAAAAGCAGTAGAAAGCTTATTGGAAGGCCAGACCAATTTTATGGTAGGTATTCAGAATAACAAAATTATATTAACTCCTATCAGTAAGGCTATAAAGGGTCATACAAAAATAGATAAGGAGCTTATTAGAGTTTCAGAAATAATGACAACATAATTTAATTCAAAACAAAAGAGCATGTCAGATTTAAAAATAGGAATTAACGGATTCGGTCGTATCGGAAGATTAGTCTTCAGAGAAACTGTAAGAAGAGAAGGTGTTGATGTTGTAGCGATCAACGATTTGTTGGATGTTGAGCACTTGGCTTACCTTTTAAAGTATGATTCCGTACATGGAAAATTTGAAGGTACTGTTGATGTAAAAGATGGTCACTTGATCGTTAACGGTAAAACAGTAAGAATTACAGCAGAACGTGATCCTAAAAGTATTAAGTGGGATGCAGTTGGCGCTGAAATAGTTGCTGAATGTACTGGTATTTTCACAACTTTGGAAATGGCACAATACCATATAGATGGTGGTGCTAAAAAAGTTGTTATATCTGCTCCATCTAAAGATGCACCAATGTTTGTAATGGGTGTTAACCATAAAGATGTGAAAGCTTCTAACACTATCGTTTCTAACGCATCTTGTACTACTAACTGTTTAGCTCCAATGGCTAAGGTATTGAACGATAACTTTGGTATTGAAGAGGCATTGATGACTACAGTTCACGCCACTACTGCAACGCAAATGACAGTTGATGGTCCTTCTAGAAAAGACTGGAGAGGTGGTAGAAGTGCAATGTTAAACATTATACCTGCATCTACTGGTGCAGCTAAAGCGGTAACTAAAGTAATTCCTGCATTAGAAGGAAAACTTACAGGTATGGCTTTTAGAGTACCAACTGCAGATGTTTCTGTAGTAGATTTAACTGTTCGTCTTGAAAAAGAAACTTCTTACGAAGAAATCAAAAAAGCGTTCAAAGCGGCTTCTGAAGGCGAGTTGAAAGGTATTTTAGGTTATACTGAAGAGGCTCTTGTTTCTCAAGATTTCGTAAGTGATAAACGAACAAGTATTTTTGACGCCGGTGCTGGTATTGAATTGAACTCTAAGTTCTTTAAATTAATTTGCTGGTATGATAACGAAGCTGGTTTTTCTAACAAAATGGTAGATTTAGCTCAGCACGTTGCTAGTTTGTAATTTTTTAAAATATTACTAATTGTAATCCTGAGAGTGGGCAAAATTTTGCTTATTTTCAGGATTATTTTTTTAAACGAACATTATGATTTTAATTGTAGATAGTGGTGCCACCAAATCAGATTGGATTGCCTTGGATGAACAGGGAGACCAGTTGTTTATGACCCAAACCTTAGGTTTGAGTCCTGAAGTATTGACAAGAGAGGTAATTGAAGATAGATTGGCCAATAACTTTGAGCTTTCAAAAAATAGAGAAAAGGTTTCTAGATTGCATTTTTACGGTGCAGGATGCGGTACTGACCGAATGAAAAATTTTTTGAGAGAAATTTTTAAAGAGTTTTTTCCAAATGCAAAAGCAGATGTAAAAGAAGATACCTACGCGGCTATTTTCTCAACTACACAAATTGGCTCTCAAGGTATTGTATGTATTTTGGGTACAGGTTCTAATTGTAGTTATTATGATGGTCACCAGTTGTTCCAGAAAGTAACCTCTTTGGGTTATATTCCTATGGATGATGGTAGTGGTAACTTCTTTGGTAGAAAGTTGATTAGAGACTACTATTTTCATAAAATGCCTCAAGACTTGGGTATTAAGTTTAATAAGGAGTATGATTTGGATGCCGACGTTATAAAAGAGAATTTATACAAGCAGCCTAATCCAAATACTTATCTCGCTACTTTTGCTCGCTTTTTAGTGGAAAATAAAGACCACCCATATTGTAAAGGGGTAATAGATAAAGGTTTTCAACAGTTTGTAAATAATTACATCATGCAGTTTGAGTTGGCTACGAAAGTACCGATCAACTTTGTGGGTAGTATTGCACATTACCTTCGTGAAGAGCTTATTGCTGTGCTAGAACGTAATGATTTAATTGTTGGAGTTATAAGACAGCGTCCTATAGAAGGTTTGATGGAGTTTCATAAGAAGACCATCTAAGTTTACTTCTTTGTTAATATTATATAAGCAGGCCTTGATAAAAATCAGGGCCTGCTTTTTTTTTTAGCGTACAGCAATCATTGAAATCTCTACGTTTACGAATTTTGGCAAATTGGCAACTTCTACAGTTTCTCTAGCAGGAGCTGTTTCACTGTTAAAATATGAACCATAAACCTCGTTTACTTGCGAAAACTGGTTCATGTCGTTCAAAAAAATATTACTTTTTACCACGTGCTCAAAAGTCATATCGGCTGCTGTAAGTATGGCTTTTAAGTTCTCCATAGATTGGCGCGTCTCTTTAGATATATCACCTTCAATAAGGTTGCCTGTGGCAGGGTCAATAGGTATCTGACCAGAAATGTATAAAGTATCTCCACTTAAAATAGCTTGGTTATAAGGACCTATTGGAGCGGGTGCATTTGAGGTGTTAATTATTTTTTTCATGATTTTATAGTTTTGATGTTAATATAGTAGAATGGTAAAACTAAAATCTGACTTGTTTTACAGCAAATTTCTTTAAGAATATGAACTGGTTAGCTCTTTAGTTTTGACTTCGGTTTTCCCATTTCAAATCACTAAGGATAGAACTTTTTATACCAATAAAGTAATACCATCTGGAGTATTGTCCAAAAGGCGTCCAGTTAAAGTTCATTCTAAAACTTTTTAAATCTCTTTCAAAACGTAACTGTGTAAGAGTGAAACCTTTGTTTTTGAAATCATAACCACTAGACCCTCCCACTTTCCAACGAGGAGACAGTTCTATATCACCGGAGAACATCAAAGAATGACTACTAAATTCGTTCTGTCGGGCAGAGTTAAAATAACTTGCAGAGTAGGCCAGCCGGAAATTCCACGGAATCTTGGTGGCGTAACGAGGGTTTTCAATATCGCCGTCTTTTTCGATATCGTCATCTCCACTTCGGCGGTCATCAAAATTATCTGCTCTACCAAAAAGGTCATCATCTCTACCGCCACTTTGTGCTACATAATCGTAAGCGCCAGCCTCGTCTTCTTTTTCTTTATCCCTGTCGTCTTTCCTTCTTCCAAAAGTTTCGCTGTCTATAGAATAACCTATATTAATATTGGCTTGCGTTAACCTAAATAGACTTCCTCCGTTATCAATATTAAACTTTTCTATTCTACTTCCATTATTGTCAATAGCGTAAGGGTCTAAACCTGCTGAAAAGTTGACAGACATTTTATTGTCCAAAATAGTAGTACCTCCATTAATTCTAAGTGGACTTAATTTTAAAGAATCCGATTCAAAATTATACCCAGTAGATATATTGAAGTTACTAAGAATAGAAACTTTTTTTGCCTCCGTAGCGGTAGAGTCCTTATCTGTAACCTTGGCTTCCAAAGTGTTTGCTAAAGAAAAGCTTAGGCTATTACTTTTGCCTAAACTAGGTGCTCCGTTCAATGTGCCCTCAAAGCGACTGTATTGTATAACTTCACCGGAATCATTGTTTAAGTATTCGTCATAGAATTGGTCAAAGGAAGGGGAGTAGCCGTAACTTAAAGACGGTCTCATGACGTGCCGTATGGCTTGAATTTTCTTGTCTTCTCCAAAGTTGAAAGTACCATAAACGGTAGTTCCAATACTGGCACTCATATTATATTTATTGTATCGGTCAAAACCTGTAATCGTATCTCGTACTACGGAACCTATAGCCCCGTCATCGCCTAATTCGTAACGCTGCGTATAAGTTTCCAAAGCCCATACATCCTCATAACTGCCACCCATAGTAACGCTAAAGAATTTAGCAACTTTAAAGTTTGTACTAATAGGAATTCTATGTTTGGCTCCAACCAATGCATTGTCGAACATAGCAGCTGTAGCAAAATCTTCGTCGTTGGTTGTTAGTGAGTTACGAGCATTAACATCATATTGAAAATTAATGTTCTGAATCACACCCTTTTTTATACCGTCTTTTTTAGCAAATGGAAATATACGTTCCATACTAGCCTGAAAAGTTGGTAGCGTCATCTGTATGTTATCTATAGTAGGGTCTTCCCGTGCCGCGGGACTGGTATTCTGAGAATGACTGGCCGTAAGGCTCATATTTACCGATGGATATGCGGGGAAAGTCTTTGAGTACGATATAGATGAGGATAAGTTGTTGTTTTGCGTAAGCGGTAAGTTTACCTGATTCAATGAGTTCTGATAGTAGGAACTACTTCCTAAATTCACCGATGCCGAGAATTGCGAATTGGGACTTGCCTTTGTGTCCTGAGAATGTGAAACTTGAATATTCCAGACCTTACTGTTACTGTAGTCATCAAACCCTTTTTGACTGGTTACCAGGTTCTCATATCTAAAGTTTACATTACCGCGATAACGATAACGTTTGGTGTAAACACTTTGTGTTCTAAAACCATAACTACCGTTGGTATAGAAATCTCCAGTAAGTGTAATATCAGCATAGTCCGATAAGGGAACATAATACCCTCCGTTTTGTAAAAAATACCCTCTATCCGGGTCGTTACCAAAAGTAGGCATCATGACACCTGCGGACCGCCCTACTGTTAATGGAAAATAAGCAAAAGGTAGTGCTATGGGGGTAGGGACATCTGCAATGTAAAGGTTGCTGAATCCGGCAATTACTTTCTTTTTAGGAACGAACTTCGCTTTTCTGATGCGGATGTAATAATCTGGATTTATGGTATCAGAAGAGGTTGTTAGTTTTCCTTCGTGTAAAAAGTAAACGGAGTCGTTCTCTTTTTTTGTGATTTCGGCGTATACCTTCATGGCATCACTACCTAATTGCCCTAAACCAGCTTGTTGTTCGGTTCTGGAGTTCCAAATAAGTGCTTTTTGGCTATCAAAATTAAAACGGATACTATCAGGGCGTATCTCATTATCTCCCTGTTTAAAATATGGTAGCTGGGTGTAATTGCCTAAAGAATCTTTAATTCTACCCGCATAAACCTCATTTTTAATATAATCCATTATAATTATACCGGCCTTTAATTCGGTATCTTGGTAGTATATTTCGGCTTCGTTGTAGAGGTATATTTTTTGATCTTTTTGGCTAAGACGCACGTGGTCTTTAGCCTTATATTTAATTTTATCAAGGAGAAGGGGTTCCTTTCCGTTCTTCTTTTTCAAGGTTGTGGAATCTCCCGCAATACTGTCTTTTTTTGCAGGGTCGGGGAAAAGTGGCGCAATAATTGTGTCCTTTTCTGCTTTAATAGGTAGAGGTATTAAACCGTCTTCTTGAGCAAGTGAGGAGAATGTGCCAACTAATAGCAATACCAGTAAAAGAAAAAAATGTTTATTTGATTGCAAGGCTATATATCCTATTTTTGTAACCGTTTGGCTTTGTTTTCGGAGTTCAAACTTACATATATTTTTCGTTCCCCATACAGGGTGTTACCATAAATTTAACCATTAATGAAGGCTTACAAATACAGTGTGAACATGCGCGTACGACGGTTTCTTTTATTTCCTATTGTTTTTTTAACCCTAATTTTATCTTCTTTCCACAATAATAATACCGAAGATAGTGATGATGATAAGTTTATTGTTGTCCTAGATGCAGGGCATGGCGGCCATGATCCAGGTAATATGGGAAATGGGTATTTAGAGAAGAAAATTGCCCTGAACATTGTTTTGAAAGCAGGAGCCATTCTTGTGAAAAATCCTGACATTAAAGTTATTTATACTCGTAACGATGATACGTTTGTTGATTTATATGAGCGAGGCCAGATAGCTAATAAGGCGAATGCAGATCTTTTTGTTTCTGTGCATTGTGATTCTCATACGTCAAATGCCCATGGTGCAGGAACGTTTGTTTTAGGACTTCATGCTAATAAACAGAACTTTGAAATTGCGAAGAAAGAGAACTCCGTAATCTATTTGGAGGATGATTATAAGGCAAAGTATGCTGGTTATGATATCAATTCTCCAGAGTCGGTTATTGGACTTACAATAATGCAAGAAGAGTTCTTGGATCAGAGTATCGCCTTGGCAAAAGCCATTCAAGATAATTTTTCAAATAAATTAAAGCGGACCGATAGAAAGGTAAAGCAGGCCGGATTTATAGTTTTGCACCAAACTATTATGCCTAGTGTATTGGTAGAGACAGGTTTTTTAACCAATAAAGAAGAAGGCGCATATTTAAATTCGAAAAAAGGTCAAAATGATATGGCTACTTCTATTGCAGACGCCATTCTTACCTATAAAAAGAACGTGAGGGCCAATGTTGCAGATTATTCCATAAATACTATTCCTGATGCTCCCGAGCCAGAAGTAGTTAAAAAGGAAGAGGTTGTTACTAAAAAGGAAGCTGTTGCGCCAAAGAAAAAAGTAGTTGCTAAGAAAATAAAGGATGAGCCAATAGTTGCTAAGACAACAGAGATACCTGTGGAAGCAAAAAAGAAAGCGGCAACACAGATAATTGAAGAAGCAAAAGAAAGTAGAAAACCAGTTGTTTCTAAAATAGAAGAACCTAAAAGAAAGGATGAGGCTACTGCTCGTAGGGAGGCTAAGTCAAATGTGGTTTATAAAGTTCAAATTATGGCCAGTGCTAAAAATATTCCATTACGCTCTTCTTCTTTTAATGGGTTGGCTAGTGTGGAAAAGGAACCTTTTAAAGGGTTGTATAGATATGTGTATGGCAGCGCAAGTACAGTAGAAGAAGCGAAAATATTAAAATCCAATGCAGATTCAAAAGGATATACTACATCGTACATCGTAGCCTATAGAGATGGTAAACGAATACCTTTTAAAGATAGTCTTAAGTAGGTTTAGTATCAATTAGTAAGTACCTTCCATATTTTATTTCTAATTTTGTTAGAGACCTATGTGTTAAACGCAGTCTCTTATTAACCCAAAATCGATCCTTTTGAAACTATCCAGGGAAATAAAAACAGGAATCATTGTAATAGGTGGTATACTGTTGTTCATTTTAGGCTTTAGCTATTTAAAATCATCGCCATTATTTGAAAATGGAAAAACTGTATATGCTGTATATCAAGAAGTTGGAGGTCTTCAAGTAGGTACTCCGGTAACCATAAACGGTTTTGTTGTAGGTAACGTTACGGATGTAAAATTTAAAGACCACAGTGGTAGTCTTTTGGTTTCACTTTTTATAAAAAGTGATTTCAATTTCTCCAAGCATAGTACTGCAGAACTATATGATACAGGTATTATTGGGGGTAAGGGCATACAGGTAAAACCCGTTTTTGATGGTACGCCAATGGCAGTATCTGGTGATACTTTACCTAGTAATATTCAGTTGGGACTTACCCAATTGGTACAAAAACAACTTACGCCATTGCAGAGAAAAGTGGAAGGCGCTGTTACCAATGCAGATAGTTTACTTATGAATGTAAACGAGGTTTTGGATGATAGAGCTAAAAATGATTTAAGGCAAACACTTAGCGGACTTAATATTACAGTAGCCAGTTTTCAGAAAAGTGCCGATGTTCTAAATAGAATATTAAGTAGTAATGAGAGTAGATTAAATCAATCTTTAGATAATTTTCAAGAGTTGACATCCAATTTCGCCAAGCTATCAGATTCATTAAATAATGCTGGTCTAGGCCGTACACTGGCAAATTTGGAATCTACCATGGGCAATTTGAATACATTAATGGCCAATATTGAAAACGGAAACGGAACACTTGGTAAACTTGTGAAAGATGAAGAGCTATATGATAATCTTAACAATGCCTCTAGAGAGTTAGATCTCTTGTTGCAAGATTTTCGTCTGAATCCTAAACGTTATGTAAATGTATCTGTTTTTGGTAAAAAACAGACGGAATACGAACTTCCCGAAGAAGACCCAGCCAATCCTCAACAATCAGAACAATAAATGGAATACCTCTCAAATATTTTATTTGTAATCGTATTAATAGCCGGTATAGGCTTTTTTGCGCGAAATGTAAAACGTCTGTCTAGGAACATAAAACTAGGTAAAGATGTAGATGTCTCTGATAATACAAGTCAGCGATGGAAGAACATGGCAAAAATTGCCTTAGGCCAAAGTAAAATGGTCGTGCGTCCTATTGCCGGTTTTCTACATATTATTGTATATGTTGGTTTTATCATTATAAACATTGAAGTAGTAGAAATTATTTTAGACGGTATTCTAGGAACGCATCGTCTTTTTGCTCCATTAGGAGTTGTTTACGATGCATTGATAGGTTCTTTTGAAATATTGGCAATATTGGTCATTGTTGCGGTAACCATTTTTTGGGTACGTAGAAATGTCATTCGTATTAAAAGGTTTATGAAACCAGAAATGGCAGGATGGCCAAAAGAAGATGGAAATCTTATTCTGTATATAGAATTGGTATTGATGACTCTGTTTTTAACAATGAACGGAGCTGATTATCAATTACAACAAATGGGAGCTGCCCATTATATAGAAGCAGGCTCTTTTCCTGTAAGTCAATTTATAGCGCCGCTTTTTGAAGGGATGTCAATAAGTTCATTAATTCTTGTAGAAAGAACTGCATGGTGGATACATATTATTGGTATTCTTTGCTTTTTGAATTACCTCTACTATTCTAAACATTTGCATATTCTTTTAGCTTTTCCTAATACGTATTATGGAAAACTGGTTCCTAAAGGACAGTTTAAAAATTCAGATGCAGTAACGGCAGAAGTGAAATTAATGATGGATCCTTCGGCAGATCCGTTTGCAGCTCCTGCAGAAGATGCAGAAGAGCCTGCTAAATTTGGTGCTTCTGATGTTACGGATTTGAGTTGGGTACAACTTTTAAATTCATATACCTGTACAGAGTGTGGTCGTTGTACGGACGAATGTCCTGCAAACCAAACTGGAAAAAAATTATCTCCTAGGAAAATCATGATGGATACTAGGGATAGGCTTACAGAAGTAGGTAAAAATATAGACGCCAATAACGGAACATTTGTTGATGATGGCAAGCAATTGTTGGATGGCTATATATCTCGTGAAGAATTATGGGCATGTACTACTTGTAATGCATGTGTTGAAGCTTGTCCGGTAAGTATTGATCCACTTTCCATAATTATGGATATGCGTCAATATTTGGTAATGGAGCAGTCTGCTGCACCTACGGATTTGAACAATATGATGGGTAACATAGAGAACAATGGTGCTCCATGGCCTTTCAATCAAATGGACCGCTTAAATTGGGCCAAAGAAGAGTAAGTAGGCTTTTAAGGTTACTTAAATTAATTTATTAGAACTTGAATTTTTTATAATGGCGAACAAATTAAAGGTTCCAACAATGGCAGAACTTTTTGCCGCCGGTCAAAAGCCCGAAGTATTATTTTGGGTAGGCTGCGCAGGAAGTTTTGACGATAGGGCAAAGAAAATAACCAAAGCATTTGTTCAATTACTGAACAGGGCAAACGTATCTTTTGCTGTTTTGGGAACCGAAGAAAGTTGTACCGGAGACCCTGCAAAAAGGTCTGGGAATGAATTTCTTTTTCAAATGCAGGCAGCTACCAATATAGAGGTAATGAATGCCTACGGAATAAATAAAATTGTAACGGCTTGTCCGCATTGTTTTAATACTATAAAGAATGAATATCCTGGACTAGGAGGTCATTATGAAGTAGTTCATCACACGCAATTTTTGAAAACGCTTTTTGATGATAAAAGAATTACATTAGAAGGAGGTCAATTCAAAGGAAAACGTATAACGTACCATGACCCTTGTTATTTAGGAAGAGCAAACAATGTCTACGAAGCTCCACGGGAGTTGATTCGCAAACTGGATGCGGAGCTTATAGAAATGAAAAGCTGTAAGGAAAAGGGATTGTGTTGTGGTGCTGGTGGAGCTCAAATGTTTAAAGAACCGGAAAAAGGTGATAAGGACATTAATATTGAGCGTACCGAACAGGCAATGGAGACCAAACCAGAGATTATTGCAGCGGGATGCCCGTTTTGTAATACGATGATGACAGATGGTGTTAAAAATAAAGAAAAAGAAGGGGCAATAGCTGTAATGGATATAGCCGAACTTATTGCATCGGCAGGAGATTTGTAATGCCCTGATTTAAGAACCCCAAATTAGAACACTTAGAAATGCTAGTAGAATTTAATACTTTACCGGATGCTTCACGTATTTGGATCTATCAAGGTAGTCGTAGCTTTACGGATACAGAACTAGAGGAAATACAGAAAGAATTTGATGAATTTATAACCGAGTGGACTGCCCATGGGAGTCAGTTAAAAGCTGGTTATGAAATAAAATATAGACGATTTATTATTGTGGCTTTGGACCAAAGTGCTACCGCGGCATCTGGTTGTTCAATAGACGCTTCTGTACATTTTATTCAGCATTTAGAAAAAAAGTATAATGTTGAGTTATTGGATAAAATGAATGTTTCCTATAAGCAGGGCGAGCATATAGCTTATAAATCTTTGATAGATTTTAAGAAAATGGCCAAGCAGAAAGCAGTATCAAAAAACACTATTGTTTTCAACAACTTGGTTACTAATAAATTGGAGTACCAAGAGCACTGGGAAGTACCTGCTTCGGAGAGCTGGCATTCTCGTTTCTTGTAAAACGAAAATCTATTTCCTTTTCTGAGGTATTGATTTTGTTATATATATCGGATGAAATGCAATATTCCATTTAGTTTTTAGTTATTGCCATAGATCAATTTTGTAATGCGGGTTTTTTCAATTTTTTCCTTACTTTTTTTTGTATTTCTGAGTGCAAGTGCCCAGCAACATCCTTTGGTTACCAAAGATAGTTTGAGCCAAAGCAAATGGGTTGATGCACGTTATGATGAAATGACTTTGGAGCAGAAGTTAGGCCAACTGTTTATGGTTATGGTTGCTTCTGATCAAGCAAAATCCAGTACGGATAAAGTAAAGGCACTTATTAAAGAAGAGCAAATAGGAGGCGTCATTTTTTCTACAGGCGGCCCAGTAAGACAAGCAAAATTAACGAACGAGTTTCAGTCGGTTTCAAAATTACCACTTATGATTGGTATGGATGCGGAGTGGGGTCTTGCTATGCGTTTAGATTCTACCTATGCTTTTCCATGGAATATGACTCTTGGCGCAATAACGGATAATACAATTGTACACAAAGTAGGTAAACGTATTGGTGAACATGCCAAGCGGTTGGGGGTGCACATTAATTTTGCTCCCGATGTAGATATCAATACAAATCCTCAAAATCCCATTATAGGTAATCGTTCTTTTGGTGAAAATCGAGAAAACGTTGCCGAAAAGGGTATTGCTTTTATGAAAGGTATGGAAAGTGTAGGTGTACTTTCTAGCGGAAAACATTTTCCGGGTCACGGCGATACCGCTACAGATTCGCATAAAGCACTACCAATAATCAATTTTACAAAAGAACGTTTGGATAGTGTAGAGCTATATCCGTTCAGAAGATTGATTGATGCAGGGTTAAGTAGTGTTATGGTCGCCCACTTAGAGGTTCCGGCATTAGAGTTGAAAAAAGAACTTCCTTCTTCATTGTCCGAGCAAATTATTTCTGGATTGCTAAAGGAACAAATGTGCTTTGAAGGACTGGTGTTTACGGATGCCCTTAATATGAAGGGTGTTACTAACCATGGAAAAGATGGTGATGCTGAAGTGGCTGCGTTTATGGCTGGTAATGATATTTTGTTAATGCCAACGGAAGTAAAAAAGGCGAAAGAAAAGTTAACAAAAGCATACGATAAGGGTAAAATTTCCGAGGAAAGATTGGCTAGCTCTGTTAAGAAGATTTTAATGGCTAAATATAAAGTTGGACTAAATAGCTATAAGCCCATCCCGTTAGAAAACTTGTATGAGGACCTTAATTCCAGAACCGATGACCTAATTTATGAAGAGGCTATTGAAAATGCCTTGACTGTCGTAAAGAATAATTTCTACTTGATGGGTGTTAAGCGGTTAGAAAATAAAAGAATTGCATACGTAAAGTTTGGTGATGCAGATAGCGACCCGTTTATAGAAGAGCTGAACAAGTATGCAACGGTAACGCAAGTAAACGGTAGTGATATTGCCACGTTGAAGAATAAACTTAAAGATTACAACTTGGTAATTATAGGTCATCATAAGAGCAATGAAAGTCCTTGGAAGGCGTATAAGTTTTCAAAGAAGGAATTACAATGGTTGCAAGAAATAGCCAATGAGCGAACGTCTAACGTTATCCTTTCTGTATTTGCCAAGCCGTATGCACTTTTAGATGTGTCTTCTTTCAAAAGTATAGATGGAGTAGTGGTAGCGTATCAAAATAGTGAATTAGCGCAGCGTAAGGCAGCACAACTAATTTTTGGCGCTATTCCAGCAGAGGGTAAGCTTCCTGTTACGGCTCACAAAGATTTTCCGGTAAATACTCAGATTAAACTAAAATCATTACTCAGGTTGGGGTATAGCTTCCCAGAAAGAGTTGGTTTTGATGCGGCTAAACTGGCAGAAGTAGATACTTTGGTTCAACATGGGCTAGATTCTCTTATGTTTCCGGGAGCCCAAGTCTTAATTGCCAGAAGAGGAAAGGTCATTTACAATAAAGGTTTTGGAAAACCCACTTATGACTCTAAAGACAGTATTACACCAGATAATATTTATGATTTGGCTTCCATTACCAAAATTTTAGGGACTCTTCCTATGATTATGAAAATGGAGGAAGAAGGAGATATTAAGCTGAACAATACATTTCAAGAATTGATTCCCGCATATGCGGATACCGAATTAAAGAATGTTACGGTACTTAAAGCATTATCGCATTATGGAAGACTTCCAGCATGGATTGCTTTTTATGTAGACACTTTAGACAAGGACAGGAAGCCATCAAAAGAATTCTATAGAACAGAACCTACGGATGGTTTTTCTTATAAAGTAACCGACAAACTTTATTTAGCAGATGCTTACAACGATTCTATATACAACAGAATTGGTCGTCAAGATTTAAAATCTAACCGGTATAGGTATAGTGATGTGGGCTATTATGTAATGAAAAAATACATAGAAAAGGTAGGGAAGAAACGTGTAGATGAACAAGTAGATAAATTTCTATACCAGCCAATAGGTGCAACAAGTACCAGTTACAATCCACTAGAAAAATTTCCAAAGAACAGAATTGTTCCTTCTGAGGAAGATAAATATTACCGTTACGAGACCGTTCAGGGTTATGTTCATGATATGGGCGCAGCTATGCAAGGTGGTGTTGGCGGTCATGCCGGACTTTTTAGCAATGCGGGAGACGTAGCTAAGATTATGCAAATGTACTTGCAAAACGGCTTTTATGGAGGTACACGATTTTTGGATACACGAACCGTTAAAAAATTCAATACCTGTTACTTTTGCGATAAAAACGTGAGACGTGGTGTTGGTTTTGACAAACCACAGTTAAAAGATAGTGGTCCTACTTGCGGATGTGTTTCTCGAAAAAGTTTTGGACATAGTGGTTTTACAGGAACTTATACTTGGGCAGACCCTGAAGAAGAAATTGTCTATGTATTTTTATCTAATAGAACTTACCCTTCTTCGTCAAATACTCTTTTGATTAAATCAGGTTTACGAACCCGAATTCAACAGGTGATTTACGATGCTATCGTAAATTAAATAGATGCCTTTCTATTTTCTATCAGTCTAAATTTTAGATAATTAAACAGCAGTAATCACTCCGTTTTAAATATCTAAGACCTGTCTTGAAATTAAAAAGGACTTTTACCGACTTACTTTATAGATTTAGCTAAATTTGATTAATGAAAATAGCAATAGTTTGTTACCCTACGTTTGGGGGCAGCGGTGTAGTAGCCACAGAACTTGGTATAGCCCTGGCCAATAGAGGTCATGAAGTGCATTTTGTAACTTATAAACAGCCTGTTCGTTTAGAGCTGTTGGGTAACAAAATTTACTTTCATGAGGTTCATGTGCCTGAGTATCCATTGTTCAAATATCAACCCTATGAGTTGGCATTGTCCAGTAAATTGGTAGATACTATTAAGTTGTATAAAATAGATTTACTTCACGTTCATTATGCTATACCTCATGCGTATGCAGGGTACATGGCAAAAAAGATGCTAGAAGAAGAAGGAATTTACGTTCCAATGATAACTACATTACACGGAACAGATATTACTTTAGTAGGTAAACATCCATTTTACAAACCAGCAGTTACTTTTAGCATCAACCAATCTGATGTGGTTACTTCTGTTTCGGAAAATTTGAAACAAAATACTCTTGAAATATTCGATATTAAGAAGGAAATAGAAGTGGTTCCTAACTTTATAGATAAATCTAATTACAGTACTTCTTTTACGGATTGCCAACGTTCTTTGATGGCAGAAGACAATGAAAAGATAGTTACCCATATTAGTAATTTTAGAAAAGTAAAACGTATTCCAGATGTAATTGAAATTTTCAATCGCATACAGAAAGAAATTCCTGCAAAATTGGTGATGGTGGGAGAGGGCCCCGAAAAAGAGAATGCCGAAAGGTTGTGCGAAGAATTAGGAATTTCTGATAGGGTTATATTTTTAGGTAACAGTAATGAAATAGATAGAATTCTATGTTTTTCAGATTTGTTTTTATTGCCTTCAGAATCAGAGAGTTTTGGTTTGGCAGCTTTGGAAGCAATGATTAACAAAGTACCGGTTATTTCTAGTAATGCTGGTGGAATACCTGAGGTAAATGAAGATGGTATTACCGGTTTTTTGAGTGATGTAGGCGATGTAGCTGATATGGCCAAAAACGCTCTTGTCATTTTAAAGGACGATGTTGTTTTAGAAAAATTCAAGAAAAATGCGGTAAAATCTGCTGAGCGTTTTGATATTATGAAGGTACTTCCTCTTTATGAAGCACTTTATGAAAAAGCATATAAGGCTAGGTTTGATAAATCTTACAGTTAATATGAAATCCATTCTTTTAGTTCTAATACTACTGTTTTCATCTTGTAAAGGACAAGAGAAAGGGGTGGGAAATGAAGGAGCGGCACAAACCCCAGATCAATTGCAACTTATTGAAAAGAATAATTATAGTGGTTCTGATGAGGAAGAATTTGTGGTCATTACAGATGTAAAGACCCTGCAGGAATTCTATTCCAAAGTAAATAGAACCCGGAAACCGGGATTACCAGTTCCGCAAATAGACTTTACCAAAGAAATGCTTGTTATATATTGTGCAGGAAAACGACAAAATTCTTTTGAACCTAGACTTTTTGTAGCGAATGAGTCAGAAACAGACCTTGTCCTTGGTGTCAAAAATGAAAGTCAAGAAAGGACATCTACAGCTATTACTACACCATTTTCAGTTTATAAATTACCACTTACCAAAAAGGAAATTATCCTGAAATAGTTCTGTTAATGATTCCATAAATCTAGCGGACTACCGATTATTGTTACCGTTCAAAGTCTACTTTGGGCTTATTGGTTTGATAGTCATTACTTTGTAATTAGAACACCCAAATCTAATTACTATGAAAACTTTTACCCATTATATGGTTCTTTTGCTATGTGTTTCATTCAACTTGTTGCAAGCACAAGAAGAATTACAACTTACCGAAAAAGACAGTCTCGTTAAAAGCTCATGGATGTTTGGCTTAGGCTACAACATCGTAGATGATTCAGGAGATGTATTTCATGAATTATTTTCATTTGGAAAACAATGGAACACACTTGCGTATCCATCTAGGGTAAGTATTGGCCGTTATTTTAAAAGCGGTATTGGTGTAGAAGCCATTGGTAGTTATAATAAATATAAGGTTGGAAAATTTATAGATGGAGGAACCAATCTTGAGGAAACGGATTATTATGGTTTAGACGCAAGGTTAACATATGACTTGAATAAACTTATAGGTGAGACTGGTTGGTTTGATCCCTATCTGGGTGTTGGAGCCGGTTATACAGAAGCTAACAACCAATCACGTGCTACATACAATGCAGTAGTGGGGTTTAGAACTTGGTTTTCAGATAGGATTGGTCTTGATTTTAGTTCTTCTGGAAAATGGGCAGCTAATAATGATAATGCAACTAACCATTTACAACACGCTGCAGGTATTGTATATCAATTTGGTATAGAAAAAGGGTTGTCAAAAAAGGGAGAGGCAAAGTTGGCTCTGATTGAAGAAATGGCTGACAAGCGTCAAAAAGAGCAAGACTCTATTGCTTCTGTACAAAGAGAAAAGGAGCAAGCTGCTTTGGCCGCGCGTTTAGCTAAGGAAAGGGAAGAAGCTAGTTTAGCCGCAGCAGAAAAGGCTAAGGTAGATGCGAAAAAACAACGTGAGCTGGATATTAAAAGAGAAATAGACGCCTTAGGGTTGGCTTATTTTGACTTGAACTCTTCTTATTTAAATGTAAAGTCCAAAAAAGTGCTAGATGGTTTAGCGTTGGTTTTACAAAAACATACAGAATTAGAACTAAAAATTAGTTCGTACACAGATTCAAGAGGGACATCTAAGTATAATAATTGGTTGTCTGAGCGCCGAGTTAACCGTACCAAGGAGTATCTTGTTAAAAAAGGAATTGATGTTAGTCGTCTACAAACAGAGGCCTATGGCGAAACACATTTATTAAACGAATGTGATGACAATACCTTTTGCGAAGAAGAAAAGCATCAAGAAAATAGACGATCAGAATTTGGAATTACCAAATTTTAAAACTCTATGAGATTAAGCCTTTTTTCAGCCATTTTCTTTTAGCCCAAAAGTTGAGTTTAATATAGTAGTATGTTAAATTTACGGGCCAAGAGAGCCAATAATAGCCTCTATAGAATAAGAACGGCTTTATCTTCACTAAATAACGAAAAACTTTTTCTGGAGATTTCACAAAGGTTTTTATAAGACCAACTTTAGAGATACTTATGTGGTTGGGATTATACTCAAGTCCAACCTTATTTTCACCAACATTTTGATAAAATCCCTTTGTTATTTCTCTTATGAATTTAAGCTTCTTTCTAGTAGTGAATATACCTGTTCTTAGGGCCATATCCGTCAAGTATTCCTGCGTTACTTCTTGAGTATAGTCAATTGCGCGCAGTTGTGTGAACAGATTTTTGAATTCTAAAAACATATATTCTTGAGTAGAACCAATAAACTTATCGTAAACCATTTTCTCATTAGGTTCGTGATATTCAACTGTTGGGGACTCACCTTCATCTGCAAACTTATAAGATAATGTACTGCCATGTGGAGCTGCTAGTAATTGCTCGTAAAGCTGCCCATTGGCCATAAGAATGTCATCAGAAAAATCATGGTTTGGATATATTGAAAAGTTGAGACCATATCTTTTGGTATCCTTTTCTATATTATAAATTTCCTTAAGTCCTAAATAATAACCAGTAACAGGTGTTTTCTTTTTAAAAAACTTATAAATGCTCTCTTGCATAGTGCCACCCCAGCCTACATCTACCAGTGCTAGACCCTCTTCTTCGTAATTAGCTCCAAAAGAGTCTAAGTATTTTATAAAAGCATCCTTCTGCGTCTCTCGGTTCTTGGCGTAAGCATCTTGAAAAGCTATGTTATTTCTAAGATGCTCCATAGCAGGCGACTTAAAAAAGTCAGGAATAGTTTCATCTTTAGGAAATGGAATATCATTAATAATCCCATTCTTTGTCGTGTCTGAAAAAGGAAACCAGTCTAGGAAATGTTGTAAAGACATATCACCAAACTTTTTCAATAACTTTTCAAAGCCTTCTTTAGGTAAAGGGCGTAATGCCAATTGGGTAGCAGATTGCCGCGAGGCCTTTAAATAATGTGTGTTTATTTTATCCTCACCTTGAAATAAGTTCATTTCCTGATAAGAATCAAACAATTGCTTCAAAAAATGACCTTCTCTAGCCAAAAAGAAAAGGTCTTTATTTCCGTTTCTTTTAGCATTGATGTACAACCGTTCTGTGAAAAAATAAAAGTGTATTATATATTCACTAAACTGATGTTCACTTTCCAAACATCTTTCTTTGATGGTATGGCACACCTTTTTAAAATCGTTTCTATCAGACCCAAAGAGATTTCTCTTATTTCTAAATTTATGAGAAAAATGTTTTAAGTGATAGGATTCTATTTCATACTTGGATGCATTAATATCATCACTTTTTTTATTGTCTCCAATCATTAATACAGATTTAGGATCTGTATTTGTTTTATCTAGGACATAGGGGTATAAACCACCCTTTGCTTTACTTTCTCCTACGGTACTTGAAATGAAAACATCTTCAAACAAATGTCCCATTTTATGATGTTCTAAAATTTTTGTAATTACTTTTTTAGAAAGGTAAAAGTCTGATAATAAGTAGATTAGATATCCTTTTTCTTTGTAGTAAGATAGAATATCAATTAATTCCTCATTCTTGAACTGAACGGAGATTTCAGCAATATAATCGGCTTTCTCAAAGAGTGTTTTAAATTTGGCAAAAGGAACATTATTGAGATTCCCGGTATTTACCAATCTATTATATACCTCTTTTATAACATCTTTATACTTTACTTCTAAAGTAGATTTATTTTGCTTTTTTCCTAAATAGGTCAAAGACTCATTCCTAATAGTAAAAAGTTTCTCAGAAGAGAAACTCATTCCAAGTTCTCTAACCATAAATTTACCCCACAAACGTATGGCGTAATTAGGGTGTACATTGCGGTGAACTAAGGTGTCAAAAAAATCTGTAAAAAGAATTTTTCGATTAGGAAACCGCGCAATTCTGCGCTTTAGGTCTATCAATGGGACTAATTAGGTAAAATTTTAAAAAAAACTTTTAATTAAGAAGTCTAACGAATAAATAGAAGAAAAATGATTGGTGAACGGTGATAAATTGAAAGAATAATATCTTCTTTCAATTCAGCGAACCATAATTTCATATTCAATTTCAGGGACTTGTTTTTTGACTGGGCCACGATGTTCTCTTTACGGGGTTTAACTGCGAATATATACGACGAAGCGTAGTGTTCGGACGTTTTTTAAGAAAATATTAAGAAAATATTCGATGAAGCGCAAAACCGAGTCAAAAAAGGTAGTTTTTTCGCTGTTTTATTTTAAAAAGATGGCGTATTCGAAGTATTAGAAAGCACTGCTTTACTCTTTTTTCCTATAACTAAGTAGGATTTAGGTTGGTCCAAAATTGAATAAACGGTAATTTCCGACTGTTTTTCATCGCTTTCATAAAGAAAATCGTAAATAGTGCGTCTTAGAAAATCGAATTTCTCATTCTTATAATCTACGGCTTCAATATTCTTAATCTCCGTTTCGTAGGGAATGCTCTTGTGTTTAATAGCAGATGAATCTACATTCACTTTTTTGGAACGTTTGCTTTTAGATCTAAATTCATGATATTTTTCAATCATTCCTTTTTCTCTAACGTATTGTTTTAATGCTTTAGCTATATAGTATGATTTGGCTTTTAACCGTCCGCTAAGAGAACTCTTTTTGAAAAATATATGATAGTGGTAATCGTAAACCGTATTACACCAACGTCTTTTCCAGTAGAAGTCTCCTTTAGAAAACGTGATGAGTTTAATTTGATTGGCGATACACCATTCTATTTGTTTCATTAAATCTGTGTAACCAGTATTGAAATTAGAATAGTCTATATCATAGGTACGTATATATTGAAATATAACATCTTTCATGTGAAAGTTTAGACAGATGTCTATGGGCATTTTTTCATTGTAGATAATGTAGAATGAAGCCTTTTTATCAAGAATCATTTTATAGACATTAGCTCTGTAGAAATCTTGCGTAGCTAGATTTATATTGTCTTTTATGCCTTTCTCTAGTGAACGTAGCTCTAGTAAACGGTAGAATTCGTCCATTATAAAATCATATTCCGGTTTATCTATGGCACCAAAATACATTTCATAACGTATGTTAAAACACTGCTCTAGCTTTTTTTGCTCGCGCCGTAGTTTGTAACGGCTAGATTTTCCGAACCGTTCACTTAGATAATCACTTAAAGAGGGTACGTTTTCAAAATTTATAAGAAAACCAGGATATTGATTTATGGTCTGGCACGCTATACTATTTGGAAGCTCGTTTGTAGTTACTTTAAAATAATCGGGTACATCTTTAACCACAAAAGCCGATTCTGGAAGTTGAAACTCTTCGTCTTTGGTATTGTTGAATATAATATCGTTAGTATACCGGTTCTGTAGTTGCCTGTAATAAGTTGGCAGTTGTTCTTTGGTATAGGCGTCAAAAAAGAAATTTGTGGAATTCATATCAGGGGTGAAAATCAACTTTGGTAAAAGTCGAAAATTTTGTTCACCGCTTACTAATTTTTTTGCTTTTTTATATAGTTGGCCAACTCCTTGGCTATAATTGTTCTGCCATGAGCGTTCCAATGATGATCATATATTAGAGTTGTAGGCTTTTTAGATTCCTCAAAACTAGATGAAAAATCTATATATTTTATGTCGTTGTCACGGCAAAAATCTAAAAAACGTTCGCTAGTTTTTCTACTGTCAAGGAGCAAGCAGGTTTTAGTTTTATCAAAACCGTAAAGGTTAATTAAGCTTTTAAAATTAGCTATTCGCTTTTGATCTTGCTTCAGTTTTTCTTCCTCACTATCCTTCAATTCGTTTGTTTGATAGCCCTTTTCTGTTTCATTGAAAGCTACGCCACGTTGAGCAAGTTTTTTTAATGGCTCCACAATCCCAATTTTACTACCATAGGCCAATAATTTTATGTTGTCCCTTATTTTGAATATGGTAGAAGAAAGCATCTTAATGCGGCCTGTGTTTGGCTCATAAACCGCACGACTTAAGTCGTTCTCATAATTAAGGTATAAAACGATTTGATCTATGAGCTGAAAGTCTTGTTCATAGGCATGAACCAAATGCATCTGATTGGCAAAATCATAACCTGCATAGCCATACTCGTATACTTCAATACCTTCTGTCTGGTTTTCAATTTGTTTACCAATGGAGTTTGAAAAGTTTTGGTGAAAGCCTTCAATGAAAGAATCTCCCACTAAAGCCATTTCATATTTATCGGCCGAAGGCGTAAATTCTCTAAATGAATTAAAACCTGCTTTGTTGATATGAAATTTTGAGTAGTTCTGATTTCTATTACCTGTAACTGCATATCCATCATGGTTGGGTACCCGTTTTTCTACTCCATATTCATCAATAAATCTTGGAGGATCTTCTGTATATAGGTGAAACACCCTAACAATCACTTCTAATAATAGAAGGATTAGGAGAATATATAAAACTGATTTTAGAATAAATTTTTTCATCCTAATTAAAATTGGAAATAAATAAATGAACGGTTTACACCATCGTCATAGAACAACAATATACTCATAATAATGAGCGTATATAACAGAAACCGGACTATTGGAGAGCTAAATTTAAATGGATTTCGCTCATCTCTTCTAATCAAATATTCATAAACGGTAAATAGGGCTACCAGTAAATAGAAATCAAACATTCTATACCCCATGGGGTGCATATAAGGTTCGTAATAAAATTTATTTCCTATTTGCTTAATAAAATCAAAGGAATAGGATAAAGATGGGGATCTAAAAAATATTCTTGAAAAGGTCACCAGAGAGAATGTCAAAAGTACCTGAAAAATTTCGGTAATACTTGGAAGCCATGTACGTTCCGCAAGTACATTATCGGCGTAAACCCTATTTCTCCCCATTAAAAACACTGGGATATAAAGAAGGGCGTGAATCCCTCCCCAGAAAACAAAAGTCCAGTTTGCTCCATGCCACAGGCCACTGACTAAGAAAATAGCAGCAATGTTCCTCAATGATTTTAGCTTACTCACCCGCGAACCACCCATAGGAATATATAGGTAGTGCCTAAACCAAGTACTGAGCGATATATGCCATCTTTGCCAATACTCGGCAATATTCCGTGAGAAGTTGGGAAACTTAAAGTTAGACATAAGCTCTACCCCAAAGAGTTTGGCTGTACCTATTGCAATATCTGTGTAACCGCTAAAATCTCCGTATACTTGAAAGCTAAAGAGCGATACACCTAAAATTAAGGTAGAGGCAGAATAATCTGTATAATTGGTAAAAATATCATCTACAATAGGAGCAAGGGAATCTGCTATAACTAGTTTTTTGAAAAAGCCCCAAAGAATTAACTTTAGACCACTTGTAGCTTGTTCGTATTTGAATGCACGGCGCGTATTAATTTGGTTCAATAAGTTGGAAGCCCTCTCAATAGGTCCTGCAACCAGCTGTGGAAAGAAAGCTACGAAAGCCGCAAATGAAACAAAACTGGTGGTAGGTTTAAGTTTTTTGTAATAAATATCAAACGAATATGACATAGTTTGAAATGTGTAGAACGAGATACCCACGGGAAGAATAATGCGGAGCGTCCAGACACTTTTCATGTTGTAACCTAGCGCATTTACAGAATCAATAAATGAATCAATAAAAAAGTTGAAATATTTAAAGAAACCTAGAAGTCCTAGGTTGAAAGCTACACTTACCCATAACCAATATTTAGCTTTCTGTTTGTTATCTTGATTTTTAAAAATTTGCTGACCAACTAAAAAATCTAGGACGGTACTGAAAAAGATGAGGATAAGAAAACGCCAGTCCCACCAGCCATAGAAGACATAACTGGCAACTATAACCAATAGATTTTGAATCTTCAGGCTTTTCTTGAAAACGAACCAGTACAGCACGAATACTACCGGAAGAAAAATCAAAAAATCAAGTGAATTGAATAGCACTATTATCTAATTTTAGTTGAGGTTATTCTTATAATATTAAGCTAGACACTTTAAAATAAAACTACGTGGTAGAGACTTTTACCTTTTTTGTCTTACCTATAAAATAGTATTGTTTAGAAGCATCCGTAAAAGCTTTGAGGTTTATAGAACATTCATCGTTCAGGTATAAGAACTCAAATGCTAGGGATTTTATTTTATGGTTTTCAGATAAGTTTAAGTCTATTTCTGTAAGTCCGCTTGGGATGGGGTCAGAAGAGATATCATCAAACTTAAATTGTGTTTCAGGTGGCTTAACTTCGGCTTTACGATTCTTAAGTTTATAAGTAAACCTATATAGTCTTTCGTTTACGTTTTTATCTCGCAATTTTTGTTTAAAATCAAAAAAAGACTTTAAGCCAAAGGCCAATGTTTTAGATGTAAAGGAGGCTGAAT
Organism: Zobellia laminariae; assembly: GCF_009725995.1. The sequence continues at coordinate 193,450 of NZ_RCNS01000003.1, read as the reverse complement.
CATATAAAATATGATATTCAAAATCATAAGTTTTATTGGACCATCTTGTCTTGTAATCAAAGTAGCCTTTAGAAAAATCAAAGACTTCTATTTTTTCAGACAAGCAATATTCAATTAACTTCATAATAGTAACGGAGCCTAAATGAAACTTACCATAATCAATATCAAAAACAGTAATAGCATCAAAAAGAACGGAGTCTGAATGATAGCTTAGGGTAACGCCAATTGGCTTTTTTCCGTCATAGATAACGAATAATGAAGCTTTTTTTTCTAAAATTAAAGGATAGGCAACGTCATAATAGAATTGCCATTCTTCCGGATCAAGATTATTGTTGGTAATTTGTTTATCATCAAAGCGCTTGGTAAGTAACTCTTTAAATGAGTCAAAAACAGTATCATATTTCTCTTTGGTAATATCACCATAGTACATTTTGTAAGAAACTTCAAAACAAGCTTCAAAGCGTTTTTTGTATTTGTTGAGCTTGTATCTGCTGCTCTTACTAAAGGTTGAGAGCATATACTCGTTAAAGTTACCATATTGTCCTAGCTCTACAGAAAAACCAGGGTATTGCTTTGATTGATATAGTTTTAATGCAGAATCAGAAGGAATGAGCGGTTTAATGTTAAAATAAGCAGGTACATCATAAATAAGGAAAACCTTGTTCTTATAGTCGTCTGAACACTGCTCAGAATCTAAACTATAGTCCATGCCCTTAGTTAAGGTTTTTCCTGAATTGACATATAGTGGTAAGCTTTTAGGTCTGTAAAAACCGATGTTTTTCAGGAAATTAAACTTAATGGGCTTCTTACCATGATCAAAATGTTTTGACCAGATAGAAGTGTAGGTATCCGATAGAAATGGGTTATTTTGTATCAAAAGAAATTAAGCTTAATGTGATTTGGGTATTTGACGATATGCTGGAAAAAAATCGCTTTCGCTATCATTAGTGCTATCAGAAAGGAACTCCTTTTTCTTTTCGGTAAGGTCTTTATAAACCTTAGGATTTACAATGTACTTCCAAAATTTAGCGGGCCTGTGATTTTTTGAAAACGTAGATTTAAAGGCAAATAGAGAATCATTTTTAACACCTTTTCCGCCACCTAGGTTAAAATACTTGTAACCTTCTTCGGTTGCATTAATACGCATCGTATCAATAATCAGTTTAATGGCATTAAGATTTAAATACTCTTCTTTGTAGCCAGACAAATGGTATTGTACAATGTCATCCATTTTTATGAACATGGCACCGCCTATAACTTCATTGGTTTCATTTATTACACATAGTAGAAGCTCTGTCTTGAAAAAAGAACTAAGCATGAATTGATAGAAGTAACGATCGTTGAAAAAGTAACTTTCATCCGCATTCACCCTGCGCATATTTTCATAATAGATATCTATAAAAGTACGAATATCTTCTTCTGAAGTACCTTTTCTAACTGAACAGACTTTTCTAGATTTATTAATGTAGGTCTTTAAACGACTGCTATACTGTTGCCGTTGCAAATCAATAGGTAAGGTGAGGTCAATGTAGACCACTTCACCAGGACTGGATATTTCACCAATATTGGCAAGTATTTCTTCTTGATGATCAATATATGGGTGAAGCCTAGAAAAAACGGAAACAATCTTCTGTTCTAAAAAAAGCTTTTTTAGCTCGCTTTTAAACTTTGTATTTTCAAAATTAAGACTTTTAGTACTGCATAAAGGACCGGCATAACCATAAACTGAAGTAACATCTTTGTAGCTTGTTCCTTCAATATCCCTTAACATTAGAGGTAAGATTATACTTGAACCTTCTTCTTCGTAATGTATAAGTATAGGAGTTTCATCCTCTCCTTTTGAGAGATAGTGGTAGTGGTAGGTGTGGTAAAAGTCACAGTGTTCAACAGTTTTTATAATGTTGTTCCACTCGCTTCTTTCCGTTAAGATTTCAATCATTTATGTTGATTAAAAATCCGAAGAGACAACAGAGCCTACTTCAGTGGTTCGGTTTTGATTTGATTTTTATTATGGATTACATCCGTAATAAAACTTTCAAAGGTAATAGTCAACAAATGACTTGGTATAGGAGTCATTTGATAAAAAATCAATTATATTTTTTTGTTTTTAAGCCCACTGTTCGCACAGGATTATGCTAAATAATTAACGGTGTAAATTTACCGCTTTGATAATGATTGGCAAAAAAACTACACTAACTTTTTGATTCTATCCTATAGGGCAATAGATGGTAATCTATAGTATTTTAATATCAATAATACTTTTTACAAATGCCTTAGGGAGATGCTCTTCAGTAAAGTAAAGAAACGAATCACTATGAATGTTTAGCCCGTTATCTATTAGTCCTAAAGAGTTCCAACCTAATATGTTTGGTGAAATAAAGTCCTTTCTAACATTATCGGCAATGTAGCAGAACTTATGGTCTTTAAAAGCCTGTTCTATGGATAGATAGTTCTTCTTATCTGGTTTCTCGGTACCCAGTTCTTCGGAGATTACGATTTTATCAAAGTAATCTTCGATGCCCAGGGCTTTGAGCTTTGCTCTTTGTGTTTTACTCCGACCATCCGTAATAACAGCCAGCTTACCTTTTTTGTTTTGAATAGCTTTAAAAAGAGGAAGAACACCTTGGAACGGTGTAATTGATGGAATATGATTACGATAAAGGGATATTAATATCCCTTTATCAACCTTAAAGGTAGCCGTTAAGTATTGGAATACATTCTCTTTATTTCTATACATAGAGAACATTTGAGCAAAAAGATTTTCCCACTGTTTTGGGTTCAGTTCTTTGGCTATAGCACAATAAGCAGACCTTAGATAGTCCAATTCATTATAGAGTGTATCGTCCAAATCAAAAACAATAACCGTTTTTTCATCAACCTTTATATCCATGTACTAAAATTTCGTCATCGTATCTAATCATAAGAAGGTCTTTCTCCCAGCAATCAAAACTTTCTTCAATTTGCTTTCCTTGAGTAAACTCTTCTATAATCCATTTTGGATAATTGGCACCCGATAAATAGGATAGGGGATAACCACCACCAAACCTAGGGTTGATTTCTATAGCGCGAACCTTATCTTCCGTATTATGCACAAAGAACTGAGCGGTAAGGCATCCTAAAGCGCCATTTACGGTTCCTAAGTTTTCCTTGATATAATCAACGAGAAGATTTTTTACGGTTAAAGCTTTGTAAACCTCACCATCTCTAACTTCAATTCTCTTACGGGGTACCACACATTTTAACTTGTGGTCTTTTCCGTAATACAAGTCACAAGTAAACTCGTTATAATCGTTATGATCAAGATATTCTAAGAACATTAGTTTATCATTTTCAAAATGATAATCAGTCAGGTCTTTTTGATCTTTTATTAGATATGTATCTACACTTCTACTACCATCAATTGGTTTGATGAAAAGGGGTAGGGTATAGTCTTCTTTTGTAAATTCTTTAGCTACGGCAACATTGTGCTCTTCAAAAAACTTATGAATTTGTCTTTTATCTCTGCATTTGCCAACAAAATCAGTTGAAGCTACAACGGGAATAATTCCGTTCTTTTCTAAAAGCAACCTGTTTTGTGCTAACGGCAATAGTTCCGTATCTATAGTTGGAATCAATAAGCCTATGTTACGGCTTTTACATTCTTCTATTAACACATTAAAATAATCTGGGTGGGTAACAAAGGGCACTTTAAAATAGCCATCGGCTATTTGGCATGCACCTGAAAGGGTAGGGTCTGCATCAGACGTGTAAACCTTTCCTTCAGGGTATAACTTTTTAAGTTCCTTTTGAAATGCTCTAACCAGAGACACGCGCCTACCGGCAGAAGAGATGAGGATATTCATTGTGTTAAAGTATAAAAAGATCGGAACATCTTTATGAACGGATTTATCAAAGGTTTTCTATTAAATACGAAAACCAAGCACGAATAGCCTATTCCGTGATAATCTTCTCCTATGAATTTCTTTAAAGGGTAAGCGTCTATTTTTTCAAAATCTGATAACATTGCCGGAATTTCCGAAACCGAGATATCCGACTTCATTAAACGAACCATAAGGAAAAAAACAAAAGATTGTTGTCTTGTTTTTAACCGGTTAATGCAGGCTTCTGCATTTGGATGGCTACTTGGTATGGTTGCAATTAACTTATCATATACATGGGCAGCATTCGCATTGTCGTAAATTACTTTATTATAGTGCTCAGGACTTTTATTTCGCATAGCCGATGTTGGTAAAATGCGATATCTGTGCACGTCTAAAGTAGTGTGAGCCATTCTTTTAGCCTGACAGAATAATTCAGAAGTTAGTATGGCATCTTCCATCCATTTACCTTCAACAAAACGAATACCAGTATTTTTAATGAAGTCTCGTCTTATTAAATACCACCAAATTTCGTTTTTGTGTTTTTTGTCTGCTATATAAGTTATACCATCCTTTATGTCTAAATCAGTATTAATATCTAAAGAATCTATGTTTTTAGAATAAGGGTAAGGCTTGCTCACCACAGATTTACTTACAAAAGTTAAAATATCAAGATTGTTTTTCGAACAAACATCGAGCAAAATAGGTAAGGTATTTTGTGCAACATAATCATCAGGGTCTAAAAAATATATATATTCTCCAGTAGCTGAGTCATACCCAGAATTTCTTGCAGCACCAACCCCAGCATTTTTTTTGTCTATGACTTTTACGTTCGAATGCTTACCGGCATAATCCTGCGCAATTTGTAGCGTACTATCTTTAGATTCATCATTTACGATGATTATCTCATAATCTGAACTATTCATTTGTTGATCCAAAAGACTGTCAACACATTCTTTTAAGTACAACTCCATGTTGTAACATGGTATAATAATACTTAATCGCATAATTCGCTGTTTCCTGTTCCTGTAAATAATTCCATTGTAGCACTCGTATCTGAAGAAATACCATCACTTTTTAGGACTTTGGATACCGTCATAAATAGTATTTTAATGTCTACTAAAAAAGTCAAATGGTCAACATACCAGATGTCATATTCAAATTTTTTATCCCAAGAAATTGCATTTCTACCATTTACTTGGGCCCATCCTGTTATACCAGGTTTTACTTCGTGTCTTCTTTTTTGATTTACATTATAAAGAGGCAAATAAGAAACTAATAGTGGTCGTGGACCAATAAGACTCATTTCTCCTTTAAGCACATTTAGTAATTGGGGTAATTCATCAAGAGATGTTTTTCTAACAAATTTGCCTGCAGGGGTAAGTCTTACTTCGTCAGGTAAAAGGTTGCCAGAAGCATCTTTTTTGTCGTTCATGGTTTTGAACTTCAGTATTTTAAATATCTCACCTTTTTTACCAGGACGTTGTTGGATGAAGAATACGCTACCACGATTCGCAATTCCTAAAAAGATAATGACCAAAAGTATTATAGGCGAAGCTAAGGTCAAAATTGACAGTGCCATGATAAAGTCTATTAGTCTCTTAAAAAAAGTCGGTAAATCATGAAAAGATATAATAACTGTTGCAAAATAGCTATAAAAGTAACTACTAAATTTGGATATAGACTAAGTACTTGGTTTTTTGTTAAAATGCAGTTTTGATTGGTACTTTGCTTTTACTATTATTAATAAACTTCAATTTTTTTTAAACATTTTAATTTCAATAAAATTAACTGATTACGCTACTTTTATTTAAAATTTTCATATTCTTTTAATTGTTTTGACCAGACAAAATCCTGATTATATTTTTCAGAAATTAGTTCGCGGTATTTCTCGTTTGCATTTTGAAAATTTGAAGAATTTTTTAAACAATCTTCCATAGCTTTTGTTAATGCTTCTGTATTTTTTACAGGTATGATGACGCCGTTTAGACCATCTTCTATTATCTCATTAGAACCATTAATATTAGTGACGATACTATATATACCCATAGCGCCTGCTTGAAGTAATACGTTAGGGAATCCTTCTCTATAACTAGGGAAAACAAATATGTTAGAAATAGCAAAATAAGGTCTAACGTCCTGTTGCCAACCTGCTGATATTATTGAAGCATTTTCTTTAATTTCTTTCTCTATCGATTCTGGTAGGGGGTCGATATCTTTTTCATAGGGGCCTACGAGTAACAGTTTAGAGTTTTTAGACTGCTTTTGTATTTGAACAAACGAATTAATCATTTCTTCAATGCCTTTATCAAATCCAATACGGCCTACAAAAGACCATACAAAATCAGACTTTTCAATATTTAGGCTCTTACGTATTTCTTTTTGTTTGTTATCAGGATAAAGTTTGGGGTCAAAGAAAGATAGGTCTATTCCGTTTACATTGCCATGACCAATTATGTGCAAGGGCTTTTTAGTGATTTTATATTGAATAAGGTCATTTTTGACACCTTGGCCTTCCGGGTAGATGTTGGTGGCACAAAAGCAAATTATCTTATCGAAAAAAATTAGCATTTTTTTCATCAACCCAGTTTGGGTAGGAAAAACTAGTCCTGTAAATGTATGTAGTCTATGTGGTACACCAGCTAAATAACCTGCTACCATACTTAGCAATCCGGCTTTTGGTGTAATGGAGTGAATAATGAAAGGTTTCTCTTTTCTGAAAAGAATAAAAAGCTGGTAGAGTGATTTAATATCTGCTAAAAGATTTATTCTCCTATCAATGTTTATAACAATGGTATTAATGCCTTCGTTGTCTCTAATTGTATCATGTTGAAAACCTTCGGAAGCAACACCTGTAACTTCATAATAATTGTTCATGAAGCGCAACTGTCCTTTCAAAAGAACAGCAAGAGAACCAGGGGCAGCGGCGATTCGGAAAAGTTTTCTTTTCATAATTAAGAAGGTGTTTGCACCAATAAAACTATATGTAAAGTAATTTTATTGTTTGGATAACGCTAATTCGTAAGCTTTTAAAATGCCTTCTTTGCGAAAATCTTTTATTCGTTCAAGAACGTTGGTTTTACAAGTTGTTAGATAGTCTGGGTTTTCTACAAAATAAGCCATGCCTTTTGCCATTGTAGTTACATCGCCTACAGGAGTCAAAATACCATAAGGTGTTATCATGATATCATTTTCAATAGGCTTTTCAAGCTTCATGATTTCGCTAGGGCCAGATTTACAATTTGTAGTTAAAATGGGTAATCCACAGCACATGGCTTCTAAAAGGACGTTAGGAAAACCTTCATGGTTGGATCCAAAGACAAATAAATCGGCAGCTTTTAGGTATTGGTAAGGGTTGTTATCAAAACCTAGGAAGAATACTCGATTTTGTATATTTAGATCTGAAGCAAGTTGCTCTAACTGTTGTTGCAGATGTCCTTTACCTAAAAAAAATAACCTTACTTTGGGTGTTTTTTGAATTGCCTTAAGTAACAACTCATGGTTTTTAACAACTTCTAATCTCCCAACTGTTATCATATTGAAATATGAGGGGTCGAAAAAATTATTTTTAATTATTACTTTTTCAATTTTCTCAATATCTATTGGGTTTTGTATAATACCAGTAAGCTTAGAATTTATACCATAATTATCTATGAGGTCCTTAACATTGGCTTCGGAGTTTCCAATTACAAAATCTGCTTTAGGGTATAGTTGTCTTACAAGAAAATTATTTATTTTGGATTGCATATCACCATAGCCATATTGCATGCTTGCATAATTTCTTTCACTTACAATTATTTTTGGATGCTCTTTATATAAAAACTGCATCAAGACATTAACATAATTGGGTCTGGACAATAGACTGAAAGAATGAGTAAGGTTTAATTTTTTTGCAAGTTTAGTATACTTGTAAGCCAAATAGGGGAGTTTGATTAACTTAAAAATCCCATTTTCATTTGCTTGAGACTTTTCTATATAATGAACTGGTATATCGTCCGGTATATCATAACTTATTGTCTCATTCATTAAAACTAAATGAACATTATGTCCTTTACTTTTTAAATACGGTAGAAGATAGGAAACTACACGTTCTGCACCACCACCGGCCAAAGAATATATAAAAAGGGCTATTGTCATTTTTTAAATTGTCTCAAGATTTTACTTTTATAATAATAAAGTTTGCTAATATTACCTTATAGAAATTCCTTTTCCGTTAGCTTTTAGCCATTGCCTTAAAACAAGTAGTTTCCATATAAAATAGTTATGGTCCCATTTTCCAGTCATATGCTCATTTATCATTTTTAAAACTATGTCTGTTTTAAGCCCAGGTATTTCATTAAGATTTTTTGCAGAAAGCTCTGTTAGAACATAATCTTTTAAATCTTTTCTAAACCATACGCTTAGTGGCATGCTAAAACCAGCTTTCGGCCTGTCAAAAATCCTTTTTGGAACATGTTTATATAGAATATCTTTTAAGATACGCTTTTGATTTCCTTCAATAAATTTATATGATGTAGGTAGTTGTCGGGCCATCTCTATAATTCTATAATCTAAAAAAGGAGATCTGACTTCTAAAGAATAAGCCATACTTGCTCTATCAACTTTAGTGTTTATATCCCAATTCAAATAAGTTTTGATATCAAAATCGGAAACCCTTTCAAGTATATTTTTCTTATTATGCATAAGATATTTTAATTCCTTGAGATTCATCGGGTTATCTTCCTTCATCCAAGGGGCTCCATATCTAGTAACAGTTTTAAGATAAGCACTCTCAATATCATTGCATTGTAGTATTTCGGAAAGAACTTTAGCTCTTGTTCCACTAGACAGTGACGTTAAGCCTCTTGCTGCAGCAATCCTAAAAGGCTTTGGGATTGACATAAATTTTTTATTTCTAGTAATCCATTCGTACCTACGATATCCTAAAAAACTTTCATCACCTCCGTCTCCCGAAAGTGCTACTGTTACATGCTCCTTAGTATTTTTTGCCAATAACATGCTTGGTATCGCCGAAGAATCTGCAAAAGGTTCATCATAATAAGTTGAGAAGTTTTCTATAAGACTCAATCCATCATTGTAATCACATTCAATAACATGATGATTGGTTTTAAGGTGGTCGGCAACCTGTTGTGCATATTTACTTTCATCGAATCCTTTTTCGTTAAATTTCACAGAAAAAGTTTCTACTTTTTTTGAACTCCCTTTAGAAGCCATTGCTGCAATCAAAGAAGAATCTACACCTCCGGATAAAAAAACACCTACTGGTACATCTGCAAACATCCGGATGTTTACAGCATTGTCTAATAATGTTTCGAGTTCATTTTGTGCATCTAGATAAGAGCCTAAATAACTTTGCTTTTGATTATATGGTATGTCCCAATATTGTTTTGTTACAAACTCATAACTTTTTAAATCATAAGTAAACCAATACCCATCTTCTAGTTTTTTAACTTCATTATAAATTGAAAAGGGCGAAGGAATGGATTTCCATGAGAGGTATTCTTGTATGGCTGTTTTAGAAATAGATAGATTTTCATTGAACAATTGTATAGATGAAATTTGACTTGCAAATTCAAATTCAGAACCCTTTAAATAATAATAAAATGGTTTCTGTCCAACACGATCTTTAGCTCCATATAACTTATTTTTTTTAACATCGTAAATTACAAAAGCGAACATTCCATTAAAATGGTTGACACAATTCTCACCATATTCTAGATAAGAAGCACAGATAACTTCTGTGTCACTGGTTGTTTTGAAAGTGTATCCTTTTGAACTTAATTTCTCCCGAAGTTCTTTAAAATTGAAAATCTCCCCATTAAAAACAATATGTATCCCTTCTAAATAAGAAAAGGGTTGATTAGATCTTGAATCAAGATCAATAATTGAAAGCCGGTTATGGCCGAATGTAACCTTACTATTTTTATATGATTGATGCCCCATTTGATCGGGACCCCTAAAAGATGTTCTTTTTAGTTTCTGTAATACTTGACCTTCTGTATAAGCTATTGTAGTACCGTAAATTCCACACATTGACAATGTTTTAGTCGTTGAAAAAAGTATAAAAATGACTTAATAATTATTAATTAAAAGCGTCTCATGTTAAGGAAAACATTGGTTCAGAGACTTCGAAAAAAATAATTACAATATAAAAGTTAAAAAAAATGAGCTCAATTAAAAAAATACACCTATGTATTCCGCATTTATTTCATAACAATCTATTATAAGCTTTATTGTTCAATGTCTTAAAATGTTATTGATATTAAAATTTTAATAGATTATTTTTTGGCTATTTAAGCTGTTATTTTTTTAATATCTTAACGGTGGATTAAAATTTGTTTTAAAATCATTCACAAATAATATTTGTTCTTTCTTTGAGTGAAGGTAATCAGATTTTTAAGTCTACTGTAAATTAAACTAAAGAGAAAAACAACTCTTCATATTTTTTAAGAATAGAAGCTGAGCTAAATTTAGCGATTACAGAATTCCGAACAATCTTACAATCCCATGATTTATCTTGTTCTAAAAAACGGATAAATTCTGTTTCAGATTCTACAAGGTAGCCATTTACTCCATGCTCAATTATTTCCTTAGTCCCTCCTAATACGTTAAAGGCTATAACGGGGACTCCTTGTGTACAACTTTCTAACACAGCATTTGGAAAACCTTCACTATATGACCCCTGAAGAAAAAGATCGCTATTGTAAAGGTAGTCATCAACCTTATTAGTAAAAGGAACTAGAGTAACATTTGATTCTAAACCAAGCTTTTGTATAATCTCTAAGATATTCTTCTTCTCGGGACCGTCACCAATTATAGTGTAATGATAGTCTAGGTTAGACTTCGATAGGATTTCAAGAATACGTTCATGACCTTTTACTTTGCTTAATCTTCCAACCGTGATAAGCCGTTGATGTTGTGTAATAATTCTAGCCTCCCATTTCAAGTTTATATTTGTTATAGGGTTGCCTATTATACATATTTTTTCACCCGAAATATTTGCTATTTCCATAAAATTCTTAGCCATGTCTTCTGATTGACAAACGACTTTATCAATTTGAGAAATAGCTATTTTAGAAAGTGCTCCCATAGGTTTGGAGTCAGTCTGAATATTAGTAGGTCTTATTACATATTTAGGTAATCTATAAAAGACAGCAAATAACCCCATTAAAGTATTGACATGTCCCAATGAACTAAATACAATATGTGGCTTATAAGATATTAAGGACTTGAAGATTTTAACTACAGCATGGGAAACTCTGGTTTTCTCTAAATATGTAACATTAACAGTGCCGGTATCATATGCATTGACGCTTGATTTCCCTATTATAAGTAAATGAACATCAAAATAATTAGGGTCTAGTTTTTGCGCTAAAAAAGATAAAACACGTTCCGCACCACCGGCAGCTAGACTAGGTAAAACCAGAAGAATTTTTTTTCTATTCAACTTATAATTTGTTTGTTAATTCTTGATCTGTAGATTCAATTATTTGGTTATTTAGTTCTGTTTTTTCTTGCAAGCATTTTGTAAGGTCTGCGTAAATCCAAAGTGCTACAAAAATTAAATATCCATCAGTAAAAAAATTATGATTAGTCATAAGAACACCAGCAAGACAAATAGACATAAACAATAGATATGGACTTTGAAGGAATATTTTATAACTACGCTGGATTAGGTAAACAAAGTAAAAAATCATTAGTAAAAGGGGGATAATCCCTGCTTCACCTAAAACTTTTAAATATGTATTGTGAACCCCGAGAAAACCACCAAGACCTCCTCCTCCAAAAGCTCCCCAGCCATGACCAACAAAAGGCTCTTCTATTATGAAACCATAAAATTTCTCCCACGTCTCAAACCGTGATCCTTCGTTCAAATCCTTTGCAGCCTTGGAGTCACCACTTAAAGTTTCTGTAATTTGGGATAATCTTTTATTTTTTACAGGTAAGAATGAGTTATAGGCGACTAGAGTAAATAATAAGCCGGCGCCCAGAAGCAGTTTGTTTACGTTTTTAATAGATATTCTAACAGACATCAAATTAATAACTATCCAAAGTAAGATGAAGGTTCTCGAAAAAGTAAGTAACCCCATTAGGGTAAATGTCCATTGGGCAAAAAGTCTGAATTTTTTATTTTTTATGGAGTAAGCAAGTGCGTAACCTAATATACAAATGAAGCCACCAGAATTTGGATTTAAATAGAATCCACTGTATCGTCCATAATCCTCAAGGGGATTGTTGAAAAGGAAAATTTGTAATATAATACTAAATGCTCCAATTAGTAAAAAGATAGACATTTCTTTCGTAGAAGTTCTCTTTAATAACTCATTACCGCAGATTATTATTATAAAATATTTAATCCAAATTATTAAGTAAAAGTTTATAGGTGGTATAAATGTTTGTCCAGAGAGGCTACCTATTATAAAGTATAGTACACCTATAATTACCAACCAATTATTTGTACCCGTTCTTTTGTTAATAATATAAAACACTATTAAAAGGCCAAATGACAAATAACTGAGCGCGGAGGACAATACTGGATTCATATATGTTAAAACAAAACCGGGAATGTTCCACATTATTAGAGCTAAAATAGCATATTTTAGAAGCTCGTTAGGGTTGAATAATTGTCTTAACATAATGTATTATACTAATTTGGTAATATATTCTTTCCACAACTCAACAATAGATAATATTTTATACTTTTCTGTAGACTCCATGGCATTCTCTGCTAGATTCTTTTGCAAAACTTCATCTGTCATTAGTTGAATCATTCTTTTTTCTAATATATCTTGATTACCAACAGGGATTAAGAAGCCATTTTCTTTATCTGTAATTAAATCAGCGGGACCATGTTTACAATTGGTTGAGATAGTGGGTATGCCGAAATATAATGCTTCTAATAGGGCATTAGGGAAACCTTCGTGTTCCGAGGTGAAAACAAATAACCTAGCTCGGTTATAATATACATCTATCTCGTGCTTTTTTCCTACAAAATGTATTTTCTTTTCAATATCTAATTTTTTCGTAAGATTTATATTTTCTTGCTTAGTTGGTCCATCTCCAACAAAAATTACTTGCCAACTATCATTTTCAATGTTGGCGAAGGCTCTTATCAAGAGTTCTTGAGCTTTCCCTTTTTTGAAACTACCTACATTTAGAATAATGTTCTCTTTAGTGTTGTAGAACTCATTATTTCTTTTGTTGGAAAGAGATTCAGCAATAGGATTGGGAATTACAATTATTTTAGAAGAGGTTAGCTTTCTTGAGTAGAATGCTTTATTTGCTTCAGTTTGAACTACTAGAAAATCACTAAATTTGTAGCTTAAATCCCTTATAATTTCAAGAGGCTTGGGGAGTTTGAAAATTTCATGGTTTGCCCTTTCACTAACAATACAAGGAATTCCACTTAATTTAGCGGCCCAAATAGAATAGATATTAGAAGATGTCATAAAACTAATAACAAGTTGAATGTTATTTTTTTTAAGAATTTTATATAAAGTTCTTACTCTATTAACTCCATCAGAAATGGATTTAACGAGAGTCGTATCATTCTTTAAATTTTCAGAGCAAAATAATAATGATACTTTAGGATTAAGCTTATAAAAAGGCGTAGTCTTTACCAAAGTGATAATGGTTATATCATAGTCTAATATAAGGGTATTTGCTAATTCAGTGACAACTCTTTCGGCTCCACCAGATTCTAAGCTATATATAACAAAAGCAATTTTTTTTCGCTCCATTAGATTAATTCTATATTAAATATTACAATCCTTTTATTTACTAAGAATCGTAAAAAAAAATAAACGATTTAACAATATGTCTATTTTTTAATTCTGTTTCTAACAGACCACAAAAATCTGTTGGGCAATAATGAACAAAAAGCAATGAAGCAGGCCATAAATTGAGCAATGTTTAATTGAGTTTGTTTATCTCTATAAAAATAAAATGCTTTTATATAGGTAAAACCTATTTTTCTATAATATTTTCTTTTAATATCTGAAAAGCGGGTACATTTTGTAACTCATAAAAAGAAGAATAATAATGACGTTTCTCAACCTTTAAACGTGTCTTTTTTTGTAAAATATAGCCATCTTCAGATAAACAATAAGTACGGTGTACCATGTTTACACATAAAAAGTCATAATGCTTATTAATTCTATTCCAAGAAACGCTGGGGTTTACCCTAGAGTTTGGATTTGTAAATTTTTTATATTCTTTAAGTACGGATGTGCGCCAACTATGCCATTTTTCTCCAACAGGGGCTCCATTTCTATCCAATACCCTTTGCTTAAAGTTCACTTGCCAAAAATTTAGAGGGAAGTTCTCGCCAATAATGTTTCCGTTTTCATCCTGTACTAAAGTCCAAACAGCTCCAATTTTTTGTCCGTTTTCAGTCTTGTCAATTGTATTCCAAATGGATTTCAAATCCTCCAACATAGTTGAAGAAAAAGTATCATCATCATCTGCAATAATTGTAATTGGTCGACTACATTTATCAATGCCAAAATTAACAACAGGAGCTTTACCTACATTATGTGGTAATTTGTGATATATAATATTAAATTCTTTTTCTTCAATTTGCCACTTTTTAACCACTGCAGACGTATTGTCTTTTCCTGCATCATCAATGATAATCCATTCGAAGTCCAAATAAGTCTGGTTTTTTAGGGATTTGTATACTCTTTCTATTACGTCTGCTCTATTATGAGTAGGAGTAAGTATGCTGAACATAGGTTGAAAATTTTAGTAATGGGGTTTTTTAAAAATTCTGCTTGCAATACTCGTATAGTAAACGAAAATACATTATTTAAAACAGCTCTTACTAGTTATCGGTTCAATTTCCAATTCGTAGGTTTAAATTCAAAATCTAAATATTTTAGTCAGTTGAAGTGAAATTGATCTTTAGAAATCAGGTTATCGATTCTTAACACCTTGAATAAGACGTTTGATTAGATCACGAAAATAACTATCAGTAATATATAATATACTCCCATAAAGTGTAATTGTTAATGTTGAAACCAAAAAAGAAAATATGATAAAGTCATAATAATTTTTTATTTCGGAAACTAAAAAGTTGTTAATTATATAGCGTATACCAAAGTAAACAGGAGCGAATGTAAAAGATAGTTTAAGGAAACCAAAAATATACTCATAAAAAGATCGCTTGAAAGCTTTTGTGAAAAGGAAGAAGGGGCGCCATAACATGATAATTAATACGAGACTACAACTAGTACCTAACAATATACCTGTAAGCCCAAATTTTGTGACTAAAAGAACTGAAACGGAAAGGTTTATAACACTTTGAGCAATTGGCGCCCAAGTATCAGAGTAAAGTCCATATGCTTGCTTGAATACATCTACTGGCTGTCTAACTTGTAACATAAAAAAATTAATTGCAAAAAGCGCTACCGTTGCTTCTGAAAGAATATATTTCTCTCCTAACCAAAGTACTATAAATGGATCTACTAAGGTAAAGATGCAGATACCTACAATACCAGCTATGAAAAATCGGAACGACATCAGTTCCCAAAAAACTTGTTTTATTGAAGTTTCGTTATGCTCTGCTACGAGGTTGCCAACGCTTGCATTTGTTCCGGAAAATAGTTTGTTCAGTAAAGTAGCGAAGTTCAAAATAATTAATTGATAATTACCAAAATAAGCAACGGTTTCAATATTGATAAAAGAGAATATTAAAATATTATCTGTTCCATTGGAAACAAAAGTGCCTAATTTATGAAGGCTAATCTGTTTTATTTTTTTATTAATTCTGGGTAGGATTTAAAATCTTTATTTTTTTCTTCCTTTTTAAAAGATAGTTTTAACCAAGGGTATTGATTGGTAGTTTTTTTACGTAGAGATATTGTAAATAAAATAGAACTAATAAGTTCAAGAGTAATCCAAGCAATGAAACTTTGAAGGTAAAAAACAAAAATTATTTGTAAAATTATTTTTGAAATGTTGTAGGTTTGGAGATATTTCGCAACCATATACTCCTTTTGGTCTGCCTGAAACAGCAACATATGATAGTTGAAGAAATATCCTAACAATGAACTAGCTAAAAATGTAAAAAAAGCATAGTAGATTAGTAGTAAGGAAATATTAGTGTCTGCAAAAATTAAAGGAAAGAAGCCTGAAAGTACTAATGATAATCCAATTATGGCTATGCCTATTTTTTATAGATTTTTCCGAAAAATCTAATTATATGATTTATTTCATCATAATTTTTATCATATATGGGCTTATATAAAGTAAAACCAATAGCAGTACCTATTCCTAGTTCAGCTAAGTTCAAAAAACTTAGAAAACTCTGAAGAGTAGAGGTGAGGCCCATAAAATCATCGCCCAAGTTTTCAAGAAAAATTTTACGGGCGAAAAATTGGGTGAAAATAAAAATGACATGAAAAAAAACGCTAACCTTTGCGTTTTGAATAGTATTCTTAAGTCTTGACATTATAGTTTTAAGAGCATTAACTTTATTTTTATTCGAAAGGCATTCAGTTTTAGAATTCCATCATATAACCAAAATGGAGAAAATTTAGCTAATGTAGCGAAGAGTGAATTATTATCATAGTTAAGATTTAACTGGTCTGTAATTTCGTTTTTTATCTCTTTTCTGTATATATATTTCTTATCTAAATGGCTATTAGAAAATAAACGATCATAATGGCTAAGTAGTGTTCTAATAAGATATTTACTAGCTAAAGTACGCACAGTTAGATTAAAAAACTCGCGTATTGTCAAAAACGTAATATGGAGCATCCTTCGCATCTAATTTTTTCATGCTATAGGGGCTTCTTGTTATACTTTCATTTTCAGTATTGTAAATATAGAATTGTTCTGCAACGTAACCTTGTTTTTCTACTCTGTTTAAAACATCTACGGTAAAAAAAACATCTTGATGTATTTTTCCTGGTATAAATTTTAAATCAGAAAGTACTTCTTTTCTGTAAATTCTGCGCCATACGGACCAATTTTTGTTCCTTAGCAAACGTTCAAAAGCTTCTTCTTTCGTCTCGACAAAAGAAGAACTTAAACCACTTTGATTTATAGGATTTGAATTTGTAGAGGTCAAGCCACATTCTACAACTTTTAAATCATTTTGTAGAGCGAATCTTATTAAGGTCTGGAACATTTGACTTTTTATGTAATCATCACTATCCACAAATCCTATAAAATCTCCTGAAGCCAAGCTTAATCCAGTGTTCCTAGCTATACTAGATCCGGAATTAGGTTGTTGAGCGATTACAATTCTAGAATCTTTTTTAGAATAAGCTAAGCAAATATTCCAGCTTTCATCAACAGAGCCATCATCTATTAGTATAATTTCTAACCTAGAATAGGTTTGCGCAATAATACTGTCAATACAGCGACCAAGATATTTTTCAACATTATAAACGGGAACTATGATTGAAAGCAAAGGTTCTTTTGAATAAATCGTCGCCTTAGAATCTGTATTTTGATACATGAATTTTTGAATTAATTGAGATGGTATAGATAATTATATTATCAATAGTATCAATTATTTTAAAAAACAAAGATGTTTAAAAAAAACGATTCCAAAAAACATTACTTACCCTTATACAATATATGATCGATTAAATCAATTGAGATAGATTTTATTCACCCGCTAAATAATGTAAAAACTCCTCTAAGTTGGTATATCCATCACCATCATGGTCCTCATTGTTATCGGAATAGCCAATAGTACCGTTAATGTTATTCTCCCAATCATCTGCAATTCCATCACCATCGGTATCGATATAAGGAGTACCCCCGTTGATTGTGGGGAACGTTCCATAACTACCGTATGTCCCTGATTTTGAGTTGTAAGATGATATGTACCTAGCATCTACAGCATCTCTTTGAAGTGAGGACCCAACATGAGATAACAATTTGTTATCCAAACTTGTCCCATCGGCGCTTGTAGCTACATAGTCCGATGATTCAAAAGGTTCACTAATTATATAAGGCTTAAGCTCATTTCGATAAATAACTTGGTCTCCTCCATATGACCCACCTGGAGAATATCCTGAATACTTACTAAGTATTCCAGATTGAATGTTATTCCCTGAAACATACATTTTAGTATCTTTAATAGTTCCCCATTGCCCACCATTTTCAGGATCTGTTGGAGCTAATGCAACTTCAAAATCAACATCCAAGCTCTCGTCTTTAGTTCTTACATACTTGTTGTTGATTACAGAAAACCTCTGCCCTTCACCACCCGAAGTACCATATTTATGACCGTATACAATATTGTTAATGAACTCAAAAGCAAATTCACCTGTTTGACTGTGGTTTGCTAAAAGATTTCTACCATAGCCTAGTGCTAAAAAATTATTTAGAAAAGAAACATGCCTAGATCTTGCGGCTAAGACATTTTTAGAGCATTCGCCAAATATGGAGTTTTGAATAGTAATTCCGTTAACATTGGAAAGTCCTAAGTTCTCATCGTTTCCCCAAGAAGCGGATACGTGATCGAGGATTACGTCCTTAAGGGGGTTGGATAAGTCATAACTTCGCAATCTAAATGGTTTTATGTTGTAATACGGAGCACCATTATTAGGGGCATTCTTTTGAAATCTCGATTTAATATGCCTAACTATAACATTGTTCTCACTTATTCTTAACTCTCCATTTTTAATTAGTATACCATCTCCGGGAGCTGTTTCTCCTGCAATAGTGGTATTGCTCGGTACGTTCATATAATTTTTAGCGTTTATGGTACCACCAACACGAAAAATTATAGTCCTAGCATTTGCTTTTTGGCTCAATGCCCAACGTAATGAACCTTCTCCGCTATCGTTTAAGTTTGTCACTTTAAATATGAGACCACCACGTCCACCGCTTGCATATTTTGCAAAACCTTCTGCGGATGGAAAAGCTTTTAACTCAACCTTGTCAGCAGATATTTTTACAACGGCTTCTTGAGTTTCTTTTTCTTCATTCTCATTATCTACTTCAACAGTATAAGTAAAAGTCACTTCCTCAGGTTCTATGGAATCGGTTGATTCTGGGTTATTTTGTTTTTTAGGTTCCTCTTCTGGGTTTAGTTCTTTTTCGTTAGAGTTTTCAGGTGTTTCTGTTTGGGGATTGAGTTCTTTTTCGCTGGAGTTTTCTGGTGTTTCTATATTTGAAGGTTCTTCCTGCTCAGCTTCTTTTGGAACATCCGAAGTATTAGGGTAATATGTAAGGGTTTGGTCCTTGTTAATTAAGACCGTACCGTTATCTGGTTGCGTCGTTTTAATGATTTTAACATCAACGACATCTTCAAAAGTATCGTTAACAAGTACGTCAAGCACCATACTTTTTTGAGAGTTAAAGATAAAACTGTCATCTGTGGCTAAATTAATTGCCATATATGCTTCTTGTTCATCATAAGCGATTACGTCAGATAAAAGGTCAGTATCTTTACTACAAGAGCTTAATAACAGTAATATATAGATAGAAAGGGTCAATCTAATTGTTTTTGAATTGTGATAGCGCATAAGTAGGTAAAATATATGTTGCAGTTTTCTGTAAACTATGCTTGCCGAATGACAACTTATTTATTCTTAAGATTGGATTTGGGGTTCAATCTTAAGAATGAAAAATTGTTGACAGGCAAGTTTTATTTGGGTCTGTTCATGTTTGTTATTTGTTATATTGGTTAAACTATTTGTAAATGATTATGTTGCGAACGGCTTGATTTTCTAGATGAAATACAATAGTTAAAATATAAAAACCGATGAAATACATGTTAAACCGTTAAACTAGTTGGGAATAGCTAAGTTTAAAAATGTATTTTCGCTTGGCTTAAAAAATAAATTTACTCAGGTATGTTATTCAATTCATTTGAGTTTTTGATTTTTTTTCCAGTGGTTTTCGTAATCTATTGGGCCTTGCAAATAAACTTAAATGCTCAAAACATTTTTCTGTTGTTTGCGAGCTATTTTTTTTATGCATGGTGGGATTGGCGTTTTCTGTCTCTAATAATCTTCAGTTCTAGTGTTGATTATTTTATTGGATTATGTCTTTATAAAACTAAAAAAGCTAAAATAAAGAAACAATGGCTAATAATTAGTCTTGTAGTTAACTTAGGGTTACTAGGTGCTTTTAAGTATTATAATTTTTTCGTAGACTCCTTTACCATTTTTGCAGAAAATTTTGGTTGGACGCCCAACAATTTGACTTTGAGTATTATCTTACCGGTGGGTATAAGTTTCTACACATTTCAGACTTTAAGTTACACTTTAGACATTTATAGGGGGACTTTGAAACCGACGAATAACTTTATAGCTTTTTCTACTTACATAGCTTTTTTTCCGCAACTAGTTGCCGGTCCTATTGAGCGGGCATCTAACTTGCTTCCACAAGTATTGTCAGAAAGAACTTTTAGAAAAGAGCATTTGAATGAGGGAATCTTACAAATAGTCATCGGTCTTTTCAGAAAAATTGTAATAGCAGATACCTTGGCTAAATATGTTGATGTTGTATATGGAAATTTGGAAATACATGATGGCTCAACCATCATTTTAGCTACAATTTTTTATGCATTTCAGATATATTTTGACTTTTCAGGTTATTCTGATATAGCTATAGGAACTGCTAAATTGCTGGGTTTCAGTTTTTTGAAAAATTTTAACCTTCCCTATTTTGCTACTTCTTTGACTGATTTTTGGAGAAGGTGGCATATTTCACTATCAAATTGGTTAAAAGATTATTTGTATATTTCTTTGGGAGGAAATCGAAAAGGTATAATAATCACTTATCGTAATTTAATGATTACAATGCTTCTAGGAGGTTTATGGCATGGTAGCTCTTGGAATTTTATCATTTGGGGTGGAATTCATGGCACTGTTTTGGGTATAGAAAAATTTTTAAATACGAATATATGGTTTAGTTCTATCAGAAGTATCAATTGGGTCGGAAGGAGTATTACATTTATTGTGGTACTTTTAGCATGGGTGTTTTTTAGGGCTAATAATTTTGATAGCGCAATGATGGCTTTGAAAAAAGTGATTGAAGGGCCATTTAAGGCACCTTATGTAGGGGATGCAACAATTTTAGTAAATTGTATGGCAATGCTTACTGTTGGATTTTTTTTTGATTTTTATCTGTACCGTAAAAAAATAGATTTGGAGAAAATGGGAACTGATTTAAGTGCTATTCAACTTGTTACCGTAACGTGTGCAATAACATTGTTAATTACGCTCTTCTATTCAACATCAGATAACTTCATATATTTCCAATTCTAAAGATTATGAATCGAAAGAATATTATTTATGCTGGTAGATTGTTCATCCTTCTTTTAATTATTTCTTACGTTCTTGATAAGGTAATTTATTATGGTATTAATCATATTGCAAAAGAGGTATATAGTGGGCAAAGTGTGGGTAAATTCAATCAATATATTGGTATTAAGGACAGCTTAGATTTTATTGTTTATGGTAATTCCCGCGCAAATCACCATATTAACCCTTCGTTAATAACGGAAAGAGGTTTTAACATGGGGTTTGACGGGCAAAAGATTGCTTTTTCTGCTACACTTTTAAAATTATTACCTACAAAGAAACAAACCCTTTTGTTTCATATTGACCCAGAGAGCGCGGTAGATGATGATTATATGGCCGATGATTTGAGTAGTCTTAAGGTAATGTATAATAAAAATGAGAAGGTAAAGAAAGAAATAGATAGGTATAAGAAGTTGAATCCGTTGCAAAGATTTTATTGGTGTATATCTTATAATGGAATTATGTTTGGAATTATTAAGAATTATTTGAGTCCAAACTATGAACACACAAACTATAATGGATATGATCCACTACAGGTAAACCGAAGCCAAAAAACATCACAATTGGGTGTAAACGAAAGAAATTTAAATAATAATTGTGAAAAAAGGCTATTACGGTTGAATCCTGTTTATAAATCATATTTGTTTGATTTAAGAGAATTTTGTGCGATTAATGAAAAGCAAATTATTTTTTTACTTCTCCTAAATTTTTTGATAGTTGTAAATCAGATAATTTATTTTTTAAGGATGAAATGCGAAAAATGAATTTGAAGTATAATGATTTTAGCGATATGTTTATTAATACTACAGATTTATCTAATTGGAAAGATGCTACTCATCTGTCAGAAAAAGGAGCCGAAAAGTTTACTAGTCAAATTGCTACAACACTTTTTGAGTCTAAGGAGAAATGATTCAAATTATATGTATAATTTAAAAAAAAAGGACGGTTAATGACCGTCCTTTTTCTGTTTTAAAATATCATTTTAGTTATGCTCCTAAATATTAATAATCTAGCTTAATTTTATTAAGCTAATACTTGTCTTAATTATAACTTTGGAAGCATTTTAATTCTAAATTTAGTTATTGCAGCTCGGGTCGTCAAATTTAGAGTCTACCTTCTACTTTGCATTTTAAAATTCCCTTTACGTCATATAAAACTCCGTTGTTATTTAACATAGATCTCAAATCAATATCTAAAAATTGATCATGGGATACGGCAAGTATAATAGTGTCGTAACTTTCGTCAGGTACCTGATTTAAAATTTGAAGACCATATTCTTTCTCTACTATTTCTTTTGAAGCCCATGGGTCATAAATACTCAAATTAGCTCCATAACTTTTAAGGTTTGTTATGACATCTACGGCTTTAGTATTTCGAACGTCAGGGCAATTTTCTTTAAAGGTTATACCCAAGACTAGCATCTTAGAATTTTTTATTTTTATTTCCCGTTGAACCATTAGTTTAATAATTTCAGACGCAACATATTTTCCCATACCATCATTCATTCGTCTACCGGCTAAGATGATTTCTGGATGGTAACCAAATTCTTGTGATCTTTGAGCAAGGTAATAAGGGTCTACGCCAATACAATGTCCACCGACAAGGCCAGGCTTAAATGGCAAAAAATTCCATTTTGTTCCCGCAGCCTCAAGTACGGCATTTGTGTCAATATCCATTAAATTAAAAATTTTGGCTAGTTCATTTACGAATGCAATATTAATGTCCCGCTGGGAATTTTCTATTACTTTCGCGGCTTCTGCAACTTTTATAGTTGGAGCTAGATGTGTGCCAGCTGTAATTACTGAAGCGTAAAGGCTGTCCACATTTTTTCCGGTTTCCGGTGTAGATCCAGAGGTGACTTTTAAAATTTTTTCGACAGTATGCTCCTTGTCCCCTGGGTTGATGCGCTCTGGAGAATATCCTACAAAGAAATCAACGTTAAAAACAAGCCCGCTAACTTTTTCTAAGACAGGAACACATTCCTCCTCCGTTACACCTGGGTAAACAGTTGATTCATATACGACGGTGTCTCCTTTTTTTAGAACCTTGCCAACAGTTTCACTAGATTTGTACAAAGGCGTTAATACTGGTCGATTTGTACGATCTACAGGTGTAGGTACGGTAACAATATAATAATTACAATCTGCGATTGCCTCTGTTTTATTAGTACAATGCAAGCCTGCTTCCATTTGTGGGGAATCACTCAAAACTTGTTTTAAAACGTCGTCAGAAACCTCTAAAGTGCTATCATGGCCGGACTGAAGTTCTTTGATTCTTTCTTCGTTAATATCAAATCCAATTACAGGGTATTTCGTGGCAAATAACCGAGCAAGGGGTAGACCAACATAACCTAGGCCTATTATAGCTATTTTAATATCTTTCATTAGTTTTATTTTAAATTATTCCAATACCAATTTACGGCATTTTTAAGTCCAATTTTTATATCAAATTCAGGGGCGTATCCTAATAACCTTTCGGATTTTTCTATTGATGCTAGAGAGTGGGGGACATCGCCTGTTCTTTCCGGTCCATATGTAATATCAATTTCACCTATTTTAGAATCAAATTCACCTAAATAAGTTTTCAATAGGCTAACTAGTTGATTCAAATCGGTTCGTTCGCCAAAGGCTACATTGTAGACCGTATTAATAGCCTCCGCATTCTGGGTAAGCAACGCACGGATGTTCATTTGAACAACGTTGTCGATATAAGTAAAATCTCGAGAAAAACTTCCGTCACCGTTAATTACTGGGGATTCGTGAGCCATGAGTTGCATTGTAAATTTTGGAATTACTGCAGCATAAGCACCATTTGGATCTTGTCTTTGACCAAAAACATTAAAATATCGCAAACCGATAGTCTCTAAACCATAGGTAGTGCTAAATATGTTGGCATATAGTTCATTTACATATTTTGTAATCGCATAAGGAGATAGCGGGTTTCCAATAACGTTTTCTACTTTAGGCATTGTTTGTGAATCTCCATAGGTGGAAGAACTAGCTGCATAAACAAAACGTTTTACTTTTGCGTCTCGCGCAGCAACAAGCATATTTAAAAAGCCCGAAACATTCACATCATTACTCGTGATTGGGTCGTTAATTGATCTGGGAACAGAACCTAGTGCAGCTTGGTGTAAGATAAAATCTATCTTAGCACAAGCTTTATGACATGTAGGTAAATCCCTTATATCTCCTTCAATAAGCGTAAAGTTAGGGTTTGATGTAAAAGGGAGAATATTTTCTCTTTTACCAGTAGCAAAATTATCTAGACAAACAACACGGTTTCCGTTACCCAATAATGCTTCACATAGGTTAGAGCCAATAAAACCAGCTCCCCCCGTCACTAAAATTTTGTAATTAGTTGGTAATTTTAAACTTTTAAAAGACATTTTAGTTGTATTACGATTATTAAATGTTTTGGTTGTTCAAATCGAATGCAAATTAAGTTAAAAATATATGATTATATTAATTTTAATAGCTGCGCTGTAAGAATTCTCCGTTATCTGTTTATGAGCCATTCCATTAAAAATCAAAATTTTACTTTTATCTTCTATGAGATAAGTGTACATATGTTTTATTTTTTCTGAGGCCTATGAGTTCTTAACTCAGATATTATTTTACAACATATTATTATTATTAATTGGCTAGGTAATAAAGGAAATCCTCTAGGTTGGTATAGCCATCATTATTAATGTCTTTATTACCATCATCTTTATTATTAGGGTTTAGACCATGACTTTCTTCCCAATCATCAGCCATACCATCCTTATCAGTATCCTTATAAGCTGTACCACTATTAATACTAGGGAATGAACCACTACTTTTCAAAGTGCCGCTTGCATTTTTATAATGATTGATTAAGCGGGTATCTACAGCATCTCTTTTAGGTAAACTTGCCCCCACATGAGATAGCAGCTTATTATCTAGTTGGCTTGCACTGGTAGCTTTATAAGATGATTTTGATTTTGGAGATGAAAATAAATAAGGTTTTAATTCTTTTCTGTAAATACCTAATAAGTCGTTGTCTATAATATTATCTGCAAGATATGCGTGAGTTGTCTTGATGTTACCTGCATCACCATTTTCAGGATCGGCGGGAGTAAGAGTTACCGCATAGTTAGTAGATGTTTGAAAGTCATTAGATAATTTATACTTATTTCCGATAATGTTCAAAGACATCCCTTCAGTACCTGCTGTTGCCCACTTAAACCCATATACTATATTATTAACTTGTTCGAATGTTAAATCCTGGTGGAATACTGTATTAGCAAGAACACTTCTACTGTTATTTAAGACGTACAAATTATTAAGTACAGAAACATTTTTAGCTCTTGCGATTAAAGTTCCTTTAGTACATTCAGCAATAAGACTATTTTGAATAGTTACGTTCTCTGCACTCTTGACTGAAATATTTTCATCCAATGCCCAAGATACTGAACAGTGATCAATAATAATGTCTTTTATATTTACTGACTGATTACTAGATCTAACCCTTATTCCATCCATGTTGTGACCGTCTTCTGGATTTGTGCTAGAATTCATTCGAAATCTTAAGTGTCTAACTATAACATTGTCACCCTGTATACTTAATGAGCCATTTTTTATAAGTATACCACCTCCAGGTGCAGTTTGTCCTGCAATCGTCACATTACCCCTTGCAGTATAAATAGTAAGATTTGATTTAGCATTAATGGTTCCACCAACTTTAAAAATAATGGTTCTAGGAACCCTAATTTCTTCTAGAGCATATCTAAGACTACCTGGTCCAGAATCATTTAAGTTGGTGACTTCAACAATTATGCCACCACGACCTCCTGTTGCATTTTTTCCAAAACCTTCTGCTGTAGGGAAGGCTTTAAGCTCGCTAAATGCTTTTGCTGTTACGGTTACCGTTACTTCTTCTGTAGTAACATTGCCATCTTCATCTGTAGTTTCTGTGGTATAGGTAAAAGAGTCGTCAACTTCCTCTTGCGCAGCAGCTTCGGCTTCAGCCTTTCTTTTTTCTTCTGCGGCTTCAGCTTTCTCCCTGTTTTCCTGCTCTTGTTGAGCCTGGGCCTCTGCTTCAGCTTTCTCCTTGTTTTCCTGCTCTTGTTGAGCCTGGGCCTCTGCCTCAGCTTTCTCCTTGTTTTCCTGCTCTTGTTGAGCTTGGGCCTCTGCTTCAGCTTTATCTTTATTTTCCTGCTCTTGTTGGGCCTGAGCTTCTTCTTGTGATGCTTGAGCTTTTTCTCTTGCTTTTATTTCTGCTTCGGCGGCCTCGGCTTCTTCTTGGGCAGTTCTATCACCCAGTACATATGTAATAGTATTATCATCGTTTACTATAACATAACCATTGGTTGGACGAGATGTACTAATAATTTTAACATTACTAGGGTTAATAAACCTGTCATTGGAAAGGACATCCATGGTGATTCTGCCATTTTCACCTACCTTATAAAAATCGTTGACTCCTAAATTGTTACCATCGGCAGGTGAAGCCCCATCCAAGTAAGACTCAAGTAATTCGGTGTCTTTGGAACAGGAATAAAGGGTTAAAACGGATAATAAAGAAATTATTATTCTAGTACTAGTGGGGTGGAGAAATCTCATAAGTGTCAAGTTGAATATCAAATATGGTTAACCAATTTAAAATTGTATTAATGCCCTTTTTTATATCGGTAAAAGAATAAAAAAAACCGATGAACAACATTATTAAATTATACAGTTCAAAATTTTCATCGAAGGTGATACGGATAAGTTGTACGTTTTGGACGTTCAAAGGTTTAAATAATCGATGAAATACACTTTTTATTAACATAGAGGCTTTTTTTTTAAGAATAAGACAGTTTTGTTCTATTGAACAAACAAATAATGTGATGTAATTTCTTCTTATCAAGTATTTAAAAAATGAGTTTAAATAAATTATTAATTTATACTTGTCCTTTTTAAGTCTAAAGAAATGTGCCACTTGGAGGATACAAAGAAATTTTAGGGAAATTTATTGTGAAATACCAAATTCTAACAATAATTTAATGAATTTAGCAGTTTTCTAGAAAAATGGTAGTCATGGTCCATACAATACTTTTTATGATTGCCAAACTAAGTTAATAGAAGTTCACTTAATTCTAACTACGAATTAAAAAATGCGGAAGATAAAATACACCCCAGTACTTTTAATAATAATTTTGTTTTTAGGTTTGTCGCTTTATTATTGGAGGTTGCAGAGAGTCAAGATTGATAATTGGGATAATAACATTCCGGTTTTTGAAAATGCATCCTTTTTTGACAAAGAATTAAAAACTATTTTTTTAGATACAGTATCTAACACTCCTCGTGTACGTTATGATAAATTATTTAAGTACTTTCTTCGTGGTTACCTTAACTATAAGTCTAACTATGGAGCATTAGTTTATTATCCAGGAGAATTTAGCGGTCGAGGACAAGCAATTAATGGTTTGGAGGGTTTTGCTAGATTTTTTCCTTTGGGTTGCGCTTATATAATAAACACTCAAAATGCCCCGACTAAAATTGATAACAAATTAATAAATATCTCCGATTTGTTTCGAACAGCTCTTTTAAACGGTTCAAATCCATCATCAAAGGATTATTGGGGGGTAATTGGTAATCGAGATCAAAAAATGGCTGAGGCCGCTGATATAGCATTAGGACTTTGGATTTCTAGAGATTTCATTTGGGAAACTTTTACAAAGAAGGAGCAAAGGCAAATTTATGATTGGTTGATGCAGATAAGGGGCAAAACACATGGTGATAATAACTGGAATTTATTTCCAGTCATGATAGTTAAGTCACTAGAGGCTTTAAATATGTTTGAGCAAAATGATGTAGAATTGGCTAATCATAAGTTTGAGAGATATTTAAAAAAAGATTTCTTAGGTGAAGGTTGGTTTAAGGATGGAGAGGCGCCACCTGATTATTATAATGCTTGGGCAATACATTATTGTTTGTTTTGGATAAATCAAATAGACCCTAACTTGCAACCAGAATTTATTGTAAAGGCAAATGAGGATTTTGTTAAATTTTTTAAATATTTTTTTGGTCCGAAAGGTTTTCCGATGATGGGGCGTAGTGTATGTTACCGCATGGCTGCACCTTCTCCTATAATTTCGGCATCATTGATAAATCAAAAATCTATCTCACAAGGTGTTGCATTAAGAGCTCTGGAGTCAACTTGGTCTGATTTTATTTTGAATGATGCACTATTTGCAGGTAAGGTTACTCAGGGTTTTTACACTAATGATTTAAGTGTCCTTGATCCATATTCTGGAGCGGGTAGTTGTCTCTGGTCTCTACGCTCACTTATTACAGCTTTTTATGTAGATTCTAAAACAAACCTTTTTGATGTTACTCAACAAAAGTTACCTATAGAGAAGGGAGATTACCAAATAAAAAATAATAAAATAAATTGGATTATAAGTGGAGAAAAAGGAACGGGAAAAATAACCTTAGAAATTTTGTCAAACCACCAAGGGTCTACTATTGAACTTGATCAATATTCTTATTTAGATGCTTTATTGGAGACACTTTGGCAGTATCCCCACAGACCTAATAACAAAAAAGCCTTATATAATAACCGTTTCTATACAAATGACAATGAAATTTTTAAAACAAAGAAGTAATCAAAGTCAAGAGCGAATAGTTGAGCAAGTTCTCAAACTGTATTTTTCTAATTATCAGCCTCGATGTTTTGTATAAAAGCTCTAATTAAAATGTGGCAGCAAAGATTTTTATTCAGAGAACTTTAGTTTCAAATAGACCTGCTTATTGAGAAAGAATTAATTCATCTTTTAATCAAAAAAAGACTTAGAATATGAATTTTAAGTCTTTTTTTGATGTGATAATTCTCTAATGAAAATTTACTTTTTATAATAGTTCCTATACCAATCAACAAATTTTTGAACACCATCTGAAACGGAAGTATTTGGCTGATAATCATAATCTCTAATAAGATCATCAACATCTGCCCAAGTGCGTTCTACATCACCTGGTTGCATTGGCATGAGTTCCTTTTCCGCTTTTTGTCCCATGCTATTTTCAATAGCCTCTATAAAATCCGTCAATTTAACAGCATTATTGTTTCCAATGTTGTAAATTCTGTACAAATCTCGGTCTTCTACAGGCTGGGTAAGTGTGCGGACGACTCCCTCTACGATATCATCAACGTAAGTAAAATCTCTTTCCATCTTACCGTGGTTAAAAACTTTAATAGATTTTCCGTTTGCTATGGCATCAGTAAAAAGGAATAAAGCCATATCTGGTCTACCCCAAGGTCCGTAAACAGTGAAAAAACGAAGTCCGGTTGTCGGAATATTAAACAAGTGGCTATAAGTATGCGCCATTAGTTCATTACTCTTCTTCGTTGCTGCATAAAGGCTAATTGGATGATCTACATTATCTGTAGTTGAAAAAGGGATTTTCTCGTTCAAACCGTAAACACTAGAACTACTAGCATAAACTAGGTGCTTTACTTTATTATGTCTGCAACACTCTAACAAATTTAGATAGCCAACTACATTACTATCAATATAAGTTTCTGGATTTTCAATGCTATAGCGAACCCCAGCTTGAGCAGCTAAATTACAAACTCTATCAATTTTTTCCTCTTTAAAGAGTTGGGGCAGAGATTCTCTATTCTCCAAGTTCATTCGAACGAAAGAAAATTTATCTCCATAAATAGAACCGGAACATTTTTTATGAAAAATTTCGGCATCACTCTGGCTAATGCCCAATTGTTTCAATCGAGCATATTTCAGGTTTACGTCATAATAGTCATTGACGTTATCTAACCCTACGACTTCATATCCTTTTTTTAGGAGTTTTTCGCAAAGATGATATCCTATAAAACCGGCCGCACCGGTGACAAGAATTTTCATGATTGTCCAATTTTATAATATTGGAAGCCTTTTGCTTCCATTTCTTGTTGAGATAATAGACGGCGACCATCAAAAATAAATGCTGGTTTTAGCATTTTTGTAAAAATCGTTTCCCAAGAATATGTTTTAAATTCGTCCCATTCTGTTAGAATAGCAATAGCATGAGCATCTTGTACAGCATCCATTGGGTCTGTAACTACAGTTAAAAGTCTTCTGTTTTCTTCCGGAGACCTAGTTTCTAAATAATCTAAATCTGCATAAATTCTTTCTGCAGAAACTTTTGGATCATATACCACAATCTCTGCTTTTTCTTCAAGCAAAGCATCGGCAATATCAATAGCTGCAGATTCTCTAGTATCGTTGGTATCTTTTTTAAATGCCCATCCGAAGAAAACTATTTTTTTTCCAGAAACCGTATTGTATAAAGTAGAGATGATATTCTCGGCAAAACGTCTTTTTTGATAATCGTTCATGATTATTACTTGTTCCCAATAATCGGCAACTTCGTTAAGACCAAAACTTCTTGATATGTATACCAGGTTTAAGATGTCTTTTTGAAAACACGAACCTCCAAAACCGACAGAGGCGTTAAGGAATTTGGATCCAATTCTACTATCTGTTCCAATAGCTCTAGATACTTCAGCTACATTAGCATCGGTACGTTCACATAGGGCAGAAATAGCATTGATGGAAGAAACTCTTTGTGCTAAAAATGCGTTAGCAACTAATTTTGAAAGTTCTGATGACCAAACATTTGTTTGAAGTATACGCTCTTTTGGTAACCAATGTGCGTAAATAGAACTTAAGGTGTCTTTTGCTTCTTGACCAGATGGCGTTTCATCGCCACCAATAAGAACACGGTCTGCGTTTAAAAGATCTTCTACAGCCGTTCCCTCTGCTAAAAACTCAGGATTAGAAAGAATTTCAAATTTTACACCGTTACCTGTATTTTCAAGAATACTTTTTATTGCACTAGCGGTTCTAACTGGTAAAGTAGATTTCTCAACAACTATTTTATCCGTTTTAGCTATTTTGGCAATATTACGGGCGCATAGCTCTACAAATTTTAAATCTGCAGCTTGCCCTTTTCCTTTTCCGTAGGTTTTTGTAGGAGTATTTACTGATATAAAAATAATTTCAGCTTCATCAATAGCTTTATCTACTTCCGTAGTAAAAAAGAGGTTTTTACCTCTTGTTTTTTCTACAATTTCTTTAAGTCCTGGCTCGTAAACAGGTAAATTGTCAAGGTTGGAATCATTCCATTGGTCAATTCTTGCTTGGTTAATGTCCACAACAGTAACCGTAATTTCAGGGCACTGGCTAGCAATAACTGACATTGTTGGTCCACCTACATATCCTGCACCTATACAGCATATTTTATTTACTTTTTTCATGACTGGGTTCATTTTATTTGATTGCAAAGATTACTAAATAACTCAAAACTTCCTTGTATTTTATCGGTT
This sequence comes from Zobellia laminariae, assembly GCF_009725995.1. The sequence continues at coordinate 161,991 of NZ_RCNS01000003.1, read as the reverse complement.
AAAAAGATATTATTAAGATAATGTGCTAAAAATGGGTGGTTTTTAAGACGTAATAATAATCATATTACTAAATACTAATATTTAATTAACCATGTTATGGTACAACGTCATAAGTTGTGCGAAATTATATACGACGATTATACTAAATAAGACTATGAACTTTTCAACTTATATATTTGGAGTTCGTAGTTTTTTGATGAAAAATCACCTCTAGTTTAACACATTGTATTTATATTCGTTAAAATATTATATCAATTTTGAATAAATAATTCTTGATTAGTAGTGCATATGTATTCGATACTAGTTTAATAGGATTTTAAATGTAAGAAATGAAGAAAATATTGATTACCGGAGCAGCGGGCTTCTTAGGGTCTCATTTATGTGACCGGTTCATAAAAGAAGGTTATTATGTAATAGCCATGGATAACCTTATAACAGGAGACTTACGTAATATTGAGCATTTATTCAAATTGGAAAACTTTGAATTCTATCATCATGATGTCACTAAATTTGTAAGTGTTCCAGGGAAACTTGATTATATTTTACATTTCGCATCACCTGCTAGTCCCATAGACTATTTGAAAATTCCTATTCAGACTTTAAAGGTGGGCGCGTTGGGTACACATAATCTTTTAGGCTTGGCTAAGGTCAAAAAAGCTAGGATTTTAATAGCATCCACTTCTGAGATATATGGAGACCCTTTAGTGCACCCACAAACTGAAGAATATTACGGAAACGTAAATACTATAGGGCCAAGAGGAGTATACGATGAAGCAAAAAGGTTTCAGGAATCAATTACAATGGCTTATCACCGCTTCCATGGTTTGGAAACACGCATAGTGCGAATTTTTAATACTTATGGGCCTCGAATGCGGTTAAATGATGGAAGGGTGATACCTGCATTTATAGGACAGGCATTAAGAGGTGAGGATTTAACTATATTTGGTGATGGAAGTCAAACTCGCTCTTTCTGCTATGTGGACGATGAAGTGGAGGGTATTTACAGACTTTTACTTAGTGATTATGTATTTCCGGTAAACATTGGTAATCCACATGAGATTACTATTAAAGATTTTGCAGAGGAAATTGTAAAGTTAACAGGAACGAATCAAAAAGTGATTTACAAACCTTTGCCACAAGATGATCCTATGCAGCGACAGCCGGATATTTCAAAAGCAAAGGAAATTCTAGGGTGGGAACCAAAAGTCTCTAGGTCAGAAGGAATGAAAAAAACATATGAGTACTTTAAATCCTTACCAGAAGAAGAGCTGTATAAAAAAGAACATAAAGACTTCAAGGATTACAACAAAATTTAATTCATTGAGGAAAAAGTGATGAAAACAAAAGGAGCAATCATAAATATTTAGATTAGCTCCTTTTGTTTGTATGGTATTATTTTGCTCTTTGGTTTTAAGATAATAATCTTTGGTACGATAAAGTTTAGCTACGATGTAGGTAATAGATCTATCTTTTGATTTATATCGTATTTATTTAGAACTAATTGAATATGTGAGTTACACTATTTATGCGATTAGCCGAATTTTTTAGACATACAACAAGATTAATTAATAGGATAAAAGTTAAAGTTTAGATTTGTATTCAATAATCAAAATGAACTTTTTAGTAATTTTTAGATTATATTTATATGTTTGGCCTTCTTTTTTAAATACAAAGATGGCGCCCCCCAATAAAATGAACTATAAACCTATTTCAATTGAAAACAATTACAAACGATAAGATATGGCTGTCTTCACCCCATATGGGCGGCGGCGAACAAAAATATGTTCAAGAAGCTTTCGATACAAATTGGGTAGCCCCTTTGGGTCCTAATGTAGACAACTTCGAAAAATCTATTAACCAGTTTTTAGGAGGCAATAGTTACGTTGCAGCACTAAGTTCAGGTACTGCTGCCATTCATTTGGCTTTGGAGCTTTTAGGGGTAACTAGAGATGACGAAGTTATTTGTCAAAGTTTTACTTTTTCAGCATCAGCAAACCCTATAATGTATCTTGGTGCAAAACCAATATTTGTAGATAGCGAAAAAGATACATGGAATATTTCTCCAAAATTACTTGAAGAGGCTATAGAGGACCGAATAGCGAAGGGTAAAAAACCGAAGGCAATTGTGGCGGTACACTTATACGGTATGCCTTATAAGGTAGAGGAAATAGCTCAGATTTCTGAAAAATATGGTATCCCAGTAGTTGAAGACAGTGCAGAGGCTTTGGGTAGTCGTTTTGAAAATCAGAAATGCGGTACTTTTGGTTCAATAGGTATTCTATCGTTCAATGGTAATAAAATTATCACCACTTCTGGTGGTGGAGCTTTGATTGCTAAAGATGAAGCCATAAAGAACAAAGCAGTATTCTTGGCAACTCAAGCAAGAGACGATGCACCACATTACCAACATTCTTCCGTAGGATACAATTATAGGATGAGTAATATTCTTGCGGGTATAGGTCGTGGTCAAATGGAGGTACTTCAAAATCGCGTTGATCAAAGAAGATTCAATTACAGTTTTTATAAAAAACATCTAGGTCATCTTCCTGAAATAGAATTTTTAGAAGAACAAGATGGGTATTATTCAAATAGATGGTTGACTTGTGTTCTAATGCCTTCATTTGCAATTAGGGAAAAAATTCGGTTAGCTTTATTAGAAGAGAATGTAGAATCAAGACCACTTTGGAAGCCTATGCATTTACAACCGGTTTTTGCTGAATTCCCTAACTATAGTGATGGTACATCTGAAGACCTTTTTAATAGAGGACTTTGTTTACCTAGTGGCTCTAATCTTTCGCAGGAAGATCTAGAAAGAATTGTAGCGCTTATTTTAACCAAAATTTAATCTGATGATAAAAGGATATTTAGTAAATAATGCTCACAAATATGCATCTAAATGGCTTGTTTTGTCTATAGATGTGGTAATGATAGCTATTTCTTTTGTGTTGTCTTACATCATAAGGTTTAATCTTACTTTGGATTTTGACCTTGATAAGCTTTTTGTGCAATTACCAATTATATCTTTAATTGCATTGGCGTCGTTTGTTTTTACTGGCTCCTATAAAGGGGTAGTAAGACATACGGGTGTTAGGGATGTTTATAACATATTCAATGCAATTTGCCTATCTAGTATTTTATTGATATCAATGGTTTTGTTTAATCGTGAACTAGGGGTTTTTGAAAACTTTACTGTTCCATTAGGTATCATTATTATTCATAGTTTGTTAAGTTTTGTTGCCCTTACAGCTTCCAGATATGTGTTTAAGTCGCTATACAGCAATTTTATGGCTCGCGATTTTAAGGTTAATAAAAATGTTTTAATTTTTGGTGCTGGGGAGTCTGGAATATTAACGCAGAGTGCTCTTGTCAACCATTCTAAGAGTAGGGTGAGAGTTGTTGGGTATGTAGATGAAGATGTTAAAAAAATTGGAAAGCAAATAAATGGAGTAAAAGTTTTTGATAAGGACGTACTTAATAGAGAGTTTATTCTGAAAAATAGTATTTCAGAAGTTATTTTTTCAATTCAAAATATAGACCCTAAAGGTCTTAAAGAGCTGGTTGAAGGTCTTGTAGATTTTCCTGTCCAGGTTAAAATTGTACCTCCAGTAGAGCAGTGGATTAATGGAGAGCTTAAGGTTTCACAAATTAAACAGGTTCAAATTGAAGATCTTTTAGATAGAGCTCCAATTAACATTAAAAACTCTAAAATATCAGAGGAGGTTAAAAACAAGGTTGTTCTTGTCACAGGCGGAGCAGGGTCTATAGGAAGTGAAATTGTACGCCAAGTATGTACGTACGATTACAAATCACTTATTATTATAGATCAATCGGAATCTGCGCTATATGATTTGCAACAAGAATTAAAGCAAAATGGCTTTCATAATTTTATGCCTATTGTAGGAGATGTACGTGATAAAAATCGCCTAAATAATCTGTTCCAAGAGTATAAACCGGACATTGTTTTTCATGCTGCAGCTTACAAGCATGTGCCATTAATGGAATATAATGCCTACGAAGCTATTAAAATTAATGTAGCAGGAACAAAAGTGGTTGCTGATTTGTCAATTAGTCATAATGTAGATAAATTTATCTTTATCTCAACGGATAAAGCAGTAAATCCAACGAATGTAATGGGCGCTACAAAACGAATTGCAGAAATGTACATTAGTTGTATGCAACAAAAAGGAAAAACGAAATTTATTACTACGCGTTTTGGAAATGTTTTAGGTTCGAATGGTTCAGTTATTCCTCTTTTCAAAAAACAAATTGATAAAGGAGGCCCTTTAACGGTTACACATGAAAATGTAACTAGATTTTTTATGACTATACCAGAGGCTTCTCAGCTAGTACTGGAGGCTGGAGCCATGGGTGACGGTGGTGAAATATTTATTTTTGATATGGGTGAGTCTGTGAAAATATTTGACTTAGCAAAAAATATGATTAAACTTTCTGGTCTTAAATATCCCGAAGACATAGATATTAAGATAACAGGTTTACGTCCGGGAGAAAAATTATACGAAGAGTTGTTGGCGAACGGGGAAAATACTTTGCCTACCTATCATAAAAAAATTATGATTGGAAAAACAAGGGAGCTTGATTATGTTTCTGTAAGATCAAGAATTGACGAACTTTGTGTATCTAATATGTTCTTCAACGAAAGTACGGTGAGTTTAATGAAAGAGATAGTCCCGGAATTTATCTCAAATAACTCTGAGCTATGTTTATTAGATAAGAAGAAAGAAAATAAGACTAAGAATCATCCTCTTAAAAAAGTTTTATAACCTTTTAATTTGCTATTATTGCACCAAAATATAAAACACTATGTCCATAAAAAAAATGATTTCAATTGATATTTTTCGGTCTTTAAAGACTGTTATTCCTCTTTTAATTGTATCTCTGGTATTGTTGTCTTCTTGCGCTTCTAGAAAAGAAGTTGTGTACTTTCAGAATACAGGTGATTTTGAAACGTTAGTAGACAAAAATAGTTTTACACCTAAGTTTAAGATTGATGATTTAGTCAGTATTTATGTGTCAACATTAGATAGTGAGGCAAGTGCTCCCTTTAATTTACTGCGGGGGGGGTCTGAAGGAGGCGTTCGTCCTGAACAAGTAGATTATTTAATTGATAAAGACGGAGAAATTGATTTTCCGGTAATAGGTAAGGTTAAAATTGCAGGACTTTCTGGAGAAGAGGTGAGAGTTTTATTGCGAGATAAACTTTCAGATTATTTGAAAGATCCCATAATTAATATAAGATTACGTAATTTCAGTATTTCGGTTCTAGGAGAGGTCAATAGGCCAGGGACATACCCTGTAGATGGTGAACGTATTACTATTTTGGAAGCTTTAGGTCTAGCAAGTGATATGACTATTAAGGGTATACGTGAAAATGTTATGGTAATTAGAGATTTTGACGGTACAAAAGTTTATACACGAATTGATCTTACAAAAAAAGAAGCATTAAGTTCGCCTGTGTATTATTTGACACAAAATGATGTGGTTTATGTTGAGCCAAACAAATCTGCTATCACGGCTTCATCTTTTGATAACAGGGTGACAGTAGCAGTATCTATAGCTTCTTTGCTGATAACTTCTACTATTCTCGTGATTACAAGGACAAATTAATTTTAAGAAACTATTCTCTTCTAAAAGCGTAAAATGAGTTTGAATAATCAAAATTCCATATCAAACAATTCGTTTGACTTAAAGGAAATATTAAATACATATACTGCGCACTGGAAGTGGTTTGCAATATGTGTAGTTTTTGCTTTGTTTTTTGCATATCTGAATATAAGATATGCAACACCTAAATATGCTGTACAAACCCAAGTTCAGATTTTAGATGAAAAAAGTTCTGGGTCAGAACTAGATTTATTTAAAGACTTGGAGGTCTTTGGAGGAGCAAAAACCAAAGTAGAAGATGAAATTCAACTTATTAATTCACGTTCCAATTGGATAGAAGTTGTAAAAGAATTAGGCTTAAGTACTCGAATTTTAGTGCAGGGTAATATTATTGAATCTGAATTATATTCAAACCCACCAATAAAGGTTAATTTTATAGCACCAGATTCTATCGTAAATAGGGCTAAATTAAGCTTCTACCTTACGATTTCATCCTCTACAACCTTTGGATATACTGAAGAAGAAGATAAGCCAGTTAAAATATTTGCCTTTGGGAAGAATATTTCGACACCTATAGGTGATATTGTCATAACTCCTAATGTAGGTAATTTTGAAAGCTACAAAGATAAAAAACTTAGAGTGTCAGTGCAGCCAATAGCTGATGCTGCACAGGCTTATAGAGGAAACGTTATAATATCTGCGACTGGTGAATATTCCAATATTGTAAATATAAGATTGGAGGACCCCATCAAAGAAAAGGCCGAAAATATGTTAAATGCCTTGGTGAATATTTATAACAGAAATGCCATTGAGGATAAACAAATTATTGCGGATAGGACGTCTAATTTTATTGAAGAACGTATAGCAAATATTGCCGGTAGGTTATCAAGTGTAGACCAATCTGCAGAAGATTTTAAAACTGAAAAAGGAGTTACGGATATAGCAGCAGAAGCTAATGTAAATTTAAATGTTGGAGTTGCTAATCAGCAAGAATTAGCTAATGCTAGAAACCAATTGAATATGGCTGCTTCTATGCAGCAAATTGTTCAACAACAAGGAGGTTATGAAGTGCTTCCTACAAATATTGGACTTTCTGACCCTACCATAGCGAGTACTACTGATCGGTATAATCAGCTGGTGTTGGAACGCAAAAGATTATTGAAAAGTTCAAATGAGAAAAATCCGGTTATAGTTAATTTGGATCAACAAATAGCAGGTCTCAAAAGTAGTATGCAGTCTAGTCTGAACAGCACAGTTAATAATTTAGGAATGACTGTGAATTCCTTAAGTGGTCAGCAAGCAAGATTTAATTCTAAAATTTATTCAGCACCTGCTAATGAAAAAGCATTAAGAGATATAACTCGTAAACAACAAACTACAGAATCTCTATATTTATATTTATTGCAGAAGAGAGAAGAATCGCAAATAGCAGTAGCTTCTACTTCGCCTAAATCTAAAATTGTTGATCATGCTTATGCGGTAAGTAAGATGCCTGTGTCTCCCAAGAAGCCAATTATATATCTAGCCTCACTTATATTGGGTCTTCTAATTCCTTTCTCTGTAATTTATGCAAAAGACTTAATGGATAATAAAGTGCATAATATGCACTCTTTAGAGAAGCTAGTTAAAAATGTACCTATTTTAGGGGAGTTACCAAAATTGAGTAAAAAGGATGAAAAATTTGTCGTTAAAGAGGATAGGTCCGTTTTAGCAGAGTCGTTGCGAATAATTCGCACAAATCTTGATTATTTAATAAAATCAAAGCAAAAGAAAACTGGTAAGGGTAATGTTATTTTTGTAACTTCTAGTGTACCAGGAGAAGGTAAAACTTTTCTTTCTACAAATTTATCTATGATATTGGCTAGTACGAATAAAAAGGTACTTTTAATTGGGGGAGATATTAGAAATCCTAAATTATATACTTTTTTCTCTAGCGGTGATGTAGATAAAATGGAAAAGCCAAGTAGAAATAAAGACGCTGGCCTTACCGAGTATTTATATGATAATACAATCGAACTTAGGGATATTGTTAATCCAATGTTGGTTCATAGAAATACCATAGATGTTATCTATTCTGGTAGAATACCGCCAAATCCGGCAGAACTGTTAATGAGTAACCGAATAAAAGAATTATTTGAGCAGGTTTCTGAAACATATGATTACGTTATTGTGGATACAGCTCCATTAATGGTTGTTACGGATACGCTATTGATAAGTGAGCATGCAGATTTACTATTGTATGTTACGAGAGCAGGTGTTACGGAAACGAGCGCTGTAGAATACCCTATAAAACTTCAGGAAGAAGGAAAAATTAAAGGACTATCATTTATAGTTAATGATGTTGATTCTTCAAATTTGGGTTATGGTGGAAAATATGGCTACGGTTACGGAAAAACTCAGAAAAATGGTGGAAATTTTAACGAGTTTTTTTTCTATATTATTAAGTAATAAAAGTCCTGAAGTAATTCAGGACTTTTATTTTTTTAAATGATTATTTTCGCCAACATAACGATAGCTATCCCCCCAATAAAATTTTATTAGAACACAAGTGCTTTTTTCAAATCAAGAAAAAAGAATGAACGCGTGCGTAAACTTTGTAATGACGTAAGTAGGTGGAATGACCTGTGATATGTCGGGATTCAGTCCTGTTTTAACGAAAAGAGGTAGGGTAATTTAATCTTAAAGTGTTATTAGATTATATTTGTTGGTCCTATAGAATGCAGGAGGAGTGAAAATGTTAAATACATGTGAAATATGAAAAATAATTACATAACAGGTTTTTTAATAGCTTGTCTTACAATTTTTTTTGGGGGTACTTTTCAAGTAAAGGCCCAGTTACCAGATGATTTTCAATTAGTAGAAATGTATTCTGGTTTTACTAATGCTACCACTATAACTTTTGCTCCTGATGGAAGAATATTTGTTTTAGATCGTTTTGGTGAAATATTCATTCATAAACCTGAACTTTTTTCGACAGTTAGTGCAGGTGTTTTGCCCGTTTATCATGGTGCAGAAGACGGTCTTTTAGCAATGGCCTTTGACCCAAATTTTGATTCTAACAATTGGATTTATGTTTATTACTCTCTGGTTGATGAAGAAAAAAATAGAGTTTCTAGGTTTACAATGAATGGCGACCTTCTTGATCTGTCTTCTGAAATAAATATGTTAGAATGGGAGGTACAACGTATTAAAAGTTATCATGCAGGTGGTGATATGGGCTTTGACTCTCAAGGGAATTTATTGATTTCCACGGGTGATAACTCAAACCATGGAGATTATGCTCAAATTGGTGAGAATTTTAATCCCAACAGCGCAGAGAAAAGTTCGTCAAATACCAATGATTTAAGAGGAAAAATTTTACGTATAAAGCCACAGTCAAACGGTACTTATAGTGTACCTGCAGGAAATTTATTTCCTCAAGGCACACCAAATACTCGACCGGAAATTTATGTTATGGGTGCTCGTAATCCATATCGTTTTTTTATTGATAAGCAGAATAATGATTGGATTTTTTGGGGAGAGGTAGGACCTGATGCCAATCAGTCATCTCCTACAGAAGTCCAATTGGTATGGACGAAATGAACCTGACCAAAAATGCCGGCAATTATGGTTGGCCTTATTTTTCAGGAAAAAACGAGGCTTATAGAATTGATCATGCTACACCTGTCTATAATAATCCAAACTCTCCTAAAAACTTTTCCACCTTCAACACGGGAATTACTGATTTACCTCCAGCACAAGGTTCATGGCTTGAATTTAAGAGGGAAAACGGGAGTAAATGGTCTATATTTTCTGGTCCTCGTTATACCTATAATGCTAGCTTAAGTGACCAACAAAGGCTTCCAGCAGCTTTTGATGGCGTCTTGTTTTATTATGATTTTAATACGAGTAATGTTTTCGCTGTTAAAATGGACGCGAATGGAGAAGTTTTAAGTAACGAACAACTAGCGCCGTCTGTTTTTCCAGCAACTCCAACAGATGGTTATATAGATATGGAGATTGGACCTGACGGGCATATGTATATTTTAGAATACGGAGTTGGCTGTTGTAATAATGGAGATGGTAGTGGTCGCTTGGTCCGTGTGGACTATACTGGTATTGTTTCTAATTCACCACCTGTGGTTTTAGCTGAAGCAGATGTTACTGACGGACCACTAAATTTAACGGTAAATTTTTCTAGTGACGGGACTTTTGATCCAGACGGAGACACAAGTTTAGTTTATGAATGGAATTTTGGTGATGGTACTCCAATAGTATCAGGAGTGACGGAAACAACACATACGTATATAACCGAAGGTATATACAGTGCCCAGTTGAAAGTTATTGATGGTGATGGTGCTGAGGGTGTCAAAACCATTATAATCTACGCAGGTAATTCTAAAGCCGAATTTATTTTCAATTCACCTTTGGATGGTGGCTTAGTTGGTTGGGGAGATGACATTAGTATTGATTTAGAGGTCAATGATGCCGAAGATGGAAGTACTTCGGGAACAGGTATTAACTGTAGTGACGTAAATATTATTCCATCATTAGGTCACTTAAATCATTTTCATGACGGAAATACTTTAGATGGTTGTCCTATAGATTATACGTTAGAATATGACGGCCATAATATTGATGGTGAAATGGATTTGTTTTTCGTTTTGGGAAGTAATTATAAAGATAATGGAGATCTCATATCGTTTGGTCAAATTCAACTTCATCCGAAGCGTAAAGAAGCAGAGTTCGGTGATCAGCAAAGTGGTGTTCAGCTTATAGATAATACAGATTTGCTTGAAGGCGGTGAAGGTGCGATTCGAGTTAATAATAATAGTTATATCGTTTTAGAAGGAAGAAATCTATCTAATATATCTTCAGTAAAATACTTCGTAGCTTCTAATACGGTCGGAGGGACGATTGAGCTTAGGTTAGATAGTACTACTGGTACTCTTTTGGCTACTTCAAATGTTCCAAATACGGGAGGAGCTTCTAATTGGGAGTATGTTGAGACAAATTTTGTGAATCCAGGTGGCAAGCATGACCTGTATTTTGTTTTTAAAAACTCTTCAACTCAGCAAAATAGTTTTGATTTAAATTTTATTGAATTTGTAGGAGCAGGGGTTTCTGTAGATAAATCACCTCCTTTAGTTAATTTGGTTAAAGTTAATTCACCAACAGAAGTAAGTGTAGAATTTTCTGAATATGTAACGGAAGCTACTGCACAGGCATTGGCTAATTATTCAATAGATAACGGTATAACAATTAGTTCGGCAGTGCTTTTGTCGGATAAGCGAACTGTAGTTCTATCCACCTCATCTTTAAATTCTGGTATAACTTATGAAATTAACATAAAGGATGTCAATAATACTTCTGGCATTTCAATTGTTGAAGATAGTCACCCACTTTCTACTATTAATGCTATTCGTATAAATGTTGGAGGTGGTCAGACTGTGCTAGATAATCAAATATTCATGGCTGATACCTACGCGAGTGGAGGTAGTCAATTTGATGAAATCATACCAATAGATGGTACCACTGGAGATGTTTTGTACCAAACGGAAAGATATGGTACTTTCTCTTATGAAATACCGGTTCCTTCGTCAGGAGAGTATGATATTCGTTTACATTTTGCAGAACTCTTTTTTGGTGTAGGAAGTAGACCAGGAGGAGCAGGAGATAGGGTTTTTAATATTACGATTGAGAACACACCGGTTCTTGCTAATTTTGATATTTTGGCAGAAGTTCCTGCTGCAACAGCATTACAGAAGGAAATTGATAATATATCTGTTACAGATGGTTTTGTTAGTATTTCTTTTACTGCAATAACTGAAAATCCTAAAATTTCAGGTATTGAAATCTTACCTTCAGACACTTTTATCGGTGAAGAAAACAAACCCAAAATAACTATTACTTCTCCATCTAATGGATGGAATGTAAATCAACCTTTTCAAGTGGCCTTTGCTGTTGAAAATTGGATAATTAACGAAGATGATACCCACGTACATTATTTCATTGATGAAATGTTGATAGACAAATATTATGGATATGATCCTATTCCAATTGATGGTTTATCTCAGGGAGAACATATTGTAAAAATTGAGTTGTTTAATGCAAATCATACGGGTACAGGTATTTATGACGAAGTAATTGTAAATGTTACGGGGCAAATTACTTGTAATGAAACAACATTCCCAGAGTCATGGTCTGTTAAGCAGTTAGAATCAGAATCACTTCCTTACCCTTCGGTTTATACATTTGCAAAATATGATTTTAATGGAGATGGCCTAAAGGATATTGTCACTGGTAGTTGGTGGTATAAAAACCCAGGCTCTGTAAGTGGAGAGTGGATACGAAAGGATATTGGAGGTAATTTTGGAAATGTTGTTCATGTACATGACTTTGATGGTGATGGTAATTATGACTTATTGGGTACGGCTCTAGGAATAGCTCCAGATAATGAGTATGAGAGTGAGGTTCTCATGTGGGCTAAGGGAGATGGGACAGGTAATTTTACTATTTATAATAATATCCCATCCGGAAATACAGGTTATAGAGAGCCTTTTGTCGCAGGTTTGGCAGCAGGTGTATTTAGAATAAATGGACCTTATCAAATGGCCCTTAACTGGAATGGTGCAGAATCATCGGGAGCTCCAGTACAGATGTTAACTCCATCTACCAATCCAACTCAAGGAACATGGAGTTTAGTTGATATTAGTCCGGATTCTTCAGGTGAGGATATTCAGGCTGGTGATATTGATCGTGATGGTGATTTAGATTTATTCCAAGGTGTTAATTGGCTTCGAAATAATGGAAGTGGTGTTTTTGATACTTTTAATACAGGTATAACTTATGTGTCGACACCAGATCGTGCTCAATTGGCTGATTTTGATCGCGATGGTGATTTAGATGCTGTAGTTGGTCAGTTAAGTGCGGATACATCTGACCCAGATAGGGAGGAATTTTCTTGGTTTGCGGCTCCTTCTGATCCAACTCAACCGTGGGAAAGAAACGTACTTGATACTAACATTTTTGGAAGTTTGAGTGTTTTTGCTGCCGATATAGACTTTGATGGTGATCAGGATATTATAGTTGGAGAATGGAGAGGTAGTAATCGATTGATAGCTTTTGAAAATGACCTTTGTGACTCAGGAGAATTTAACCTCAAGGTTCTTGATGCTGGTGGTCCATTGGAGCATCATGACGGGGCAAGAGTTGTCGATATTGATAATGATGGAGATTTGGATATAATTTCAAATGGTTGGAGAAATGATAATAGACCAAGAATTTATGAAAATACAGCGGTCCGTCCACAGGATGATCGACCTATAGCTAATGCAGGGGAGGATAGAACTGTTCTTCCTGGGGTTAGTTTAATACTTAATGGACAAGCAAGTGACCCTGATGGTGGAGATATTGTTACGTATAAATGGTCTCAAGAAAGCGGACCTAATGCTACATTAAGTAACGAAAACACCATAAATCTAACGGTGAATGGATTAATAGAAGGTGTGTATGTCTTTAAATTAGGTGTGACTGATGATGAAGGTGATACCACTTATGATGATGTAACTATTACTGTTGTTCAGGAAAATGGGTTATTGGCTGTTGCGGAAGCAACTCCAATGGCAGGAAGTGCTCCGCTTGAAGTAACTTTTATCGGTAGTAACTCTATTGGTAATATTGAAAGTTATTTTTGGGACTTTAAGGATGGGAATACATCCACAGATGCAGATGCAACGAATATTTTTGCAGGAAGCGGTACCTATGAAGTGGCTCTTACTATTACTGATGCTAGTGGGAACACACAATCAGATACAATTGTTATTACCGTTTCAGAAACTACTGAAGGTGCTCCAACCGTGGATGCTGGGGAGAATCAGATGATAATCTTACCAACCAACACTATAGTTCTTTCTGGGTCAGGTTCTGATTCTGACGGAGGCACTGTAACTTTTGCATGGACAAAAGAGAATGGTTCTGATACGACTACCCTAAGTGGTGAAGATACAGCTGAATTGACAGTAAGTAACATGGAAGCAGGTGTGTATAACTTTTTGCTAACTGTTACAGATGATGAAGGGAAAACTGCTTCGGATGATGTAAGAGTAACGGTTGTTCCTGAAAATGGATTATTGGCTGTTGCCGAAGCCACTCCAACTGAAGGAAGTGCTCCGCTTGAAGTAACCTTTACTAGTAGTAACTCAATAGGTAATATTGAAGGTTATTTGTGGGACTTTAAGGACGGAAATACCTCCACCGATGCAGATACTTCATATACCTTTATTGAGAATGGCACTTATGAAGTTGAATTGACGATAACTGATGCGGGTGGAAATACACACACAGATATTGTGACTATTACAGTCTCCGATACAATTGAAGGCGATAAAATGGGCTTTATTTTAGAGAAGAACCCTATAAGGGAAGGTTTGGCTACTATCCGGATTTTAAATCAGCCTGAAAATTTTACAATGTTAGGTATCAATCTACATGACCAACAAGGACGTTTAATAAGCGGTATAAGAGCAGAGGATGTGATTGTTGTAGATACTGATACATATCAAGTGCCTGTTCATCTTTTGCAAGACGGTATATACTTTTTAAATATAGCCAATAATAGAGGTAAACCCGTTACGATGAAGTTCTTAATCCAAAACCAATAATTAAATAATTTATTATAGAATTAAAAAATGCCGCTGATTCAGCGGCATTTTTTTATATGTTTAGTTAAAATAAAAAACGAGTACTATTTGTTATTTTTAATAAAAGTCTGAATCGTATTGTTAATTAAAGGAAGAAGCTTGCTCTATCATTTTTTTTAGAAAGGGTAAGTTTTTTTAGCGCATTAAGCTGAGTCATGTTATGAACATCAGATGCAACAAAATCTATTAAACCGTTCTCTAAAAGTTCTACCGCTACTTTTGGCACTTCTTTTCCGTAGTACTCACTAAGTGATAAAAGATTCATTTGAAAAAGGATACCATTGTCTTTATATTCTTGGTACCTTTTCTTTCTATGGTGTAAAAATCCATATCTCTCCGGATGTGCTAGTATGGGAAAAAAACGTTTTGAAGCCGTTTTTATAATGGCTTCTTCAAAGTTTATTGGTGGTTGCAAATAAGACATTTCTACCAATAAATAATCTTTCTTTAAAGGCATGATGCCTTCATTTTCTAGTAAATTCTCAAAATTATCATCAATCATATGTTCAGCGGAAGCTTCCACTGATACATCTTTTAAGCCATTGTGTAACAGTGCATTTTTTAACTCTGTTAGCGAAGCTCCAATTGTTTCTCTGGTATTAGGGTAGTAATTAGACATGATATGTGGAGTGGCAATAAAGTGCTTGACCCCAAATTCAGAAAAAGACCTTATAAGAGCAATAGATTCATCTACAGTCTTAGCCCCATCATCTATGCCTGGTAATATATGATTATGTATGTCGATAAAGCCATCTAGGTAATCGACCAAAAATTTTTTCTTATTGAAAAAGTGAAACATTTAAATTGGTTTCGTTAATAACTCAAGAAGTATAACGGATAATACCGATATTTATGATGTTTTGTTTTGTACAATACAAAGATAAGTCAGAACCACTATAAACAAAATCATTCTAACTAACTTTCATTTAGACTGTAAATAGGAAAACGGAGATATGACTAATGTGTCATATCTCCGTTTGTACAAAGTCTAAGGGGGTACTAAAAGTTTACCGATATCTTCCCTCTTAGGTAAAACGGAATACCTGGTGTAAAGTGAATTTCTTCAACCGGTTCGGCTTCATTGAATAATCTGCTTTCTGTTGCAAATTGGGTTTCATTCCATTCTGTATCAAAAAGATTTTCGACAATAACACCCAATGTCCAATTCTTGATAGAATAATTTAGGTTCAAATCTGTTACAAAATAACCTTCAGCTATTATAGAGTTATCTTCGTTCGCCGGTCTGTTTTTTACATACTTATAGTTAATTCCTCCAGAAAAATTCTTGATATCTATAAATGAAAGTCCAGCTGAAGATGTTAAGTCTGGTGCAAGCGGAATAAAGTCCGCTCCGTCAGGTTCTTCAGTACTTCTGGCATAAGTGTAATTAACGTCTCCATTAGCATAAAGCCAATCAGTTAATTGATAACGTAAGCCAAAATCAACACCTAGTCTCTTTGTTTTACCGCTTGGCTCTACTATACCAGCATCTCCAACATAAACAAATTCTTGATCTAAAAATAGTGTCCATAAGGCGGCGTTGATAACCAATTTATCTACTGGTTTGAAAATAGCTCCTAAATCACCTCCATAGGCCAAGGGTAATATATCCTTGCCGTTGTTTGCTGTTACAACTCTAGTATCGTTTGAATGATAGCCAATACCGGATTTAGCAAAAAGCTGTAAGTTAGCAGTAGGGGCGTAGATAATATTTAGTTTTGGTCCAAGAAAAAGCTTGTTCTCACTTTTGCTATCGTAAGTTTCAGTTAGTTTGTCTACATAATCAAACTTAAAATAATCTAGCCGCAGGCCTGTATTTAACGTCCATTTATTTTTCTTATATGTAACATCAAAGAAGCCATAGGCATTCAATTCGTCAACGTCTCCATAGGCAAGACGCTCCAATAAAGTTTGACGGTTTTTTGTTCGGGATAATTGTACATCATTTACATCATCATATCTAAATCCTATACCAGATTCATATTTTAACTGAGAATCATGGTCACCAATATGAACAGAATGCTCATAGCTAGTCTCCGCACCTATTACGGTACGATCTTCATACTGTCTAATTTGATCACCATTTATAGGATCTTCCAAGAAAAATGTAAAATTGGAAAAGAGCTCAAAATCATACTTGGTCAAATATGCTTTAGATTTCATTCTAGAATGCTCATCTAATTGTTTGGTGTGATTTAGTAGGATGTTACTTCTGCTGGTATTTCCACCTTCAGTATCATCAATTGCTCCAAATCTGCCAATCAACCCAGCATCAATTGTGCGTTGTGGAACTTGACCAGAAGCATCCCACTTACTCTGAAAATGAGAAATTGTGACACTCAAATCTTGGTCTTCACGATTATTGAAAGTGTAGCGCCCCATCATATTAATCCGGTTGAAATTTTGTGAAGAATCAAAAGGACCGTCCGTTAGAACTAGTTCAGAAGCGATATAAGCATTGTTAAAGTCGCTTTCAGCAACTTTAAATAAACCTACGGTACGCAAGGTATTGAACTGACCGATTTCAGCTGAAATCAAATTTTCGTCAAGTTTCCGTTTGGTTTTTAAATCAATATATCCCGCAGTATTAAAATTACCCTTGTTAGCGTAATATGGTCCTTTTCCAAAGTCAATGTTATCAATAGTTTCGGGAATGATAAAGTGCATATCAGAATAACCTTGTCCATGAGCATGGGAAACCATATTTACCGGAAGGCCGTCTACATTGATGGCCAAATCTGTTCCATGATCAATATCAAAACCTCTTAAGAAAATCTGTTCTGCTTTTCCTCCACCAGCATGTTGACCGATGATCAGTCCTGGTACTTTTCTTAATATTTCTTGAGAAGATTTTACCGGGTTGGCCTTAACATCAACATTAACAAAATTACTTAAGGCATTAACCTTAGATACTAGTACTACTTGATCTAGTGATACAGCAGATTCTTTTAGGGCCACATTTATTTTGCCATCTAAAAGACTTTCGGAAATGGTTAATTGATGGTTTTTATAACCTAAGCTATAAAAATAAATAACATCCCCAAGAGAGATATCATCAAGTTCAAAATAGCCTGAGACATTCGTGTAAGTGTATCCACCGGTTGTTTTATTATAGACACCAACACCTTCTAAGGCAATTTGGTCTTCGTTGGTTACAGTACCACTTAAATCATGGGCATTGACGCCGATGTAAAAAGTTAGTAGTACTATAATTGTAATATATTTTTTCATCATATAAAGATTGATCGTATTAAGCGCATAGGCACCTTACCCCATAAATGGATAAATGCAAAGTCTTGATACTAAGTCGTTAATTAAAAATGTAGGGGTTAAATCCTAAATGGAAGAGGGGAGGGCTGCTTGCCGTGGCGGCTTTTCTAAGATGGTAGAATGGCCTAATTTGAGGCTGTTTTCTACGGATTTAAAATTTTGCAAAAGGCTTACATGAAAAATGTGGTTATAAAGCCAATAATCTGTGGTAATATGTTTATCAAACTTAAAATCTGCCAGTAATATATCTTCTGATGATTCATTGGTATCGGAAGCATCAAAAATAGAATCAATAATTTTAATTAATTTGTGTTCGTGGTTACCTGCTTCCGTAACATGTTCATGGGCATGATGCATATTTTCATTATTTGAAAAAGAGTCATGCCCAATAACGGTGTCCGGCATCTCTAAAGCATGCGAAAATTCATGAAACACGGTACTTATTTGATGATGCAAAGGGTTCAGGACATAGCATAGAGCAATCACCAAAGCTAGATATTTTATAAGCTGTGGACTGGTAGATGTACCGGAATGTTCTTTTTTGCGTTGCATACAGTTCTACTTACGTAAACAGGGTATCAAAGGTTTTACTCTTCTAAAAGAGATTTTAATGTTTCTTCTATATAATTTGAATATTCTGCAATAGTAGGCATTTCAAATATCTTATTTAATGGAAAATTATATTCTATTTCTTCGTTGATGCGAGCTGTAACCCGGATGGCCGCCAGTGAATGACCTCCTAGAGAGATAAAATTATCATGAATCCCGACTTTATTCAATAGCAAGACCTCCGCCCAGATTTTCTCCAAGAGTTCATCAATTTCATTTCTTGGAGCAGTATATGAGGTATTCATAGCCAATTGAACAGCAGAAAGGTTTTTTAGACCTTTCTTGTCTATCTTTCCATTTTTGGTAAGTGGCATTTGGTCTACATGCTTATAAATTGTAGGAAGCATATAGGAGGGCAATTGCTTTGCTAAGAAATTTTGAAGTTCTTTTATGGCTATGTCTTGTTTTCCCGTATAATAGGCAACTAATTTTGAGCTATTTTCCCATTGTGGTCGTGATGATTCATACCCAATTTCATCCATTATTCGCAACACTTCTTTTTCGTCTATAACTTCATTAATCTCCTCTAGACTTTCATTTCTTGTTTTATGGCCTAATCTTACATCCCAACTATAAGGGAAAGAATAGTTGCTATACCCTAAGTCTTTTTTATGCACATAAATACCAACCTGGTTGATCAAACAGTTGGTGGACCTTCCGGTGTCAGTTGGGCGTATCCAACCTGCCTTATCTTTTAAATAAATAAGCATTTCCTCCAAGCTAACATCACTAAATCTATAAAAATCTACGAACTCTACTTTTTCGAAAACACTTTCGTCATCAAATATGGATACATCCAAAAGCCTTTTTACGGCATCGGACTCTTGGTGATACAATTTTCTGGCCTCTAGAATGGTATCATCTATTTTGTTAGTGTCTAGGTCATCTTCCCAAAAAAGTTCTTCGGTAAGTCTGGTTTCAAAAAACTGTCCGCGACTAAGACCAGTAACAATAAACGGAATTTTCTTTTCAAGTGCTATTTTAGTGCTAAGCGTATAAATGGTCTTAAAACAACCATTACATACATTATGGTGTTGGTTTAGGCTATCAACAAATATTTCATTCATATGTGGTGTATGGCCATATACATGGTCTACACCAAGTCTCTTTACTATACGGTCTACGTTTGCTTTGGCTTGTTCGGATATATAACCGTTATCCATTGTAAAAGCCAGGACTTTAAGGCCCATATTAATGAGTCTTGCCAAAACATAGGTGCTATCTTTACCACCACTTAAAAGTGAAATACAATCATAATTAGGATTGGACTCTCTTTTAGATGTCAATAAAGAAACCAATTGCTCGTCATTTTTGAAATAGCGCTCGGTTTTGTCTTTATATGTTTCAAAAGCAGTGCAAAGGTGGCACACTCCCTTTTCATCAAAATCGGTATTTGGGTAGTTAGAAGGTAGGCCACATTTGGTACAGTTAACCACTTCATCTTCTGGAGTTGTTTTTTTGCTTTCCACTAAAACAACGGCGCAATTTTCTATTTCAGGAAATTCGGTTAGGTTATTTTCTATATCCGATAGTTCAATACGATGCCCTCTTAGTTTTACTTGCTCATCAGACCTACCCATATATTCAAAACTTCCGTTTTTATTAATTCTGGCCAAATCTCCCGTACGGTACATTTTATTACCTGAAATAAGTGGATTTTCAATAAATTTTTCAGCAGTTAAGGAAAGGTCATTTGCATAGCCATCAGAAAGTCCTAAACCACTTAGGTAGAGTTCACCCACAACACCTTTTGGCACTCTGTTTTTATATTCGTCCAATACATAAGCGGACATATTAGAAATTGGCAGTCCAATGGGTACAGTAACTTTCGTATGGTTACTTTCATTGTACTCCGCTACAATACATCCCACGGTAGCTTCCGTGGGTCCGTATTCATTATATATCTTAATTTCGTTTGGGAATGCCTCTTTTATAGATTTTGCTAGATTAGATTTGAATTCTTCACCACCTACAATCATAGTGTGGATGAATGACGTACTCAGTTTTTTTTCTTTAAATAGAGCTAAATGAGAAGGTGTCAACTTAATGCAGTTAACAAGATTGTCATCTAAAACTTTCAACAAGCTAACATCAGGACCGGTTACGGATTCTTTATAAACATTTATCCTTCCACCGCTAACCAATGGCAAAAATGTAGATGTAATAGTTAGGTCAAAACCTATTGATGTGAATAAAGGGAAAATGGACTTTTCATTAGTGTGATATGCTTCTTTTGCCCAAAAAATATAATTAGAAAGCGCTTGTTGTGAAATGAGAACACCTTTTGGTTTTCCTGTACTTCCCGATGTGTAAAGTATATAGGACAAACTTTCTGGCGAGGACTGTATCTCTAAATTAGTAAAAGGCTGCTCGTTTATAATTGAACTTTCCTTTTGAACATCCAAAATACCAATATCCGGAATATCTATTTTTGAAATAAGGTTGCTTTGACTAAGTAAAAGTACACTCTTTGAATTTGAGATAATATACTTTACGCGTGCTACAGGTTGGTTAAAAGCAATAGGTGTAAAGGCTGCACCAGTTTTGAGAACAGCAAGTACACTAATTATATAGTCTGAACTTCTGTTGAAATGAAGCGCAATTCTGCTTTTTTCATTAATGCCTTTAGCTTTTAAATAGTGGGCTAGTTGGTTCGCTTTTTTGTTTAGTGAGTTGTACGTAAGAATTTCATTTACAAATTGTAACGCTACAGAATTGGGAGAACTATTTGTATTTTCTTCAAAACTTTGAATTACTGATTTGAATGGAGTAGATAATTCTTCAACAAGCAATGCGTCCCCAGGAGCTGTGTCTAGCAATCCAGGCTTTCGTATTGATTGTTCGGAATTTTCTAAAAAAGCATCTAACAAATTTAGAAAATGAACAGGAATTTCTTCTGCCGTAGCATCGGAAAAAGTATTGCTATTTATATCAAAGGCTATTTTAAAAGCACCACTATTGTTCATGTCATAAACATGGGTACGGAGGGCGTGGCTACTATCAATATGGTCAGAATGTAACCATTCAGTTTTTGTGTGAAAACCGTTAAAATCAGGAAAATCTGCATGTATAAAATTTAAAACAGTATTAAAACTGTTATTTGTTTGAGCCGTAGCACTTCCTGGACGCGCGTTTCTTAAATAATTATTGGTCTCTATTTTAACACGGTTAAAGAGACTTATGAAAGTGTCTTCATTCTCAATATCAATGACTAATGGCAGTACTTCAATAAAAAGTCCCGCAGTTTTTTGAAATTTTCTGGTAGTCCTATTATGTGATGGCGCACCAATAGCGATAGTTTCTTGACCACTTACTCTGTGGATATAGGAGAAATATAACGTTAGAAATATATTGAAAAGAGTTAAATCCTCCGTCCATCCTTTAAATTCCGTACGGTTGGCCAATTCACGAAGTTGTTGTGAACGCTGTGTACCGAGGTCCAAAGTGATTCGTTTTGCCGCAGTACTATTGTCAATTTTTTCTCCGTACAGTTTAGGTTTTTCTAGCAAGTTTTTTGTCCTTTCTTCCCAATACTTATTACTGTCGTTATTTACACTTGTAGTACTTTGTTCATGTTCATATTTATTATAGTCTGAAAACGATGGGAAATTTTCTACGGCCGCCGTGGTATTAGTTATTTCGCATGTATAGAAAGAACTCATCCGCCGGTAGAGAATGGAATTAGATACTGCATCCGTAACCAAATGATGTAGTTTTAAAACCCATACATAGTTGTTGCTTCCTGTTTTTAATAATGCGGTATCAAATACTCGTTCAGAAATATCCATGAGTTTCAAGGTACGTTCATGGAGCCATTTGTCAATAGTTGTATTGTTTTGATGATGAGTGAGGTCTATAAACTCTAATGAAAAATCTACTTCATTACGAACGGTCTGATTTGGAACTCCTTTTTCTTCGGAAAAAATAATTCGGAGTATGTCCGTCGTTTTAATTAGCCTTTGAAATGCTTTCTCAAATGTAATCTTGTCTATAGCGCCCGTAATCTCAAAAGTATAAACCACATTATGAAGGGGAACATTGGGATGCATTTTTTGACCCGCCCACAGAGCAGACTGACTTTTGGTAAGTTTTAAAAATGAATCTTTTTGGTCGCTCATTATAGTTATGCTTGCTTTTGGTCTTTATTCTTACTCGCTATGAATTTTAAAATATGGTCAACGGTCGTAAAGTTCTCTATGGTCATTTCTTCTGGTGAAACCTTTATGTTCGCTTCATTCTCAATAAAAAGTACTAATTGCACCATTCCTAATGAATCAACTAAACCACTGCCTAAAAGGTCTTCGTTTATATCTATGTCCTCAACAGATTCAGTAGCTAGGTTACCTTTAATATAGCTTACAATTTTATCTTTCATAATTGGTGTTCTTCCAGTAGTTTGCCTATTTCTTTGCGGCTTATTTTACCTGAACTAGTTCTGGGTAAATCCTTCATAAATTCAATAGTTTTCGGAATAGCATAGGAGGGAAGTTGTATTTTACAAAATTCCCTGAGGTAGGTAAGATTTATAGAAACACCTTTCAAAGGTTTAATAACCGCAGCCAATTCTTGTACCTCTTCATCTTTTCCTAATACTAGTACTGCTACTTCTTCTATATCATTATGTTTCAGGAGGGTCAATTCTATTTCATCTAGCTCAACACGATATCCCCTAAGTTTAATTTGCCTGTCATTTCTTCCCAAAAACAATAGTTCTCCGTTATTGTTCAGTTTTACTAAATCTCCTGTTTTATAATAAATATGCTCATAACCGTCAGCTATAGTTACTTTATGAAATGATTGTTCGGTAAGAGATTTATTGTTCCAGTAACCTTGCATCATAGTAGCGGAGCGTACAGCCAATTGGCCAGTCTCATTTTCAAGCGCATCGTTATTATTTTCATCTAGTATTTTGTACTCTGTATTGTTCCAAACCTTTCCAATAGGTATGGGTTCATCTGTTTTGGGTGGTTCAGGCACATTGTAATATGTACATAAAATGAGTTCGGCCGGTCCATATAAGTTACTGAATCTTGCATTCGGCCATTTTTTCATTAAAGCCCGTAGATGTTTGGTTATAAAAACTTCACCTGCAAAAAGCACCCATCTTAAAGAACTGAAATCATGTTTGTCTAAAGTCTCACTGTGTAATAGTTGTATTAACATTAGAGGAACTGAATACCATACTGTAATGCCCTCCTTAGATATAAGCGCACTCAAACTGGCCGGCATTTTTAAGTGAGCATCAGGGATAATTACGGTGGTAGCACCTACTAAAGGCGCAACAAAGTAACCAAAAGTAGAGGGGTCAAAATGTAACGGGGCTGGATTTCCGAATATATCATCTGAGTTAAAATTATAGGTATCTGCAGCAATTTTGGCCAAACTTAAACCACTGTAGTGCGTATGCATGATACCTTTTGGCATACCTGTAGACCCTGATGTATATAATATAAAGGCTAAATCTTGTTCTAAAATAGTAGGAGGTATGTAATCATCTAACTCAATAGAAAAAATATTGTCCCAAGCTACGGATGGAATTGAGTTTTTAAGGGTGTCTCCAATTACCCTATTTAAAGTACTCTTTTCATTTAAAAGTGTATCAACCTTTCTTCTTTTAGTGGTTGTGGTAATCAAACAGCTAATTTGGCAATCATTTATAATAGCAGCAGTTTTGTGTAAGGGGGCAGCTGTATCAAGTGGTACATATACTGCTCCAGCTTTAAGAATACCATAGACAGCAATAGAAGTTTCCAGACACCGGTTCATGAAAATACCTACACGGTCGCCTTTTTTGATGCCTATTGAAATTAAATACGAAGCTAGCTGGTCTGTTTTCTTATGGAGTTCACTATAGGATATGGTTTCCTCTAAATAACGAAAAGCTTCACGGTTCGGTGATGCTCTTGCTACATTTTCTATAAGCTGAGGTAAAGTGTAAATTGATTTCAAATTGATGGTTTAGTTGATAGCATACCAAGAACCACAAGAATTTCGATCAATACCGAAACCTTCTCATTCATAGCATGGCTAATATAATTTATGCTTGTGAATTTATCAAGGAAAAAAGTAATCGAATAACAGTTTTATAGGTTGATCATCGAAAAATTGTAAAAAATTACATCTATTTGTTATTAATAATGAATTTAAAAACTAATTTATTGGTAAATTCTTAAAAACAAGCAGATTTATATGTTGGGGCGATTTACACGATTCTGATAGGGATTTTAAAACACGTATGCTTAAAAATTAGTCTTAGAAAACTTTTTTCTAGCTGATATTGAGTACCTGAAAACGAAAAAATAAAGACAACTATAAAATAATTATCTATATTGACAGCGCTATGAAAAAATTATTACTGTCTATTATCTTCGGCCTCTTTCTTTTGACTCCAGTGGTTACATTTGGTCACCAACCAAAGCAAAGTTTAATTTACTTAAGAATCTATGAAAAGACCGGAATAGAGGGTCGTTTTGAGGTTAACGCTAACGAACTTAATAGTGTTTTTGGTTTGGATTTGGGGTTGCATCCAGGCATAGAAAAGGTAAGGCCGTACCAAGATAAGATTCAAGCATATTTACTAGAAAATGCTAAATTTTCTTCTGAACTAGGAGCTTACCGTATTGTTTTTACAGGTGAAATGTCAAAACTTAATCTTTCTTACGGAGATTTTATCAATTTTCATTTTAGACTAGAAAACTCCGAGAACCTGCCGGATAGCCTTACGCTAGATTATGACGCTTTTTTTGATGAAGACCCCTCGCACATGTGTCTTGTGGCCATGGAATATAACTGGAAGGCGGGCTTAATAAATAATGAGCATATTGTTGCATTATATCTCTCTGAAGGAGAGCGGGAAGGTTCTTTTTCTATAAAAGAAACCTCACTATGGAAAGGCTTCTTGGCTATGGTAAAGCAAGGAATTTGGCATATTTGGATAGGAATTGACCATATTTTATTCCTATTAGCTTTAATCCTTCCTTCAGTAGTACGAAGACGTAAGAAAGATGGTGTTACGGGAGAACCTATTAATAATGGCGAGTCCGGAATTTGGGGCTGGGTGCCGGTAAAGAATTTTAGACCAGCATTTATATATATTCTTAAGATAGTCACCTTTTTTACAATTGCACATACTATTACATTAAGTCTGGCATCGTTGGAAATTATTACACTACCATCTAGAGTGGTAGAATCTATAATCGCCTTTTCAGTAGGCCTTGCCGCTTACCATAATATTAGACCAATATTTAGAGGGGAGGATTGGGTTATAGCTTTTGTTTTTGGTCTTTTCCATGGTTTTGGTTTTGCTAGTGTATTGGGAGATTTGGGATTCAAGGGTGAATACTTATCGTTATCACTGGTAGGTTTCAATGTAGGAGTGGAATTAGGTCAAATTGCAATTATTGCCGTGATTTTTCCAGTTTTGTACTTCATAAGAAATAACAAATTTTATTCAGAATTAATGGTGTGGCTTTCTGTTCTTCTAATAATTGTATCTGCATATTGGCTTATAGAACGAGCCTTTGATGTTGATTTGCCATTAGATGAAATAATCAATAGAAACATATTATACCCTATGGCAGAATTTGTTGGATTGAAGTAGATAATTCATAGAATCTAGCATTTGGAAAAGAGCACAGATAAAAATTCATTATTAAACCGATGGAAAAATCGGGAAGCAAAGGATTCTGCTTTATCACAGATATCTAAGGCTCCCGCGGATACTCAAATTCCATTATCAAGCGGTCAACAGCGTATATGGTTTTTACAACAGTTGTACACAGAGAATCCTTTCTATAATTATTCTGAAGCGCTGACTTTTGATGGAAATTTGAATGTAGAGAAGCTAAAGAAAAGTCTCAACCATTTATTCTTAACTAACGAAGTTTTAAGGTCTTATTATCCTGCTATTAATGGTAGTCCAGTTTCAAAAGTTGATGATACTATTCCAAACCTTGTTGAGTTTGATCTTAGTCATTTAACTGAGATTGATGCGAAAGAAGAGGCTGACACTATAATGCGTAAGCAGTCTTCCAGAGTGTTTGATTTATCTGAACCAGGTCTGGTCCGGGTTTCTTTATTAAAATACCCAGCACATAGATTTGTGTTGTTTTTTACATTGCATCATATTGTAATTGATGAATGGTCTATTGATGTTCTAAAACAGCAGTTGGCTGACTCTTATTTGAAGTTAATAGCGGGCAGTTCTTTGGAGACTAAACCTGAAACCATTCAATTTTCGGATTATGCCTATTGGGAACGTACTACACCTATTGATAATAAACAATTGGATTATTGGAAGAATACCCTATCAGGAAACCTACCTATATTAAATCTTCAAACGGACAGTGCTAGACCTGCAAGGCCTTCTTTTAAAGGTAAGCAGCAGACTCTGAGGTTAGATAAAAAACTGTCATCCGATATTTTGGGTAAATCAAAACAGTTGGGGACTACACCATTTGTTTTCTTGCTTACCGTGTATTATATTTTACTATATAGATACACAGGCCAGTCAGATATTCTTGTAGGGACCCCTATTTCTAATAGGAGCGTGAAATCACTGGAAAAAGTACTGGGTTTTTTTATCAATACAATCGTACTGAGAAGTACGGTGCTTAGCACTAATAGTTTTTCGGATTTAATTGAAGTCGTCAAAAAGAATACACTTTCTGCTTTTTCAAATAATGAAGTACCTTTTGATGTTTTAGTGAAGGAATTAAAAGTAGAAAGGTCCCTAGCCGTGAGTCCCTTTTTTCAGGTGATGTTTCTGTACCATTCGGCAACTGATACACCTTCTTTTGGTTCTGATTTACGACTGATAGATGAAGCTGAATTTGATACGGAAGTTTCTAAGTTCGATTTAACCCTGTCCATCTCAGATTCTAACGGACTGCTCTCTCTCGCTTTTGAGTATGACACAGATTTATTTGAAGCGGCAACTATTTCTCGTTTTCTATCGCATTATAAAATGTTATTGCAAGGAATAATTGTTGATCCAAATGAGGACATTGGTAATCTGCCAATGATGTCTTTGGAAGAGGAAAGGATGTTGCTTCCGGAGCCGAAAGAAAAGGGAAATTATTTTAAATCATATAAAGCAATTCACCACATTATAGCTGATGTAACACATCAGTTTCCTCAAAATAAAGCATTGACCTTTAGTGAGGTATCAATTACTTATCAAGAGCTTAATAAGCAGGCAGATGCAATTGCACATGCCATTATTCAAAGAACAAAGAAGCATAATGAGGTGGTTATGCTTTGTATGGAAAGGTCTACAGAAATGATAGTTGCCATGTTAGCTATTCTTAAGGCCGGATGCGCATATCTACCAATGGATTCTAAATATCCAATGGAAAGGCTAAATTTCATTTTAGAAGATGCGGATTGTAATATTGTGGTAACCCATAGTAGTTTAGCAAGTGTTTTTGATTCAACAAACAAGAACATTATTTTGGTTGATAAAATCGAAACTAATAAAACAACGGACGAAGTCTTGCCGGAAGTTAGTGAAGATGATTTGGCATACATCATATACACTTCCGGAAGTACGGGAAAACCTAAGGGAGTACCTATAACTCATAAGAATATAATCAATTCAACAGCAGGAAGATTGGACTTCTATCCTGAAAATCCTAGCGCGTTCTTATTAATGTCTTCTATTTCGTTTGATAGTTCCAAGGCAGGTATCTATTGGACGCTTTGCACTGGAGGGAATCTTATCCTTACTGAAAATAGAATAGAACAAGATATTACTAAAATAGAAGACTTGGTGCAACGTCATAAGGTTAGTCATACTCTTATGCTTCCAACTTTGTATAAAGTAATTCTTGAACATGGTAGTTTAACTACATTGGAAAGTTTTAAAACAGTGATTGTAGCGGGTGAAGCATGTTCGCGAGCCCTTTGTAATCTTCATTTTGAAAGCCTACCACATACAGGCCTGTATAATGAATACGGTCCTACGGAGGCTACGGTTTGGTGCATAGCTCATAAGGTTGAGAAAACCGAAGATTCTGATACGGTATCAATAGGTAGGGCGGTTGCCAATGCAGAGGTATACCTTTTAAATGAATCAAAAAAATTAGTTCCTTATGGAGCTGTGGGGGAAATTTATATTGGTGGACCAGGTGTGTCAAATGGTTATATTAATAGAACAGAGCTTACGGACAAGGTGTTTTTAGACAGTCCATTAAAAGTGAGATTAAACGAAAAAATTTATAAAACGGGCGACCTAGGTAGGTATAGAAATGATGGTACAATTGAATTTCTAGGAAGAGTTGATCATCAAGTTAAGGTGCGTGGTTTTAGAATTGAGCTAGATGAAGTAGAAAAAACCATATCCGAATATGACTCGGTAAACGCTGCAGTGGCTATGGTGGAAGACAATAAGCGTTTAGTTGCCTATGTTACCGCAGATGAAGAAGTTGAGATAGATGCTCTTAAAAGCACTCTGAAAGCCAAGTTGCCCGGGTATATGGTGCCAACTAGGATTGTTCAGGTAGATGAGTTCCCCGTTCTTCCCAATGGTAAAGTTGATAAGGTACGTTTAGCTCAAATAAAACCATCTGCAGAAGAAAATGAAAATACTAAGATTGAGCTTCCTTCATCGGAACTAGAAAAGAAAATAGCAGCTATTTGGAAAGAAGTTCTTGATTTGCCGTCTATAGGTGTTCATGAGAATTTTTTCGATATTGGCGGAGATTCCATTTTGAGTATACAAGTGATTTCGAAAGCGAAGACGGAAAACTTAGTAGTATCTCCTAATCAATTATTTGAGCATCAGACCATTTCAGAGCTTACTCGTTACCTAGAAGCTCAAAATAAACATAATACTAAAGCTTTCGATAAGACGGAATTTAAGCACCTTGTGCCTATTCGTTCAAGTGGTACGAAACCACCTTTGTTTTGTTTACATTCTGGTGGTACACATTTCTTTTATTATAATCAGTTTGCTAATCATCTAAATACTGACCGTCCAGTGTATGCCCTTCAAGCTTCCGGTCATGAAGATGAACTTGTTTTACATAAAAGTGTTCATGAAATGGCAATCGATTTTATAACGGAGATTAAGAAAGTGCAGCCTCAAGGTCCGTATCATTTTATTGCGTATTGTTATAATACGGCAATAGGTATGGAGGTTACAAGATTATTGGAAGAAACTAATGACAGTGCTAATCTCATCATTGCAGATACTATGGCGGATTATCTTAGTCTGTTTGCGCCGTCTCAAACAAACGTTAGAACATCTGCACTGTTAAAACGGTTAAAGGCCGACCCTATAAAAACGGTTCACCGATTTGTAAGATCAAAATTCATATTACCACTTAAAGAAAAATACAAAACGCTAACAAGTAGCGGTAGTGAAAAACTTATTCGCACCCTACATAACAATCATATTAAGCTCTACCGAGAATATGATTGGAAACCGATAGCGAATGATATTCAGGTTTTATTGACCGAAAAATCAGCTACCGATTTTAATACTAAAGTCATAGCTTCCTGGAGGAAAATGACAAATAAAGAAGTTGTAATTGTTTCCGTAGAAGGAACTCATGATAAACTTTTTGAAGATGCCACAATAGTCAAAAAAACGGCAAGTAGTGTAGATGCTTGTATGAAAGAGTTTGAATCTACTAGAAAAACAGGTTAAATTGGAAACTATGAAATTACCTGAGAGTGAAGCGCACATATGGTATTTCAATTCAAACGATTTTTGTAAACTTGACCGGTATTTAAAATTACTCTCCCAAGATGAACTCGAAAGAGTAGATAGGTTTAAGTTTGAAAAAGACAGAAAGACTTATATGTTAGCTAGAGGCTTGCTCAGGATTTTATCTGAGCGCTATTTAAATATTGATGCTAGTGAGTTGTGCTTTGTGTATAATGAATTTGGAAAACCAAGCTACGATTTGCAGACTTTAGTTAGGTTTAATGTTTCTCATTCCGATGAACTTATTGTTTTAGCGTTTGTTACTAAAGGTGAAGTAGGAGTAGACGTTGAGCACATAAAAACCAATTTTGATATTGCTAAAATAGCCGAAGGCTTTTTCTCCAAAGATGAGGTTTCTTCTTTATTGGCTTTTTCAGAAGCGAAAAGAGCAAAAGCCTTTTTTAATTGTTGGACACGAAAAGAGGCCTTTATAAAAGCAAAAGGAGTTGGACTGTCTTTTGATTTAACCTCTTTTTCAGTTTCTATCAATGAGAACAGCCCTGAACTTTTAAGAACGCAATGGAATCCCAATGAAAAGAATGACTGGAAATTATTCTCCTTTGTTCCTCAAGAGGGATATTGCTCAGCTTTATCGGTATCGTCATCCATACAGAAAGTAACTCACTTTGGTTTGGCAGATTTAGATTGATATTTGTTTTCTAGCTTCATTTTTATTAGCTGATAAACAATAAATCGTTTATTATTTTAAGTTATTTAATCCATAATAAATTTCACGCCAGCCGTTATGATTGACGAGCTAAAACTAGTGTCGCGGTCATATTGATAGAACTTTAAATCTATACTCTTTAACCCATATTTAGAGATATGCATCTTTGTAAAAATATCGGTATATGAGATACCAAACCCGTACTGATTGGCTGAATATTTAGATAAATCATAATCTGAAGTGTAATATTCTTCCGTTGATAAATGCGATTCATAAGGAGCGAAATAATCAGCGGCAGATTGGTTGTAAAACCGGTAGGACGGGTACAAGGTGAACTTGTCACTCAACTTTACAGAAGCCTCAAGGCTTGCTGTATGGGAGTTTATGCCCCAATCATCAAAATAATAACGGTAGTACGTTCTAAGCGTCACAATTTCATTAAGATACCAGTTTAAGCGACCGCCAATAGCAAATTTTAATCTTCCATCAGGTAGTTGTTCTATATCATCAGCCAGCTGAAAACTATCTATAAAAGAATCGGCAACATCAGAGAAATAAACGCGTTGAAAAGGTGTTGAAAGCAGCCCCTGTTGGTTTATAACATCAAAAGAAATTAAACCTTGAACATTTTTATGTAATATTTGAGAGAGTCCTAGCCCTAGGGAATAAGAGTTTCGGTTTGTTTTATCTAGTTCAGAAAAGCTAGGGTTGTAGTTTGTGTTTCCTGTAATTTCATCAGGTCTAAAGAAACCTACTCCACCTTCTCCAAATGGTCGAAGTTCAAAAGGATAAAGGGTGGTCCAATTGTCTAAATAAACATTACCGTTAACGCTGATTTCTGTATTTTTTTCATTGAAGAGTTTTGTGTAGCTACCTCCAAAACCGAGAGAAAAATAATCATATTCTGAAGACACAGAGAACTTCGCTGACCATAGGTCATTTCTATCATCGGAACTATGACTGTAGGTTCCCGTTAAATTCACCCACGTATCCGATTGTGATGCGCCGGAACTTGCAACAAATGGGTTCGCTTTGCCTTTGTCAAAAGGGTCTACATTACTTGAAGACGCAGAGGTATAAGCAGAAACGCCTGCATCTATCGTAAGTACATCATCATCGTTCAGCGGAATAGAAACGATAATAGTTCCTGTAACATCCGTCAATTCTTCCGTACCTTTTCCGCCTGTAACAGCTGCATTATCACCATCCTGTGAGTAATAACTTGTTAAGAAATCTACTTCTGTAGTTTCAAGAACACGTTTTTTGTAGGTCTGCTTTTCATCCTGTGACCAAGCTAGCTGCACGCCTAGTATTAAGATAATGAGAAGTGTATTTTTTATTGAAATCATAATTCCTCTATGTATTATCACTTAACTTAATTGCAACCGCAGCCGCCTCCTGTTTTTCCTCCATTGGCACCAACTGCTGCCTCTCGATAAGAATGAGCGATGGTAACATTACGGTCACACTTCTTGTCGGACAAAGCCATATCAGGGTCACTGAGGTTTACCTTGTCATACTCTTTGACCACAACGCAGCTATTCATGGCGCAGGTCAATCCTATTAACACTAAAAACTTTTTAATCATAGTTTTTCTATTTCTATATTCTTGGATGTGAATATGTTTCCTTTATCATCAATAATGATACATTCAATATGTGGCATTTGGTTAACTCTATTTAAACCAACCTCTTTGCCCATTACAAAAACGGAAGTAGCCAAAGCATCTGCCAATTCTGCTTTAGGAGCAAAAACGGTAACACTAACAATACCTATTGATGGCAACCCGGTTCTTGGGTCAATAATATGTGCGTATCGTTTACCATTTAAATTCACGAATTTTTCGTAATCACCAGAAGTCACTACAGCTCCTTGCAGAATAGGCAACAAAGCAAAAACCTTGTTTTTGTCCATGGGGTTGGTAATGGCAACTTTCCATGGTTCTCCATTAGGTTGCTTGCCCCAGGTGTTCATGTCTCCAGAAGCGTTTATAATCCCTGCTGTCACTCCTTTTTCCATTAAAAGTACTTTGGCCTTATCTGCGGCATATCCTTTTCCTATGCCTCCAAAACCTATTTTCATTCCTTTTTTCTTTAGAAAAACGGTGCTGTTTTTTGGGTTTAGGATTATATTTTGAAAACCAACCTTGGCTACAGAAGCTTGTATGGCGGTGTCGCTTGGCATTTGGGTCATGCTACCGTCAAACACCCATATCTTGTCCATTGAAGCGTAACTAATATCAAAAGCACCATCTGTAAGTTTGGAGAGACCTATGGCTCTCTCTATTAAGCTGTAAAGCTCAGGAGAAACCTTAACCGGGTTTTGACCGGCATTTATATTAATTGCAGAGGTTTGCGTTGCTGGATTCCAAGAAGAAATTAAATTTTCTATTCTAGAAATTTCGGCAACAGCCAAATCTATATTTTCATTTCCTTCAGTGGAGTCTTTTGCTACTACGGTAACATCAAACCGGCTCCCCATTAGTTTTAAAGTCCTGGAGAAGGTGTTTTGTGCACCTGCGGTTATCGCAAAGAAAATAAGTACTATAGATAGATACTTTTTCAAAATCTGTAGTTTATAAATAATAGCTTTAAAAATTAAAAAGAGCAAATTGTAAAGAAACATTGCATCCTTAGTACGAGGCTTATGAAATAGCTTACGAAATAAGCTAATTCATCTCACTACCAAAATCACGATTAGTTACGGAAACAATATATTTTTGCACAAATTTGCGCAATGTAAATGTGTTGTATTGATGATTTATTCCTTATTATTGTATGTTTTAGTGTATTATTGCCACTAATAAATGAATTTTTACGAATTAAGCGCAAATTTTGCGCAATGCGCATTTCTTATTAAAAATTAAGTTGTAACTCTTATTTTAAGAAAGGAAATTGTCTAATTTGTTTAGCTTCAGTTATATGATATAAAGATACAGTTTATCACTAAAAAAAAACAAGATTTACCTCAAGAAGGTTACTAGTAGTACAACATCAATAAACAGGAAAAAGAACACCTATGAAACATCAAAAATGGAAGTCTATTTTTAAAAATCACTTCTTACTCGCTCTGTCGTTAAGTTTTTTTCAAGCACAGGCAAATCAGCCTAAGGTAAACAATGTGGCTAATGGTCAGGTTGTTGTGGAAGCCGAAGATTTTTATAAGCAAACTAATTCGGATAAACGTAAGTGGTATGTTATAGATGCGGCATATGGGGCTAAGTTGAAGAGCACTGACCAAAATTTACATTTTAAGGCAGCTAATGGTGAAAGATATATTGAGATTTTACCAGATACACGTACGAATCACGACGATAAGTTGATTGTTGGAGAAAATTTTTCCAATGAAGCAGGAAAAATGGGGATTTTACATTATAAAGTAAATTTCTCTGAGGCTGGAAGATATTATGTTTGGGTTCGTGCATACAGCACAGGCACAGAAGATAATGGTGTTCATGTAGGTGTGGATGGTACTTGGCCTGAAAGTGGGCAGCGTATGCAATGGTGCGACGGTAAGGATTCTTGGACGTGGGGAAATAGCCAACGTACCGAAGAAAGACATTGTGGTATTCCAGGGTTTATTTACATAGATATTGATAAAGCTGGTGAGCATGATATTCAATTTAGTATGCGTGAGGATGGTTTTGAAATGGACCAATTTATATTTACTAAGGATACTAATTATCATCCTGAGCATACAAATGAATCTGCTACCGATGGTAGCCAAGATTTATTAGCTATGGTTAAAGAAGTAAGACCAAGTGCTAAAATTTACCCAGCACAAACATTTAAGAACACGAAGAATGCTTTTTATAATGATAAAAAATGGTTGGCTATAAACCCAGAAGAGCATGAGGAGGCAGAAGCTTCCCTTTCTTTTGACGGGGCAGAAGGTGAATATGACGTGGTGTTATTTACTGTTGGTGAAAACGACGGTCGTTCTATATACACGTTAAAAAAGAATGCTGAAACCTTTAAGGATTTTAGAACTCCATTAAGCAGTAACATGTTTGAAGAAGGCTTAGAGTATGTAAAAGTATACGCTAATATTAAGCTGAATGCAAATGATGAAATAGGGGTAAAGGCAGTTCCAAAGAGCAGGGATGGTAAAGAGTTTAGCCGCGCCCGATGGAGTGGTTTGGTAGTTGTTGAAGCAGGAACGGGTAAAAAATTATTAGAAGAGCTACAGCAAAAAATGGCGGCTCTAACTAATATGCAAATTACGGGAGAACTAAAAAAATGGCATAAAGTAACGCTAACTTTTGATGGCCCAAATACTTCTGAAGAAGCAGATTACAATCCGTTTATGAACTATCGCTTTAATGTGACATTTTCGCATAAACAAAGTGGTAAATCATTTGTAGTGCCTGGTTATTATGCAGCAGATGGTGATGCCGGACAGTCATCTTCAGAGCAAGGAAATAAGTGGCGTGTGCATTTTGCTCCAGATGAAATAGGAGAGTGGACTTATGATGTTGACTTTAGAAAAGGAAATTATTCAGCGGTAAGCACAAAACCTGATACAGGTTTAAGCGGTTCCTATATGGATGGTGCCCGTGGTACTTTCAATATTGAAAAAACAGATAAGACCGGAAACGATTTTAGAGCTAAAGGAAGGTTGCAATATGTAGGAGAGCGTTACTTGAAATTTGCCGAAACAGGCGAGTATTTCTTAAAGCAAGGTCCTGATGCGCCAGAAAATTTTCTGTCCTACGTAGACCTAGACGGTACTTTTAAGGATGATGGGCATAAAGATGAAATGGTTAAAACCTGGTCTGCACATATACATGATTATAAGAAAAATGACCCTACTTGGAAAAACGGTAAGGGTAAGGCCATTATTGGCGCTTTAAATTATTTAGCTTCAAAAGGGCTGAACTCGGTTTCATTTTTGACCAATAATATTGCAGGTGATGATCAGAATGTATTTCCGTATACGGATTATGACACCTATGATAGAATAGATGTTTCAAAAATGGACCAATGGGAAATTATATTCGAACATGCTCAGGAACTGGGTCTTTTCCTTCATTTTAAAATGTTTGAAGTAGAGAATCAAGGGCTTTTGGATAACGGAGGAGTAGGAGCATATACCAAATTATACTACCGTGAACTAATGGCACGTTTTGGGCATCATTTAGCCTTGAACTGGAATCTTTGTGAAGAAAATGGGGAATGGGTAACGAATCCAACTACACCTCCACAAGAAGAGGAGCAGCGTTTGGCAATGACAACGTACTTTAAAAAGAACGACCCGTATCACCATCATTTGGTTATCCACAATGGTGTTGAGTTTGAGGATTTGTTAGGACCTGAAAGCGGACTTACAGGACCATCTGTTCAGACAAATAAAGAGGATTTTAGTCGCGTGCACGGACAAGTATTGCGTTGGTTGAAAGCATCTAAAGAAGCTGGTTTTCAATGGGCCGTTGCAGTTGATGAACCCGGTGACGCACAACATTCGTTAATTACGGATGCTGAAAATCCTGATCATGATAACGCACGTAGAAATGCCTTATGGGGTACGTTTATGGCAGGTGGATGGGGTAATGAATGGTATTTTGGATATGCACATCCTCATTCAGACCTTTCTTGTGAAGATTACCGTTCAAGAGACCTGTTTTGGGACCAAGCCGTTCATGCAGTGGACTTCTTAAAAAACAACGATATTCCGTTTTGGGAAACTGAAAACAGAAATGACCTTGTTGGTAATAAGGAGAATAAAAATACCGTGTACTGTTTGGCAAAAGAAAACGAAGTATATGTAGTGTATCTTAATTCAGTTCCAACATCTAAATTAGATTTATCTAATGCTACCGGAGATTTTGAAGTATTATGGTTCAATCCTAAAAAAGGAGGAGACCTAAGAAAATCTAAAGTCAAAAAAGTATCTGGTGGTGCAGTTGTAGATTTAGGAAAATCTCCAGATAAAAAGCAACAAGACTGGGCTATTTTAATTAGAAGAGCAAAATAACCATTAAACGAAGAATACATAGGATTGCATTCCTCTTTACAACGAACGTGATAGTAATATGTATACTATCACGTTCTTATTAAGAGTCTAACGAGTAGGGAGCTATTTCTAGGATGGACCTAAACTTTAGCTTATTCGTTAAAGGTTTGTTGGAGATAAATTGAGTTTTAAGTATAATAAAGTTCAAAGATGAAACGGTTTACTATTCGTACCGGATAACATCTTTGAACTTTTTTTGTTGATACCAAGGGTCATTGGTTCTTTTAAGCTCTTTCCCGAGTATGCTTAAAAGGTTTGCGGCCACTTCTGGTCGTTCTTCTAAACTAAGCTTTTTAAGCTGATACGGGTCTTCTTGATTATCGTAGATATAAACTTCTTGTAGACTTTTCGTTTTAGATTCTCCTTGCTTTTTCTGGTCAACACAAAGTGTGTATCTATTGGAGAGTATGCCTCGGGAATTGGCGAGCATGAGTAGAATCCCTTCAGGTTTTTGAACTGTTTTTTCGTTGGAATCTGTCAAAAGAGAAGAAAAGTCAATTCCTTCAATAGCTTCCGGTACGTTTTTGCTCAACCCTGCCAAGCCCATTACGGTTGGTAATACATCTGGGCCACCAAAGAGGACATCGTTTATAGTACCGCCCTGCAAGCCTTTTGGCCAATGCACAATAAAGGGGATTGCCAATGACTCGGTTTCAAATACATTTTTACCTTCTTTACTGTGGCTTCCTAGCATTTCGCCATGATCAGAACTAAAAAGTATAATAGTATTATCAAGTTCTCCTATTTCCTCTAAGGTCTCCAATACTTGACCAATATAATTATCTACACTGGTAAGGTTAGCAAAATAATGACGCACATAGCTGGCAACTTTTAAATCGGCATTATCACGTACGGCCAATAGGCTGTCTTGTGGATATTTTTCTTTATTGTAGTATTTGGCAAGGGTTTCCATGTCCGTATTCTCATCGTCCCAAGGATTGTGGGGAGGATTGAGTGACCACATTAAAAAGAAAGGCTTTTTGGAATCACGTAGGTTATCTTTATTCTGAAGATAGTTTTTAATTTTTTCGGCTTCAATTTTTGGTGTGAAAGCCTTGGGTTCGTGCAATTCACCATCCTTCTTGCCGTCAATAGCATTTGGGTCATTACTATAGACCAATGGGTTATAGTGCGTATCCCTGATAGATTGATAAAAATATTCTATACTATGTCTGGATTTTCCTGGGGGAACATAGGTGTCATACCTATTGATGTAGTTTCCGCCAGGTTTTTCGGTAGAACCTACGTATGTTCCTTTTTCGTCAAATAAGGGCTCGTTTTTCAACCAATGACATTTGCCGAAATAGGAAGTATTATAACCAGCGTCATAGAACAGGTCGGTTATTGTTTCAATGTCATCACGTAAACTTTCGTCCCGATCCTTTCTACAGTTGTTCCAAATTCCGTTTTGTTCTGGATACCTCCCTGATAAAATCATGCCTCGTGCGGGACTACAAAGCGGAAAGTTGCTGACCGCTTGCGTAAAAACCACGCCGTTTTCGGCCAATTTATCAATATGGGGAGTAACCACGGGATCAGGTTTTCCTATGACATGATCTCTATATTTTTCTTTGGACCAGAACCCTGCGCTGTAACGCCTTAATTGGTCCGGATAAATAATTAGAACATTAGGGGCTTTGGTTTCTGTTTGTATTATTTCTGGTTTTTTTTCTTCTTTACAACCAAATGCCAGTAGGGTAAGGGTAAGTAGTACTATTTTTTTCATAGAACGTATTCTTTATTCCTTAGGTAAACTGTTTTTTAGGTCTTGTATCCATTTGGGTAATTTGCCCAATCTTAATTCTAACTGAGCTTCAAATAGCGATTCTGGTTGAACAGGTGTGTTTAAACTTTCTACCAGTTGCACTTCGTCTGGTTTGAAAGTGGTACCAGCACCATGAAACCCAACAACTATTGGGGGGACGACCCGCCAATATTCCATGTGCTTGGCAACGAACGGAAAATTGGTTTCGGCCTCATCAGTTTCATTATAATTCCAAAGAACAAGATACCTGCCATGGTTGGGAAGGTTTTTAACTGCTCCACCGGCCCTTCCACTAAAAAATCCACCTTCAATATTATCAAAAAGTGTAGACCTTGGCTGTGAGGCATGCGATTCAAAACTGCTGTGGGCAGGATGTTTTGAACGCCAAATTACCGTGCCCGTAGTACTTCCGCCACCTACGCCGGATGCATGCTGCATACCGGCCTTGTCATTAATAAAGGCAAGAAGTACACCCGTAGAACCACCGCCTACACTAACGGCACTATGTCCAATCTTACCATCAATGACGAGGTTTAGAGCAGTTGTAGCTGCACAATGTGAAAAGTAAATGGCTCTGTTAACATTGGTAAATGTGCAGTTTTTCACCCAAGAATCAACTAATCCGGTCAGGTTTAATATGCTCCATCCGCCATCATCCCGTGCGGAGCGGTGGTGTACAAAATCTTTTTTCCAATTCCCTTCAAAGGTCAAATTCTCAAAACCTACTTCTGATAAATGCGGGAAAGTATATAGTTTCCAATCCTGCTGTTCAGAAATATTATAATGAATGGGGTCTACAAAAGTTATTTTGTTCCCCGATACGGACGCAACTTTGTGCCGTTCATTAACCTGTACACCGTCTTCAATTATCGACGTCCATTTGGGGTTTAAGGGTAGGGGGTGAATATCCTGTTCCACAAATTTGGGGTCGTTATCTTTTACCTGAACAATGACCCAATCCCCTTTTCTAATTTTAGAAGCATTCGCCACCTGTATGGTGTGGGTTTCTCTTCTGGCAGAACCCGTTATATCTGTTATGAACGTACTTTCTTCCGTTGTTCTAGTTTGTATGGCGTATGGTGATGTCCATAAGTTTTTAGGTACTGTGGGAGGCATATCTTGTTCAAAAAATAATGTCGCTTTTTCAGATACATCTTTTGGGCCTCTTAAAACAATGTTAGAAGAAGTTATTTTAATAGTATTTAAATCATCGATTTTAGAGTTGATAAGGTACTTTCCGGTAGGAAAATAGATAATTCCACTACCGTTTGCCTCTCCGGCCTCAATCGCTTTAATAATAGCTTTCTTGTCCGATATACCATCATCTGGTATCGCTCCAAAATCTTGAACATTAAAAACCTTGTGAGCTGCCTCGGGAATCCCCGTTTCACTAAACCTATAGCCCGCATAGGAAAAGTTAGGGAGTATAGGTTCAGTGTTGTTCTGGGCGGCATTTTTGTAATTCAACCATACGTTACTTTCTTGTGCAGCACAGTTTATTGCCAGTGAACAAGTAAAAAGGAGAAACAAGGTTATGGAGAAACTACCTCTATTTTTCATATTGTTCTTTATATCTAAGCAAAGCTTCCAAGTAGTAGTAATCTGCGTAATTGAGCGGTACATCTATTTCTGCGTTATGCGGAATGCTTCCTACGCTATGTTTCAGGATGAAATTATGATTAGTTCCTATTTCAGCAGTAAACTCATCTGTAGCTAGGGAAGTCAAAATTCGCTCAACATCAGCCTTGTAAGCATCATTGGTGTTGGTGTTTAACTCCAGCAAGGCCGAAGCCGTAACACATGCTGCAGATACATCGTAAGGTTCGTTGGGAATATTTTCAGCATCATAATCCCAATAAGGGATACCATTTTTTTGATTCTTTTGGTTGATAATGTAGCTGGCTATTTTCTTGGCCATATCTAAATACGCTGGGTCTTTAGTATAGCGGTAACAGAGAGCGTAACCATATAGACCCCAAGCCTGGCCTCTGGTCCAAGCGCTTTCATGGGCCGTGCCTTGAGCGGTATGCCTGAAGCGTACTTCACCCGTTTCAGGGTCGTAATCTACTACGTGGTAGGAACTGTTATCTGCTCTAAAATGATTCTTTAGAGTGGTGTTTGCATGTGCAATAGCTATCTCTTTGTATTTAGGGTCTCCAGTAAATTCTGAAACTTTAAAAAGTAGCTCAAGATTCATCATATTATCAATGATTACAGGGTACTTCCAGCCTCTTTCTGCCTGCCATCCGCGGTCAACATCCCAACTTTGGATACAACCTACTGTAGGATTGAATCTTGTGGAAAGAGATTTTGCAGCTTCAATCATTACAGCTTTAAAATCTTCATTGCCCGTTAGCTCGTAACCGTGTCCAAAGGAGTTGTTAAAGACAAAGCCTAAATCATGGTTGGTCTTTCTAAATTTATGCTCTTCAAATAAAGCCTGGGATTTCTCTGCTCTTGTTTTCCAAATTTCGTTATTTGTAGCTTGGTAAAGAAACCATTGACTACCGGGAAAGAAACCTTCCGTCCAGTCAAAATTTTGGTGAGCCCAATGCATTTCCCCGTCTGCAGTAACCGTTCTGGGTATTTTATTTTGGCTCTCTGCAATTGCTGTTTGTAGGGCTAGTTGTTTCTCTGCATCTGCCAAAACTGCATCTACATTAATAGCATTTGTTTTTGTAACTTCTGTTTTGGTAACAGTGTTGGTTTTGGTGACACAACTATTCAAAAGAACAATCACGACAGCGATAGATAGGTAGTTTTTTATATTCATTTGTTCATGTTATAAGCTTTTCTTTATGACCTTCTTTAAGGGTTTTTAAAAGCTAGATTTGATTAAAGCTAAACTACCGCCGATATTGTTTTTGAAAGGGGTATAAATGGGTTAATAATGGGGGATTTTAAGATTTTCATATGCTCTCAGAGTTCAAAGCGGTCTGTTTTTTATAGGCTGAGGGTGTTTTTCCGTACGCTTTTTTGAAACAAGACCTAAAATATTTAATATCATTAAAACCTACTTCATAAGCTACATCGTTAATATTCAGTTCGGTTTCTCGTAGAAGCTGACCAGCCCTTTTTAAGCGTACGCCTCTAATAAATTCAGAAATGGTATTCCCTGTTAGTGCTTTAAGTTTCCGGTATAAAACCGATTGGCTCATATTGATATTCTCACTAAGGAAGGTTGCATTGAGCTCGGTACTAGAGATGTTTTTCTCAACAATATCCATAGCATTTTTTAGAAAGACTTCGTCCGTAGATACTAGCTCTAGTTCGCTTGGTTCTAATGCCAAATCCGTTCTAAATTTCTTGGCAAGTTTTTTTCGGGTAGCTAAAAGGTTTTGCGCCTGTAGTTTTAATAAATCGGCTTCAAAAGGTTTGGTAATGTAAGCATCGGCACCTGTCTCAAAACCTATTTTTTGAATTTTGGAAGAGGTTCTAGCTGTGAGAAGAATGACGGGAATGTGACTTGTAAGTACATCAGACTTTAAGGCTTCGCACATTTCAATACCATCCATTTCCGGCATCATTACATCACTAACAATTAAATCTATGCTTTTGTTCTTTGCTAGATGAATTCCTGAAACTCCATTATTTGCTTCAAGTACATTGAATT
The DNA here is from genome assembly GCF_009725995.1 of Zobellia laminariae. The sequence continues at coordinate 120,042 of NZ_RCNS01000003.1, read as the reverse complement.
CATCATTAAAAATACCTTTTACAAAAGCTCTCACTTCAACATTGTCCTCAACAATTAAAATAGTCTGTTTGTGGTCATCAAAATGGACTTCGGCTTCATTATCTATTTCATCTTTTACCCAATTAGATTTTAAGATGGATGGGTCATAGTAGTCTAATGGGTCTGTTTCATTGGTATGCTCCTCATAACTGAGGTCTTCTGGTTGTATATGTTCTTTTCCTAAGGGTAGGCTAATGATGAAACAAGAACCATGGCCAAGCTCGCTTTCTACTTTTATTTGACCTTGGTGAAGTACAACAATATCTTTCGCCAACGCAAGACCAACGCCCGTTCCAGAACGTAAATCGTTTTTCTGGCCTAGTTGAAAATAGCGGTCAAAAACAAATTCGATATCTTTTTTGTGGATGCCTCTTCCGGAGTCTTTTATTTTAATGTTTACCTCATTATGCTCCGTTGTAATTTCGATACTTATTTTGCCATTGGGAGGGGTAAATTTAAATGCATTACTTAAAATATTTAAAACGACCTTTTTCATCTCAATACGGTCAAACCAAACTTCTAATGGAGGGTCTGGTACCGCTAATTCAAATTGAATAGCTTTATCTTTTGCCAAGTCGTTAAAAGAGGCTTTTGTTTCTTCTATAAAAGGAATTAAATCATTTTTGGAAAAAGCCAATTTCAACTTTCCATTTTCGGCCTTTCTGAAATCTAAAAGCTGATTTATAAGTTGAAGTAATATGCGTGCATTTCGCTGCATTCCAGTTAGTTGTCTTTGCATCTGTTCATCACCTTTCTTTTCTTCGATAAGGCGCTGCAACGGTGCGGTGATAAGGGTTAGCGGTGTTCTAAAATCATGTGAAATATTGGTAAAAAGCTGTAATTTTAACTGATTTAACTCCTGAATCTGTGTTTTTTCTTGCCGCTCTTTCCTTAAATCATGACGTTCTTTAATGCGAATAAGGGTGTACCTTCTTATCAATAAAAAAGCACCCGCTAATAAAATCGCGTAAATTAAATACGCCCACCAAGTAAGCCAATAAGGCGGTTTTATTTGGATTTCTAAAGAGGCAATTTTTCCATTCCAGACTCCATCACTGTTAGAAGCTTTTACAAGAAAAGTGTAGCTGCCAGAATCTAGATTGGTATAGGTGGCTTTTGTTTGGTTGCCAACAAATTGCCATTTAGAATCAAATCCTTTTAGCATATACGCATACTGGTTATTTTTTGGTCTAGAATAGTCCAGCGCTACGTAATCAATACTTATATCGTTTTCATTGTGTGCCAACTTAAATTTAGAAGAATTGTGGTCTACTTTTTTTTGGATGGTGTTGGCTATTTTCAGATTCTCGATTAACACAGGTGGAATGAAAGAATCTTGTTCTATTTTTTTAGGGTCGAAAACGGTAAAACCATTAACTCCCCCAAAAACCAGCTCTCCTTTTTTGGTCTTTAAGTAGGCTCCATAATTAAATTCATTGTTAACTAAACCGTCTGATTGTGAGTAGTTTTTTATTTCATTCGTTGAAGTATTCAACCTGCTCAACCCTTTGTTTGAACTAAGCCAGATATAACCTTGGTCATCGGGAAGAATACCGTAAACTACTTCGTCTGGGAGCCCATTGTTTATTCCATACCTAATCGTTTTTTTAGACTTAAGGTTATATGAATAGAGTCCGTCGCCTTCTGTACCTATCCATAATTGGGTGCCGGATTGAGGGTAAATACTAATTACTTTATGAATATCGTACGGAGTATTGGTGCCTTCTTTAAATTTAATAGGTTCTATTACTTTGGTGTCAATAGAAATTGAGCCAAGTCCGTTTTCACCACCAACAAGAAGGACTTTTTCTTTCGGGCTTTGTATAATTACACTAATGAAAGTGCCCAATATATTATTAGGGTCAGCAATTCTAAAACTTTTCCCCGTTTTGGTATCATAATAGTTTAACCCACGATTATCTGTTCCTACCCAAAGGTTATTAGCCGTGTCTTCTATTAAAGAAGTGGCCCTATTGGTAGAAAAGTTGGAAAACGTATGTGTTTTGTCCACCCAATCTTTAAATGAAGGGCCTTGTTTTTCTAGCAAAGCATATGAAAGCCCTTTGTTGTGTGTGGCAATCCATAAATTGTTGTTATTATCTTTTACAATCGCTTTTATATTATTGCTGGATATGGAGTTTTTATCACCTTCATCATGAACAAAATGTTTAAAAGTATTCTTAGCTGTATTGAAGTAATTGAGTCCGCCACCCTCAGTGCCGACCCATAAGTTTTTTTCTTTAGTTTCTACAATAGAACTTACAACCGGATAATTTAAACCATTGGAACCTATTTGGTAGTTTTTAAAAACATTGGATTTTCGGTTTAAGTAGTTAACTCCACCGGCCCATGTGCCAATCCAAAGATCTCCTCTAGAATCTTCTGTTATTTTGTAAATGGATTTTTGGCTAACACTTTCTGGGTCTTCTGGATTGTTATTATAATGAATTAGCTCATTTGTTGCTTTGTTCAAGAGATATAGGCCATTGTAGGATCCAATCCAGAGATTTTGTTCATCGTCTTCATAAATAGTACGGACTGGACTTTCAATTAGTTTTGCGTTTTTATCATCCTTAACATCTATAAATTCCAGATTTTCTTTATCAAGTTTCGCAAGTCCACCGTCATGACCTAACCAAATGCTCCCGGACTTATCTTGGAAAAGTACGGTATGATAGTTCTTTGTGCTTTCGGGAGATTGGTCTTTTGGATAACCGTATGTTTGAATTTTATTTTCTTGCTTGTTGTATAAATGGATTGTTTTTGAGGTAGCTATCCACAAGGCATTTTCTAAATTTAGAAGTGATAGTGCTCTATTGGATTCTAGCTTGATGGGCTCATGTAACTCGTTGAAATTTTTAACTTCTTTAGAATTGGAATTTACGTGCATTAAACCAATATCAGCAGCTACCCATATTCCTTCGTTTCCGTCAGAAATAATATCATATATTTCTCCATTAAAAGGCCTGTTTTCTTGATTAGATATTTGTACACGGTCAAAACTATCGGTTTGGGGATTATAAGTGTTTAAACCATTTTTGGTTCCCACCCAGATAGTACCGCTATCATCCTTAAATAATACTTTGATCCAGCTATTGCTTAGGCTATTTTCATTTGTGGCATCATAATAATAATTTTTGAATTCGTGTCCATCAAACCTATTGAGTCCGTAACGTGTGCCAAACCACAAGTACCCTCGGGTATCTTGTGCGATGGCCACTACCGAACGTTGGGATAGCCCCTCTTCGGTAGCATAATTTTTGAAATTCAATTCATTGGCCGTCTTGTAAGGTATTTGTGCTTGAAGGTTTTCAAGAAAGCTAAGGAGAACAATAAGAACTAAATTAAACTTCATTCTATATATGGTGTTATAAAAGGTAAAAGTTAGTGATTCTTTTCAGAAATTTCTAAGCTATAATTTCCAGTGATGCCCTCCAGCCCCATGAATAGGCAGTATTGAATGATTAGCCCCCGTTTTTTGGACTATATGCCCCGTACGGTTGGACTGTTAAAAAGTACTTTTATCCTTCAGAAAATAGAGTTGAAACGAAAACATAAACGAAACTGTTTTTAGATATGGAATTAAATTACGAAACACGTTATGCTTCTAGCCCCGAAGCAGTAAAGGAGTATGATACTACACAATTAAGAGATGAGTTCTTAATTGAAAACTTAATGGAAATAGGAAAGGTAAAGATGACCTATTCCCATTATGACAGATATATTACGGGAGCTGCCGTTCCTAAAACTTCATTAAAGCTTGAAGCAATAGACCCATTAAAATCTGGCTACTTCTTAGAACGAAGAGAAATAGGGATAATAAATGTAGGAGCTACCGGAAGCATAGAAGTAGATGGAACCTCCTATAAAATAGAGCATAAAGATGCATTATATATTGGGTCAGGTGCTAAGGAAGTTATTTTTAAGAGCGACAATGCAAATGAGCCTGCTCTGTTCTATTTCAATTCTGCTCCGGCACACGCTTCGTATCCTACAAAAAAAGTGAGTAGGGCAGAGGCCAATAAATTAGAGTTGGGTAGTTTGGAAACGGCCAATCACAGGACCGTAAACCAAATGATAATTGGAGGTATCGTTACTACCTGCCAGCTTCAAATGGGAATGACAGAATTAAAAACGGGAAGCGTTTGGAATACCATGCCAGCTCACGTTCATGATCGTCGTATGGAAGTTTATTTTTATACAGATGTGCCTGAAAATCAATCCGTATGTCATTTTATGGGACAACCTCAAGAAACCCGTCATATTTGGATGCACAACCACCAAGCGGTAATCTCTCCACCATGGTCAATTCACTGTGGCTCGGGAACTTCTAACTATACTTTTATTTGGGGTATGGCTGGTGAGAACCTTGATTATAATGATATGGATGTAGCAAAAATTACAGAACTAAGATAGATATGAGTATTTCGTTATTTGATTTAAAAGGAAAGGTAGCCCTAGTAACGGGCAGTACACACGGTTTGGGTATGGCCATGGCCAAAGGTTTGGGTAATGCAGGAGCTACACTAATTGTGAATGGAAACTCATCACAAGAAAAAATAGATGAGGCACTTAAAGTGTATGAAAAAGAAGGCATTACTGCCCATGGCTATAAATTTGATGTAACCAATGAGCAGGCAGTAATAGAGGCGATTCAAAAAATACAGAAGGAAGTAGGAGAGATTGATATTCTTGTGAACAACGCGGGTATTATCAAAAGAACACCACTTGAAGACATGGAAGTGTCGGATTTTAAACAGGTGATAGATGTTGATTTGGTGAGTCCGTTTATTGTTTCAAAACATGTAGTCAAAAGTATGATAGCACGTAAAGAGGGCAAGATTATTAATATCTGTTCCATGATGAGCGAACTGGGTAGAAATACCGTAGGGGCTTATGCGGCGGCAAAAGGAGGTTTGAAAATGCTTACCCAGAATATGGCTACGGAGTGGGCCAAACATAATATTCAAGTAAACGGAATTGGACCAGGATATTTTGCTACGTCACAGACAGAACCTATTCGGGTTGACGGGCATCCGTTCAATGAGTTTATAATTAATAGAACACCTTCTGCTAAATGGGGGGACCCCAACGAGCTTCAAGGGGCGGCTATCTTTTTAAGTTCAGAAGCAAGCAATTTTGTAAACGGACATATTCTTTATGTAGACGGTGGTATTTTGGCCACAATAGGAAAACCATCCAACGAAAAATAGATACATGAAAAAACATTTACTAGCAGCAGTAGGAGTTTGTGGGGCATTAATGCAATTTGGTTGTTCGGAGGCAAAAGAAGAAACCTATCAGGTACAGATTGAGAATCCTCTAAACGAACCTCGGTCTTTTGAAACGGTAGAAATAGATTTGAATGCCGTTCCTTTTACAGAAGGAGTTCTAGCATCGGCTAAATCCTATGAACTCATTGATTTTTCTACAAAAACGAAAATAACCTCTCAGGCTGTGGATGTTGATGGAGACGGGCATTTTGACCAACTTTTGTTTCAGCCTAATATTGAAGTTAAAGCAACTAAAACTTTTGAGATAGTTCCATCTGAAGAGATTGTGGAGGTTGAGAATGATCCAGCTTGTTATTCGCGCTTTGTTCCCGAGCGTACAGATGATTATGCATGGGAGAATAATCGTGTAGCTTTTAGAACCTATGGTCCAACGGCGCAAAAATTGATTGAAGATGGTCTACCAGGAGGCACATTATCTTCAGGAATAGACGCATGGTTGAAAAAGGTAGATTATCCTATTATTAATAAATGGTACAAGAAAGAGCTGGAAACCGATGGTACCTATCATGAAGATACGGGCGAAGGACTGGATAATTTTCATGTTGGGGTGAGCAGGGGCGTAGGTGGTATTGCGGTTAAAAAAGATAGCGCGTACCATATTTCAAAGAATTTTGTAAGCTATAAAAGGCTAACTACAGGTCCTATTAGAACAAGTTTTGTTTTAAAATATGCGGATTGGAATGCTGGGGAAGATGTTATTACGGAAGAAAAGCATATATCATTGGATTATGGTTCTAACCTCTCTCGTTTTAAAATTAAAGTTAAAGGAACGGACCATATTTCTGCAGGTTTGACCATGCACGAGAACGATGGTAAAATTAGTGTTAGTAGGGATAAGGGTTATGTAAGTTATTATCAACCTCATGAAGAGTCTGAATTGGGGACTGCTATTGTTTCTGATCCTGAAATGATATTGCAGGTAGAAGAGTATCAAAACGGTAAACAAGATGAAAACAATGTATACACACAACTAAATGTACAAGAAGGTTATGTAGTATACTATGCTGGCTTTACTTGGAAAGAAAGCGGACAATTTTCCAATGCCAAGGAGTGGGAAAATTATTTGACCGAGTTTTCAAAAAAGCTCCAGTTTCCATTACAGATTAAGTATTTGAAATAGAAAGGTAATACCTTTTTCAAGTAGTAGTAAACAAAAGGAAAGACCGTACTGTATGCGGTCTTTCCTTTTTAAATGAAGCTATATTGGGGGATAAGTTATTTAGTGGACGGTAAACTGTTGCGTTAACTTGCCAAATACTTTCCTGTCGTAAATCCAAGATATAACAGTGAAAAATAGGGCCAGAATAGCGAAAAGATACTCGCCATCACGTACCATTAAATGTGCTACAAGAGCCAATAATGCGTCAAAAACAAAGCCTGCATAGGCCAGTTCTTTTAAGAAAAGGGATTTTCGAACAAGAATAACAATGGGGGCAATTATTTTTAAGGTCGCTAGGGGGTAGATTATCCATGTAGGGAAGCCTAAATTAATAAAGAAACTCTCAGCTCTTGGATAGTTGAATATATACATCATTGCCCCCATTATAAATAAAAGGCATAGAAGTGTTGTTGATAGCCAGTAAACAGTTTTGTCTTTTTTCATCTGTATTAAATTTGCTTGTTCTTAAGTTTTTTCAATAATTCCGTAGGTTCTAAACGGGTCATGTAGTCTTCTTCAATGTGTACGAAAACTATTTTTAAACTTTTATCTATTACATAAATGGCCGGTACAGGAAGTTCAAAGTTTTCATTTCCATGTATTTTTTTTAAATCCATACCAAATCCAACGTAGTCTTTTTTAGCTTTTTCACTTATTGAAAATAAGATGCCTACCTCTTTCATGAACACAGCATTCTTATCCGTTACAAGCGTATAGGTGATTTCGTTTTTTTCGTGGGTCTGTGCTGCTAATTGTGGAACCTCTGCGCTAATGGCCAAAATGTTCGCCCCGTAACTTTGAAATTCGGTTTTTAACCGTTCATACTCCCTAAGTTCCATATTGCAATAGGGGCACCACCCACCTCTATAAAAATTAAGTATCAAATAATCCGCTGAGAGAAGGCTTTCCAGTTGAATATCATTACCTTCAATATCGGTAAAAACAGCGTTTGGTATGTGATTCCCTACCTGTAATGCTTTTTCTTTGAGCTTATTGTCGCGAAGTTGTTGAATATCGTTTTTAAAGTTTTCAATAATAGGCTGTGGCATCCTGTTCATTACATTTTGGCGTACCTTTTCCGTCTGTTCTAAAAGTGTCATTTAAATAGTTTTATAAAGACAAAATTAGACGGACACCTTATGTTTTAAATTATCTATTCTATTGTAATTGTAGTCAATATCGAACCGACTATGCAATTTTAAATTTACTGGGAGTAGTGCCCGTATGCTTTTTGAAGAACCGAATAAAGTTGGAGTGTTCTTTAAAACCTAACTTATAGGCAATTTCTTGGGAGTTGTATTTGTTTTCGGAAATGGTTCTTTTAATTTCCAATAGAAGCCAATTGTTTATAAACGCTTTTGCTGTATTTCCGGTTATTTCTTTACAAATATCATTTAGATATTTATAGCTTACTTGCATCATATTTGCATACTCTTTAGCATTATGGTTTTCTTTATAATGTGTACATATATGCTGTTTGAATTTGATAAAATCCTTAAACTTCTGACTCTCAAAAGTCTTGTGTTGGTAGATGGACAAACGTTTAATTTGAAGCAGAAGAAGCATAAGTGCCGATTGTAAAAATTCTGATTTTAAGTTTAATTTTTCACTATTAAGTTCTGCCGATAGAATTTCTACATAAGGTTGAATGGTACTCAAATTTTCTTGGCCAATATGTATGGACGGTGAATGGTAAAGGTGCAAGAAGTGGAATAGGTTTTTCTCACTAATGTTATGCATTATAAACGTTTCATCAAAAGAAATAACATAGCCTTCTACCGTGAGTTCTTTGTTAAAAGAATGCACTTGTCCTTTTGTAATGGGAAGAATTATACCGGGAAATAAAAGTTCTTCTTTAAAATCTGCTTTGTGCGTACTGGTCCCTGCTGTTATAACAATTAAACAGTGAAACTCTATTCTATGCGGAACGGATAGGTCATACGAACTTCGCCCACATCTATCATAGAGTTCTTGTAGTGAAATTAGCTCAAAAGGAACGGGTTGATTTACAAATCTTGAGAAAACTATATTCTCTATTTCCTGTGGCATAACAAAATCATATAGATGTCTATATGGGTCGTAAAATAAACCAAAACCTTTCTAATGGTTAGTTAAAAAGAATGCTAATGAAGCACTTTTGGTTAAAGGGCTTTAATTACTTTGCAAGGATTACCGTAAGCAAGAACATCATTTGGTAGGTCTTTGGTAACAACACTTCCTGCGCCTATGGTTACGTTGTTGCCAATAGTTACACCGGGAAAAATAACCGTGTTGCCTCCAATCCACGCATTATCACCAATTACAACTGGTTTGGTATGGGTTAAATAACGGGCAGCATTCTTTTCTTCAATAATTCGGTCCGTTGCTTTTATGGGGTGGGTGGCGGTGTAGATTTGTACAAAAGGGGCAATTAACCCATTTTTGCCAATTGTAATGGTATTGTTATCAATAAACATACAATTGGTGTTCACAAAAGTGTTTTCACCTATAGAAATATTACTTCCATAGTCACAGAAAAAGGGAGCCTCAATCCATACGCCAGAAGCTTTTTGTGCAAGCAACTCGTTTAAAAGCCGCTCCCTTTCTTCTAATAGTTCTGAGTCCAAGGTGTTATAGGCCTGTAATATTTTACGGGCCCTATGGTACATTTTAAGGAGTTCCGCGTCACGAGAATCATAAACTTCGCCATTGATCATCTTCTCTTTTTCGGTCATAGTCATCTGGTTTCAACTGGAAATCACCCCTTAAAATGTATTGTCTGTTTTTGGTAGCTACTCTAATACTTGGTCTTATCATGTTTTGATGCCCAGTTATTAAAAACTTCAACAGCTTCTTCTTGTAACATTTGTTTGAAGTGAATCTGTCTATCTTGCATGCCCACTTCTAATTCGTCATAAATAAATTGGTCGTCAAAATCAATCGCTTTTGCATCTGCTTTATCGCAACCGTAATAAACTGCTTTTGGTCTAGCCCAATAAATGGCACCAAAACACATAGGGCAAGGCTCGCAAGAGGTGTAAATAATACAATCTGTAAGTTGAAAAGTACTTAATTTTTTACAGGCATCTCGTATAACAACCATTTCTGCGTGTGCAGTAGGATCATTTGTAGAGGTTACTTTATTATGACCTTCGGCAATAATTTCTCCGTCTTTTACAACTACAGCACCAAAAGGGCCACCTGCATTAGAGTTCATTCCTTTTGCTGCCATTTCAATGGCTCTTCTCATAAAAAACTCGTGATCTTTCATCATTTTTATAAATTTCTAATTGTATGTATTGAGTAATATGGGGTGCAAATTACATCTTTTAGTGCAACTCTAGATAGGATTTTTTATGAATAAGCAAGGCTTATTTTGATGTTCTTAAAACTATACTTGAAAGATTTAATTTTTATTTCGACTGAATGTTAAAACCGACCAATTTTAGCATGATTTATCAGAATTACTTATTAGGTTACTTTTTGTATTTGTAGCACAGTGAATTCTACTCAACTGTCGCATAAAGTAACTCTAGCATTTTTAGAGTCTTCGCATGTTGTTGATAATCAGTAATATTGGTTTTTGTAAATAGTTATATTGAAAGCAATTACTAAATATTGGTTTTTAGAAGGATTCAGTCTTTTTAAAAAATTAGGGATGCCCACTATGATGAAACTCTGTGGTCATCTAGAAATGGAGTATGTCAATAAGGGCACTATCATTAAATTAGGGGAAAGGGATAGGAACTGTATTTTCTTTTTAAAAAATGGATCAGTTAAAATTATGGACGCCAATAATGACATTGTAAAGTATGTCGTCAAAAAGGGAAATATTTTTGGAGAACTATCTATTTATGATAAAAGCGGCTCATCTAAAGAAGTGGCCTTAGCTTTAGAGGACGTAGTAATCTGTTATATCGAATCTGATATGATGGAAGATTTGATGGAAGAACATAAATCTTTAAAAAATGGCTTGTTAAAAATATATGGCCTTCGCATTAGAAAATTAGAAACAAGACTTCAAGACCTGTTATACAAAGACAGTAAGACAAGAATCTCTGAATTTATTAAAGCCTACATAGAAGAGTTCGGTGAAAGTGATAAGGAAAGGTTAGTAGCAAAGAATCTTTTATCCCATAAAGACATTGCCAATTTAACCAACACTTCTAGACAGACGGTAAACAATGTTTTAAGCACAATGCGGAAAGATAATATCATTGATTATGATTCAAAATTCATATCATATTCATTGAATTCCAAATAAACAAATAAATGATAGACCAAGTAAGCAAACCAACATTAATGAAAAATATTAGTTTTTACCTCATAGTATTTTACACAGTCTTATTCGTAACTCCCGTTTCTTCTCAGGAAATAGAACAATCTATCTATGTTACTGGTAATACTTGGGATACTTCTAATACTGAAGTTCTATCGGCCATTTCAGAGGAATCACAATCAGTAAAGAAACCTACTGTATTGATAATAGGAAATGCAGCACCTAAAACCAACATAGAAAATTCAATCGATAAGCAGTTATCGTTAATGTCTAATTTAGGTAATGATGTCATTTTTATATCTGGTAACAAGGAGTGGGCAAATGGCTATAAGGGCGTTTCTGATATTGAAGAATATATTCAGAAAAAAAGTAAAGCTAAATTTTTCCCTGATGATGCAGAACCCATCAAGCATCATGATTTAGGTGAAAACGTAGAATTGATTACGGTAGATTCTCAATGGTTTCTAGAAGATTGGGATGACCATGTTTATATCAATGAAGATTCAGAAATTCAGAATAGAACGTTATTCTTTTTAGAATTTGAAAATAGAATAAAAAAGGCGCAAGGTAAAATTATACTTGTAGCCATGTATCATCCTATAGAAACCAATAGTAAACAAGGACTGTTTAAAAATATTGGAGGATTTTCTAGTCAAGATTTTCAGAACAAACAGTATAGGGAGCTAAGAAACAGATTAAAAACAACGGCAAGGGGAGCAGAGAACGTAATTTTCTTATCGGGACAAGGAAAAAATTTACATTATATAAAAGGGAGTGTACCTCAAATTAATAGTGGTGCGGCAGGAAATTTGGAAGCTGTAAAAAACGGGGAAGAAGGAGATTTCTCGTTGAAGAAAAACGGATATGTCCGCTTAGATATTACTACAGATGGAGAGGTAATTGCACATTACCAAATGCTTGAGAATGGAGCTAGCAAAGAAGTGTTCAAAACAATAGTCTTAAAAGGAGAAGCGGACCATACGGAATCATATACGTTTAAGAAAAGTTACCCTAGTACACAATTGGCTTCTATCTACACTAAAAAAGCGACTACAAAAAGCGGATTTTACAAAGCTCTTTGGGGAGAGCATTACCGCGACTTTTATGGTAAGGAGGTAAATGCACCAGTAGTTTTGTTAGATACTTTAATGGGAGGGTTAACGCCCGTAAAACGTGGCGGTGGTCAGCAATCAAAATCTTTACGTTTAGAAGATAAAACAGGTAAGCAATATGTTATGCGTGCCCTAAAAAAGAGTACCATCAAATTTCTACAGGCCAACGCTTTTCAAGAAACCTATATTGGCGATGTTTTAGACGGTACGGTCGTAGATAAATTTTTGGCAGATTTTTATACCACTTCTAATCCCTACACACCATTTGCCATAGGGAGTCTTTCTACGGCAGTTGGAGTAAACCATACGAATCCCGTATTGTATTATATCCCCAAACAGAAGGTATTGGGGAATTACAATGATGATTTTGGCGATGAACTTTATATGATTGAAGAGCATGTTGGGGATACACAAATAGAATCTGAGAGTTTTGGAACACCTGAAGATATATTGAGCACAGCCGATGTTTTGCAGGAAATAAATAAATCGGGAAAATCTGTTGTAGATGAACCCTCCTATATAAGGGCTAGATTATTTGATATGCTTTTGGGAGATTGGGACCGCCACGAAGATCAATGGCGCTGGGCACTTTATAAAAATGAAGATGGTACGGAGTATTGCAGTCCTATTCCAAGAGACCGTGATCAGGCATTTTCTAAATATGACGGTACGCTGATCAGTACTTTGACCCGACTTATACCAGGTTTGCGAAAAATGCAAACTTATGATGAGGAACTGAGAAGTGTAAAATGGTTTGCATCATCGCCTTATCATTTAGATTTGACATTGATACATGCATCAGACTGGGACGAATGGGAAAAGCAGGCCAGTTATATTCAAAATGGGCTTACCAATGCGGATATAGAAAAGGCTTTTCAAACTATTCCAGAGGAAGTAAAGGGACCTGTAATAGAAGATATTAAAGTAAAGTTACAGGGCAGACGCGATAACCTTATGGAAATAGCTAAAGCTTATTATTTATATCTCAACAAATTTCAAGTAGTTACAGGGACTCAAAAAGCCGATGATTTTACCATAACTAGATTGCCCAATGGCAAAACGTCTTTAAAAATAGACCGAAAGGATTTAGGAATGTTAGACCATACTTATTCGAGAGATATTACCAAAGAAATATGGATTTTTGGTTTAGATGGTAAAGATAATTTTGTGGTAGAAGGAGGGGGAGACCATCCTATTAAAATTAAGATTGTTGGGGGAAAGAAGAATGACACCTATGATTTTAAAAATACCAGAAAAGTAAAACTATACGACTACAAGGACAAAGAGAATACTATTGTAAATAAGCGCTCTAAGAAATGGTTGGTAAATGATTATGAGTTAAATAATTATGACCACAAGAAAGTAAAATATAACTTTAATCAGTTACTTCCTATAATAGCTGTAAATCCAGATGACGGACTCAAAATTGGTGTAGTGAGTAACCACACTTCATATAGTTTGCAGCGTAATCCTTTCACTTATAAACATAGTATTAATGCGGCTTTTTACACCAGCACTTCAGGTTTTGATTTGTCTTACAGTGGCGAGTTTTCGAACATATTTCATAACTGGAATTTTGGAATAGAAGGGTTGTATACAAGTCCGAATTTTTCTGAAAACTTTTTTGGTTTTGGTAATGATACGGAATACGATAATGATGAGGTAGATTTGGATTTTAACCGAGTTAGAATCCGAAAGTTTAAAGCTGCGTTGGCATTAAAATGGGAAGGTGTTAGTGGTGGTGCTTTCTATTTTAAACCATTGATAGAATCTTTTGATGTAGAAAATATGCAAGATAGATTTGTAGCGGAATTCCCTGTGAACAGCTCTATTTTTAATAGACAAACCTACGGAGGAATAGAGGCCGCTTATAATTTCAAAAATAAAAATAGTAGTGCTTTCCCTACCTTAGGACTAGATGCAGGATTAACAATAGGTTATAAAACCAATATTGATAACACGGAGTCTAATAATAGTTTCGCCTATCTGCAGCCCAAGTTAGCAGTAAATCATAAGTTAACAAAAAGCGGAAGCATTGTTTTGGCAACAGAGTTGGGGGGAGAGGCCCTTATAGGTGATGACTTTGAGTTTTATCACGCTGCAACCATAGGAGGCAATAAAAGTCTAAGAGGTTTTAGAAATGAACGCTTTACAGGAAAGCAATCCTTTTATCAGAATACAGACCTTAGATTTCCATTAGGCGGAGTACGAACAAGCCTTGTCCCTTTTAGATTTGGGTTTACCGGTAGTTTTGATTACGGTAGAGTTTGGACTGAAAATGACACCTCTAATACATGGCACAATTCCGTTGGGGGTTCGCTTTGGCTCATTGGGGCAGAGGCATTTACAACTAATTTAGGTTATTTTAGTAGTGCAGACGGTGGGCGAATTGTATTCGTACTCGGCTTTTCTTTTTAATATTTAAAAACGCATCTTATGAAAAAACCAATTGCAATTGCCCAAGTATCATCCTTAGAAAATAAAAAACCAGAACACGCATTAGTCAATGGTCTGGATTTAGTTATTGTAAAATTTGATGATGATATTTCTGTATTGTACGGTAGATGTCTGCATAGAGGAGCACTAATGTCCGATGGTCATGTTGATGGTCATAACCTTATTTGTGGTGTTCACGGCTGGGATTATAGAGTAGATACCGGAGTTTCAGAATACAATAATGCAGAGGTGTTACAAAAGTTTACTACTAAAATAGAAGGGGATAGTCTATTTGTTGATGAAGAAGAGATAGATGCTTATTTAGTAGACAGTCCGCAGCCATTTAATAGAGATGCTTATTTAGGAGCTTACGCAGATACCCATCCTGAAGAAACAGAACCGTATACAGGGTATATAAAAGAATTAGCCACAAACGGACTTAAAAATTTAGGTCATCACGGAGCTTCAGCTTCTATGGGAGTAGATAGAAATACGTTGCCAAAATGGAGCGATATTCAATTTTTGCCTGCCCAATTGGCAAGCAGACCTTTGTTAGATGAAGATAATGTAGCAACAAAGGTGGTTATTGGTCCAAAAGCAAAGAAGCCTTTACATTTAGATATTCCTTTATTTGTTAGTGATATGAGTTTTGGCGCATTGTCTAGAGAAGCTAAAATAGCTTTATCTAAAGGAGCGCAATTAGCAGGTACAGGTATTTGCTCAGGAGAAGGCGGAATGTTACCTCATGAGCAAGAAAACAACAGCAAGTATTTTTATGAACTGGCTTCGGCAAAATTTGGATTTTCTTGGGATAAGCTAGATAAAGTGCAGGCGTTCCATTTTAAAGGCGGACAAGGAGCAAAAACAGGAACTGGCGGTCATTTGCCAGGTGCTAAAGTAAGTAAGGAAATTGCTGAGGTAAGAGGTTTAAAAGAAGGCGAGACAGCAATTTCACCGGCAACTTTCCCAGATTTTCATGGTGTAGATGACTTCAAATCTTTTGCAGAAAAAGTAAGAGAGCGTACGGGTGGTATTCCAATCGGATTCAAAATTGCAGCCAGTCATATAGAAAAAGATATTCAGTTTGCATTAGATGTAGGTGTAGATTATATCATTTTAGATGGTAGAGGTGGCGGAACAGGTTCAGCACCAACCATATTAAGAGATAATATTAATGTACCTACAATACCTGCTTTAGCAAGAGCAAGAAAATATTTAGATAAAGTAGGTGCTACAGATGTAACCTTGGTAATTACAGGAGGTTTACGTATTGCAGAAGATTTTGGTAAAGCACTTATGTTGGGGGCAGATGCTATCGCCGTATCCAATTCTGCTTTACAGGCTATCGGTTGTTTGGGTATGCGTGCTTGTGGTAGTAACAACTGTCCGGTGGGTATTGCAACTCAAAAAGAATCATTGCGTAGTAGATTGATTATTGATTCTTCGGCGAAACAATTACATAACTATTTTGATGCCACAAATAACCTCATAAAAGTTATTGCAAGAGCTTGTGGTCATGATGATATCTCAAAATTCAATTTTGATGACTTATCTACTTTCAATCATGATATGCATCGTTTAACAGGAATTAATTATGGCGGTGTTAACCCCTAAAAACAAAATAAAAATGGAAAAAATGATGCACTTAGCAGCACAATATTTAGCAGCTGCAGGAATAAGTTTTGTAGAGAAGAAGGCAGATGATAGTCATACTAATCTTGGATGGTCAATTGATAAACAACGTTTAGAAACACACTCATTATCAACAGACGGAGACGTTCTTGCTTTAAACTACAACACCTTTTCTTTGGAGTGGGATTCTCCTAAGAACAAAGCTTCTTTTGCGTTGGATGGAAAAACCCATCAACAAGTATTGGAATGGTTAACGAATTCTGCAGATTCATTTTTGGGTAAGACATATACCTATGATTTTCATTACGACCTGCCATATTCAATTGATGATTCTTTCACCTTTGTACTAGATGGGTCTAAATTAAAGGAACTTGCCGATTTAAGAACTTTAACGCAATCTAGTTTAGAAAAGACACTTGCCGTAAATGGTTTAGAATCAGACATTCGTATTTGGCCTCATCATTTTGATTCAGGTGCTTATGTTGTAATTTCTGATGATTTGTCTATTGGCTTTGGTTTAGCTGTACCCGATACGATGGTCACTGAACACTATTTTTATATCAGCGGATACAAAGGTCATAGTGGTTTAGATACTTCTAAGTTTGATTCACTTTCATTAGGCGAGTGGAAAAATGAAGGGTTCAAAGGAGCAGTTTTACCAGCTACAAAAATTAACGAAGAACAAGTGGTACAGTTTTTCACGGAAGCTATTAATACCTATAAAAAGTAAATATGCAGGTAACCAGTCTTTCCTTAGAAGCCTTTAAAGAAATGGATTATTGGGCGGTTGAAAAGTATAACTTATCCATTGAATTGATGATGGAAAATGCCGGTTTGCAGTTGGCTAGGTTAATCGCTAAAAAAGCAAATGAAAGTTCGGTAATAACCATTGGTGTTGGTAATGGAAACAATGGCGGCGGCGGTTTGGTAGCTGCTCGTAGACTTGCTGCTTGGGGTTACATTGTAAATTTAGATTTGGTTGTACCTATTACCAAAGACCTGGCAAAAGCACAATTAGAAAGAGCGTTGTTATTTGGGGCAAAGGAAGGTATAACAGAAACCACTGATATTTGGGTAGATGCCTATTTGGGGTTCTCTCAAAGATTACCGCTGTCAGAGGCATTTGTAAAAAGTATTGCATTAGCCAACGCATCATCGGCATATAGAATTTCATTGGATATTCCTGTGGGTATATCTAAAGATGGAGAATTGTTAGGGTTTAAGGCGAACCAAGTAATGACCTTGGCGGCTCCTAAAACTATTTTGGAAAAATTACCAAACGAGGTAGAAGTGTTTATGGCTGATTTAGGAATTCCGAAATCTGTTTATGAGCATTTTAATATAAAAATGCCCAACTTTATAGAAAGTCAACTGATAGCGTTATAAACATTATATGGTAAACGATAAAGAAGAATCCAAAGAAATCGATAAGCAATTAAGAAAAGAATTGGGTATTGATAAGGAGAAGCTTAAAGAATTAAAGAAGAAACTTTCAAAAATTGAACCTCGTTCAGAACGTGGTGCGGAAACCTTGTTTCGTTTGGTCTCTAAAAATCAGTATACTTTGAATACGATGATCGATAGAAAATCGAACATTCTTATTTCTATCAACGCACTTATTCTTTCTATAATCTTAGGAACGGTTTTAAGTCAGTTAGATAAAGACCCACATCTTATATTTCCGGCAATTATAATGTTAGGAACCAATCTAATTTCTATAGCATATGCCGTTTTTGCTACCAGACCAGAACTTACTCATGGAGATAAAGGGACTAATAATCTTTTGTTCTATGGTAATTTTAATACTATGAACGAGGAAGAGTATACAGAAGAGCTTACGAGTTTAATGTATAAGGGAGACGAGCTTTATAAGACCATCGCAAGAGATACTTTTCATTTGGGTAAGACTATAGATAGAAAGTTTAAGCTACTTAGAACTTCTTTTCATGTATTCCTAGTGGGTATTATTTTGGCGGTGATAGGGTTTATAGCTTGCCATATTATGTTTGCTATGTAGTCTTAATCTAATAGTTCAGCGTTTGTTTTGATTCTAAAACAACGCTCTTCTCCTAAATAAAGCGGGTTTCCATGTTTCTCAGACCAAAACCCGTCTAGAACATCTTTGCTAAGGCACTGGTATACGACAACACCTTTATAAATATTTTGATCTTCACCAGAATATCTAAAGTTTATAACCAGAATATTATTCTTAAAGAACCCCGTACCTGTCTGCTGTTGGTCTGTGCCAATAGTCCACATGGCAATTATTCTACTATTCTCATCCAAAGACAAAATCAGTTTTCCTTTGTAGCTATTAGATTCTTCATCTTGGTTGCTACCAATTATATTGTATTCCCCAACCAACTCCTGAACCATCATATCATTTTTCTTGAAGCGCAAAACTATTGAAAATTTGGCTGGCTATTTTTATTCTTAAGAATTTACTTACTCATTTCACGCATACTTACATTCCTTTATGGATATTTCAATATATTTAAGCTTTTGTAACAATTAGTTATTTTTTAAACACGCTGGTGAGCAAAGTCCACTGAGACAACGCGTATCAAATTAGTAATCCAACCTACTGATAAATATTTAGAGAGAATGAAAAACAACGTAATATCCTTAGTAGCGCTTTGCACATTTTTTATAGGCTGTAAAGAGAAAAAACCTGTGGTTGAATTACCGGACTCTATGGGTACAACTAATCATAAAAATGTAGTTTTCATTTTGGTAGATGATTTGGGCTGGAAAGATTTAGCATGCTATGGTAGTTCATTTTATGAGACCCCCAATATAGATAAGTTGGCCGCTCAAAGTAACTTGTTTACCAATGCCTATAGCCCTAATCCTGTTTGCTCACCCACAAGAGCAGCTATAATGACGGGTAAATACCCAACTAGGGTAGGGATAACAGACTGGATTCCTGGTTATGAAAGTAAAGATGCCATTCTAAAAGGTCCTGAATACTTGTATGAATTGCCTTTGGAGGAAGTAACTTTTGCAGAGGTGTTAAAGGAAGCGGATTATAAAACGTTTTTTGCTGGTAAATGGCACTTAGGTGATACTGGTTTTTTTTCCGGAAAATCAAGGGTTTGATATAAATAAGGGAGGTCATCATATGGGGCAACCACCAGGAGGTTATTATTCGCCCTATAAAAATCCGAAGCTATCAGATGGTCCAAAAGGCGAATATTTAACGGACAGGCTAACCAATGAATCCATGGCGTTTTTAGAGGATAATAAAGACAATCCTTTTTTACTGTATCTGTCTTACTATACTGTTCATGGACCAATTCAAGCATCTAAAAAACATATAGCAAAATTCCAGGCAAAAAAGCAAACTTTAAAAGATAGTGCGGCATTGTTTAAACAAGAAGGGTCGGTTCAAACAGTTATTAATCAATACAATGCATCTTATGCATCTATGTTATATGCGCTAGACGAGAACGTAGGTAGGCTTCTGGAAAAAATAGAAGCTTTGAATTTGACGGATAATACCTTGGTGATTTTCACTTCAGATAATGGAGGGCTAACTACGCTTATGGCTCATCGTACGGCACCAACAAGTGTAAGACCACTAAGAGCGGGCAAAGGCTGGGCTTATGAAGGAGGTGTTAGGATACCTCTTTTAATTAGGAAACCTGGTCAAAAGCAGGGAAATAGAATTGATGCTCCCGTTATTAGTATGGATATGTTCCCTACCATTTTAGATGAGTTGAATTTACCGCTCCAGTCTAATTTGCATAAAGATGGAGCTAGTCTTTCCTCATTATTAGATGGGAAAGAGAATAATGTTCATGAGAGTTTGTTTTGGGATTATCCCCATTATCATGGTAGTGGATGGACACCAGGTCAAGCAGTTAGGAAGGGAGATTGGAAACTCATTTATTTTTATGAGAACGACCTATATGAATTATATAATTTGAAAGAAGATATTTCGGAAGAGAACAATTTAGCAGACAGCCAACCTGAGAAATTAGAAGAGTTGAAAGAAGAGTTGAAGCATTATAATGAAAAACTAGAGGCACCCAAGCCAACACGAAATTGAAATAGCTAGCTCATTTATAGAGCGGAATACAAGAACTTATTAAAATAAGGCAAGCCCTTGAAAAAGGGCTTGCTTTTAAAGTTTAAAGAACATAAGGTTTATTTTAAAATAAGCTTATAGCCAAATTAATTATGGTTGGTAGGAAGACAACTTAAAGTATAAATGGGAAAAGTTGTTTATGAGGTAAAAAAAGAAAGGCCGGTAAAACAAATCTTTACCGACCAATCCTCCTAATTGAAAATACCAATCGAGGCATCTGGCATTTCCGCTTAACAACTAAACTATTTTTGGGGCAAAAAGGTTTTAGTTCAATTCATTCGTATTAAGGCGATCTTTATAAAGGTCAATAGTTTTTCTAACGCTCTTATACTTTTTCAATAAGAGCCTTGCTAAATCGGCATCAATATTTAGTTCGTCCATAATCATTTTAGTGCCGCGTTCCACCAATTTTTTATTGGACAACTGCATATCCACCATTTTGTTTCCTTTTACCTTTCCAAGCTGAATCATTATTGAGGTAGAAATCATGTTAAGAACCAATTTTTGAGCGGTACCGGCTTTCATTCTTGTGCTGCCCGTTACAAACTCGGGACCCACTATTAGCTCCATAGGGAAATCCGCCTCACGGGACAACAACGAATTTTTATTACAAGTAATCCCACCTGTTAGCACTCCATTTTTCTTAGCATCTTCTATACCTCCAACTACATAAGGGGTAGAGCCGGATGCAGCTATACCTAATAGTACATCTTTTTCACTTATTTTAAATTCCTCTAGGTCTTTCCATGCTTGGTTTACATCATCTTCGGCATTCTCTACTGCTTTTCTAAGGGCCACATCTCCTCCTGCTATGAGGCCAATAATATGGTCATCGGAAACTCCAAAAGTTGGTGGACATTCAGAAGCGTCTAGAACACCTAGTCTACCGCTAGTACCGGCACCTATATAGAACAGTCTTCCTCCAAGTTCCATTTTAGGAACTACAGCAGTAACAAAATCACGGATTTGCGGAAGTGCTTTTTCAATAGCCAAGGGAACGGTCTGGTCTTCAGCATTGATATTACTGAGCAGTTCCAATACGTCCATCTTTTCTAGATTATCATATTTAGAGGGTTGTTCAGTTATGGGGTTACTCATTTTCTTTTATTTTTTTATGAATTAATAGTAGTCCTAAAATTGTTATAGCTGCGTTTACGGCTATGTTTATAAATCCAAAATCGAATTGAAATTCATTTTTAAAATAGACTCCCAAGAAATAGGTTGCAATAGGGGCAAAAACACAAACTACGGGCACCCATTTATCCTTCACGGAAATCTTGGTAAACATACCAAATAGGTATAGGCCCAAAAGCGGGCCATACGTATAGCCCGCTACTTTAAAAATCAGGGAAATAACATCACCTTCGCTACTGGAAAACATCATGATTATAACAAAAATGACACATGAAAAACCGATTAGAACCAAGTTTTTCAATTGCTTTTTTACTGCACTTGGTTTATGCTCAATATCAAGAAAATCATAAGTAAACGAGGTGGTAAGTGCTGTAAGGGCAGAGTCTACACTAGAGAACGACGCCGCTATAATACCCAATATAAAAAAGACGCCCGCTAGTACTCCCAGATAGTTTAAGGCTAAATTTGGAAATAAGGTGTCAGTACCTATGAGTTGACCGTTATCGCCTATTTCTAAAGCTACGCCCATATCTTGAGCATAGATGTACATTAAGACACCTAGCCCCATAAAAAGAAACTGGGTTACGGCCAGAATTAGACTGTAGGTGAGGGTGTTCTTTTGGGCGTCCCAAACGTTTTTGCACGTTAAGGTCTTTTGCATCATATTTTGGTCTAGACCAATCATGGCTATAGCAACCAAAATGCCTGCAATAAATTGTTTATAGAAATTGTTTCCTGAATTAGCGTTCCAGTCAAATATTTTAAAATAACGATTGTTCCCAACACTTTCAATGGCCTCTGATACGCTAAGGTTTAAAGAAGTTGTTATGGTATAAATTGTAATTACAGCACCAAGAATTAGAAAAACGGTTTGCATTGTATCTGTCCATACAATTGTTTTTATTCCTGATTTGTTGGTGTAAAGCCAGACCAGTATAAGTATGAAAATAACGGTTAGAAAAAACGGGACTCCAAAGTGATCAAAAACTGCAAATTGCAGGATTTTTGCGGCGAGTAATAGTCGTAAAGAGGCACCAAAAGATTGGGATACTAGAAAAAATAGTGATCCAGTTTTGTAGGTTTTATTTCCAAACCTGTCTTTGAGGTATGAATAAATGGAAACAAGTTTTAGGCGATAGTAGAGCGGGGTTAGTACAAAAGTAATAAAGAGGTAACCCACAACATTACCCAGTATAAATTGGTAAAAATGAAAGTTGTTGTTGCCTACCATTCCTGGCAGGGAAACAAATGTAACCCCAGATAGTCCGGCACCTACCATACCAAATGCTACCAAATACCAAGGCGATTTTCTGTCACCGGTAAAATAGGTCTCATCACTCGCATTTCTGGAGGTGAAATAAGATATTGCCATTAAAATAGAGAAGTAGATGGCAATGATTACTAAGATTAGCGTAGGGCTCAAAAAGTGTAGACTTTTAAATTAAGAAAGTAGAAGCAAGGTGCTGCTTCACTAGTATATGGCAGTGAAATAAGCTTAAAAAATGGGGCAGCATTTACGCTGCCCCTGTTGTTTAACAAAACAATCAATAGTTTATAGTGCTGGATTTGCAGGTGTATTTGTATTGTTATCCCTTTCCGCATTAGGGTAAGGATAATAATTACGATTTCTTTCGGCATCGGCATCTGCTGGACCAGGTCTTTGGAATCTTCTATTGTCTTCAAGAGATAAACCGGTCAAGTAAAGTTCAACCCTTCTATTTTTATAGATTTCATCTAAAATATCATCTTGTGCTACAGGCCCTTCATATGCTGGAAGGTTTGCACCTAAACCATAAATATCAGTAGTTGCCGTTTTTGTCAAGACCGAGTTTAATTCGGTTACAGCATTGGCGAGCTCATTGTTCCGCGCATACGCCTCCGCTTTTATCAAAAGAATTTCACCGGGCAAATACACAGGAATTTCATCAAGGTTATCGCTCCAAAAACCAACTACTTGGTAATTTGGGGTTTCCGCTTCCAAATCATCGGCAGTGATGTAGAAAGAAACACGGGCATCGTTTTCATCAGGTAAAAGGTCTGATGGTAAGCCAAATGTTAAGTCTTTGGCTTGAGTTACGTTTTGTGACCCGAACCAAAATGCCAACGGATTGGGAATGGAAGCATCATAAACCCATGTAGATTTAACCGATAGGTCTACCGCATTGGCCGCTGTTATTGCCGCATCATAGTTGCCTGCCATTAAATTGAATCTGGCCAACATAGCGTTTACCGAATTTTCAAGGTCTACGGATTTGAAAATATTAGATGTTACGGTAGCGTCCAATCCAGAAGCTATATAACCTTTAGCCTCGTTCAAATCTGCAATAGCACTTTCCAATACCGCAGCTCGGTCTTCAAAAGTGGCATTTTCAATAACTTCTAACGGAATGCTTTCAAAAAACTGAATTAAGGTTCCGTGAGCCATAGCTCTATAGAACAGGCCATAAGCCTTTAAAGAACCCGAAGCAGAGGCACTCTCGCTAACACCATCGGCAGCATCGATCACCGTAGTAGCCTCTTTCCGGGTTAACATTGCATTTGTCCACATGTTGATTAAAACCTCGTTTCCGCCGTTTACATCATCACCACCAAGCAAAATTTCGTTTTCACCAAGGTTACCTGGGTTTAATAGTCTCAATTCATTGGTATTCAAACCTGCAATATGGGTGTAATTGTAAATTATACCTGCACGGTCTGTACTCCATCTTTGTTGAACTCCATTTATCAACATCACTAAATTATCAATGTTATTGGTCACATCGGGCTCTAGAGTAGAATTGGGGTCTAAATATTCGGTATCACAAGATGATGCAACAATCATTAGTGCGATAGCCATAAGTTTTAGTATATTTTTCATATCCGTTTTTTTAGAAGTTAGCACTTAATGATAATGAGATGGTCATAGGGATTGGAACGTTACCGAAGTTTACAGATCGGAGTAAGTTAGATTGCCCACCAGCATTGGTCTCAGGGTCATAACTGAAGAAATTGTCAAACGATATTAAGTTACGCCCGATCAAAGAGAGCTTTACATTCTCTAGTGTAGAATTGAAAAGTTCAGGGAATTCATATCCTAAAGAAACTTCACGAAGTTTAACAAAAGATCCGTCTTCCATTCTAAATTCTTCAATAGGGTAAACACCGGCAATGTAACCTCTTGGCAACTCGCCACTTAGTTCTTGTTCTGCCAATTGCCCTAAACCAACACCTTGTCGGGTTCTTTTATCGGCATCAAATACATCAAAACCTTGTACCGCTTCCCAAAGCATACTGAACGAGAAGTTTTTGTAAGCAAGGTCTGTTCCAATCCCCAAAATATAATCAGGATTAGGGTCGCCAATAACTTTTCTTAAAACATCTCCGGTAGGTTGGCCGTTAGCATCGCGCATTGGTGTTCCTGTTGCCAAATCGCCTCTTTCTGGTTGTGGAACCCCTTCCGGACTTCCATCTGCAGAAGCACCGGTTAAAAGCAATTGTCCGTTATCATCTTTGGCGTAATACGTACCGTAGAAGACACCTAAAGCTTCGCCTTCTTTTACAACTGGGGGAGCACCGGTTACACTGGCAATGGTAATATCGCCACCAATAGTTTGTAGAACCTTGTTTTTATTGCTACTAAAATTGAAGTTTAAGTCCCAAGTAAGATCATCCGTTTTCACGGGAGTAACTCTTGCGTATAATTCAATACCGTTGTTACGCATGGTTCCAACATTTTCAGTTCTTGAAGAACCACCTACTGACGGAGCCAATACACGACCTACGATCAAATCTTCTATATTTTGACGGTAATATGTGAACAATAAGGAAGCTCTATTATTAAAGAAACTTAAATCCGTACCTATTTCAAATTCTTTGGTACGCTCTGGTTTTAAACCTTCGTTACCCAATCTATTGTTTTGTTGTAGGGTAGAGGAACCTAAGAAATCATTAGAACTATAGCTTCCAAATCTTTCATATGGACTAATAGCGGTTAAGTTACCGGCCTCACCATAAGAAGCTCTTAATCTAGCGGAGTTAAGGAAACTATCGTTATTCCAAAATGGCTCGTTAGATAATACGTACGATCCAGAAATTTTAGGGTAAAAATTAGACCTTTCATCTACATCAAAATTGGTGGCGCCATCTATCCTTCCGGCTAGAGTCAAAAATAACTTGTTGTCCCAAGACAAAGTTTCTTGTAGAAAGAATCCGTAAATATCAAGGTTAGTATCAATAGGTTGCGTGTATAACGGAATGGTAGGGGTGTTGTTTGTATCTAGACCTCTTCCTTGGGTACCTTCAAAAGATAGTTCACTTGACTGAAAACTATAACCTGCAGTTGTAACCGAGTTCAATTTATCCGAGATGTCTATATTGTAATTCGCGTTGATATCATAGTTCCAATTGAAAATTTTAGCTTCTGCATCACCTAAATACCCATCGTTAAAATAAGCTGGGTTAACGTTGGCGTAAGGATAAATAGGAATACCAATATGCCCTTTTTGGTTATACGTATCTACACCAATAATCTGATCTATCGTTAGGTTTTTGATTGGATTGATTTTTAAATGTAGGTTAGGTATAAAGTGATTCACATTTTGTGTAATATCAAAAGACTCAATAATAGTAAGCGGATTAACACGTGTATTCTCTACCGCCATTAGATTACCGTTTGCATCTCTTTGCGTAATGTCAAAAGTGTTATTGGTTATGTTTATGGAGTTAATAGGGCTCCAGAAAACGTTTCCATCCGGCTTCTCATCAGACTTACTGTTTGCGTAGTAAAGACCAAGGTCATAAGAAATCCAATCTGCTATTTTGTGGTTGAAATTTAATCTTGCGGAGAAACGATCAAACTGGGTATTCTTGATGATACCTTCGTTACTAAGGTACCCTACGGATGCCATATAACTCATTTTCTCGTTGCCACCTTTGGCGGAGAAATAAGTGTCGCTACCAAACCCGGTCTGAAAAATTTCGTCTTGATAATCGTAACGAGTGGTTTCAAACTTATTGGTAGATAGGTTTCTATACGTAGTTAATGCATTACCATCATTTGGATCAAAACCAAAAATAGGCCAAAGTCTACCTGATAGGTCGCTATTGGGTACGGTTTCAAACTCTTCACCTCTTAAATTCAGGTCTAGTTTTTTTCTAATAGTACTTACGTTAAAAGTAGACTTAACGAAAAACTCTGGTCCGTCTTCATAGTTTCCACCTTTTTTAGTTGTAATCACAACTACACCGTTAGAAGCTCTTGATCCGTAAATTGCGGCAGCGGCGGCACCGTTCAAAATGTTTACGTTTTCAATATCATTTGGGTTGATGTCTACCATTCTATTTTGACCTGGAGAAGCATCACCACTATCAACATTTAAATTGGTTACGTTAGTGGTAAGGTTACTGGTAATAACCCCATCAACAACATAAAGAGGTTCTGAAGAGCCTTTAATAGTACTGGGACCTCTTAAGCGAATTGAAAATCCACCGGCCGGGTCACCAGAGTTCTGTGTGATCTGGGCACCGGGAACTTTACCTTGTAAGGAAGAGGTAATATTTACAGGTGCAGCCTTGACCAGCGCAGCAGATTTAACCGTAGTAATGGCGTTACCCAATTTCTTTCTAGACTGGGTAATAGAGGAACCTACTAAAATGACTTCATCCAAGGCATTGGAATCTTCATTTAGCGTAACATTAAATACCTGATCGTCTCCGGTCAGGACGGTTTCAAATGTTTTGTAACCAATATAGCTAATGGCTAAGGTTTTTCCGGCCACATCACTTACTTCTATACTAAAGTTTCCGTCAAAATCGGAAGAACTTCCAGTTGTAGTGCCTTTAATTAAAACACTTGCACCGGGTAAAGGGAAACCGTCTTCGGCCAGAACCGTTCCTGAGAGTGTAGTTGATTGCGCAAATGAGCTCAGCGAAAAAAAAGCCAGCAGAAGCGCAGATAGCAGTTGATACATTTTTGTCATAATAGAGTCTTTAGCTTGTTGTTTGAGCAAACCTAGCAGAATAATCTAGTATTTGCAATTTATTATTGCATAAAAACAGCAAATTGAAGGTGTTTATCTGATTTTAATAAAATAGTCATATTATATGCAATATTTTGTTGCATTTGATGCGTATTTATTCTTAATTTGATATTATTGCAGAAATTAAAGCATTAGAGTTTGAGAAAAAGTGAAAGACATCAGGTTATACTAGAGGAAGTGCATTTGCACAACAGGGTGCTTCTAACCGATCTAGCCGGAATATTAAATGTATCTATGGATACGGTCAGAAGAGACGTAAAAGAACTAGATGATCTTAGTAGATTACGAAAGGTTCATGGAGGTGCAGTCTCAAACGGCTTCAACATTTATACGGACCAATCAGGAGAAATATTTCAGCAAGACAGTAAAGTGAGAATTGCTAAGAAGGGGATTTCTTTGTTGAAGGATGGGGATGTAATTCTTATTAGTGGGGGGTCAACGAATTTGGAATTAGCAAAACTAATTCCCGCAAAAATGAACCTTACCATATTTACGCCAAGCTTGCCTATGGCTATAGAGCTGATAAATAATATGTCTCCACGTCATGAGGTTTATTTAATTGGCGGTAAACTATCCAAAGAGTCTCAGCTCGTTACAGGTGGGGAGTCCATAAATAGCCTGTCTGACATTACAGCAGATATTTGCTTTTTGGGAACGGGATATATTGATTGTTCAAAAGGTATTACTGAAACCGATTGGGAGATAGCACAAATGAAGAGAGCTATGATAAAAGCTTCAAAACGTTTGGTAGCTCTTACCATAAGTAAAAAATTAAACACCGTAAATAGGTATAAGATATGTGATATTAATACGTTGCATGCCTTGGTTACAGAACTTGAACCAGGTGCAGATTTGCTAAGGCCGTACCATGATAATGGAGTAGAGCTGATTTAGTAAAAAATGAGACCTAAAATTTTAAAAGACCGAGGAAAACATTTTCAGACTATGATTTACCAGTTTATAATCTTGTAAAATTTTAATGATTCAGTACTAGTCTGGTTAATTAATCTTTATCTAGTTTTTCTATATAAATGTTATATGTATAAACGAAAGCAAGCCCTTTTTTAAGGGCTTGCTTTTAAAGTTTAGAGAACATAAGGTTTACTTTATATAACCTTATTATTAAATCTATTATGGTTGGTAAGAAGGTAACTCAACTACATAAGATTCAACAGATTTACCATCTTCACTACCACTCCAGTCAGAACCAAAAAGAACACGGGTTCCTGTAGGGCTAATAACGGCATGAGGCTCACCCCAATAATCAAACTGATCTTCATCAGCTCTGTGGTGTCCAATTCTGTATACTTCCACGTTGCCTGGTTCAACTCTTGCTATAACCAATTCTTGATCTAGAAGTTTTACGCCGTCTTGTTCAAAACCTATCATGGAAGCTGCAATCCATCCCGGATTTTTATGAGCTACGGCAGAAATATGTGTACCGCTCTTTGGGTAATCATATCCTAAATCTTCAGAAATAACAGGTAAACAATCGCCCGTATTTAAATCATAGGCAACAATATTTCCTAAACATCCACCTTTAGGACCACCGTTAAATGTTACTGTAAAATCGGCATCAGTTCCATTCGCCATTTTACCTAAAGAAGAATGTTCTGGTTTCTGTTTGTTAAGTCTTGTTACAAGGTCACCGTTGGTATCGTACGAAGATACATTGTGATAAAAAAGATCACCACTTGGTGCAGGCATAGCAGCGGTATAGTTTACGTCATCAATATTAAAAGTAGTTAACTTTTGAGTTGAAAAACGATAAGCGTAGGCAGTATTGTTTTCACAACGAAATCCTATTACATCATTATCCCAAGATGGCATCTGAACATCGTTGCCCATACTTAGACCACCTGTACAGTTGGTTATCTCTCTTAGATTAACTAAAATTTCTTTATTGCCAGATGATACGGTGTATTTAATATAGTCATCCGTTCTTTTGTCTAGGTAATAAAGAATATCGGCCTGATTAAAATCCCAATATAATTGTTCTATATCATCTGGTAGGATATCATCAAGATTTCTAATAAAAGCATAAGTCTTACCATCTAGTAATTGATGTACACCATTTGTCTGGTCGTACAGAATCATTCGGGTTTCATCGGCGTTCCATGCTTGAACGGTACTATACATTGGTTTTGTAACCGTACCATCTCCACCATTAGAAATCCTTCGGATAATTGTTCCGAATGAAGGATCTACAATAGTTTTTAAATACTCGGGTTTTGCAACATCTTGCATTGGATGAGGCTCTAAATCATTTGCTGTAAGTTCTGTAGCAATATCTACAGTAACTACATTTTCATCGAGGGTTACTTCTTCTTCCTCAGTGTTCTCTTCTTCGGGAGTCTCGGATTCCTGTTCTTCAGAATCGTTATCTGGAATTAAATTTAAGTTGTCACTGGTACAGCTCATAACGCTTAAACCAATGCCAAAAAACAATAGGTACATTTTCACTTTGTTCATAAGATATAAATTTCGGGGTTTAAAGATGTACGAATAAACTGAGGATGTGGTTGTTGTATTCTTTAATTTTAACAAGTTTGTTTATGAATAAGTAGCTTTTCTTCTATAGCTCTTAAATCATCTTGTAGTGTAGAATAGTACTGATATATGATAAAAGGGAATTTTTTTAAAGAGAAAATCTAGGACTAAAAAGTTTAAAAAAATTAAGGAATACACTTAAATTTTTAAAAAATGCCCTCGAAGAAAATAAAAAAATCAATTATTGAATCATTCTAAATGAAGAAATAGGATGCCTAAAATTACTGTTGAATGATATCTTTTTTTAATGTTTTTGAAGATGTATTTATATGTAGAGTACCATTTAAATTATAAATCAAAAGCAAATATTTAGTTGGGGAATTCAGAAGTTTTAAAGAACAAATCATCTTCAACTTTTAATTAAAATTAATAGCCACTTATTTTATCGTTCAAATATAATTAAAGCAACAACCAAAAGCCCCACCATTTCTGGTAGGGCTTTTTCATTATGACACCTAAAAATCTAATTCACTGCATAACTATAATTTGGGACGCTAAATTCTCTTCGGGCGTTTCAACTTCTTCCGTTAATAACGATAGAAAAGTTCGGGACTCCTTTAGCTGTTCTAGCGCAAGGTTATAATAGGAGAGTGCCTTATCTTTTTTTGTCCCAAATAGATTTTTATAATACCCAATACCTTCCATTAAATTACTGCTAAAAGACAGTAGTTGCTTTCTGCGTTTAGCGGTAGGCATCATTTTAAATTCCGAAATCTGTTCTTTATAATATTCTAAATAAATGTGAAGCTCTTTGACGAACATATTAGGTCGATTAGGATGCGACATTACATTCGTCTTGCCATAGATATGACCCATCATTTCATTTAGCGTAGAAACTTTTGAAAAGTAGGCCATATTAGGGCCTGGGCAAACGGATACGCCTTCGCCTTCAATTTTCGTATCTAGATTATAGACAAGTAGAGCAGAAGTGCCTAAGCCTACGCAGGTGCAGGATTTCTCGGTAATCTTATGAAAATGATAGTCGTATTCAGTTTGTGATAAATTTTGACTTTTTAGTTCTTTTAACTTCTTGTTTTGGTATTGTCTGGATGCTGTGCAAAGTCCTTTTTCATTAAAATCTTTGTTTAGCGCAACGAATTTTTTTGGACACGGACTACCGGGTTTTCCGTCAGAAATTCGGGCTGCTTTTTCCACATCTTTGGTGTTCCCTTTTAAACTGTGAAAAGGAATGCCTAATGGCGAAATATTACTCAAATACAGGTCTTCTTCCTTAGCCTTAACCAATCTATCTAAAGTGTCTTTGTCTACCGTGGTCGCTTCTGGAACTAAAAGAAAAGCAGAACCCCAACCCACAGAGTCTACATGGTATTCATCTATTAGAAATTGGTGTTCTGCGGCGGTACCAACACCTCCTTGAGCAGTAATTTTTAAAGACAATGGTTTGTTAGGAATTGCACGTTCTCTATGCTGAAGAGAATTAAACAAAAGCTCATGAACCGTATCTATCAATTCTTGTTTATTTTCTTTGAACTGATGTAATATGGGACCCATTAAATGGCCGTCTGTAGCAAATGCATGACCACCGCAATTAAGTCCGGATTCTATACGGTACTCAGAAACCCAAATTCCTTTTTTAGCTAGAAATTTCCCTTGTATCATAGCTGACCGGTAATCACTTACCTTAAGAACGATCTTCTTTTTGATGTTCCCGTTGGTATCCGGATAAAAATCATCAAACTGTTCTAAATAGCTGTACAAACGTGGGTTCATTCCTGCCGAGAGAATTACGGAAGAATTCAGTTTACTATTTGCATACCCTCTAAGAGCGGCATGGGCATCATTATATTCAGATGAAAGCTTTTCTTTTTTAATGTAGTTGTCCTTATCGACCTTCGTCATAATATTTACATCAATACTACCCATGGGCATTCGCTCTTTAACCCAGTCTTTTATTTCTGGAAAATTAAAAGAGTATTCTGCGAGTTCAGAAAATTCCTTTTTAAAGGTTGATGAATCGGGTAGGGAATTGAAATAAGACCTGATGCCGTCAGCAGTTTCGGTAGTGGTATTTTTAAAATTTTCAAACTTTTCTTGAGCAAGGTCTTGAATCATGTCAAGATAAGATGTGATCCGTTTTGCCCTAAAATCTTCTATATTATCTGTGATTTCCTGATAAGGGAGGTAATATTTGCCAGAGTACATCTTACGAAGCTTCTCTAAAAGAATATCATCTACCAGCGAGATTACCGAGTCGATACCAAACTGTGAGACCTTTAAAGGAGAGTCAATTGTAAAGCCGATGCCCATAACCGGAATGTGAAAGGAATGTGCGTGCGTCATAAAATATTTTTTGTAGTGATTTAATCTTAGTGAACAAATTTGCTCACGAGTTTTAAACTATAGCCCACAAAAATGCAGCATCCGCAACTTTTAAAATATGATTTTAGTCAGGTTTTTAGGATATTTCCTACGACTAATATTTCCGTAGATTCAAAATATTATGAAAAGCAAAACGCACTAAATTTCAATGTAAATTGAAACTTAGCGCGTCTTAAAATATCATTTAAGTGATATTTCTAATTCAAATTTTATTATAGCGCATTATCCATTATATCTTGAACACATTCTGGGTTTAGAAGCGTACTTGTATCTCCCAGATTACTTGTGTCCTTACCAGCTATTTTCCTAAGAATACGACGCATAATTTTTCCAGAACGCGTCTTTGGCAGTCCGTTGGTAAACTGAATCTTATCTAGTTTAGCAATAGGCCCAATTTGCTCTGTAATAATCTGATTGATTTCTTTTCTTAAATTATCATGGTTTCTACTTTCACCAGTTTCTTTTAAGATCACATAGCCATATAATGCATTTCCTTTTACATCATGTGGGAAACCAACAATAGCACTTTCTGAAACTGCTGGATGCTCATTAATGGCATCTTCTATTGGTGCCGTACCTAGGTTATGACCGGACACAATAATTACATCGTCTACACGACCAGTAATTCTGTAATATCCTACTTCGTCTCTTAATGCTCCATCACCAGTAAAATACATATCATCATAAGCAGAAAAATACGTGTCTTTATAGCGTTGGTGATTTCCCCAAATAGTTCTGGCTATACTTGGCCAAGGGAATTTTATACATAAGCGTCCATCTGCCTGTTTTTCTTTAATTTCTACACCTTTTTCATCCATTAATGCTGGTTGAATACCAATAAACGGTAAAGTGGCATAGGTTGGTTTTGTTGGTGTACAATAAGGAATAGGGGTTATCATGATACCTCCTGTTTCAGTTTGCCACCAAGTATCTACAATAGGCGACTTTTTCTTGCCAATATTGTCATCATACCAGTGCCAAGCTTCTTCGTTTATAGGTTCTCCAACGGTTCCTAAAACCTTTAATGATGATAAATCGTGCTTTTCTACATAATCCACACCTTCTTTGGCAAGAGCTCTAATGGCAGTTGGTGCGGTATAAAATTGTGTGACTTTATGTTTTTCTACAATCTCCCAAAAACGGCCGTAATCCGGGTAGCTTGGAACTCCTTCAAACATAACGGTGGTTGCTCCATTTGCCAATGGGCCATAGACAATATAGCTATGTCCTGTAATCCAACCAATATCTGCAGTACACCAATACACATCGTTTTCTTTGTACTGGAAAACGTTTTTGAAAGTATACGCGCTATACACCATATAACCACCGGTAGTATGTACCATTCCTTTTGGTCTTCCGGTAGAGCCAGATGTATACAGTATAAATAAAGGGTCTTCCGCATCCATAACCGTTGCTGTAAGTTCGTCGGGAGCTTCATCTAATAAAGGTTGGAGCCATTCATCACGCCCTTCTTTCATAGGTATATCTGTCTTGATACGCTTTACAACTAAAACACTTTTTACACCTTCGCAGTCGTCTAAAGCTTCATCAACAATCCCTTTTAAATCAATTGTTTTCTTACCTCTGTATGAGCCATCTGATGTAATTACCATTTTACAATCAGAATCTTTAATTCTGGTAGCTAATGCAATAGATGAAAAGCCCGCAAAAACCACAGAATGTATGGCTCCAATACGAGCACAGGCTAGTAGTGAAATAGCCAGTTCCGGAATCATTGGTAAGTAGATACAAACGCGGTCTCCTTTTTTGACTCCTTTTGATTTTAGCACATTAGCAAGCTTATTTACCCTGTGGTATAAATCTTTATATGTAATGTGTTGTGTGGCTTCTTTTGGGTCATTTGGTTCAAATAAAATTGCTGTTTTATCTCCCCGTGTAGCCAAATGCCTATCAATACAATTTTCAGTAATATTCAATTTAGCGCCTTCAAACCATTTTATTTCAGGCTTTTTAAAATCCCAACTTAAAACGTTATCCCATTTTTTTCGCCATAGAAAATGCTCCTCTGCTATTTCTTCCCAAAAAGCTTCAGGGTTACGAACGGACTTTCTATAAACTTGGTAATATTCTTCTAAATGTTTTATATGATAATTACTCATTACTAAATTGTTTTTTGTTTATGAATACCGGTATACCGGACTTGATAAGTGAATATTGTATTGTCTGTGGGGGCACGTAATCTATAATTTATGACGTGTTGTATTGATGTTTCTTAGTTAGCGGTAGTACTACTTTCATATCTCTTTTGTCATCAAACCTGACTTCTTTTTTTAGCTAAATGTCATCGTGTAAAAAAATCTAGGACTAGGTGTTAGTTGGTGTTTGCCAACCATATTCTGCCTTTCCAGAATACCTATTTAGGTACATTGTTTTCCAAAGAGAGCTTGCCAACCGACAATGTAGGTTAGAAATTACAAATCAAATTTCTTGAACGGCTTCTTACTTCCATGGTTTTATAGCTGATGATGTTGTAAACATTATTTTTAGATAGTGCTCACTAACCATGTACCGGAACTATGGGCGTAATTGTATTTCAAGAAAAAAATTGTTGGTTTCTAACCTTCTAGCTCTTTGGCTTGAGCCAGCCAAAAGCATTACGAGTCAACTAAACTATCCTTTTTAAAAGCTAAGTAACTTATTACTTGGCTTTTTTGGCATCAAATAAACCGAACCAGTTGGGGTTAAATATTTTGAGTTTAATAAGTACCCAAATAATTACCACAAAGCAAATACCCATAACTATAGACAGCACGGGGCTTGTTTCTGTTTGGCTTTCGAATTTAAATCTCAGATATAGCGTACCTATGATGTACGCAGTTATTATAATATCTGACGCCAAAGGATTAATGCGAAATTTCATGTCTTTAAAATTTAATTAAACATAGTTTGTTTGCACACAAAACCAATTTAAAAAAAAGTCTTAAAAGACTATCACTCTAATAGTTCCAGTATTTCCGAAACTATTTTTTTTTACCGAAAAAGGTTTGATTAAATATTTATCAGCTCCTAGTTTTAAACCCTTTTCAATATCCGAAGCTTTATTTTTTGCGGTTAAGAAAGCTATTTTTGTAGCTTCTAAACTCTTTTTGCTCTTTATTAGTTTTAACGTCTGATAGCCGTCTATATTCGGCATCATAATATCTAACAAGATGATGTCTGGAACAGTGTTTTCTACTATTGAAATTACCTCACTACCATCTCTTGCAATAAAGACCTCAAAGCCCTTTTTTTTAAAGGCATATTCTAGAGACATTACAATATTTGGCTCATCATCAACAATTAAAATCTTGTACATCATAAATCGTTATACAATGTAGCCAATAGGTAGCGTAAAAACAAACTTTGCCCCTGTTTTTACTGTCTTATCTGCCCAAATTTTACCGTGGTGCTTTTCTATAATTTGTTTGGTGATAGCTAAACCTAACCCACTGCCTGCTGGTTTAATAGTATTTTGATGTTGAGATTGATAAAATTTATCAAAAACATACGCTATATCTTCCGCAGGAATGCCTTTTCCATTATCTGTTACAGCTATTTCAAGAACTTCATTTCCAAGTTTATAATCTATTTCAATGTTTCCGGATTCCGGCTCGCAGAACTTGATGGCGTTTGAAATTAAGTTTGTAAATACTTGAAGGATTCTATCTTCGTCATACCTTATCTCAAAATGATGGACATTTTTAATCTGTATTGTTATTCCTTTTTTTGCAGCTATATGTTGCGTATTTGCAACTGCCTTTTTTATTGTTTCTTGAATATCAAGACTCCGCATATCTAAGCTTAAACGCCCTGTTTCTAGCTTTTCAAAATCTAGTATATTATTAATGAGTCGCCCTAGCCTGTCGGAATCTTGCAGTATGTTCGTTAGAAACTGTTTTTTAATTTCCTTGGGCATATCATCTTCTTCATCCATCAACAACTCGGTTGCCGCCCTGATTCCGGTAATAGGCGTTTTTAATTCGTGCGCTACGGTATCTAAAAACTCATCTTTTTGTTTGTCTTTATTAACCAGTTCTTCATTTGCATCTTTTAGTTTTGACGACAGTTGAGATAGCTCATCGGATTTTTCGAGAAGCATTTTATTGCTTACAATATTCTCTTTAGATTCCTCTAATATTCTAAGTACTTCAGTCAGACTTATTTGTTCCTCCTTTACCACACTATCAATCAAAATTTTTGCTGAGGCACTACCTATACTTCCTGTAAGTAGTTTTTCGGAAAAGTTAATTAGCCTGGCATCCGCTAGCTGCGTATCCACGGGTAATTTGTATTTGGCAAAAAACAGTTTTAGTGCTCTAGTTGCTTTTTTCTCTCCCAGAAACCTAACAAGCATAGTCTTAATATCGGCTACATAGGCTTCTCCTTTCCAAACAAGTGCACTGTCTTGTAATGCTGAAAAATTCCTGCTATCTACAAACATTTCGGCATAGTTACGCTCTCTATAGTTTCCTTTAAACATGAGTGAAAAAAACAAATAGGCCAGCAAATTGAAAAGGATACTCCAGAAAAAGGCATGAGCAGGCGGACTCAAAAAATCAATACCAAATAAGGCATAAGGTTTAAGTGCTGCAATGCCATATAAGCCATATTGGGTAAAATCATCTGTTCCGCTATAGGCAGCTAAAGTAAATGGAAGTATTAGGGTGTATACTGTAATAAAGAATCCAAGGATAATACCAATTATTGCGCCTTTAGATGAACCACGATTCCAGAAAAGCCCAATAAAAAAGGAGGGTGCCAGCTGAGCAATAATTGTAAAAGAAATTAAACCGATGGAGTACAGCGATAATTCTCTTGAAAATGAAATGTAGAAGAAATAGGCTATAATTATAATTGAGAAAATAGAAATACGCCTAATGTTCTTAATGTACCGTTCATTACGTTCTGTCTGGCTTCTAATAAATTTTTCTAAAAATCCGTATGGAATAATGAGGTTGTTACTCACCATTGTAGATAGTGCCAAAGTGGATACAACAACCATAGAGATTACTGCAGAAAACCCGCCAAGAAAAACTAATGTTGCCAGAAAAGAATTACCCTGTTCTAAAGGTAGATACAAAGTGTAATACTCCGCATTTACGTCATCTCCAAAAGTTATTTTACCGGCCCAGGCTATGAAGATTACAAAAATATTGAATACTAAAAGATATAGGGGAAACAACCAAATTGCCTTTTTTAAATATTTTTCCCGATTGTTTTCTAGTACGGAAACCTGAAATTGTCTGGGCAATAAAAAAATTGCCATAAAGGACAATGAAATCATAAAGAGCCAATTAAAACCATCTTCTAGACCTGATAGGGTGGTAAGCTCTTTTAAATTATCTATGGTGGCTATTTGGTTGTAGATATCGGTTGTGCCGTCAAATAGATAAAATGTTATGTAAATACCTATGACTAAAAAGAAGACTAATTTTAATACAGATTCAAAAGCCACTGTGGCTATTATCCCTGTATGTTTTTCAGAAGCATCCGCATTTTGAGTTCCAAAAAAAGTGGCAAATATGGCTAATATTAGTGCAACGTAAAAAGTAGAGTCATGAAAGGTATTCGTTAAAATATAGCTGGTGTTGTCTGACATAATTTCAAACGTTTCAGACACGGCTTTAAGTTGCAAAGAAATGTATGGTATGGTACCAAAAAGGCAAACTACAGTAACTAATGCACCTAGAAATCTATTATTCCCATAACGGAGGGAAATAAAATCTGCGATAGATGAAATTTTGTTCTGGTTAGAAATACGTATAACTTTTCGAAGTACTATTATCCATAGGGGAGCAGCAATGACTGGCCCTAAATAAATGGGTAAAAAATCAATTCCGGTATTTGCTGCAATACCAATACTACCATAATAAGTCCAAGCGGAACAATAGACAGCAAGTGATAAAGTATACACATAGGGGTTGTTTACCCATTTGCTCTTTTTCTTTCTTTCTGCAAGGAAAGCAATGAAAAACAACACTGCCAAATACGTAAGAATGATAATTATGATTACATAATTACTCATAGTGTCTTTTTAATACGATTCCAGAAATAATAACAGAAAGCAGCCAAATAGAAAAAATAGAAAAGTAAAATGTAGGAAAGCCAAATATTGCTCCTTCAAAATTGAAAATTAAGACAAAAGGAATATTGAATAGGAAAAACAAAGCAAGCGAAAGGACTATTAGTTTTTGTTCGTGGCGTTTCTTCATCTACAATAGATTATTTATGGTTGGGAGGTAAAAGGTTGCACTAATTTATGAAATATAATACCTCTTGGACATAATAAAATCAGCATCACCAAAATGGTGATGCTGATTTTTAGCTAATCAAATATAAAATAGTATTACAATTCGGAAAAAATATCGAATTATGAAATGCTTGATTTAGTGATCAGACGCTTCACCTGCTCCCGAAGGTATTCTGATACTTTCTACCATATCTTGTACATTCTGTGGTGGAGCGGGTGTCATTCTTGAAACCACCATAGATATTACAATGTTTACACACATGGCAATAGTACCGAATCCTTCTGGTGAAGTTCCGAACCACCACTCTGCACTGGTGCCACCACCAAACATATCCAATTTGAATTTCATCATGTAGAAAAGCATTAAAAGGATACCTACTACCATACCTGAAATTGCACCTTGGCTGTTCATGCGCTTATCAAAAATACCTAAGATAATTGCAGGGAAAAAGGAAGCTGCTGCCAGCCCAAATGCCAGGGCGACGACCGCGGCTACAAAGCCAGGCGGATTTATACCAAAGTACCCCGCAATTAAGATTGCTACGAAAATTGAAATTCTTGCAGCTGTTAATTCGCCTTTATCAGAAATATCTGGTTTTAGTTGCTTTTTAATTAAATCATGAGAGATAGAAGTAGAGATTACCAATAGTAATCCTGCAGCAGTAGATAACGCTGCTGCCAATCCACCGGCAGCAACTAGGCCAATAACCCAGTTAGGAAGGTTTGCAATCTCTGGATTTGCAAGAACCATGATATCTCTATCTACGTAAAGTTCATTTTCAGCATCACTTGGGTTGGTAACCATACGTTCTCCGTTAGCACCTCTTGCTTCAGAATAAAGAGGTTTTTTATCCGCTAATGCATTTCCTGCTACATATTGAATTTTACCGTCCCCATTTTTATCGGACCAGGCAATTAGACCTGTATTTTCCCAGTTTTTAAACCATTCTGGAATTTCCTTATATTCTTTATTACTTACTGTTTCAATTAAATTTGTTCTAGAAAAAACAGCAATTGCTGGAGCAGTAGTATATAAAATTGCAATTAATAATAATGCATACCCAGCAGATTTACGAGCATCTTTTACTTTAGGTACCGTAAAGAAACGTACAATTACGTGAGGTAGACCCGCTGTTCCGGTCATTAATGCTAAAGTAATAGCAAATACATCCCAAGTACTTTTTGTTCCGCTCGTATATTCGTTAAAACCAAGTTCTGTATGTAGTCTATCTAATTTGTCCAATAAGAATTCACCACCTTCAATTGAGCCTCCCATTCCTATTTGAGGAATAATATTTCCTGTCATTTGCAATGAAATGAAGAATGCAGGTACCATGAAAGCAAAAATCAAAACACAATATTGTGCTACTTGTGTATATGTAATCCCCTTCATGCCACCTAATAAGGCAAAGGTTAAAACTACGGTCATTCCAATAAGTACACCTAGATTAATATCTACTTGTAAAAATTGAGAAAATACGATACCAACGCCTCGCATCTGGCCTGCAACGTAGGTAAAGGATACAATTAATGCACAAATTACGGCTACGGTTCTAGCCGTGTTGGAGTAGTATCTATCCCCAATAAAATCGGGCACCGTAAACTTACCAAACTTTCGTAAATAGGGGGCAAGGAGTAGTGCTAGTAACACGTAACCACCGGTCCAACCCATAAGGTAAACCGAGCCGTCGTAACCTGCAAAAGAAATGATTCCCGCCATACTTATAAAAGAAGCGGCACTCATCCAATCGGCGGCAGTAGCCATACCATTTGCCCAAGGAGAAACGCCTCCGCCAGCAACATAAAATTCTTTTGTAGAGCCAGCTCTAGCCCAAATCGCAATTCCAAAATAAAGGGCAAAAGTAATTCCTACTAATAGCCATGTCCATGTTTGTACGCTCATAATGTTCTGTATTAAAGTTGGTTAGGTTACTCGTCGAAACCGTATTTTTTATCTAATTTGTTCATTAATCTCACGTAGACGAAAATGAGTACTACGAATACATAGATTGATCCTTGTTGTGCAAACCAGAAACCCAGTTTAAATCCGCCAAGTCTAATTTCATTTAATTCTTCTCTAAATAATATTCCGCATCCAAAGGATACGACGAACCATATGACAAGTAGTATAATTAAATACCTCAGGTTCTCTTTCCAATAGGCCGTAGCCTTTTCTTGTTTTTCAGACATAAATGTGTTTTTATAAGTAAATCATTGCTTGAAGTGATATGATATTCGAGTCTAATGCCCCGAATTCTTGTTTCTTGTACTCTAAAGTCAATTTGGAATTATGGCCGCTCATGTATGCGTTTACACCAATACCTAATGTATTTCTACTATCGCTTACGGCATCATAACTGTGAGTGCCATAACTTAGGTAAGGTTGATACCTGGTTTTGGTTACATCACCTTTAAAAACATATCCTACATGGCCATAAACCATGCTTCCGGTTCCATAGGCGCTGAATAGGTAATTTTTACCATAATCGTTGGATTGAAAAACAGCATAGGCAGTTAATGCGCTTCCATCTTCGCCAAGTGGCGTGTCGTAAAAAGCATCAACAGCAAAAATCGAAACATTTTCACCGTCTAGAGTAGGAGCGGTTTCAGAACCTGTGTTGATAACGGCACCTTTTGGATGTAAAAAGAACCCGGCTCCAATGTTAAATATTTTTTTACCTCCAAGATAAGAGCCCACCTTGTATGGTAAAAAATTAGATTCTTGATCAAGAAAATGATAATCTAAGTAACCAGCATAGGTTTTGCCTGCATCTTTAGAACCTAGTAAAGCGCGACCATTGTAAACGGCATCTCCGCCAGCAACGGCAACACGACTATCTAAAGTTGCTGTAGCAGCATCGTTTACGGCTAGACGATATTGAAGTCTATCAAACTTTCCTTTGATAAAAAAACCTAAATGACGTGCAAATTGATCGGAAAGACCAATGGTGGCCCAAGATTGACGATTGTTATCCATCGTCATCATATTTAAGGTACTTTGGTTGTTAAGTCTAGAAATACCGTTAAAATAATGTAATCCACCACCAACTGTATGATTCTCTCCTAGGTTGTATTGTGCCCAAACACCGTGAAAAAATAATTGAGAACCATCTCCTTTACCAGTAGGGCTTAGTGTTGAACTGTTTAAGCTGTTAAGACCAAAATGAGTTAAGATTAAAAAGTCCTTGTTGATTTGGGCGAACATTAAAATACGAGCTCTTCGCAAATTAAAGTTTAACGGACTATTCTCATTCCCGTTTCCATCAAAAGTTTCGTCCAAACCATAATTAGCCTGTACCTGTGCCCAAGAAATAATTCGTAGATATTTAGATCCATCTTCGTTAAATTTCATTTTGAGTCCTCCCGTATAGTCAGGCGAACCTTGGGCAATCATCAATTGAAAGGACATTATAAAAAGGCCAATCAGTAATAGAGTTTGTTTACTCATGATTTTAAGAGATTAGTTAGTGATGAATTGATTTTGTGTGCACCGCTAAACTCTTAAAAACAATTAGTTAATGTTTTATTAATATATCTTTTTGCTAATTTAATATAGTTACTCCTTAAAACGCTCCCATTTTATGAGCATAAACTTATCTCCCAGCTCAGTAACAATTACTCCTGCCCCCTTTATATTTTCGGTTTTTTTAAAGTAATCGCCAAGCTCTGTAGCGTTTAGAATTTTGTAAGTAGGGTGGTAATCAGAATTGTAGGGACGTTTAATGTTGTATTTCTTAACCCAATTCATGATGCTTACGTGGGAGATACCTAAAATGCGTTCAATCTCACGATAGGTTAACCCTTCTAAATATAATTGGAGTGATTTGTTAACATAGTAATCATCAATTTTTTTCCAATTTTATTGACGGAGAAAAAATAATTACATTTTTTACACTTGAATCGCTGCCTGTTATTGACGATTCCACTTTTTATATAGCTGTCAGAATTGCAGTTGGGGCATAGTTCAATTTTCATGTATATCAATTTTGCATAAATATATCAATTTAGCGATAAAAATGTATATTGAGAAGCGAAAATTTATTTATCTAAACATCAATTATGGCTTGAGGTATTAGGTATAGTGGCTTTTCAATACTAATGATGGTACCATTTTTTGAATACAACGCAATCACTTGTATATTAATTCTTTCGTTGTGAAATAATAATATCCTTTATGCTTATCTCTATTTAAGAACTAGTGAACTACTATTTTGAAAAGAGTTAAGGTTTATTGATTTCTTTCCCCTCTGATACCTACTTTTACATAAACTAAAGCCGATGCTTCATTTAAAATTAGCGACAGACCCACGTTGGGTTAATATTGTTGAAAAGAACATAGAAGAAATACTTACAGACCATGCGTGGTGTGAGCAAAAGGCGGCTACCAATGCAATTACTATAATTACGCTCAATTCTGAGTATCCGGATTTAGTTACC
The DNA here is from genome assembly GCF_009725995.1 of Zobellia laminariae. Next base: position 77,294 of record NZ_RCNS01000003.1, on the reverse strand, counting down.
GATTTACTCCTTTTAGCCCAAGAAGAATTAGAGCATTTTCAAATGGTTCATGAAATCATTAAAAAGCGAGGTTACACTTTAGGTAGAGAACGCAAAGATAGCTATGTTAATGAGCTTTACAAGTTCATGAACAAAGGAGGGAGTAGACTTAAATCTATGGTAGACAGGCTCTTGTTTTCTGCTATGATTGAAGCACGAAGTTGTGAGCGTTTTAAGCTACTTTCAGAAGAAATAAAAGACCCCGAGCTTTCTAAATTCTATCATGACCTAATGGTTAGTGAAGCAGGCCATTACACTACTTTTATTGGTTTTGCTCGCAAATACGGTCAAGATGTAGATGTGGATAAACGCTGGCAAGAGCTAGTTGCTTTTGAAGCCGAGGTAATTAAAAACTACGGGAAGGATGAAACCATACATGGTTAAAAAGATAGCTACAGGAGGTGTCTAGTTCTTTCTATAAAAAGTACCGAAAATTCTATCCCAAATTACGGTATAAAAGCCAAAGTTGCTATTGGCTTGTTGGTGGTGTGTTTTATGGAACACGTGGTTACCAAAAAGAAAAGGTTGCTTTGTTGATTGTGTATTTAAATGCCCCATGACACCTAAGGCCCAGTTCAAAAATATGAAGGCGAGAAAGCTATAAATGTTGAGTTGAACAAAAAATGCGAATACGGTTAATAAGAGTCCAAATAGAAGAGACTCCACAGGTTCCATCACGTATAGGCTAATGGCGTTAAAATATTCATGGGAATGATGGGTGTTATGAAACTTTTTAAAGGGCCATACAAAATGAGAGACTAAATGAAGTAGATACATGCCCAAATCGAAAGCAAAGAACAATATGACAAAATCTTGAATAAAGTGAGTATCGGTTGTAAAATGAATGCTTCCATTTTTATATAAATAATAGCCTGGTATAGCTACCAAAATATTTATAAGTACAACACTAAGACTATTGTATACATCCCGTCTAGTTAATGCCAGTGTTTTGTGATTATGAACTTTTGACCACGAATAACTTATAAGCACTGTACAGAGATACATAACGATATTTGCACCAATTAAAACACTTAAGAAGAGAATAACATTATCCAATAACTGCATTAATTAGTTTTTAAGATTATTTATGTAACAATTTTAAAACTTCTTCTTTGGTCAGACTTGTTTCCCACTCTAAACGTTCTCCTTTGTTGTATTTAAAATAGGTATAAGTGTTACTGTTATTATCAAAACGTATTTGAACACCGTCGTAAAAATCTCTATTTAAGATTATCCCTGTTGCTACATGCTTATCATCTATATAAGAATGCATGGTCACTTCACCGTCAACAAACAGCTTTTCTGGATTAAGAAAGTCTTTGTACGTAAACTGCTTAATATGTTTAAAACTAGGGTATGCCTTTAATAGAATTCCTTCTTTTTTTAAGCTGATTACTAATTGAGAATCTACCATTGAATAATTAACATCATAACTAGCTTCATTGTAATTAATGTTGATAGCGGTAATTTTATTATCGTGAAATTCTATTGTGCCGGCAGATACATCTACATTAGAATATACTTCAACTCTTGCTTTCGTTTGTTCTTCATTTAAATAGGTGGCTCTGAACATCACCAAATCTGAATCTTTTTCAGTAACGGTAAAACCGGTATCAGAATAGATAACCGTATTTCGTATTTTCTGATTTAGATTATCTTTGGTGACTATGGTTTTAACAAGTTTTCCGTTTTGGTATTCGTGAAAATGTAATCTATCTTCTGTATGCTCCATAAATCTACCTTCATGGGGTTTACCAGATTTATACTGCATAGAATCTACAACAACAAGGGTTTCATAGTCATTAAAACCTACATACTGTGTACCTGAAATTATACCATTTTCATAGTTGGTAAATGAGGCTAATATAGATTCAAATTTGAAAAAGTCACCATTAAAAGGTTTGCCGTCTTTGTAGTTTCCTTTTGGAATTTCTCCTTTTGGATTTTTTAAGCGTGGCCAAGATTCGGATATAATAATACCTTTGTCATATACAGCTTCTCTCTCTATTACCTCTTTTAGCCCAGTTTCAGTTATTTCTTTTTCAACCCCCTGTTTTAATCCTTTTTTATAGATGGTGAATGTATGGTCCTTTATAACTGTACCCTTAATTGGTTTCCCTTTTTTATAGATACAAGTGGTTTTCTTTTTTAAATCTTTTTCATAGAATTCAATTAATCCGTGGCGTTGTTTGTTTTTATAAGATCCACTAATGCTCAAATCTCTATTTTCTTCATCTTGCTCTATAAAAACACCTTCTTTTATTCCGTTTTTATACGTAGTCATTTCTCCACTATAAGATATGTAATGAATACCATTATATGGTAGTTCATTCTTAAAGGTAACGGCATAAGTTTTGTTATCTGCAATTATTGTTTGTGCACTAACAATTCCGTCTTTATAACTTGTGTCACCCGTAAAAACAAGGGTGTCATTTTCATAATCAAACTCGAAATTTTCTCTTTTAACAGTAGTTCCTTTTTCAAAGTGTGTTATCGTATAAGTGTCACAAACTTGACCTGTATAGGGCTCTCCCTTTTTATACATACACTTGCAGATTTCTCCGTCTAGGCGTTTACTTTTTACCATACCGGTAAGTAGGTCATTCTCATATTCTTGTTGCTCTAAAATCTCACCAACGCTGTTATATTGAGCAAATATGCCATGTTTTTCACCATTTTTAAAAGAAGAAAAAAGCATACTATACGGATCATAGAAAGTTCCGTTCCAAGGTTTATGGTCTTTGTAGATTCCTTTTGCCAATTCTTTTCCATCCTTTAAATAATAAGCGCTTTCACCGTTTTTATCATAATTCTGAATATGTTCATATGATTTCACCTGCTCCAAGTTATCGGAATAATACAAAGTTTGCTTGCCTTCTAATCTTCCTTCTTTGTAGCTAGAGATACTGTTAACATAATTATCTATAAACTGACCATTCCAATGTTCACCATCTTTATTTATACCTCTGGTCACTTCTATTTTTTTTCGAGAGTATCCTATTTCCTCACCTTCTAATTTTCCGTTGGCATATGTTTTTAAACTGCCATAGCTAAAAACGGTACCGCTGTGCGGTTTGCCATTCTTGTAATCAGCTTTTGAAAGTAGGTTTTCTTTAGCATCGAATACAGCATACTCACCATGCATTTCTCCATTTTTGAAATGCATGTAATCTTCTATACTTTTTGCATCATCTTCCTTATTTATAAAAAAAGAGGCTAACATTCCTTCTTTAATACTGCCATTTTTATAACGGTTTTTGCCTATCTCTTTTCCTTTTTTATCGAAATATCTAGTGATACTAATACTATCTGTTTGTTGTGTTTTTTTCTGGGCAATTTGATTGGAGTTTTCATAAAACATTTGTTGTCCAATACGATTGCCTTCTTTGTAAATAGGGATAAACCCATTAAAACAACAAGGATGAATAAAAGTGCCTTCCCAGCCATGACCATTTTTATATTCCCCTTTTGCTCTTAAAAATCCGTTTTGGGAATACACGATAGATTCTCCGTTAAGTATGCCATTAGAGTAATATCTACTTTCAGAAAGCTGACCATTTTTATGATACCATCTAATTTTTCCCTCTAGAGTTTCATCTTCAATGTTAGACCAATAACCATCCATTTGAATATTGCCGCCAATGAAATAGTCTTTCACATAATATAAATTCCCTTCTTTTTCTAACGGAAGCGGTCTAAAAAAGGATGCATTTGCTTTTTCAATTCTATGCCAGTCAGCGTCAAAATAAAGCGTGTCTTTTTGTGCGGATATTTGGACCGTAACAACTAAAAAGAGTAGGGGGAGTATGTTTTTCATTATAGTTATTGCTTGGTGTTAATTAGTTGTACTAATTGCTGCTTGGTTATGTTTTTTTGTTCTTCAACCAATTCGCCTTTCTTATACAAGTTATAGTTATAGCTGCCATTTTTATTTATGTTAGTTGTAACGCCGTTGTACTCCCTACCTTCTTTGTACATACATGTAGCAATAGGTGTTTCTTCTCCATCGAAATAAAAACTTGCCGGACCATCACCAAAATAAAATAATCGAAGCCAATCTTGAACATCACTAGGTTTTATAGTAGTCATAGGTTTAAGAGTGCTTTCAAACTTTATTAGCATATTTTCTAAGTCAAAAACTAGCGCTATTTTATTTAGGGCAATACTTTCTATGGTAACGTTTGTGTCATATTCCTTAAATGAAAATGAAGCATTAGAAATACCTTTCTTTGAGAATGAGAATCTGCCCATTTCATTTCCATTACCGGTAATAATTGCTGTTCCTGCACTAGGGTCGGTGTTTGTATAAATTACTTCGGTAGAATAGCTTGTTATGTCTCTAGAAGGTCTTTCCTTAGAGGTTTTATAGCCTTTGTTAGTATACCTTACTATAGCATCTGGTTTTTTGCTTAGTCCCCATGTATAAATATTAGTCTGTACTAAATTTCCATTTTCATAATGATGCGCTAGGGTATCACTATTGTATACTTCAAGTAGATTGCCCTGAAATGGTTTTCCGTCTTTATAGCTTACACTATCTAGTACCACCCGCATATTAGAACCCATGGTAGTAAAATATTCCATGCCTGATTTTTGACCATTTTCATAATGGCTTACAGATTGATAATTGCTTTTTGTTTCTGTATCTGGTAGGTTAATAGCTAGGGAGGTTAAAAAATATCCCGAAAAAGGTATGTTGTTTTTGTAAGTGCCTTTGAGGCTAATTTTATCTTTAAAAGGGAGGAAAATTGTTTTACTTAAAATTTTTCCATTTTTATATTGAGTAACCTCTTCTATTGAATTTTCGTTAAAATTAACCACAGTTTCATCCCCATTTTTCTTGCCTTTTTTATAGTGAGTAAGTGTGTATTTCTCAGGGAAATAGTTCTTGTCAATTTTTTCTAATATGGCAAAACTACCTTCAAACGGACTGCCTGTTTTATAGTCACCTTCAGCAATTAATTTCTCGTTACAATAGAATTTTCCTTGGTGAAGTTTATTGTCCTTGTACTCGTAGATAGCCTTAAATTTCTGAGCAATATATTCCTCTTTTAATTGCTCGCCTTCGTTATAGGTTTTTCTCCTATAACTGGTTCCGCCAGAATATTCATAAAATACGCCCGTAAAAGGTTTGTTGTTTTGGTACAATCCTTCGGCAATTAATTCACTTTCTTGAAAATATTGAATTAGACCATGTAGCTTACCTTCTTTATAGTTTCTGCTAATACTATCAAAAGGTGCATTATAGGCTCCATAAGCACGCATAGGAGTTTCTAACCCATGTTTAAGTCCGTTTTTATAGGATACAATGGTGTCTTTGTAAATTGCAGTACCATCAATTGGATTTCCATTTTGGTACGTACAGAATGTACTTGTATTACTTTGTAAATTCTTGAATTCTATTTTTCCGTCATAAACGCCTTGGTTGAAATTACCAGATGCGATATAATCCTTGTACTTCTTATTAATTTGAAAAGGACCTTCTTTTGCACCATTTTTAAAAGTGGTTAAGCTACCCGATATACGATCATAATCTTGACCAGAATATGCCTTGCCATTTTTATAAATTAACTCGTATGCTTCTCCGTTTAGGTTGACGAGTTTTTTAGTTTTCTCTTTCTCTTTAAAAAACTGAATTTCTATTTTTTCATCTTGATTTTCAGAATTGTAGGAGGTTAACGTTACTAATTGACCATCTACATACTTATAAACATCATAACCTTTACATTCCTCTCCATTAAAAGGTTCTTGCTCTTTATACTCACACTCACATACTTTATTCTCAAGAAGCCCTGTACTCATTACCCTACCTGAAACCTTTCCATTATTATATTCACGTACTGAAATTATTTTACCTTGATCATTAAAAGTGGTGAGCGGACCATGAAAGCCTCCATCTTTATAAGTGGCGATTTTGCGCGTATATTCATTGTAAAATGAACCATTATAGGACATTCCCGCTTTATTGATGCCTCTGGATTTTTCTTTTCCATCTTCATAATAAGAAACTTCTTCGCCTTCTTTTATGCCATTAACAACAGCATAAGATTGCTTTTTCTGCGTGAAATTTAAATCGTAGTAAGAAGTTGTAATGCCATCATTTCTGCCATCCTTATAGGTGGTTTTTTCTGTTTGGGTATTGGTAAATTCACCATTAAATCGTTTACCGTTCTTATTAGTTCCCTTCGTTGCTATTTTGCCATTATCCGCATAGCTAATTTCTTCGCCATTCAATACACCATTGGTATAGGTTTGTAGCAAACGGTAAACAATAAAGCTACCTGAGTAAGGCTTATTGTTCTTATAAATGCCTTTAGAGCTAATTTGACCCCCTTCCTTATAAATGGTATTTGCACCTTCTAAAACGCCATTTTTGTATTCTGATTCTATAGATTTTGTTCCGTCTTCAAAATACCAAGTAACTTTGCCGTGTAGGATTTCATTTTCTAAATAGTACCCTTGCATCTGCAGATTGCCATTTATATAATAGTCTTCCACTTTATATAAATCACCTTCTTTCTCTAATGGGACCAGTCTAAAAAAAGCAGCATTGTTTTTATCTGTTTGATTCCACTTCGAATTAAAGTAAAGGGTGTCTTTTTGGGCTATAAGGTTGGTAGCGCTACAAAAGATGACTATTAGGGTAAGTTGATTCTTAATGCTCATTTGTTACTTCAGTTTTCTTCGTTATTGCTATGTTGCCACCATTATCACTATAAAAACTGTTGTGGTCTTGGGCAATGAATTTATACTCGTATTCTTTTAGCTCCTCATATCTTAAAGTTTTAAAAGAATTATAGTCGGCTTCCTTAATTTTTTTCTTTTTAAAAAAGATAGATTTTCCATCTTTAGAGATATCATTTTTTAATATGCTAAACGAACCAACTACGGCACCTTCAATAACATAGCCTTTATAATAAACTTGGTTTTTGTCTTTTGCATAATCACTGTAGTCATCTCCAATTACCGAAAAAGTGTTTTTGTCAGCCCCAGTTACAACACTATTGAAATCTGAAGGTTGATAATATACTTGATTGTCATCTAAAGCGTAGTCGTTATTTAAAAACCTAAAACTTAAACCATGACTGTTAGGGATAATGTTATTGTCATAATACACGCCATATTTATCTGCCGTTACCATTTTTTTCAAAACTTTGAACGTAGCTGGGTCACGCTTAACAAGTTTCTTAACTTCATTAAAAACGTTTGATTTATCTATGCCGTAATATTTAGTTAGTTGCTGAAAGGTTTTAGCATCTGCGTCTTCTACAGTTTTTATAGAAGTATGCGCTTTTGTGTAGTATTCCTGACCAAGTCTATAAACAGAATGGTACACGACTTCATCTCCCTTTATTTCGTAATACGTTTCATCAGCATCTGAGCAAGAGGCTACTAATAATAATATTAAAATGAGCTTATAAATTTTCATAACCATGTATTTTCTTCTTTTGACCATATTCCTAAACTTCCATCGTCATGAGCACCTCCATTTGATCTGTAATAATGATTCTTATCTTCAGCATCATACATAGAATTATCTTCTATCATTTTAAATGAAGTGTAATCACCTTCCTTTACGATTTTTCCACGATAAAATATAAAAGTGTCGTCTTTAGATAGGTCATATTTTAAAATCTTAAAAGAATTTACATTTGCGTCTTTCATTTTTACATGTAAATGAAAGACGTGTTTGTTGTCCTTTGAATATCCATTTAAATTATCAAGTACTATGAATGAACTAGGATCAGCCGCCTCAATAGTATGCTCATTACAATACACCTGTTTTTTATCTTTTGCATAAGATATAAAACCAGAATTTATGATTTCAAACGTTTTTTTATCAGCCTCTTTTAAAATGTTATAAAAATTAGTGGGAATGTAATAGATGTTGTTGTTATCAATTGCATACCCGGCTCCAAGTAATTTAAAACTTAAACCATCACTATTTGGTATTAGATTGTTCTGTTGATAAACGCCATGTTTATCCGCTGTAATATATTCGTTTAGAACTTTAAAAGTAAAATTGTCTCTATGTTGCACTATTTCAATTTTAAAATAAACATGAATAGCATCCACACCATATTCCTTGCTTAATTCTTTAAAACTGTCTTTATCAGCTCCTTTTACTACATCAGTGCAGAAATGAGGTGTACCGTAACTTTCTGCTTTTCTATATACAGAATGATATAACACCCTATTGCTTTTTATTTCATAGTATGTTTTTTTGGCATCGGAATACGTTTCTTTATTTTTTGATAGTATGTTTACTAGTTTTTTCAAATGATAGAGCGTTTTGTTAATCAATAACATTTATAAGTTTTAGATAAAACGATTCTATATGAAAGATTTCTAAGATTTCATCCTTAGATAAATTTCGTCCTATAGATGGTATTCTTTTTTCAAGAAACTGAATATTCGCCTTATCCAATACCGTGAAATCTTGATTTGTCCTTTGTTGGTTTTCTATATAATTTCCTTGATAAGTGAGTATTAATTCAATCTTTTCAAGAGAAAGTTTTTCTTTTAACTCGCTATAAAGGTTGGTGTAAATTGTTTTTGCAGCTTGCGTATTATTATAATTCTCTTCTAAATAAACTTCTCCTGAAGGAATATTTACGCTATAGGTTTCACCACTTATTTCTATATTTTCTGTTCTAAAATTCATTTCTTTTTTGGTTCTTCCGGTTTGCGTTTTCCGTTCTTGTCATAATACTTCCAAACACCTATTTTCTCATCATCTTTATAAACACCCTTAAACTTCCTTTTTCCGTTGGCATGCTTACCCTTCCATTTACCACTCCGTTTTCCATTTGTAAATTTGCCCTTGTAGTGAAGCTTGCCATTTTGGTAAAAATACTTCCATTCTCCAGTTTGCAGATGGATATTCTCTAAAGTGCTCCAATACCCTTCATGACTAAGGTTGTTACCAATTTCATGATATCCTTTTTCTAATTTTGTATTCCCCGAAAAAACGATTAAATGGCTAATAGCGCCATTAGGGTAATAATTTCTTTTTTCAACTTCTCTACCGTTCTCGTATATTATTCTATGTTTAATAATGCCAAGATCAGTATAATCTTTATGTATGCCTATGGGTGTACCATGCGCGTAATAGCGCTCATAGGATAAGTTGCGCTCATCAAAGAACGATCTATGCGCGCCATGAGCTTTGTCATTTTTATAATTTTTAATTTGAGTTAGCTGTCCATTTTTATACCACGACCATTTTCCAGTTTTCTTTCGGTCTTTGTAGTGTTCAATGGCTAGTGGTTTGTCCATATGATAGCGTCTTATTTTACCATCATATGTTCCATTTTTGAAACTACCTACTTTAACTAAGCAGCCATTTTTGTCAAACTTTAACCATTCACCAGATTTACGTTCATTGGTGTAATTACCATGTTCTCTTACCTCTCCATTTTCGTAAAAAAGAGTGTATTCTCTTTTATTGCCATTTATAGTGCTAATGGAGTAGGGGGTACCAGTAATAAAGTACTCTTCCCATTGGCCTTTCTTTGTGATCTCATTATATATTCTTATTTCTTTAAGATTGCCATTCTTAAAGTAGGTCTTTATTTGACCATGTAGTTGAAAACATAAAAGGAAAGAAAGAATAAAAATAAAATTCATATTACTCTGCGCTTTTAAATTCAAAAGGAACGCTTATTTTTTTATTAGGGCTTAACCAACGACCGCTATAGAATCCCTCTTTATATATTCCTTCAAAATAGCCACTTATTTTATTGTCTTTTTCGTATTCTGCAAGGTTTACTTTGTTGTCATTTACAGTACCGATAAGTTTTATTCTTTGTTGGGTTTTACTATTGATGAAGGTGGCTTTTACTTTGCTTTCTGTCCAAATAAAATAAATAGTACCATTTACTTGAGTATTGATGTTTCCTGTGAGTTGTAAAACGTTTTCATCTTTTTTTATGTCTAGAGGTAGCGTAATAATTTCTTTTTTAGAACGAACTTCTTTAAATAATGGATGTTTAATAATAAGTTGAAATTGATACTCTCCATTTTTTAAATTTGCTGGAAAGAATGGTATTGGACCATCCCAATGTTCAAGTATGTATTCGTTACCATCAAAAAGCATTTTATTATCATTTAACATATCACTTTCTGTACCTAATAACGAAACATCATGTAAGTAATGTGCATCTATTTTGCCATTACTATCGGTTATCTCAACAAATAACTTTGCGCTAGCTTTAAACTCCAAATCAATACCTGTATGGTTATAAAAAATTGGATCAAAGTAGATATGATTATTATATTTAGCTAAATCAATTTCGAGCTCAAAGTTTTCCGCTGAAAAAATAACATCATCATCATTTTCATATATCTTTTCAATTGACTTGATTAAAATTTCCCATTTACTGTTAACATATTTTTTATCTAATGTGACATTTTCTCCGTCATCATTATGAAAATAAGAGTTTGAAACATGGGGTGATATTTTCCCCTTTTCAGATATGTACGTAGTCATAGTTCTAAGGTCACGAACCGTAAAACTCTTGGCGTAACTATCGTAATTATAAAGTTCATCTAGTTCAGGAAACTCATCTCTATCAGATGCCTTGCTTTTTTCATATATGTCGGTCTTAGGATTATATAAAAAAAGGATATCACCAAAAACTAAATCTAAATAACCGTCATAGTTAAAATCTACATAAACAGTATCATACAAATCCTCTTTATAAGGATCAAGATAAATTGTTTGTTTTAATAACCTGTCATCCCGCTTTATTTCTATGACTAATCCGTCATTACCTTTTGTAATTTCGGTAGGTTCTAGGTCTGAGTAGTAGTCAAACCTAACATAGCCACTTGGCACGTTATGGTACATTGGTGTTAACTTAACCGTTAAGGGTTTTCCATTCTTATCATACCATAAACCATTTAATGTTTCATTAATTTTAAAAGGCACCTTCCAACTTCCTGTTATATTCCCTTCTGATTTTTCCTTAGCATAGATTCCGTCATTTTTTACTTCACCGCCAAAGGAATTAGACTTAAACTCGTATTGTTCCTCTAAAAATATCCACTCTTTTCGACTATCATACGCGTAAGCAATATCAGTGATTCTACTATCTGAAGCATCTCTATTATGAGTCCTTTTTAGCATTAGTTTTATCGGGTAATCCCCTATAAATCCAGAATACCAAAGTAATTGGGTGCTTGGGGTTATGGTTTCTAATAAGCTATTAAGATTGTTTTCAGAAGGCTTAGGTGAAGCATTAATGGAACTAGTAGCACCAAAAAAAGCACCTATAAAAAAGACTATCAAAAATTTACATGATATATGCTTTAGTATAAAAATCATTTTACTTATTGTTTATGGCTGTTTTATACAAATTGTCTCTATCTAAAATCAAAATATCATCGTCGATAGCCTGAATTCCATATGACTCACCTGTAAATAATACCTCTTCATTATCTGAAGTCAAGAAGGGTCTTATATTAGTTCCATCAATATATATTTCGTAAACAAAAGTATCTCTGTAATAATCTGAAGATATACTTGTAGTAATTAGGGCAGATTTTTGGGTGAAAAGAATATCGGAAATGTTGGCTTTATGTCCGTCGCCGTATTTTGGCATCTCAATTTTACGCCAATCTAAACCACCATTATCTGTATAGAATAAATCGCCTCCTAGACCGCCTATTAAGCCAATGTTTTGACTTAGGAATGCAATAGAGTTGAGGTTTACAAAATCTTCACTGTCTGTCTCAAACAGTAGTTGCCAATTTATACCGCCATCGCTACTTTTATAGCTTCTACCAGAAAAAGTTACTACGATTATTTCCTTTTCTGAAAACCCAATAAAGTCTGAAATTCCTTCTGTTTCTTTTTCTAAGCCTTTGTGTTCAATAGTAGCCCATGTTTTACCTGCATCTACGGTTTTTAGAATGACAGCAAAACTTTCGTCTTCTCCATTGATATATCCATAACCGGTAATAAAACCAACTTGCTCGTTAACAAAGCGTATTTTGTAATATTTGTTAAAGAAATAACCTCTTTTTTCATAGAGATCTTTGGTATTAAATACACTCCAGTTTTCTCCTGAATCTGGTGTGGTGAAAATATATTCGCTATCACCTATAACAAAGATGTTGTCACCTGAAAATGCTGCAGAATAAAACGGATTACCGAATCTAGAAAAACGATTTTCTAACCACGTTTTACCGCCATCTTTGGTAATTCTTGTTATTAATCCTGCGCCGCCAACTATTACACCAACATCCTTGTTTTTAAAAGACATACCATTATACATATGAAACCCTGTTTCTTCTATTTGATGTAAAACAGAAACATCTTGGTTGGTTGAGGCATTTAAAAAGCTTGTTCCTTTTTGGGTAATGGTATTTTTAGTTACAAACTCATTGTCTAGAACTAATTCTACCTTGTTAAAGCCAGTAAGTGGTCTTTCTTCTTGATTGTTTTGCCCTTTACAAGAGTGTAGAACAACTATTAAGATTAGCATTAAGGACCGTAATGTTTTCATAATTTGTTTTTCTAAAGCATGCTTTTTAAAACCTGCAGAGTAATCATCAATAGTGTTTTAATTAGTATAAAAGAATTATTAATAAACATCTAATCCATCAAAATATATTTCTGTTATAGCGGTATCATCATACTTATCGCCTGGGTACACACTTAAAATTTCAAACCTTATTGTATCTCCTAATTCTATTTCTTTATTATAAGATTTGAATGTGTTACCATTCTCATCTTTGTATTTATACCAACTTGTACCATCGTCATTATAGTCGCGGTATGTTATTTCAAAACCTATTGTTGGTATTTCGAAAACCTGCTCTGCATACACATCTTTAAGATTTAAAATGGCAAATTCTGTATTGTTTACATATACTTTTAATTGCCTTGCACGAGAGTTGTTTTTCCAAGTAGTCTTGTCTTTAATATATCCATTTGCAATCTTAATAGTTGTAATACGTGGATGTTTAGCAGGGAATTTAAATTCTATATACTCACCTATACCATAACCTTTTATACCTTCAACCCATGCTGTGGCATAACTTAAATCGCTAATGCTAGCGTAGCCGTAGTAATTCCCATTTTGTGGGTTTAAAGTAGATGATACTTTGCAAAATGTAGTAGGGTCATCTAAATGGTTTATGTTATAACCTTCATCTGTCCAGTCATCACCACAAATAATGCTCCACATGTCTTCACATGCTTCACTGTAACCTAAGGCTTCACATTTGCTTGTCAATTTATTTCTTTCGTCTTCATCATAATTGTTCCAAATGGTCATATCTGTAAATAATGAATTACAAGTAGACCATAATTCTTTTTTCTCTACAAAATTATATGCTGTTTCTATTTTGGGTTCAAGAGTAGGTGGCTCTTGAGCAAACACTAAAAATTGTGCGATAAAGTATATCGAGAAGAAAAGTAGCTTAGTTAATTTCATTAGTAATAGTCTTCAGAATAGATTTTCCAAAATAGAGGCTTATATGTTAATATTCTTCCTTTATTTTTCCATTTTTCAATACGTATAGCAGAGGTTTTGAATCTTCTTTTTTTAGGTGGATTTTGTAAAACTCATTACCGCGGTTTATAGTTGTATCAGAGAAAATACCTCCTTTTGTGATGTACTTTGTTATAGCTTCTTTATCAGACTCGTGCAAAGGTTCTCGTATTCTTTTTTCACCTCCACTAATAATAGTATCTCCTTCTAATAATAATGGAGTTTTAGCCAATCGTTTTCTCATATAATAAAAACGATTGTTATCCATAATAAATTCATTATCGCCTTCAGACACTTTACCAAAATAGAGTTCTACTGTATTAAAAACTGGCGTTTCACGTAACTGGCTAGCGGTTAGGTTAACCTTTATATCTTTTATGGCTTTACTCTTGAACTTAATTGAAACTTCTTCAAAACTACCTGTGATTTCAAGGTTTGTGACCCATTTTTTATCAACCTTGAAAAACATTTTTTCTCTGTGATGTTCAGGACTTATATAATTAATGGATATGGAGTCTTTTAACTGGTCATTGTGTCTTGCATATAAAATATAAGGTTGTACTAACTCTTTGTTTGGCTGTAATTTTAATTCAGTGCCCTCTATGCTATAGGTGCCATATACTTCTAAATCTACATTCCCAAAAATTGAATAGTAATGAAACAGGTTGTTATCTAACAGATAAAGTTTAGTTGGCATTTCCATTTCAGACAAGTCATAGAAACCTTCTAAAGTTTTGGAGTTATTTGTTGAGTTTTCTTGTGATTGCTGCCCAACCATTATTTGTAGACATAAGAAGTATATAACTAGTACGTATTTCATGGCAAGGTTATAATAGTTTAATAACAAAAAATATGTAATAAAAGTATTATTAAGAGCTACAATGATTACAAAAAGGATAGTCATCATTTGGTTATTGCTGCAAATGGTATATTACATCTTAGTGAATGTTACTATATAAATATTAGGCATTTGTATGCGAATAATAATATGTAATCCATTTTAGCTAAAGTAATATCACTACAGTTCATTAGGACAATCACCAAGTGGAATATATTAAATGTATAGACCCCAAAAAAAATACAAGTGTGTACAAATTACCGCTTAACTGTGGATATGGTTGATAAAAACTTCCAAGAAAGCCGTATCCGACTTCAGTCTATAGAAACAGGTGAAGTTGAGTTCTGAAATTCTACTATTAGGAATTTGAAGTAGGGCGAAAACCTTGAGAAAAAGAAGGAATAGAATGCTCAAAAAGGAAACTATACAATGATGATGTTTTTGTAATCACAAGTTAAGCTGATTAGGACATTGATATGTTAAAGTCCTTCAATATTCTTTGACTGAAGATTATTTGTGTTGCATTATCTTTATCTCGGGCTTATGACCATTTTATTCTGTTCATATAATTTTAACTGTTTTTCACAGAAATAACTAGTTTTATATTGATAAAAAACGATAATAACGGCTAGATTATAGCAGTACTAAGAAATAGAAATAGGGAAAACTACTATTAATCAAAGTCTTTACAGCAAGGTCTTTATGTTACACGTTACTAAACTTTTAGAAAGTGTAAAATAATTCATTTGTAGTATCTTTTAGATAAAAATTATCCTTATTTTTAGCGGCTTAAATGGCTATCGCTCAAATTAAAGCTAGATGTCATTTTTATCCTAAACCAGGACAAGATTTTACTTACAGTTACTTCTTTAAAAAATGAATTCAACAAAAAATATCTTAGCGATTTATTCCGGCCAAGATAAAGATGTGCTGAAGTATTTCTTACTCCATTTACAATCCATAAAAAATAACTTCAATATTGCTATTTGGAGTGATGCTGCTGTTGATGATATAGAGCAATGGAAATCAACAAATGAATCTCGATTAGGCCAAACAGATGTGTTTCCGATTTTTTTGAGCAATACTTTTATGAATTCTGAATTTGTCAAAAGTGATGAATTTAAAATGCTCATAAATCGATATAAAGCGGATAGGGCTGTAATAATCCCTATAATTCTTGATGAATGCTCTTGGGACGTCAATTTCACTTTTGAACATTACAATTTTAATTTTAACGAACTTCAGGTTTTTCGCAAAAATGAAAATCCAATAAGTGACGGGAACCCAACAGACATCATCTTTACACAAGTTTCCTATTATATTATGGGTCTGCTAAATTCTTTGACCCAAAAGAATACTATAGAAAAGACTGTTAATACAGAGGAAGAAAGGGTGTCAAGTTCAATAACCGAAGGGCAAATAGCAATTGACTTCTTCCAAGAAAGTGTTGCTGAGCATAAAGTGGAAAATGAGATAAAAAACAAGGAAGAAGCAGAAACAAAAGAGAGTGTTGAAGAAGAAAATAAAACTGATGACGAGTCCGCAGAGGTTCAAGAACAAGTTTTAAGGGAGAAAAGGTTAAGAGAGAAAGCGGAAGACCAAAGAAGAATTGAGAAAGAAGCCCAGGCCAAGAGGGCAATAGTTCAAGAAGAAATCCGTGAAAGAGAATTTATAAAAGCTCGTATAGCAATAGGGAAGAAAAGACAAGGGCAAGCAACCAAATCTACAAGAGAGGCAGCTTGGGAAAATGGATTTGGAGAAACAGTCACGACAAAAAGAATACCTAATAGAAAAAATGGTCTTGCTAAATATAACTATCGATTCAGCAACAAGAATACGATAGAGGCCCGAAGCATTGTTCCGGAAAGAAAGCGGAATATAGAAGAACCAAGAGTTCAACTGGTGGTTGAGGAAAAAGTAAGCGCTAAAATAATAAATCCAGTTAGAGAGACACAACCGGAAAAAGAAATAGAAGAAACAGTAGTCGTAGAGCAAACAGTCACTAGAAAAACTGATCTTGCAAAATATAATTATTGCTTTGATAATAAAACAGAGATAGATGTTTTAAAAGTTGACACAGAAAAGTTGGGCAATAAAGAACCCAAGACCCAAATAGCGACAGAGAGAAACAAACGGTCTGTAGTGCTCAAGGACTTTGATGTAACACTATGGAAAAATAAGCTTACCGAAAGATTAGCCTCGCTGAAAATAGTTGCGACAGAAAGTGTTTTAAAATGTAAGCGTCTGTTAAAGATTAATAAAGACGTTGAGGATACAGAAGAACAAAAGACACAAATAGCAGTAGAGCGGAAAAAACGCCCAACAGTGCTCAAAGCCATTAAAGCGACAGAATGGAAAAATAAACTCGGCATAAGATTTACATCACTCAAAACAGCTACTAAAGAAAGCTTATCAAAATATAGGCAGCTGTTAGATAAAAAATTAGATGTAAAGGCCAAAAGAGTTGTTTTGGAAGAAAAATGGGACAGTAAAGAGCCAAAATCTCAAATGGCGGTAGAGGAGAAAAAACGGACTATACTACTAAAAAAATTACGCGAGGCTCAATGGGATATGAAGTTCAATGAAAGGACTTTGGCACTTAAAGGAGCGGTTAAAAAGTATTTTAAGGTTTTACAAGATTCCCTAGTCAAAATTATTCATGCAGTTAATCAATTTTATAATAAAGCTAAAAAGAACATAGGTACGGACAAGAACGTAAAAGTTCGTTCCGGGCTCTTAGTCCTAGCCCTTGCTATTTTTGGAATTTTAACTTACGTATTCCTGGGGGATTCTCAAAAACAATCATTTACACCGTCAGAGGTTCAGAAAGTAGAAGTAGTTTCCGATGCTATTGTCAAAACGGAAAATATTGAGGAGATCGATGCAGTAGCTGAATTGGAACTAAGCGTTGGAGATGCTTATAATGGCGGTATTATTTTTACTATTGACCCATCTAATAAAATAGGGAAAATCGCTTATATAGAAGACAAAGGTCCAATGACATGGAAAAACGCTATGAGTATTCACGAGCAATTAGGTGAAGGATGGCGATTACCCGAACTAGATGAATTACGGGGCCTTTATAAAACTATTGGGCCAGGTGCAGATAACAAGGGTAAATTCCTAAATGAGTTGTATTGGAGTGCTACACCATTTGATGAACATCAAGCGCGTCTTGTAAAATTCAGCGATGGTAATGCCTCATATCACTATAATAGCTCAGGAACGCACCGAAAATTTCGAGTTCGGGCCATTAAAGATTTTAAGCGATAGGAGAAGAGTGTATTTATCTTGTAAAAAAAATGAAACTCTATTTCTGTAATTTATAAAGTAGATAGGATAGAGTTGAACAAAAATAGAATCTACTTCCCGATACAAAAATTCGCAAAAATATTACCCAACAATTCATCATTAGTTACTTGCCCTGTTATTTCCCCTAAATGATATAGTGCTTCTCGCACATCAATAGCCATAAGATCGCTAGAGAGGTCTTCTTCCATACCAAATTGCACTTTTTCAATTTCCTCCAGAGCTTTGAGTAGTGAATCGTAGTGGCGTGAATTGGTTACAATAGTTTCGTTGTTACGAAGCGCTCCTGTATTTACAAATTGCAACAAACTGTTTTTGAGTTCCTCAACACCTTCACCTGTTTTGGCAGAAAGGTAATTAACAGCATCTAGGTGTTGGGCGATAACCTCTTTATCAGCTTCGGAAAGGGTATCGGCCTTATTTACTAATAGAAGAAGTGGTTTTAAAGGATTTTTGTTCTTTATTTTTTCAAAGTCGATGGTGATGTTTTTTAGCTTATCGCTATTGGCTAAAATTTTAGAACCATCTACCAAGAGCAAGATTACCTGAGATTGTTCAATTTTCTCAAAAGTTCGTTTAATGCCCATGCCTTCCACCACATCTTGGGTTTCCCGGATACCGGCCGTATCTATAAACCGAAAACCGATTCCCCCAATAGCAATTTCATCTTCAATAGTATCGCGCGTGGTACCTGCTATGTCCGAAACTAAGGCACGTTCTTCGTTAAGAAAAGCGTTAAGCAAGGTGGATTTCCCAACATTAGGTTCCCCAACAATGGCAACAGGAATTCCGTTTTTTATAACGTTTCCTACCGCAAAGGAATCTATTAGGCTTTTTAGTACTTTTTGTATGCGTGTTAGAAGGTCATTAAACTGTGTGCGATCGGCAAATTCTACATCTTCTTCAGAGAAATCGAGTTCAAGTTCAATGAGCGATGCAAAATTTAAAAGCTCTGCACGTAGGTTTTTAATCTCATTGCTAAATCCGCCACGCATCTGTTGTATGGCAATCTGATGGCTAGCGGCATTGTCACTGGCAATAAGGTCAGCAACGGCTTCGGCTTGGCTGAGGTCCATTTTGCCGTTCAAGAATGCTCTTAGGGTAAATTCTCCTGCATCTGCAGTTCTACAGCCGTTCCTAAGAAACAACTGAATAATCTGTTGCTGAATGTAAGGCGAGCCATGACAGGATATTTCAACAACATTCTCTCCGGTATAGGAATTTGGTCCCTTAAAAACGGAGACCAAAACTTCATCTAATATCTTATTGTCTTCTACAATATGCCCTAAACTAATAGTATGGCTCTTCTTTTTTCTCAAATCTTTCCCGTAGGAAGATTTAAAAAAATTGGCTGCGGCATCTATTGCAGTCTCGCCTGAAATACGGATTACTGCAATTGCTCCAGCACCTGAAGGGGTTGCCAATGCTATAATATTGTCGTTAGGAACCATTGAAAAGTTTTTGCAAAAATAGGCAAAAACAAGTAGACAGAAATTCAAAAACAGGCTTCAAAAATTTAATAGCGGAATGTTTTTGGATTACAGAAAATAAGTAACTTCGTCCTCCATTAACTATTTAAATATATTATTATGAAGAAACGTTTATTAATATTTTCTGTTATTCTTTTTGGAGCGGCAACTTTTTCATTTGCACAGGAGGGAGAGGTCAAAGAGGTTAAGAATGATTCAATTTCTCAAGTAGAAATAGCTCAAAGAGAAGCTAAAGAGCTAAGAAAACAAATTGAAGTAACTGAGAAAGAAGCAAAAGCAGCCGAAAAAGAAGCGAGAGCAGCTGAAAAAGAAGCAGACGCAATCATAAAAGCGCAAAAAGCCGCTGATAAGGCGACTAAGAAACACGAAAAGCTTGCTAGTCAAATCAGCTCAGTAGAAAAAGGATTGAAGAAAGACGAAAGTAAGGTTGCCAAAATCAGGAATAAAATGGAGGTTGATAAAATTAAGGGAAGACTTTCTCCTAATGAGGTTGCCAAAATTGAAAAGAAGTTGGGTAAACTGAAATCAAGTATAAACAAGAATAAGCAAAAACTGATAAAGCTACAGAGTAAGCTTTAAGGTAGTAAACTTATTATAATATAATCCCGTAAGGCATTGCTCTTGCGGGATTTTTTTGTTTTAATATTTAATGAATATTGTAACATTTCTTGTTTTCGGTCGTCTTATTTGTAGAACCCCCTAAAACAATCAAAAAATGGAAATCATCAATCACAACAGAACTCTTGAACAAAACAATCAATTATTGGTAATTGCACATCTGTCGCAATTTTTGACATATGTTACCGGTTTTGGCGGTCTAATAGTGCCGCTATTATTATGGCTCACAACAAAAGACACGGTAAATGGAATGGATGAGCACGGTAAGACTATTGTAAACTTTCAGTTGACAGTACTACTATTTACAATTCTGAGTGTACCGGCCATATTACTTTTTGGCCTTGGTATCTTAAGCTTAATTTTTATAGGAATAGTAGCTTTTGTAATGCCTATAGTAAATGCGGTGAGAGCTAGCAATGGCGAAAAACCTAGTAACTTTATGACTATTCCTTTTATCTCTTAATAATCGCCTTATAAAAATGAAAAAGCCCCAAGAAGAAATTCTTGGGGCTTTTTATATTCTAGTATTATCTGCTTAGCTGTTAAGCATAACTGGCATTACAAGCATAGTTACATTTTCACCTTCATCGAGACCATCAATAGGAGTAAGGATACCTGCTCTGTTGGGTAAACTCATTTCCAATGAAACATCATCAGAGTTAAGGTTGTTCAACATTTCGGTTAGGAAACGAGAGTTAAAACCAATTTGCATATCATCGCCTTGGTAAGAACAAGTTAAACGTTCTTCGGCTTTGTTGCTGTAATCTATATCTTCTGCAGAAATATTAAGTTCTGCCCCAGCAATTTTTAAACGTATCTGGTGGGTGGTTTTATTAGAGAAAATAGCAACCCTCTTTACTGAACTCAAAAATTGATTTCTTGCAATAGAAAGCACATTTGGATTCTCCTTAGGGATTACTGCTTCGTAGTTTGGATATTTACCGTCTATTAAACGACAGATAAGTTCTGTATTCTCAAAACTGAATTTAGCGTTACTGTCATTGTACTCAATAACAACATCAGATTCGCTACCTCCTAATATTCCCTTTAAAAGAGTCAAAGGTTTTTTAGGCATTATAAATTCAGCAACTTGCGAAGCGGTAACATCAGTTCGTTGGTATTTTACCAATTTGTGAGCATCCGTAGCAACAAAAGTTAAACTCTCTGTAGAGAACTGAAAAAACACACCGCTCATTACGGGTCTAAGGTCATCATTACCGGCTGCAAATATAGTTTTGTCTATAGCGGTAGCCAAGATATCTCCAAGAAGGGTAGTGGAGCTAGGGTTGGCCAATTCAACAGCTTTAGGAAATTCTGCTCCATCGGCGTATGCCAAAGCATATTTACCGTGATTAGAGCTTATTTCTACCGTGTTATTGTCTTCAACAACAAATGTTAAGGGTTGCTCCGGAAAAGTCTTTAGCGTCTCTAACAGAAGGCGAGCCGGAACGGCAATAGTACCTTGGTTGTCAGAATCTACATCCAGTACTGAGCTCATAGTAGTTTCGAGATCAGAAGCGGAGACCGTTAATTTGTTATTATCAAGGTCAAATAGAAAATTGTCTAGAATAGGTAGTGTGTTGCTATTATTGATAACACCACCTAAAACTTGTAATTGCTTTAAGAGATACGTACTGGATACTATGAATTTCATAGGAGAATCGTTATTTCAAATTGTGGTATATAGTGTCTAAAATGTCTCGAATTTAAACCAAGTTTTAAAAAACCTGAGTGAAACAAAGATATTTGAAAAGCATTTTTTAGCGAAACAAACTTATTAACACCTAGACCCCGTATTTACGTCTTCTAAAATAGTTAAAATCAGCTTCAAAAAGAAGTGTTAACCCTGTGGGAAGTCCTATATTTATTAGTTGTCATTTAATTTTTTGGTCTGTTGTCTTTTGGGTGTTTAGGAAGGGTGCGAAAACTTTTTAATTTTGAATGTTTATAAGTCATTTTTCATCTAAATGGAAATTCAAGGCGTTTATTAAAAATTCTTTGTTATCGTAATAGTTGTTTTTCCACTTGTCATATACTTATACCAAAGGCTATTGATACGTGTCTGATTGCGGATTATACCCTCATCTGAAACTACAAGCATTTAGTTTTATGCCCCTTGACCTAACGTACCTTTTAATGAAGTTGGTTTATTACGATTTGTGAATGCCTATGAAAATTCACTCGATATGAGAACCGCCAATGGGTAGTATCTTTTATGGTATAATTTTATTTCACGCTTAAAAAGCACCACATGAAATTTATAAACAGTTTCTAATTCTCTAAGAAAAAGTAACGGTAACCGTATCTCTAAAATCAAGCCCTAATAGGGTAGAGGCTCCGCCCACGGTATTCAGGTCGCTTTTATAAATTGCCAGTTGTATGTAATTGGCACTGTTGAAAAGAGCTAAGCGGTCTCCCGCTCCTTTACGCTGTCCTTTATCTAAGTCAAAGTTGATGATGTCGCTATACTTATTATGAATCTTGGTGAATTTGGTCGTGCGGGCAGTAATCTCAAAATCTCGTCCCTTCCGATAAGCTTCAAAGAAGTTTCTATTAATATTAGTAACAACATTCCCGTAAGCATCAATATAAATAACGCTACCTATAATTTTGTTTCCGTTATCCATCACGGTAGGTGAAAATTCACGAAGGTCCTTAAGTTGGTCAAAAGATTTCCCTACTACCTCTAAAGTACCACCGCGGGCAATATGGCAAGCAACCTGTACAAAAACATCTAAAACAGGGAATGAACCATGACTAGGATTGGGAATATTCAATTCCACCACCTTTTCTGGCTCAATTTCACTGGTAATAAGACCTATAACGCCATTATTGGCACTAATAAAATAGTGGCCGTTTACCAATACGGCTACGTGCTGGTTTTCCGGTGTGGGCTCTGAATCTACACCAACAATGTGTACGGTGCCTTCAGGGAAGTGTTCGTATGAATTTTTCAGAATATAAGCGCATTCCTGAATATTGAAAGGACTTATGTTATGTGATATGTCAACTATTCGGGCATCATGAAGCTCTTTGTAGATGGTTCCTTTAAGGGTGCCAACAAAGTAGTCTTTAAGTCCAAAATCTGTGGTTAGCGTTATAATTGGATTCATAAATTATTTTCATTTACATCAAGAAAAATAGGTGTTAGCTTAGTTTGAGACGATTGCGCAATGGCGCGTGAAACCGCTATGACCACACTAAACCTTTTCAGAAAGGAATGCAAGATGCTATTTGAGAAAAAATGAATCTGATTATTTGAGTTCGCTATCATACAGTAATGTTGATATGTTTTAGTTAGGCAAACTGAAATTTTCGTTAAGTTTGTTAAACAAAATTATAACAAAAAAACAGCCAAGCGAAATATTATGTTCACAGGCTTTCATTTTAACACCTCAACTTTTTGAACGAACTCATAATAGAACTTACCGAGATTAGCCCGAGAGAATTTTTTGGGCAACAAAATGAAAATATCGACCTACTTAAAAAGTATTTTCCAAAGTTAAAAATAGTAGCACGGGGAAGCAAGATAAAAGTCTACGGAGACGAAGAACTCTTGGAAGAATTCGAGCGTCGTTTTGATATGATCACCGATCATTTTGGAAAGTATAATAAACTAGATGAAAACGTCATTGAAAGGGTGTTGACCAGCAATATATCTACGGATTATGAGACGCCCGAAAGCAGTGATGAAACTTTGGTGCATGGCGTTAACGGAAGGTTGATAAAACCACAAACCTTAAACCAGCGCAGGCTGGTAGCCGCTGCCAAAAATAACGATATGGTTTTTGCTATAGGACCAGCTGGTACAGGCAAAACATATACAGGGGTAGCTCTTGCTGTTAAAGCTTTGAAAGAAAAGCAAGTACGACGCATTATCTTAACAAGACCTGCAGTAGAAGCGGGAGAGAATTTAGGGTTTCTGCCGGGAGATTTAAAAGAAAAGCTAGATCCGTATATGCAACCCATATATGATGCGCTAAGAGATATGATTCCCGCTGAAAAACTAACGCATTTAATTGAGAATGATATCATTCAAATTGCTCCGTTGGCTTTTATGCGTGGCCGTACCTTAGATAACGCTTTTGTTATTTTGGACGAGGCGCAAAATACCACTCACGCACAGATGAAAATGTTTCTGACTCGTATGGGTAAGAATGCCAAGTTTATGATAACGGGTGATCCGGGTCAGATAGATTTGCCAAGAAGAATGATTTCAGGTCTAAAAGAGGCGCTTCTAATACTTAAAGATACAGAAGGTATTGAGATTATATACCTAGATGATAAAGATGTGGTACGTCATAAACTAGTGAAGAAAGTTATTGACGCATACAAGAATATAGAACACCAAAATTAATTTAGAATTCTCTTTCTTTTAATAAAAATTTACGAACATCCGATGAGCAGTACCATTACAGATACAAATTTTGAATTTCCGGGCCAGAAAAGTGTTTACAAAGGCAAGGTGCGTGAAGTATATGAACTTGATAACGGCGTATTGGTTATGGTTGCCACGGACCGTCTATCGGCTTTTGATGTGGTGATGCCAAAGGGTATTCCTTACAAAGGTCAAATTTTGAATCAGATAGCCACCAAAATGATGGAAGCTACTAAGGACATTGTTCCTAATTGGTTAATGGCTACGCCTGATCCTAATGTAGCTGTAGGTCATGCTTGCGAGCCTTTTAAGGTAGAAATGGTTATTAGAGGATATCAATCTGGTCATGCGGCCCGTGAGTACAAACTGGGTAAGCGTATGTTGTGTGGTGTAGCTATGCCAGAGGGGATGAAGGAAAATGATAAATTTCCAGAGCCTATTATTACACCGGCTACCAAAGCGGAAATGGGTGATCATGATGAGGATATTTCTAAAGAAGATATTCTTAAAAGGGGTATTGTTTCTAAGGAAGATTATGAAGTACTAGAGAAATATACAAAAGCTCTTTTTGAAAGAGGGACTCAGATTGCTGGAGAAAGAGGTCTTATTCTAGTGGATACCAAATATGAATTTGGAAAGACTAAAGACGGTAAGATAGTCCTGATAGATGAAATACATACGCCGGATTCTTCACGTTATTTTTATGCGGATACGTATAAAGAACTACAGGATAAAGACGAGCCTCAAAAGCAATTATCTAAAGAATTTGTGCGTCAATGGTTAATTCAAAATGGCTTTCAAGGTTTGGAAGGGCAGACTTTACCAGAGATGACAGATGCTTATGTGGAGTCGGTTTCTGAGAGGTATATTGAGCTTTACGAAAACATTACGGGAGAAACTTTTGTTAAAGCAGATATATCTGATATACAGAATCGTATAGAGGGTAATGTGCTTAATTACTTAAAGGGATAAAAATTCTATTTAAGTAGTTTTTTCGCTGAAAAATTCTTCTTTGTTTTTAATCTCTGAAGAATTTTTATAAAAGCAATGGCGGTAATATAGGCATCGCCCAAAGCGGTGTGTCGATCCTTTTTTGATATGTCAAATTTTTCCGCCAGCTCATCTAAAGAGTATTGCGGCTTTACATGTAGCAGCGGAGATTTGATTAGGGTTCGTTTGTAAAGAACTGAGGTATCCAAAAACTTATTTTTCAGGTTAGGCATTCCGTGACGGTTTAAAGCATAGTTGATCATGTTGCGGTCAAAACCGGCATGGTGTGCTACCAATACAGAATCTTCAATATACTCAAGAAACTTAATCAAGGCTTCTAGCTCGGTAATCCGTTCTTGTCTTTCCTCTTGTAGAATTCCATGAATCTCTATGTTTTTGGCATGGTAGAAATGTTGGTATAGAAAGACCTCAAAACTGTCATTTATAGGAATACTGTTATTTTTCATGGACAAGGCGCCAATAGATAGTATGCGGTCTGTATCATAATCAAAGCCCGTGGTTTCTGTATCAAACACAACAAAACGTATTTCGGAAATGGTATAGTCTACCTTCTTGTCGAACTTTGCTTCATATTCTAACCAAAAATCAGGGTAGTGTTTTTTACGTTTTTTTTTGAAGAAATCCATTAGCCGAGTAGGTTTGTTACTTTAAAGCGAATTTTTAGAAGCTCCTGTAAATCTTTTATGGTCTTAAAACTACGTTTCAGTTTTATTTTCTCTTCTTTGGTCAGTTTAGTTAAAGCAATAAAACGACCAGAATCATTATGTAATAGACCTTGTTTTGTCCTGAATTTCAGCAAGGCTTTTGTAGCGTAGGAGCATGCTAAGAAAAGTTCTTCGTTGTTCGGCTCTAGTTCAGCCAACTTCTCAAAACGTTCTGCTGTATTGTTAATGGACTTTACTTGATGGGAGAGCACTAGTACTCTTGCGCCATCTATTAAAGGCATTAGAGCTCTTCTTTTTAAATCAAAGAAATCTTTATACTCACCATCCTCTTCCACTAAAAAGCTTCTGAAAAATCCGCTAGGGGAAGGGCTTTGGAGTGCACCGCTTGCTAGATGTAAAAAGAAAACCGGATATCTCTCAGTAGTTTCGAAAAGATGGGCACTTAATTCGTTAACCAAACTAACATCGCCATAGGCTAGGTTGTAATCAAAGAATATGGAGGATAACAATACTTCATCAGGGCCAGGGTTGGTTATCCAATGAAAGGTGCGGTCTTTCCATTCGGCTAGGCTCAAACACCAATCTGGGTTGGAGGCCATCATTTCGGCAGGGCAGTATTCGTATCCTATTTTGAATAAGCCTTTAGTGACCAATTTTGCCAATTCTAAGAAGTAAATGCGTGTTTCCGTAAGCTGCTCATCAGGTACGTTTTCAAAAACTAAGGCGTTATCTTGATCGGTTTGTAATAGTTGTTCACTACGACCTTGACTTCCCATCGCCAACCAAGCAAACTTAACCGGTGGCGGTGTATCCATCCTGGATAACGCAATCTTGGTAATTTGTTTGATACAGGCATCGTTTAACTCAGAAATAATTTTTGAGATAAGTGTTAACGGTAAATTCTGTTCTAAATACCCACTCAACAAGTCCATAATTCTTCTGCGGACTGTTTTTAATTTTTTGAATCCGTTGGCTCTTTTAATGGCTTTTAAAAGTACTGCTGGGTTGTTTCCTAGCTCAAACATTATATCATGTTTGCTTATAATACCTACGGCTTCGGAATCTGGGGTGCCGTCCATTGTAAGGCATAAGTGGCTAATGCTACTTTTCATCATAGCCATTTGCGCCTGTGTGATGGTCATTTTTTTAGGATAGGTAATTACCGGCGAACTCATGACATTTTTAGCACGAGTGGTTATAGGGAATAGGCCGGTTGCGATTTTATTACGCAAATCTTTATCCGTTATAATACCAACAGGAAGGTTGTCTTTTACAATCAATACGGACCCCACCTTTTTTTCGGTCATTGTAGTGGCTATGGTCTTTATTGTTGTGTTCTCGGAACAGGAAATCAATTTTTTGGAATATGATACGCCTTGCAGGTCTAGTAATTCACTGCTTTTTAGGGGGTTGCTTTCAGCGGGAGTAGAACCCTCATAGAGTTTTCCTCTATAATTTTTTGAATATGGATTACGGGTGTTGGAGGCAAAGCTTTCAATTAAAAAAGTACCAACTGCTTCGTATTCTTTAATTATAGGCTTAAACTCAATTATTGGAATAGCGTAAAGAATAGTTTCTTCGTAGGCTTTAGCACCAATTTTATAGTTTTCGTTCGCAATCAATGGGCGGAGGCCAAAAATATCGCCTTCATCACATAAATCTACCACTTCATCATTCGGCTCTTTGGTAAGCACTACAGCACCTTTATGTACTACATAAAAACAAGGGTGAGCTTCTTCTTCAATAGTAAAGATAACCTCGCCCTTTACTTTGTAGATAATACGTACTTGTTCGGATAGGTTTTCTAGTTCCTTTGTGGCTACTTCGTTAAAAGGCGGGTAGTTTTTAAGGAAATCGGCAACCCTAGCAGAAATCGTATTCTTCATAAAGTAAATTTAAAGCTAAAGTTAGATCAGGACGAGCATAAAAAAAAGGAAAACCAAATAAAGAACGAATACCAAGGCTTCTTCATCGCTTCTTTTAGTTCGGGTTGATAGTTTTCTAGAAAGAAGGCTAAACATTTTGAAGCAGCCCAAAGTTATCTGCTATCTTTGATAGTTCAAAAGCATGGTTTTGGGCATATTTAAAGGAAACATAGCAATAAACTTTAGAGAGCTTTTACAATTTTTTAAGAGCGCTGATTTTTCTAAGGCTATAATGGTTGGCGTAGCGGTTACTGTTCCTATTCTTTTGGGAATATATTTTGACCAGTTAGAAATTGGTCTGGCCATATGTTTTGGAGCTTTTTGGAGTTCGCCTAGCGATGCAAGTGGTAGCTACAGACATAAGAAAATTGGTATTCTCTTCTCCGCGGCTTTAGTGGTCATCGTTAGCTTTATAGGGGGGTATCTAGATTTACCCATTTACATTTTGATACCCATTTTAGGTCTATTGACCTTTTCCATTGCTTATATCTCCGTATTTGGTTTTAGGGCTTCATTAATCAGTTTTTCTGGTTTACTGGCCTTGGTTCTGAGTTTTGCACACGAACTGCAGGAGCTAGAAGTTTATCAATATGCATTGTTGGTGGGGCTGGGCGGTTTGTGGTATCTGCTATTAGCTGTGGTTTGGCACGGTATTAATCCTACAGGAGAAATAGAGGAGACTTTTCAAGAAACCTACCTCTTAACCTCTAAATTTTTACATATAAGAGGGCAATTGATAGAGCCGGGTCTTGATAGGCAAAAGTTACTTTCCGAGCTCCATAAATTACAAGAACAACTCATGGAGAAACATGAGAAGTTAAGGGAGACTCTTATCCTTTATCGTAGAAGTTCAGGACGTTCTATTTACCATAGTAAGAAATTATTGGTCTTAGCTCAGCTTGTAGAAATGCTTGAGATAGCGATAGCTAAACCAGTTAATTACAGTAATATGGCTGTGGTTCTGGAAAAACACCCCCAATTTGTAGCGCGCTTTCAAAGGTTAATGTTCAAAGTGTCGGGGCAATTAGAAGAAATAGGTTACGCTGGAAAGAATAAGAAAAAATTACCTAAAAACGGAGAGTTGCAACAAGCTCTAAAGGACATAGAGATTGAGATATCCGTGCTGAAAGCAAAACCAAATAATGAGAATTTGAGTGCATATTTAATGCTTCAAAATCTATATGAATACCAAGAACAGCAAGTAGAGCTACTAAAAAAGATAAAGTGGTTATTAGATGACCCTAAGGAAGAGGAACTAGAGTTTATTGATGAAAAGTATGCACGTAAATTTATAGCGCCGCAAGATTATGACCCGAAGATGTTGGTGAGTAATTTTAGTTTTGAATCTCTAATTTTTAAGCATGCACTTCGGTTGGCAGTAACAGTGATGATAGGTTATGGCATAGGGACTATATTTGATTTTCAGAACCCTTATTGGATTTTATTGACCATCATCATTATCCTGAGACCTAGTTACGGACTAACCAAAACAAGATCAAAAGATAGGATTATAGGAACCCTTATTGGCGGTGCAATAGCCTTTATTATTGTTTCCCTTGTGCAGAATACCTATTTGTTTGCCGTACTGGGTATAGGCTCTCTTATTGTGGCCTTTTCTATGCTACAACGAAATTACAAGACCGCGGCAACGTTCATTACTTTGAGTGTTATTTTTATTTACGGTATCCTCCGTCCAGATATTTTGACGGTTATACAGTTTAGAATTCTTGATACCGTAATTGGTGCAGGATTGTCATTCCTAGCCACTTTGGTGTTATGGCCTGCATGGGGTTTTTTAAGCATGAATAATAACCTTAAGAATTGCCTGATAGCCAATAAAAATTTTTTGAGGGAGATTGCAGCCTTTTATAGTTTAAATAAAAAGGATCATACAACCTTACGATTAACTCGTAAAAAAGCTTTTCATGAGACCTCTAATTTAAGCGGGGCCTTTCAACAAATGGTTCAAGAACCAAAATCAAAACAGATAAATGTAAATGAAGTGTATGAGTTGGTAACGCTAAGCCATGCTTTTTTGTCTTCATTGGCGTCTTTAAGCTCGTATATTCAGAACCATTGTACCACAGAAGCTTCCGAGGGGTTTAAATCTGCTGTAGCGCATATAGAAGGAAACTTGGAAAGAGCAATTGGTATTCTGGCACATGTAAATACAAAGGATAATTTTTCACTAAAAAGTCAAGAGCAATCCTTTGAGGACAATCGTCTGAAATTCAATACCATTGTATGGGATTTTGAAAATGCCTTAAAAGTAGGGGATGAGCGTAATTTACAAGAGGCTCATTTAATTATTGGACAATTACGTTGGCTTTTTTCTTTAAGTGGAAAAATGTTAAGAATAACCAATAAAATTGAAAATGATTCAGTAGTTGAATAGAATCAACAACTAAGAATTATTATAGTGTTAGATTGAAATACTCGACCAGGATATTTCTTATAGCCTCTTCGTTTAGAGGTTTGAACATCATAGCTTCAATTTCACTGTATAAACTCATTTTACCTTTGTCCGAAGGGATAATGGAAGTGGTTAACAGTATAACCCTAGTATTAATTTTTAGGGACATATCAATCTCTTCATAAATTTCCATAAATTCCCAAGCATCCATAGTTGGCATATTTATATCTACAAATATGAGTTCAGGGAATACCTCTAAAGTTTTAAGGTATTCAATAGCTTTTATTCCCATAGTAAAAGTGTGAATTCTCTCCACACAGTTAACACGTCTTAAGTACGTTTCATGAATAAAATTGGTAGCACTGTTATCATCTAATAGAACAATTGATTTTAGCATATTTTTAAAATTATAGATTTAAATTAAATAGGAAAGTACATCCTTTACCAATTTCTGATTGCACCCAAATCTTCCCTTTATGTAGTTCCACTATTTTTTTACAATGAGCCAGGCCTATACCTGTACCTTCATAATCTTCCTGATTATGCAATCTTTTAAATACCTCGAAAATATTATCCTGATTTTTTTGTCTATTCCTATGCCATTGTCTTTTACATAAATACGTATTCGTAAATCTTTACTTTGGTTTTTAACAATGTCATTTAAATCAATCAATTCCTTTTCGGAGTCACTTCCAATTTTAGAATACTCTAAAATCACTTTTACCAATTGCCCCATTCTGGCAGATGCTTCTTCTATAAAGTCTAAGTAGCTATTGGCATTTGGATCTAATGTTTTAAGATACTCATCTTTAAAAAGCGCTACAAAGTCCCTTATGGTTCGTAAAGGCTCTTGTAAGTCATGACTTGCTACTTATGCAAAGCGTTCCAGCTCTTTATTGCTTTGGAATAGTTGTTTTAGATTGGTAATTCTTTGTTCAAAGGCCTATCTACGGCTAGTGGTTCACTCATTAAAATTAATTTGGTCAGAATAAAAGTAGTTAATATCCTACATAAATATGTTAAAATGAATAAATTATTATTAAGAATTTATGTATAATATTAACAACACTTTTTTATCAATTAATTTGGAGACTTTATCAATATATAAAGGATTAATAAAATTTATAAACAGGTAATCTAAGTCGCATTTTTTTGCCCATTTTAAAATTTAAAAAACCTCTAATATTTTTTTATCAGGGTTCAAAGCAGTTTTAAACTCTGTTTACTAGGGTTTGGAGCATCAAAAAATACATTGTAATATTTTAAAGGAAGAAGTAGCCAGATGCTTGAATTTCAAAAATGAATTTTGCAGGAAGCTATGCAAAAAAATCAACATTAAAACACAAAATTTAAAAGTATACAAAAGTGGGGGAGGTATTGAATTTAAAAGAAGTTATTTAGTTTTATGATAACTAAATTGCGTCTTTGCCTGTTTTAATTAAACTTAACAGTTACACGTATTTTCTTTTAAGAAACTGTAGAATTTTAAACTCAAAAAACTAAAGAGTAAGATTAAAGTATTCTGTCATAATTTGCCTAATAGCAGTTTCGTTGAGCGGCTTGAACATCATGGCATCAATTTGTTCGTATTGTTCCATTTTCTCTTTATCAGAAGGCAGTATGGACGTAGTTAATAGAATTACTCTCGTGTTAATTTTTAGAGACATATCTATCTTTTCGTACTCTTCCATAAACTCCCATGAATCCATAGAAGGCATATTTATATCTACAAATATGAGTTCGGGAAATGTTTTTAAACTATTGAGGTAGTCAAGAGCAGATTTCCCCATGGTAAAGGAAAGAATATTGGCTGCGCAGTTTACGCGTTTTAAGTAGGTTTCGTGGATGTAATTTGTAGCGGTATTATCATCTACAAGTACAATAGACTTAATCATAGTACGGGGATTATAGATTTAATAAAAGTAAAAAGCACTTCTTTGTTAACCTTTTATAATAATTTCATTTTTCTTTCGTAACCTTCTCTATTACGCTAAAAAATCTGGGAAACCTTTTACGAATATCCGAATTTTTTGTGAAATTATCAACTTTAGAAGTTGTATAAACTAATAGTTTTCAGTCATAAACGATTGGTTATAATTTGGTTAATATTTAATTTTTATAAGCTGTATAGTTTTATTTAAAGATGGTTTTAGAGTAAAATTTCTAAATCAATTTTCGTTCTACAGCTACTTTTATAAGCGATGCCGCATTAGAAACTTCAAGTTTTTGCATAAGATTACGTCTGTGGGTTTCCACGGTAAGTGGACTAATAAACAACTCCTCGCCAATGGTATTTGTAGTTTTTCCTTCCGCAATTAAAGTGAGCACATGCTTTTCTCTTCTGGTAAGTTTTGGCAAGTCCGTTCTTTCTTGAGTAACGGAATCTGCCAGAATTTTTTGCACCTCACTACCAAAATAGAAATTACCTTCGTGAACTTGGCTAATGGCATTTACCAGCTCATCTGCCGTAGCGTTTTTAAGCAAATAACCCTTAACGCCGTTCTTGATCATTTGGTTAATGATACTAGGCTCGCTATAGGTGCTAAGACCAATTATACCAACATTAGCCCTTATGTTCAGGATTTTCGTAACCATTTCAACCCCATTAATGTCAGGTAGGTTTACATCTAGCAAAATAACATCTGCAGTATCCTTTTCTAAGTAAGACAGAGTATCCGTTCCGTTTACAAAATGCGTTTTTACGGTAACACGCTCATCATCACTTAATAATGTTTTAAGTCCTTCAATCACCATAGGATGATCATCAACTATTAAAATATGTATAGGTTTATGCTGCATCTACATTGATTTGGACGTTAACTGTAGTTCCTTCATTTTCTTCTGAGTGAAATTCTAATTCACCTTTTAAATAGGCTACCCTTGTTCTAAGGTTAGAGAGCCCCATACCACCATCTTTTTCTACGGGGTTTTCTTTGTTAAAGCCAACACCATTATCCTCTACGGTAATATCAACCTTATTGCCATCTCTCATATATTGTACTAAAACTTCAGAAGCATTAGCATGCTTTATGGCATTATTTATAAGTTCTTGAATTACCCGATACATGGTAACTTGTTCATTTAATCCTATACCTTTTTCAGTACCATAGAACTGCAAAGTTACTTTTGTATCATTACCTGTCATGCTGCTGCAGTAATCTTTAAGTGCCGCTTTAAGTCCAAATTTGACCAAAGTTTCGGGCATCATATTACGGGCAATAGAGCGCAACTCCGTTAGGGAGTCATCAAGATCTTTCATTACCTTTTTTAGTTGAGTCTTAGGGTATTCCTTTGGTTCGTCCTTATCTAGTTTGGACAAATTCATGCTAATACCGGATAACCTGCCACCCAAGCCATCATGTAAATCTATAGCCAGCCTTTTTCGCTCTTTTTCTTGGCCTTCTATCATTGCCGAGAAAATCTGATTTTCTTGCTGTTGCTTTAATAGGGAAACTTCTTTTTCTTGTTCGCGTTCCTTTTTTCTTGCTCTCCTAAGTTTATCATTATACCCATAAAAACCAATAAAGAGTAATAATGCCAATATACTGGCAGTAGCACCTAATAAGTAGGTTTGCGATTTTTTCATTTCAAGAGCTAAGGCAGCTTCACTCTTTTCATTTTTTAGCGCTAGTATCTCTTTCTCTTTTGTGGCAGTTTTATATTGTACTTCCAATAGCTGCATGTCATTTCCCAGTTCTCCAACCCGGATACTATCTACTGCTATTACATAATCCTTTAAGTAATTATAGGCTGATTGATAATTGTTAAGTGCAGCTTCATATTTAGCTAAACTAAAGTAAGAGCCAGTTTTGTCACTAAATGAATGTTTATTGTCACTAAAGTTAATATACTTTAAAGTGTATTCTTTGGCCTTTTTAAAATCCCCCATTTTATTATAGGTTAAGGCATACCTCTGATAGAGCAGTTTTAAATAAAAGCTTGATGTATTCTCTTTGTAGAATTCGTAAGATTTGTTTAAGGCATCTATAGCTTTTTTATACTCTCCAGACTTACCATAGTAAAGACCAAGTTCTGCATAATAAGAACCTTTGTAGAATGAATTCGGTATTAAGTCTAGATTTACTTTTGCAATATCCAATACAGATTTCATACGTTTTAATGAGTCCATACTTGCTAAAGCGGATGTAAATGCTAGGCTATGATATAGCATATCTTCTGGAGTGCCAACTTCTTCGTATTGTTTTTGACTTATTAAGAACATTTCATAAGCCCTCTTATAAAGCATAATAGTCCCATACTTTATTGCAAGGCCTGTATTGGCGTTGGCTACAAACATTTTATCGCCCATTTTCTGTGCGTAGGGAATGGTTTCCGCAATAAGTTCAATTTCCTTTTCTACATTACCCTCGTAACCATAGGCTACACCTATATTGTATTTGCCACGCAACCATATTTTCATATTGCTGGCAGAAGAGTCTTTTGCAATAAGTTTATCGGCAAAATTGTTTCCTATTGTAAAGTACTTTTTGGCATTTTCAACATCAAAGTAATCAAGATAGCCACCAGCTAAATTTATATTGGCATCGGCCATGCCTTTCAGGTAATTTATTTTTTTACTTAGTGCAATTGCTTTAAAACCGTTTTCAAAACATTTTAAAGAATCTACGCCACCATAAGACCGTGCCAATTCGCTAAGGATATTTACACGAGTGGTATCATGCTCCGCAACTTTTAAAGCGCTTTCTAAGCTGTCTAATCGCTCTTCTCGTCCGGTTTGGGCCACACTAGAAAATGATAGAAAAAGAATAAAAACAAAGACTATTGAACGCATTTAGGTATCTAGGTATTTTGATTTGTTTAGATCCAAGATACTACAACTATATGGCACTATAAGCACCCTATAATCAATATACTGGAAAACCAGTAGAAAAATATACAAACATTATGGTATTTCAGAAACAGTCATTTAAAAATACCTTGTCATCAGCAAATTAGTACAGGTGTTGAATAACGATCAAGCTAGGTATTTATAAAATTTTTAGCCATAAAAACCTCCTGAAAAAATAATATAACAAATGAAACGGACACTCTTATTTACAGGTTTACTCTTCTTAACTCTTTTAGGATGTAAATCTCAGCAATACACTTTTGACGAATTACCGGAGAAACAATTGGTTTTTGGATATGGTGGTGGTATGGCGGGAAAGGTAGATACCTATATACTTCTTGAAAACGGCCATTTGTTTCATAACAATTCACTCACCCAAGAGACCATAGAACTGGAAACCCTATCAAAGAAACAGGCGGAAGAATATTTTTTGAAACTAGAAGAATTATCACTCTCTACACTAGATTTTAACCATCCTGGTAGTCGCTATTACTTTTTAGAAGAAGTTAATGAAGACGGAAAACATAAAATTGTTTGGGGGGCTAGTGATCATAAACTTTCTAAGAAGTATTTGGATTTCTATAAAGAGATAAAAAACCATATTAAATAAACCGCCATGAGAAGCACACTATACGTATTCACTTTTACCATCACTTTTTTTATGGCCATGTCCATTACGGCCCAAGATACTTTTGATGATAAAAGACATGAAAAAAGTACAACGGCTAAATCCGGTGCCATCAAGAAGTTTGCGCCACTAAAAATAGCAGCAGATAAAAAGAGATCTACAATTACGGGACGCACTAATTTTCAGATGCCCTCAATTTTTAATTCTAACCCCATAAATTCCAAATACGAACATAGGGTTACAAACACATCTGAAAACGGAATACCCTTATTTATAAAAAGTAGGGCGAATAAAGAAGTTGCGTCGTTAGCGGCAAAACAATCTCCAAATGATGTGGCCAAAGATTACCTAGCAGATGTTAAGAATCTTATTCAAATTAAAAACCCCGATGCTGAGTTTAAAGAAATTTCAAACAAGAGCGATGACTTAGGCCAGAAGCATATTAAAATGCAGCAGGTGTTTAAAGGCATTAAGGTATACGGTAGTGAGGTTATTTTGCATTTAGATAAAGGGAATAAAGTAAGCGCTTTAAACGGCAGAAATAAGCCAACACCCAGTATTGAAAATACAGTGCCAAAACTAACGGCACAAGATGCTTTAAAACAAGTAGAAATAGATTTAGGTGTTTCGCTTTCAAATGAATCTAATAAAAGCAAATCGCTTATGGAACCCTCAGAGTTTGAAAAAGAACTTTTAATTTATCCAATGGAAGGGTACAATGTGCTTGCTTGGCATCTAACCGTATATCCTGACATTAAGGATAGGTGGGAATATTTTATTGATGCACAAACAGGACGTATTCTTGATAAACGCTACCATACCTGTACAATGTATCACAAGTACAAAGAAGAAAAAGAAAGTCATAAACATACTACATTGGTAGCCCCTCCAACTATCGGTTCTGGAAACGATTTAAATGGGGTTAATCGCCAAATTAAAACACATAGTATAGACGGTGTTCATTATATGTTGAACACTTCGGAATCTATGTTTAATGCAGCTCAGTCAGAGCTGCCAGATAATCCTGTTGGGGCTATACTAACATTTGATTTGAGGAATAAAGCACCTAATGAAGAGGTAACGGTATATCATGTGACTTCTACGGGAACTAGCTGGAATAACCCTACCGCAGTTTCCGCTCACTATAATGCGGAGTTATCCTATAATTACTTCAAAAACACTTTCAACAGAAATTCAATTAATGGGCAAGGGGGTACAATAATTTCTTTTATCAACGTAGCGGATGAAAATGATGGTGATTATGATAATGCATTTTGGAATGGGAAAGCCATATTTTATGGTAATGGAAAGGATGCTTTTGAGCCTTTTGCAGGTTCTTTAGATGTAGCGGGTCATGAAATGTCTCATGGTGTTATTGAGACTGCGGCAAATTTAGAATATAAGAATCAGTCCGGAGCAATCAATGAATCTTTTGCAGATATTTTTGGAACAATGATCGATCGGGAAGATTGGTTGGTGGGAGAGGATATAGTAAATAGAGATTATTTTTCCTCCGGAGCAATGCGTAATCTTCAGAATCCAAACAATGGGGTTAATTTCGGAGATAATGGATGGCAACCAAAAGATATGACGGAGTACTATTCCGGTTCAGAAGATAATGGTGGGGTTCATAGGAATAGTGGTATTGTAAATAGAGCGTATTATTTGATTGCCACGGAGATAAGCAAAGATAAAGCGGAACAGATATACTACCGTGCCTTAGAAAATTATTTAACGGTGTCTTCTCAATTTATAGATCTTAGAATAGCCATAATTCAATCTGCAATAGATTTGCATGGTGAAAACTCACCAGAGGTATCAGCTGCAAAAACAGCTTTTGATACCGTAGGTATTGCAGATGGGCAAGCGTCGGATACGGATAATGATATTCCCACAGTTGATGGCGAAGAGTTTATTTTAAGTATAGATATTAGAGATACGGACCCTAATACTTTATATGCTTCCAATATTGAGGGAACTGAATATTACCCTTTAACAGAAACCGGTGTTTTTAGAAAACCTAGTGTTGCAGATGACGGTAGTTTAGTCATATTCGTAACCGATGAGAATAAAGTTAATGCTATAGAATTAAATCTTAATAACCCCGTAGAAACAGTCATCTCGGAAGAGACCATATGGGCAAATATTTCTCTATCAAAAGATGGGACAAAATTAGCGATGGTGTTAGACGATCAGTCCAACGTTATTTATATTTCAGACTTGGTTACAGGAGAAGCCAAAGAGTTTTTTCTGTATAACCCAACCTCTGCAGACGGTATAACTACAGGAGATGTATTGTATCCTGATGCTCTAGAATGGGATTATTCAGGGCAATATTTAATTTATGACGCCCTGAACAAATTAGATAATCCAGACGGTAATGCAATAGAGTATTGGGATGTTGGTGCTTTGAAGGTGTGGGACAATGCATCCAATACATTTGGGGATGGCGATATTCAAAAGATATTCTCCAACTTGCCCGAAGGCGTAAATATTGGTAATCCTTCTTTTTCTAAAACCTCTGGTAACATTTTAGCATTTGATTATTTTGATAATCTTGAAAATACCTATCAGGTAATTACCGCCAATATAGAAACAGGAGAGGTAAATGTAGTTTATGAGAATAATAAGCTAGGCTTTCCCAACTACTCCAAAACCGATGATAAAATAATTTTTGATACCAACAATGGTTCAGATCAAGACATCATGTCAATAGATATGGCGGCCGATAAAATGAAGCCAGCTGGTAACTTGGCAGTATTGATTCCCAACGGTAAATGGGGAATCTGGTATACGGTAGGTTCTAGAAGTACATTAAGTAGTGAAAAAGAAATAACAGATTTCAGGTTTAATGTAACCTCACCATCAGCCATAGGTACGATTAATGGGAATTCAATTTCGGTTGAATTACCAAGTAATATCAATTCAGCAAATTTGGTAGCAACTTTTGCTAGTTCTGCCAGAAGTACTGTCTCTGTTGCAGATATTATTCAACAGAGTGGGGTAACCATTAATGATTTTACCAGTCCTGTAATCTATACGGTTACAGCGGAAGACGGGTCTACCAAAGATTTTACGATCAGTCTTGGCGATAGTACACCAACCGACCCAAATGATAATGATGGAGACGGCGTACTCAATGCTAATGATACTTGCCCAAATACTCCATTTGGAGCAACGGTAGATGTAAACGGATGCGAAATCTTCTCATTACCCAGCACTAATTTTACGGTAGCTACGAAAGGGGAATCTTGCGTAGGTAGTAATAACGGAAGTATAATTGTTAATGCAAACGCTGACTATAACTATATAGCAACATTGACTGGAAACGGAGTAAACAAAACTAATAATTTTACCAACTCCGTTTCTTTCTCTGATTTAAAAAGTGGAGCTTACACGTTATGTATGACCGTTAATGGGGAGTCAGAATATAAGAACTGTTATGATGTTAATGTATCTGCACCGGAATCACTTTTGGTAACATCAAAAGTGAATTTAACTGCTAAATCTGTAACGCTCAATTTATCTGGTGCAGAGGAATACACCATTTCACTTAATGAGGAGACTATAGTTACTAAAGAGTCTGAGGTAACTATTCCCGTTTATGCATCCACCGCAAAGTTGACCATCAAAACAGATAAGAATTGCCAAGGAGTTCATGAGGAGAGTTTGGACTTTAACGAACAGGTTATCATCTATCCTAATCCAGTGAAAAGCGGAGAAATCTCAGTAGTTCTGGGTAGCACTTCAGAAAATGCAATACCTATTCAATTAAATACTTTTGATGGTAAGATGGTTCTGCAGAGAACTATAGAGCCCAATACTAGCACTGTAAAAATTGATGCAAATAGACTAACAGCAGGAGTTTATGTGTTGTCAGTTCAAATAAACGGAGATACAAGAACATTTAAAATTATTAAACAATGAGAATAGTAAAGTCAACCATAGCGCTATTATTGGTAATACTAATGACGGCATGCCCAGGTAGTAAAGATGATGGACCGGATGTAGATGCAATGGGAGATCCTGGTAGTGTAACTTTGGTTTTTCCCGATAACAATTCCGAGTGTACGGAAGGCGCAACAGTCAACGATGTGCAGAGCGCCATTACATTTCAATGGCAAGCTTCAGAAAATGCAGATAGCTATGAGGTGAATGTAAAAAACCTCGACAATGGAGAGACCCAAAAAACGGAATCTTTAACCAATGAATCTACCATTACATTAAGCAGCAACACTCCATATGAGTGGTTTGTGATAACGAAAAGCGATAATTCAGAAACGGCTCCTGAAAGTGCTATATGGAAGTTTTACAATGCAGGTGAAGGCGTAGTTAATTATGCACCTTTTCCAGCTGAAGCTTTGTATCCCAAACGAGGCGGGTCTATCTCTGCAACTACAAATGTGGAGTTAGAGTGGCAAGGGGATGATGTGGATAATGATATTACAGAATTTGAGGTGTTTTTTGGTACGGAAGCTAATCCCTCAGTTTCTATTGGAAGTACAACTGAAAATACAATGGCTGCAAATGTCATTTCCGGGGAAACTTACTATTGGCAGGTAAAAACCGAGGATAAAACAGGCAATACCTCAATATCAGAGATTTTCAATTTTATAGTCGAATAAAATACTACAATGAAAAAACGACAAATAATTAATTACTTTTTTCTATCGCTCTTTACCATTGTTATGGCCAGTTGCTCTAAAGATGATGGGGTAGAACTCAATGAAAACGGGGAAGTGATCCATCCGGAAAAAGGCGGACAAATCGTATCAGGAGATCCAGCACTCAATAATTTTATTATAGCCGCAAAAGATGAAACTATTTATACGGTTGATGCCCAAACCGGCGAAGAAACCGTGATTTATGCTTTTCCGGACCTTACGGACTTTATGGGACCATCGGATTATAACAAGGGTATTATTTACGTAACATCCGATGATAATTCAATAAATGCGCTAAGCGTAGCCGATAGGCGATTTTTATGGGACCGGTACATGCTGGAATTTGATTTTGGCAGTATGGGGGCGACCCGGCCCATATGCATTGACGGTGTCTGTTATGCGTCTGGGGGATCAGGGGTAGTAGTTGCCGTAGACGAGGTTACCGGAACTTTAAAATGGTACTATACCACCGATCCCAATGGGAAATTGGACAATGTTTTAAACGTTAACAAAGCTCCTGTCGTTTATGGGGATAAGGTCTATGTGTTTTCGAACAAGGGCTATTTTTCCGGTGTAGCCTCCTACCTTCATATTTTGGATAAGGAAACAGGGCGTCTTATTCTAAGGCAAGAATTACCCTATGAACCATCAGGAGCCCCTGTATTCATAGAAAACACCATGTACTTGCCGGCCAAAAATCTATATGTTATAGATTTGGATACCTTGAACACCCTTTGGATGTTGGAAGTCAATGCTGTTGGAACCCCGTTTATTTCAGGCGATAAATTGGTCGTGAACGCCATACCGTATGGGCAGAGTATCGGTTCGGTGCTTTATTGTTTGGATAAAAACACCAAAAGTATTCTTTGGGAGGTAGAAACTGGGGCGAACAGTCTTTGGGCGCCATTGATTGTAGGGAACGTGGTTTTTAGCAATTACGATAAAGGCACAAGTTTTCCGGCCGCTACTAATGCAAAACCTTTTGCCCTAGACCTGCGAAACGGGGAACAATTATGGAAAAACGAAGATGTAACTGTAGATTTTAGCCCCGTATATGCCAATGGTATATTGTTCACCCATGGACATGATATTTTGCGGAACAATAATGATCAAAACAGTGTGGGGCTATTGGCCATGGATGCCAATACGGGCGAGACCCTATGGCTCAACCCCTTGTTTAGGTTTGGTTCCCATATCGTGCCTTTGGTCGTTGCCGATAATGGAGTTTTCGG
This sequence comes from Zobellia laminariae, assembly GCF_009725995.1. The sequence continues at coordinate 35,733 of NZ_RCNS01000003.1, read as the reverse complement.
CCCCTCTTACTACAGGGGAAAGTAAGTAAAATTTAAAGTTTGGTTTGTTTCTAAGAGTCCTATTTCATTGAGATAGGACTCTTTATTTATAATTAAAAATTACGCTCTACTGGATTACCAGTAGAAAAAAATACAAATAACGTGGTATTTCAAAAATGGAGGTCTTCAGATACCTTAGCACCATAAAATAACAGGAGTGTTTCGAGAACACGAACATCCATAAACTTAAAATTTATATTATGAAAAAATCGGTAAAATTAATTATGGTCTTACTAATTATGTCTTTAAGTTTTTCAGCTAGCGCACAGATTTTTGGTGTAAAGGCAGGACTTGGTTTATCAAACATTACTTCCCCAGATGAGGTTGATAATAATTTTTTTGGAAGAGCTTTGGGTGTAAAACTTGGAGGAACTGTAGAATTTGATATTACAGATGATTTATACGTAGGTTCCGGTTTGGGTTTTGCCAAGAAAGGGGCTTCTACAACGGGAGATACTTTTAATACCTTTTATTTAGAAATTCCTATTAGTGCACGGTATGATATTGTTGAATTAGGCGGGTCTGGCTATTTATACGCCCTGTCCGGTTTTAATATTGGTTATATGTTGGCAGCCAATAGAGGGGGGAATAAAGTAAATATTGGGACGGATCCTGTAGATGATTATTTTAAACCATTTGATTTAGCTTTGAATTTTGGTGTTGGAGTTATTTTTAATGAGAGAATTGAAATTGGTTTGGTTAGTGAATTTGGACTTGTAAATATTTATTCTAACGATTTATCTACACTCAGAAATTCTACTCTGTTAGTTTCTTTTGGTTACAAGTTTGGAATGTAAAACAGTTATAAAAGAACCCGGTCATAGGAAGTTGGGTTAGTTTCTATCTAAGGGCTCCGTAGTTCTACGGAGCCTAAAATAAATTTAAGTTGGTTCAGTTGAAACCCATATCAGATAATCGATATGGGTTTTTTTTACGTTCAATTCATTATTAGAATAATCTCTTGCAATTCTACTTTTCTTTATGTTAAAATAAGTTAGCCTTATTATAATGTAGGAAAGTTTTTATAGAATCAACTCAAGTAATTGGTTTTACAAGGTCTTTTAAACTTTAACATAGGATTTAATAAGATTAGTGATTGTTAAACCAGATACACTCTCAGAGAATTTACTATCTTCCCACTATGAAGGCTAAGAAGCAACAATTTACATCGGAAGAAAAAATAGCTTTTACCTTGGCAGAAAAACTAGCCATCGTACATGTTATAAACTCTGTGATATTGGCAGATGGCCATGTTCATGATGGAGAAATCACTGCCCTAACGCAACTGATGAAGGAAATAGATTTTGATAGCAACTTTATAATGCAAGCTCGCAATATTGATGGCGAACAAGCTATATCCATTTTGAAGAAAATGACTCCCGAGAATAAAAAAAATCTAGAATCAATTTTAGAGAGGACCGCAATTTCCGATGGTTTTAAACACACTAAGGAGTCCAGTTTAATGGCCTATATTTTTGAATCTATGAACAAGTGATATTGATACAAGAAGACTATGAAAACTAAAAATTTAGAAAAAGTACAATTTGAAGAGTTAGAGAAAAAGGCTATTTACGTCATGACCAATCAGGTTGTCTTGGCTGATGGCACCGTACATCCTAATGAGCTTGAAGCAATGAAAAAACTTCAGGAAGATATAGGTATGAGCTCAAATTTAGTGAGCGAAGCTCAAAGCACAACAATAGAGGAAGCTTTAGTTTCCCTTCATAACATGACTTTTCCTAAAAAGAAAGTATTAGCAAAGATTCTTGAAGATATGGCTGTTTCTGACAATCATTTGCATGAGAAAGAAATGCACTTAATTATCCAGACTTTTAAGAATATTGGTATAGGTGGGGAGACGGAGTAGTTATAGGAACTACTTCTCGTTTAAATTAAAACCTATTATTAGCTAGAAAATTTCAGGTCAACAGTAAGCTGTCTTACCTCCGTCTGCTCTAGTTCTATTCTTGTATAATTGGTTTGTTTTTAACGTTTTAAAAAAGAGTATTACTAACATTACAGATTACGGTTCTTCAAGATTTTTATTTTAGTATGCCCTATATTTAATATTGAAAATTCAAGAATAAATTCAGGTTATCTTTCTAGAAATTCTGGAATATAATCAGATGAATCATTTCTTTTACAAAGAATCTTTCAAATCTTTCACAAATTAGAATTTCTTGTTTCTTTAACAATAGGTAATTTAGTCTCAAAATTATGGTATGGGTCAGATAATAACATTTGGTGAAGTTTTAATGCGTATTTCGCCAAGAGGAAACAAAAAATTTATTCAATCTAACATCGTTGAATTCTATTTTGGAGGTACAGAGTTAAATGTAGGTATTTCAATATCTAATTTTGGTGGAGATGTAAAGCATATAAGTGCTGTTTCTGAAGACTTTATTGGAGATACGGCAATAGCCTACATTCGTCAATTTGGTATGGATACCTCTTCAATAGTAACCTCAAAACGACCTTTAGGCGTTTATTTCTTAGAAGTTGGGGCCGTAATTAGACCTAGTATGATTTCTTACAACAGGTCTCACTCAGCGTTTTCCGAAATAGGACCAGAAAAAGTAAACTGGGAAAAAGCACTTGAAAAAGGGGAGTGGATGCATTGGACCGGAATTACACCGGCCTTATCGCAAGGAGCTTTTGATACCCTTAAAGAAGGATTAAAATTAGCAAGGGAAAAAGGAATGGCCGTTTCCGCAGACCCAACCTACCGTAGTGATCTTTGGAAATACGGACAAGACCCTAAAGAAGCATTATCAGAATTACTACATTATTCCACTATTTTTATAGGAGGTGTTAATGAAATAAATGAGGTGCTAGGTACCAGTTTTGGTTATAGTAATGACGATTTTATTGCAGCCAGTAAACAATTAATGGCAGCTTTCCCTACCATAGAAAAAGTGTTCGAAAAAATTAGAACTTCATTAAACTCTTCTTGGCACAAAATAAGAGCTAGAATGTGGAACGGCGTTGATTTTAGAGAGACAGAAGATCTTGATATTACTCACGTTGTGGATAGAATTGGAACGGGAGATGCTTTTGCCGCAGGTCTAATTTATGGTCTACAGCATTTTGATGACTACAAGGCTATGGAGTTTGGAAGTGCTGCATGCGCTCTAAAACACACTTATGAGGGCGATGTTAATTTAGCTACGGTAAAAGAAGTAAACAGTATACTAGACGGTAATATCACAGGACGCTTGGTTAGGTAATAAATACGTATAATTACCTTTTTTTGGAGTGAAATATGAGAAATTATAATACTAGCAATAGTATTAATTTTCCATATAATTTTTTACCCAATTAACTAAAGCTTCTCCGTGAACGTTTTTAGCCAAAACCACGCCATTATCATCCAATATAAAATTGGCGGGAATGGTCTTTACACGAATCCTTTTTAAGAAAGGAGTATCATCTCCTTGCAAATGAGAAGCTTGCGGCCAGCGATCTGCGCCATCTCGTTCTGCGGCCGCTTTCCAAGCAGGCTCATTACTTTCTAGACCATAAGCAACAATTTGTAAACCTTTCTCATGATAAGTTTCCCAAATTGGTACAAGAATTTCTCGGTTTTCTACTCGGCAAGGAGCGCACCAAGATGCCCATAAGTCTATAATAGTAAGTTTGTCTCCTAATTGCGCTTTAAGAGATAATGTGTCCTTTGTAATCATAGGCAACTTAGAATCGAGGAACACATCGCCTACTAAAACTGGCAAGTTAGAAGGCTCACTTAGTTTGCAAAGTTGTTTTACCCAAGGGTGATTGGGTTGTTTTTTCTTCCATGTATCACATTGGCGAACCAAAAATTCTGGCACCCGTTCATAATCATTTGCGGTACTTACCCACCGTGTTGCCACTAATGCTGGCATAAGATACGGTGTACTATCCGCAAAATTTGTTAGCTCCGTCTGGTATTGTAAGATAGCATGTTCTTTTTCCATTAATTGACTATCATCTTCTGATTCCCAGTGCTTTTCAGCAAGATAAGATTGGTATGCTTTCTGGTTGATATCCTTTAGAGATAACAGCGCTTTATTGACTTCTGAAGGATGTTCCATGGAGAAGCTTTTTTGAAACGTATCTACTTTGGAACTAATTTTCAGGGGCTTGCCGGATTGCCAGACAATTGGCATGAAGTTGGCCTTAGTTTGATTGTCCGTTTGTAAGTAATTAGGGTTCTTTCTGGGTAGCGCGATGGCTATTTCTAATAATACAGCTTCTTTAGTATTTGGGACATTTTGAAACTCAAATGTACCATCAGGATTCACTACGGTAGAATCTATGACTTTCCCAAAAAAGGATGCCGCTACATCCCTTAGATTTTCAGGTTGGAGCAAATACATCTTTACGCCCTCCTTTTTTGCCCCTTCTAACTTCCCAGATATATAAGCTGGAGAGTTACAAGATGTTGCCAATAAGGTTATTAAAATAAAGTAAATAGTCTTTCTTATAGAAAAGATAGTTGTATTTAAATCAATGCTATAGCCTTGTAAATGAGGAGTAGTGGGGGTAGAGATATTATGTTTTTGAACGAACACAGGACCGGTTTTTTTGTTTCAATTTTGAGATTGAATAAAAATACGCAAACCTTTTGATTAAGCCCTGCGCCCATTTTCTTTATAAGTTGATGTGGATAATAGTTTTAGATTGTTTGTTTTTCTTTAAAATTAGTTGGCTGTTGTCCAATAATCCATCACAAAAACATCTTCTATTATTGGGCCTACTTTATTTACCAAATCCAAATGAGCCTTATGAAATAGGTAAATTTCTCTACTATTTTCATCATTGAACGTTATAGTGAACGTGTGCGTAAAACCTTTGCTTGCACCTTCTTCGCTATCGTTTATTCCCCATTCAATATTCGTGATTTCCGGAATTTCATTCTTAAGGTTTACAAAAGCCTCTTCTGCCTCATGAACTTGTTGCTCCGTGGCGTCGGCTTTATATTTAAGGTTTACAATGTGCCTTAAAACCTTTCCACTTCTATCTACTTTAGGAGAGATTTTATAGGTTGCAACTTTATTTAAATCGAACCTATTACTGCCTGCAATAAGAAAATTATCTTCTCCTATTCTATGAGATTTTAGGCCGTAATAAATAGAAAAACCTGTTTCTAAATAATTTATCGGGCTTAGAATTCCCTTTTCATTTAATTTACATAGTTGAATACTGGCGTCATCTCTTGTGCCCACAGCTAAAATAGCTTCGTTGTTATTTGTAGAAACGACTTCAATTCTGGTTTGTCCCGCTAGTTTGGTATTTTCATCATCTTTTAAAACAAAGTGTGGAACTAAAGCTCCTTTTTTATTGACTTTAAAAACACTTACCCCATCGCCATGATAAACAAAATCCTTCCTTTTTATAAAATTTGTTGTGGGGTCATAATACTTATGATGTCTGTGACCAACAATAACATATCTATGGTCTCCTAGAGTAACTCCGGTTACAGGATACGCTCCGGTTAAGTATCTATCTGTGGTATTATCGCTTATATTATTAATGTTCTTAAACGTTCCATTTTCATAAACTCTAAAACTGCTTACACCATTATCTTGAAAACCACCTGTATATAAAAAGGTCTTCCCTTTAAGGATGTGGGTAAACATGCCAATAATACCATCGGTATGTATTTTGTCATCATCTTTCATAGACTGAACATGGTTGAGTTTTCCATCAGCTTCAATTTTAAAAGAACTTAATCCTGGGGTGTTTTCTAAGCCACCAACAAATAAATATGAAGCTTTTTTCATATGAATTACTTGTAAAGTAATAGCAGTGCCAAGATGTGTGTCTTCTGTATCTTCAACCAAGGAAACTCGTTCCAACGATCCATTGGCTAATATTTTAAAGGTTTCAATTGCATTACCATGTTTGTTACCTACAAAGAGAAAGTCTGTACCATTAATATTATCGGCAACCATTCCTCTAGCAGGACCTTTCTTTATATAAAGCTCATGGTTGCTTATTGGAGTAAGTTTTCCTTCTTTATCTAAGCTGTACACATCTATATTTCCTACACCTCCGGCAAAAACAAAATGAGACCCATTTTTTTCATAACTGGTAACAGAAACTGTGTTTTTTCCAGATATGTTTTTGAAGTCTTTTCGGTAAAGCATAAGTTCATCCGAAACCTGGGCGAGACATATTGTGGATAAAAATAATATGCTAATTAGAAGGAAACCTTTTATACTGTTCATAATTTTAATCTTCTTTGAATTCAATAAATTAATTTATAATTGATGCTGCTCCTACGGAGGCAATAGTCCGGTCTTCTTCAATAGTTCCGCCGCTAACACCAATTGCTCCTATGATTTTTCCCTCTTTATTCTTGATAGGAATACCACCAGGGAAAGTTACTAAACCTCCATTAGAATGTTCAATGTTATAAATAATGCCTCCTGGTTGTGTTAGTTCTCCAAGCTCTCCGGTATCAATATTAAAGTACCTCGCTGTTTTGGCCTTTTTAATGGCTACATCAATACTGCCTAAAAAAGATTCATCCATTCGTATAAATGCCTTTAGGTTGGCGCCAGCATCTACTACGGCAATGTTCACTAATACGTTTGAATCCTCAGCTTTTTTCTTTGCTGCCAATAAGGCTTTAAAAGCTTCATCATGTGTTATGTCAGTAGTGCTTTGTGCATTTGCCTTGTTAGATAGCAGTACCGTTAAAGTAAGTGCAATAACGCAAAATTTTACTTGGGTAAGTAAAGTCATAATTCTCTTTTATAATTTTATTGTGCAAAAATTATAAACTAGGGCGAGAAAATAGTTGAACAAGTTCAACTAAATGAAAGTTTTATTGAATTTGTAACTGCTTTTTAATCTTACTCAAAAACTCATGAGTAATACCTAAATAGCTTGAGGTTTGCCTATCTGTAAGCTTAGAGGCAATCTCAGGGTAACTCCCTATAAAATGGGCATATCGCTCTTTTGCCGTTAAGCTATGGTTTCTTACAAGCCTACGCTGCCATGCAACTATAGATTTTTGAAACATTACCCGAAAGAGTTTTTCTGCTACAGGGATGGAGTTATATAGGGTTAATTTATCTTTTTGAGAGATAAGAAGTACTTTGCTATCTTCTAGAGCCTGTATATTTAAGTCTGATGGTTTATGGTTCATAAAACTATCAATATCCATAAGCCACCAATTTTTAGCAGCAAAGTATAAGGTGTTTTCGTTTCCGTTTTTATCTATTGTAAAAATTCTAAAACACCCATCTAAAACAAAACCTTCCCATTTACAGACCTCACCCTGTTCTAATAGGAATGTTTTTTTTGTTATAGTTTTTGATTGAAAGTATGCACAAAACTCTTCTTGTTGTGTTTTAGAAAATTGGCCATCTTCATCTATGTTCCTTATTAATAAGTCGTTTATCATTAATTTTTTTGTTCAACTAGAATCCTAAATATTTAGCAACTTCATAAAAATACACAAACCTTTTGATTCTGCTCTAAGCCCATCTTTTTTATGGGTATTACACGTTCCTTCGTTGGTATCTAATGAACACTATTATAAGGTAATTTTAATACTTCTTACTTCATATGTTAAGGTCATCTTTTAAAAGTTTACAAAAATTCTGACCAAGTATAGATTATTTACTTTGACAAAGGTTTTTAGAGCAATATAACCTTATAACGAAAACAAGATTTAACATAAAATAAAAAGAAATCAAATACGTTAGAAACAGACTATAGTATCTAACCTTCGGTCTAACCAGCCAACATTCCTTTATTTTATGAAAAAGCTTGTCATCTTTCTTTTTTTAGTTCTGACCAGTTCTTATTTTTCAAATGCACAGTGTACAGATATACAAGCACCATATTTGGAATCTTTTGAATCAGGGAGTGTGCTCAATCCATGCTGGACAGCAATTATTGAAAATCCGAACATATTTACCAAAATTGAAATATTAGAGGAATATCGTTTCTCTCGTTCTAAGAGCTGGGGAGAATTGGTTTATCACGATTTAAAACCAATTACAGGAAATCAGTTTTTTAGGTTCGCTAATCAACAATCAAACGGTACTTATTATAACAACTATTTTGTAACTCCAAGAATAATAGATTTAGATAATACCAAAAGAGTACGATTTAAGCTTGTAGGAAAACCTTCTTCAGGCTATAATAAATCGTTTAGCAGTTCTAATGTTGTGATCGGCACAATGTCAAACCCAAATGACCAAAGCACTTTTTCCCCTCTAGACACTATACCGGCAAAAGAGATAGCCGTTTTTAAAGATTCTAATAGAAAAACATTTGATTGGAAAGAACATACTATCTACTTAGAAAATTTTACGGGAACAGATGAATATATTGCCTTGAAACACGAAGATGGTGGTTTTGAAGATAACATGTTTCTAGAAGATTTTCAATATGAGCAAATACCCAACTGCACAGAACCTTTATACCCTAAAACTACGGAAACCACCTATAACACAGCAAGCATTGAATGGGAGACATATGAATATTCAACTTCAAATTCTTATGAGATTGAATATGGCCTTCAAGGATTTGCGTTAGGAACCGGAACACAAATAGTAGTAAATAGCACAGAAGCTATTTTAAGCAATCTGTCTAATGATGATACCACGTATGAGTTTTACGTACGGTCTGTCTGTGGAGTAATGAAAAGTGAATGGTCAGTAAAAACTTCTTTTAAAACATCCTGTTATGGAGTGTCAATTGGATACACTGAAAATTTTGATTCATACAGCAAAGGCTTTGTAGATAACTGCTGGACTGCTATAATACCTCAGGTAGATCTTATTTTCTGGGATCATCACAGATATTTGTCAATTGAAAATCACGAAACTACAACCAATGAAACGGCCCATAGTGAACCAAACACTTTATTAATGTGGAACGTTCCGTCACACGATGTTTACAATGATGACGTTGCCGATCATATTATTTTAGTAAGTCCAAGATTACTTGATTTTGATAATTATAAGAAGGTGAGTTTTTGGGTTAAAGAAAAATATACGGGATCTTCAGGCCGGTTAAAGGAAATTATGGTTGGTACTCTCTCAGATCCTAATGATCAAAGCACTTTTGAACCTTTTCAGGCCATTACTGATCTTGCTGAACAAGATAGAGCTTGGACACGTTACACTGTTGATTTCAGTGATTATTACGGCACTAATGAATATGTTGGAATTAAGCAAGGCACAACTAATGGAAATCAAGAACTATATTTTGATGACTTTGAATATTCTAGTAATACGTGTATAACACCAACCGCAGTTAATCTTTCCTTAGTTGATGATTCAAGCGTCAATTTATTATGGCAAGACAACAATTCAACTACCCCTGCTGAAAGTTGGGAAATTGAATACGGTGTAACTGGTTTTCAACAGGGTACAGGAACTATCACAAATGTTACTTCAAATCCATATACTTTAAGTGGTTTAGAACAAGCTACAACATATGATGTTTACGTACGAGGAAATTGTGGTGCTGTAGACGGATTCAGTGATTGGAGCGAAATTTTTACTTTTAGGACAACGTGTAGTGTTACATCCGGGTATTTTCAGGGGTTCGAAAATCAAGACAACAATGGTTTTGATGATTCTGATTGTTGGACTTTTAACGGTCATAAAAACTTTGCAGATGTTGTTATTGAACCCTATGAAGATGAGATGACAACAGTAAGTTCATTGGCTGCCCATAATAATCAAGTAAGTACATTATTGGTTACGCCTTTTTTGGCTGATATGGACCAAAACAAAATTATCAAATTCAAATTAAGAGATGATTTTGCACCACAAGGAGTAATTACAGGACTTGTTGTTGGAACCATGTCAAATCCGCTTGATGAGGCTTCTTTCACTCCTTATCAAACCATTCCTTATACAGAAATAAATTCTACATTATTTACAGAATTTTTAGTTGATTTTGCATCCTATACTGGATCGGACAACTATATTGCCTTTAGAGCAGAAAACAGTTTGCAACAATCAGATTATCTACATTTTGATGATTTTCAATATATAGATAAGTCAACCAATTGTATATCACCTTATCAAATAACTAAAGAAGAACCTACCGCAACTGAAGTTCAAATCAATTGGAAAACTTATGATAGTAGTTATTCAGGTTATGAACTTGAAATAGGATTGGAAAACTTTACCAAAGGTTCAGGTGCCGTGTATAACACCTCAGATTTGGGTTTTAAATTCAGTGGCTTAGAACCTAATACTTATTATCATTACTACATAAGAACTGAATGTTCATCAGGAAGTTATAGCGATTGGTCGGGTCCCTTTAAATTCAGAACATTGAATGATGTAACACTTTCCCTACCATGGATTGAAAACTTCGATAGCCTACCCGAATTAGGCTGGGAATTATTGCCAAATGGTTTTACAGGGTACACAGATGATAAATGGATATCTCATAATGGTCAATATTTAGACTACGGCCATGCCATGTATCCACATCATTCAAGTACTGGAAGTAATTACATCTATATGGATTCTGACTATCCAAGTTGGTTGATTACGCCTTCTTTCAATCTTGAAAAAGACAAAAAATATATGTTTTTGTATGATTACATCAATACTGCAGTTGTTGAAGATATTGAACTGTATTGCGGTTTAGGCAAAAACATATCTGATATGCAAACTTTACTTGATGTTGAGTATACTTACCCGTATTCAGGATTACCAGACCCATATCACTTTACGGTTACCAGTATATTGGAACCTAGCGTATCCGCAGAACATACATTTGGTATTTATATTGAAGACGACACTTCTCAACAACAAAGTAATAATGTCCTTGATAGAGCAAAAGTATCGTTTGACAGATTTCAATTGATTGACAATGTAGCTGTTCCTATTAATGAAAACCTAATGGAGGATTTACAAGGGGAATCACTTAATAATGTGGGTTTTGATTTAGCAGAAAACGCACTTCTTCAAATCAGAAATGATAGCAAAGATAAACGTGAATTCTTAATGCATAGTAAAAATGAAGATGCATGGGTTTCGGGAGAAAGACAAGCGTTGTTTGATTTGAACCCAAGCTATATCTCTGAAATATCTTATAAAATGGATATTACTCACGGATCTAAATCTAAGTTCAAATTTAAATGGAGGCAACGTGGCGAATCATATTATAGAATTCTTATAAATGACCAACAACTGGGTTATGTAGGTTCAGGCACACCTAACTATGAATTTAACAAGAATATTGACCTTGAGGCTTATGTTGGTCAATTGGTAGACATAAAAATTCAAGTAATAAACAGCAATGATAGATCATATATAAGAAACCCGGTAAATGGACATTATTTTTCCGATTTTGAATTCATCATTGCAGAACCACTTCCTTTAACTTCTCCTACAGCTTTAAGTATTTGTGACGACGGCGCTGATGGGGTTGAAATTTTTGATTTGACGACCGTAGAAACTGAATTGTTGGAAGGTTATAATCGAAATTATATTACGGTTAGTTATTATCTAACCGAGTTGGATTCTAAAACGAAGAGTAATGCAGTTGACCCATTATTTTTCGAGAACACAAGTAGTCCGCAAACAATTTATGTGCTAGCAGAGCGCAGTACCGATGGGGCAAGAGGAACAGCTATGATTACTGTTGAATTAAAAGATGAGGCCGAATGCATTAGTGATATGGATGGCGATGGTATTAAAGATATAGAGGACTCTCTACCGAATGACCCTTGCTTACCACTACAAAATAAAGACTATACCGGTTACGATGCCTTAAATATAGTATGGCAGAATAATGATTGTGACGGAGATACCATATCCAACGGAGATGAAGTTACCGCGGGAACAAATCCTTATTCTAATGAATCACTTTATACAGATTCTACGTACCCAGATGCTTTTGGTGAGCAACGTATAGAAACTAATGATGGAGGAGCAAGAGCTATCGCAACCAATGGTACTACTGTAGTGGCAGGAATAAGAAATGCTACAGGTAGTAAAGTTGAAATATATACCAAAAACGCAAGTGGAGTTTGGGAAAAGAATCAAGAACTAACATCTCCAAAAACAACGGGTACCACAAGATTTGGTCAAACCTTGGCCTTGTCTGAAAATACGCTAATTGTTTCTCAGCCTTATGATGACGAGAATCTACCAGATACCGTATTTATATACCAAAAAGATGCTAATGAAACTTGGGTAGAAACACAGCAAATTGAGGCCTCCAGTTTTTTCCTTTATGATGGTTTTGGTAGTGCTTTGGCTGTTTCGGGAAATACAATGGTGATAGCTGCAAACGGAATAGCACCAAGCGGAGCGGTTTATGTTTTTGAAAAAAACATGAGTAATGTTTGGGTAGAAACAGCAGAACTATATCCATCAGATGACCTTTTTGAGGGTGGTTTTGGAGAGTCGGTTGCTGTTTCGGGAAATCAAATTATAATAGGAGCATCCGGCAATGACGCTACAGGTGCGTTTATTTTTGAAAAACAAAACAATTCTACTTGGCAAGAAATTCAAAAGCTAAGTGCTCCGGACGGACAGAATTATACATATGCAAGAGATGTTGCCATTACTGAAAATAGAATTGTAATAGGTGACGTAGCGTATACAGAAGATGTTTATGATAAAGGGGAAACCATTGTCTATGAAAAATCCTATAATGGGTTATGGAGCGAAGTACAAACGTTAAAGGCAAGTAACGGATATAAAGAGGATTATTTTGGAGATGCCCTGGCCATGAATGATAATAGAATAGTGGTAAACATGTCTGCTAATCAAACAGATACAGGATGGCTTTATGTATATCATAAATCTGGGGGCGAGTGGACTGAAACTCATATTTTAACAGACCCTGAAATTTCTACTTTGGATTTTGGTAATCATGTTGCCGTAGCGGAAGGTTTGATCGTAGCAACTTCTGGAGATTACGTTCACTTTTTTGAAGACGCCTCTATTGTTATTGATACCGATGGAGATGGGGTAGCGGATAGTGAAGACAGTTATCCGAACAACCCTTGCTTGCCAAGTCAAATTGCAACGTATACTGATTACAACTTAGATAATGAAATCTGGGCAACATCAGATTGCGATAATGATACGGTTTCAAATGGAGAAGAAGTATTAAATGGTACAAATCCATATGATGCGGAAACCTCGGTAAGTGAATGTGCGGAAATAGTTTCATCGGATGGAGCTGCATCGGATTATTTTGGAAAGGTATTGGCAATGTCAGATGACGAAAATATTTTAGCAGTTTCAGCTTATTATGACGATGACCAGGGAGATAACAGTGGGTCTGTCTATATCTTTAATAAAACAGCTGCGGGAGCATGGGAAGAAACCCAAAAGCTTAATGCATCAGATGGCAGTGTGGATGATAATTTTGGATTCTCTCTGACTTTTGCTGGTGAGTCATTAGCTATCAGTACGTATCAACAGAATAATCGCACTGGAGCCGTTTATATTTATAATAAATCAGCAGCAGGTGATTGGCAAGAATCACAAAAGCTATTAGCATCGGACAGCGCCTTTTATAAACAATTTGGCTATGCAATTGCTGGAACAGAAAACCAAATTGTAATCGGTGCACCAAATGACAATGAAAACGGTGCAAATGCAGGAGCAGCCTATATTTTTGAAAAGGGATTGGATGGTATATGGATGCAAACTAAAAAATTAGTAGCTTCTGATGTAGAAGCTTATGATTCCTTTGGAATTTCGGTATCTATTGCCACTAATATTGCGGTTGTTGGGTCTTTTTATGATGATGATGTATTGGACAATAGCGGTGCCGCCTATGTTTTTGATAAAACTAGTAATGGTAACTGGACGGAAGTTGCTAAACTGAAGGCGACGGACCCAAAAACGTACAGTGGTTATGCAGTTAGTGTTGCTAATACAGAAGCTGATATTATTGTTGGTGCAGCTTCCATAAATTCTAATTCAACAGACGTTGGAGCGGCGTATGTTTATAAAAAGTCAACTGATGGTTCATGGATATCAGCAGAAAAGCTAACTCCTGAAGATGGAATTGCCAAAGATAAGTTTGGTCTTCACATGGCCATTAATGAAAACCGTATTGCTTGTGGTATTAGTGGAGATGATGATAACGGCCCATCAACAGGTTCTGTTCAATTGTTCTATAAATCCAGTAATGAAGATTGGATTGCTTATGAGAAACTATTAGCATGTGGTACTAATGGAATGTACGCCGCTTTTGGTAATGGCCTGGCACTTGGTAAAAACTCTTTGGTAGCAGGAACAACTTTGTTTACCGCAAATGGTTCCGCCTATGTTTTTGAGCTAGGGGATGTACCCATTGTAACGGAACCTTTAGTGCTTCAGCTTATTCAAACTGCATCTTCTGGCTGCAGTGAATTAGGCGCCACGATAGAAGTAACTGCCACAGGAGGAATAGAACCGTACACTTATGCAATGTATGATGCCACTAGCAATTCATTAATTAGGAGTGGCGTAACAAATGCGTTTGAAAATATCCCCATGGGAACTTACTATGTTCAGGTAACAGATAGCAACTCAATTCAAGAACGAAGTAATTCCGTTTCAATTACAGAATCAGAAGCGATTACGGCAACGGTTACGATTAACGACATATCCTGTGAAAGTGATGATAACGGTTCAATTTCTATTGAGGCATCAGGAGGTATTGAGCCTTTGCAATATAGTATTGGAGACGGAGCATTTTATCTTCAACCAAATTTTGGAAATCTTACTTCTGGTAATTACGATATAACCATTCAAGATGCTAATGGGTGTGCTTTTCATACGTCTGTTAGTATAGCTAAAGAGACCGGATGCTCAGATTTCACCTTGCCAGTAAACAATTTTACTATAGAAACCACAAGTGAATCTTGCGCATCTAGTAATAACGGAAGTATTGTTGTAAGCGCTTTAGAAACCATTGATTACACAGCAACTTTAAGCGATGGAATGGTTAACGAATCTAAAGTTTTTAAAACTTTTACCAGTTTTAAAAACTTGGAAGCAGGATCTTATGATGTTTGTATTACAGTTACAGGTGAAGCAGATTTTGAAAAGTGCTTTACCATCCAGATTACAGAACCAGATGCCCTCAAAGTGGATTCTAAAACCGATTCTACGGGTAAATTGGTTTCCTTGAGTCTTAAAGGTAGTTCTAGTTATTTTATCACTGTAAACGAAAAAGAATATTCCACCACAGAAAATGAAATAACGTTACCTCTCTCTGAAGCGGAAAATAACATTATGGTCAAAACGGACTTGGAATGCCAAGGTGTTTTTGAACAAACAATAACAACTACACGAGAGCGTGTATCTATCTTTCCAAACCCGGTAGAAAAAGGAGATGTAAGCATTTTTCTTCCAAGTATTAACGCAGATCAAGAGATACTGATTACCATGTTTTCACAAAGTGCCATACGGGTATTGGAACAAATGAAAAAAGCAGATGGAAGAATTGTAAAAATTAATATGGATAATTTGCCAACTGGGGTCTACACTATTATAGTTACTTCTGAGTCGCAGAATAGCACACATAAAATCATTAAAAAATAAGCGCTTCTATGAATTTAAAGTATAATTTTTTGTCCCTTGTATTTTTGATTTTTTTGTCCTCTTGTAATTCTGATTCTTCGGAAGTACAGCCGCCACAAAATGTAATTGAAGATCCTGTTTCAGCTTTTTTAGTTTTCCCTGAAAATCATACAGAATGCAATGAAGGAACAGTTGTAAATGAAACCCAAAGTAAAGTAACCTTTCTTTGGAACGCTTCTGAACATACGGATTCTTACGAATTGGTTTTGACTAATAAGGAAACTGTTGAAATTTCTAATTTTGATTTGATTGATAATTCTCATGAAATCACCCTTGAGAGAGGAACAAGCTATGAGTGGTACGTAATATCAAAATCTCAGGAAAGTCAAGAAATTGCTAAAAGTGAAACATATCAATTTTTTAATGCCGCTCCAGGAATCATAAATCATGTACCTTTTTCTGCTGAAGCCATTACCCCTGAGAATAACTCAATCTTTACAGCTATTTCTGGAAAGGTAACCCTTAAATGGGAGGCTACGGATATTGATAATGACATAAAGGATTATGAAGTTTTTTTTGGAGTGAATAAAGAAGAATTGGAAAATAAAGGAGTGCAATCAGTTTCTAATCTAGAAGTAGATGTCGTTTCTGAAACTACTTATTATTGGATGATTAAAACAAATGATGAAAAGAATAACACATCAACATCAGAGTTGTTCAGTTTTACTATTAATTAGTTATTTAGCTATAAATCAACATTTTAATTCAAATTTTGGGAGTTCGGTATCTAGATGCCAAATGAATATAACATAACTATTCCCTCCATATGTATTCAAATCTTGTAATCACAAATTATTGAACTAAAAGAACAATATAGCTACTGTAATAAGCTCATATTTTAAATTATTCCTCACCCCAATAGTATGAAAAAAAATGTTTTAGGATTCAATATCTTCATTTTGCTTGTTTTCTTCATTTTCAGTAGTTGTTCAGATAATTCTTCAGAAGAATTCAAGGACGACCTAGCTTTTGGCAGTATGGAACAGGATTCTGTAGTTAATAATCCGGATAACGGAATGGAACAAGATTCAGTGGCAAATAATCTAGATACGCCAGAAAATTTACCCGTAATTTTAGATCTCAGGTTACCAGCTGATGTAGATTCAACTTATGTTCTGACATTTGAAGACGATTTTAACCAACTTCCAGGTACGTTGCCTAATGCAGACAAATGGCAGAGTAAACTTCCTTGGGGACCAAGTGTGACGATAAACAACGAGCGTCAGTATTATACAGATGTTCTTAATGGAGATAATAATGCACCAAACCCTTTTGATTTTGACGGAAATAGTAATCTAATTATAACCGCTGGCCTAAATTCTCCTGCACAGGTAGAAACTACGGGATTGGATTATTACTCCGGCGTACTAACTGGTGCACAGTCCACTCCGTATAAGGATGGCTATATAGAAGCCAAAATTTGGTATGAACCTGGAGTTGCAGGATTTTGGGGTGCATTTTGGTTGTTACATCGGTATTACGATAGCCCTCAAGATACAGGAGCCAATGGTAAACGCAGGACCGAAATAGATTGGGAATTTGTGCGAGGACCTGGTGGGGAATTTTTAGGTGGTCCTTATGATACAGATCGCATACCTGTGGCGTACCATTACGATGATGGACAGTGGTCTATATCGGGCGGCGGGTTCAAAGGACCAAACGGCTCTCCTGGTTTATCGGTACAGTGTGATGGCACTGAGATAAACAATAACAAGGGTATTGGACCTATAAAACAAACTAGTGGTGAAGATTTAGCAGGTGCTTGGCACCGATACGGTGTCTGGAAAACAGATAATTTTGTGAAGTGGTATTTAGATGGGATACTAGTGGCTAGTGTATGTGATCCTACTATTGTTAGTCAAATAGAGATGTATCCAATTGTTAACATTGCTATTGGCGGTAATTTTCCTGGTCCACCAAATCCGGAAGACTATCCTACTTCCATGCTAGTAGATTACATATCATTGTGGGAGCCAACGGTTAAGTAAAACTAAACTCATCCTAAGAATAAAGAATCTCGGTTATTTTTATAATTCATTTTGGCCCAATATGGGTATAAGTAAAATCTATGGGATATGTAACACAAGTTACTATGGGCAGGGGAGCTAATAGGTAGTTTTACTAAACGAATTTAAAACATAGTAATTATGGAAACCTTAGAATTAAAATTAGGATTAAGCCAAGATTATAGAATGGATGTCTCAGGAAAATTAAATTTTCTTTTAGCAGATTTTCAAATTTATTATATGAACCTAAGAGGTTTACATTGGAATGTTAAAGGACGAAGATTTTTTATGTTGCACGAAAAGTTTGAAGAGCTTTATAATGAAACTAATGATGTGGTTGATGAAATTGCAGAGCGTATTTTGTCTTTAGGAGAAAAACCATTACACTCTTTTGATGATTATTTGGAAAGTAAATCTCTTAGAGTCACTAAGAATATTTCTGATGGAGACCTTGCTGTTAGTTCAATACTGGATAACTTAAACGAACTATTACTTCAAGAACGAAATATTCTTGAGATTGCTTCCGATAACAATGATGAAGGCACAGCTTCTTTAATAAGTGATTTGATTTCAGGTCAAGAAAAATTAATTTGGATGCTAACTGCTTATCTAAGTTAGATTTACATTTAAATATCATATAAAAAAAGCAAAAATCTCGCTGGATTTTTGCTTTTTCTATTTCATAGAGGTCCTAATAATTCGAATAGAGAAAGTGTATTTAATTTTTACTGCTTGAAATAGCTTCTTGGTTATAATGAGTAGAGAATGGAATCAGATTTAATACTTATAAATGCATTACAAAACATCATTTTTTTTTATAAAGACGTAGAAGACTATAAATTAAATAGCTATCATTTTTGCGAATTTCATATTTAAAAGTATGAATTTTTAGTGTCATAATTCGCCTTTTTGACCAGGGTCATATATCTTAGTGTACCTTTTAACAGCTTAGGGTTTCAGGCCTTTAAGTGTTTTCTTCCTGATTGTATTTTTTATTTGGGGTATTGCGATGGAAAGTATAGGGATTACGGTCATAGACAAGTCTAAATAAAAAATGATATCATAATGTGGTACGTTAAAAATGCATTGACGCGAAAGAATTTGATGGCCTTAACGGGCCTGTTCCTTTCCTTTTTCCTTATCATTCATTTATTGGGTAATCTTCAGCTATTATTGCCAGCAGAAGAGGCCAGGCTACAGTATAATTGGTATAGTCATTTGCTAGCAGGTAATATTGTTATAAAAGTGATATCCATTGTTCTCTACGCGTGCATTTTATTGCACACCATAGATGCCATTTACATGAGCCTTAAAAGTAAAAAGGCCAATGGACCGGGCTATGCCAAGGATAAACGGGGAAGAGCAAGTAAGTGGTACGCTCGCAATATGATGTTTTTGGGAAGTATTATTTTTCTTTTTTTGGTTATACATTTCAAAGACTTTTGGTACCATTATAAATTTGGAGAAATGCCTCTGGATGAAAATGGAAACAAGGATTTATATACGCTGGTTATTGCTGCATTTGACCAACTGTGGTATGTTATATTATATGTCTTAGCTATAATAGCCTTAGGATACCATTTGTTGCACGGAGTATTCAGTGCACATAGAACACTGGGGCTTTATCATCCTTTATATTCCAAAATAGTAAAGTTTTTAGGAATGGCATACGCTGGTATTATGACTGTGGGCTATATCATTATACCTGTTTTTATTTATCTAAACCGTTAAGTAGATGAAAAATTCTTTGAATACTAAAATTCCGGAAGGACCACTTAGTGAAAAGTGGAACACTTATAAAAAGAAAGCTAAATTGGTAAGTCCCAATAACCGAAAAAAGCTGGAAGTTATTGTGGTAGGAACAGGTTTGGCAGGAGCTTCTGCAGCTGCTTCACTTGCGGAGATGGGCTATAACGTAAAGAGTTTTTGCTTTCAAGATTCGCCAAGAAGGGCGCACTCTGTGGCTGCACAGGGTGGTGTAAATGCGGCAAAGAATTATAAAAACGATGGGGATAGCGTATACAGGATGTTTTATGATACGCTAAAAGGTGGTGATTTTCGCTCTCGGGAAGCAAATACGTATCGCCTTGCAGAATGTTCGGCTAATTTAATAGATCAGGCAACCGCCCAGGGCGTCCCATTTGCAAGGGAATATAGCGGTTACCTCAGGAACCGTTCGTTTGGTGGTGTTCAGGTATCCAGAACCTTTTACGCAAGGGGCCAGACAGGGCAACAGTTATTATTAGGTTCTTATCAAGCTTTAATGCGGCAGGTCAATACCGGAAAAGTTAGCTTATACGCTAGACACGAAATGTTAGATCTTGTGCTTATTGATGGTAAGGCCAAGGGGATTATCGCTAGGAACCTAGACACCGGAAATGTGGAGCGTCACGGAGCACACGCTGTGGTACTGGCTACCGGAGGTTTTGGTAAAATCTATTACCTATCAACATTGGCAATGGGCTGTAATGTTTCTGCCATCTGGAGGGCGCATAAAAAAGGAGCGTTTATGGCCAATCCCAGCTGGACACAAATTCACCCTACCTGTTTGCCACAAAGTGGGGAATACCAATCTAAACTCACTTTAATGTCCGAATCGTTACGGAATGATGGTAGGATATGGGTGCCGAAGGATAAGAACGAAACCCGAAAAGCCAACGACATTCCGGAAGAGGAAAGAGATTATTATTTGGAACGCAAATATCCCGCTTTTGGGAATCTAGCGCCCAGAGATATTGCTTCTAGATCGGCCAAAGAACAGATTGATGAAGGAAAGGGTGTTGGGGAACTTAAAAATGCTGTTTACCTAGATTTTTCAAGGGCACTAAAAGAATATGGCAAGGATGTTATTGTAGAACGCTATGGCAACCTGTTTTCGATGTATAAGAAAATAACCGACATTGATGCTTATTTGGAGCCGATGAAAATTTCTCCTGCAGCCCATTTTTCCATGGGAGGGCTTTGGGTAGACTATGAGCTAATGACAACAATTCCAGGGCTTTTTGCCATAGGAGAAGCTAATTTTTCGGATCATGGCGCAAACCGGTTGGGAGCTAATTCACTATTACAGGCTTGTGTAGATGGATATTTTGTTTTGCCTTATACCCTTCAGAATTTTCTTGCGGACGAGATTAAGAATCCAAAAACAGATATTAATCATCCTGAATTTGACAAGGCAGAAGAGGCCGTTAAAAGACAGATGGAAGGATTTCTTGCAACCAAGGGAAACAAAACTGCAGAAGAATTTCATAAGGTATTGGGAAGCGAACTTTATGATAAATGTGGTTTATCCCGATCTAAAGAAGGTCTGGAAAAAGCTATTAAAAACATAAGAGAATTACGAAAAGAATTTAAAGAAAATCTTATTGTTCCCGGTGATGCTTCAGAAGTAAACAGCGAACTAGAAAAAGCCGGTAGGGTAGCGGATTATATGGAAATTGCGGAACTGATGTGTGTTGATGCGCTACAGAGAGAAGAATCTTGCGGAGCACATTTTAGAATAGAATATCAAACCGAAGAAGGAGAAGCCAAACGAGACGATGCTAATTTTTGCTATTCCTCTGCCTGGGAATGGAACAAAGATCCGTCTACACCAATATTGAATAAGGAGAGCTTGACTTTTGAAACAGTAACACCTTCCGTGCGAAGCTATAAATAAAAGAGAATGAAAATACACTTAAAAATATGGCGACAAAAGGATAGCCAAAGCAAGGGAGGATTTAAAGAATATACTTTGGATGATGTTCACCAAGAAATGTCCTTTTTGGAGATGCTAGACACGCTAAATATAAAACTGGTTAAGAAAGGGGAACACCCTGTAGAGTTTGACCATGATTGTAGAGAAGGTATTTGTGGCCAATGTGGAGTTATGATTAACGGTATAGCCCACGGTCCTTTAAAAAATACGACTACCTGTCAGCTTCATATGCGCTCTTTCAAGGATGGAGATACCATATATGTAGAACCTTTTAAAGCAGCCGCTTTTCCCGTTGTCAGAGACCTAAAAATCAACCGTTCTTCATTGGATCATATTATTACTTCAGGAGGTTATGTGTCCGTGGATACCGGTCAAGCTCCGGAGGCCAATACCATACCAATTACCAATGAAATTGCAGAAGCTGCTTTTGACTCTGCTGCTTGCATTGGTTGTGGTGCCTGTGTGGCTAGTTGTAAAAACTCTAGTGCTGCTTTGTTTACAAGTGCTAAGATTACCCAATTAGAACTTTTGCCTCAAGGTCAAAAAGAAACAAGAAAAAGGGTAGTGGCTATGGTCAATCAGATGGAGGAAGAAGGTTTTGGACATTGCACCAATACCGAGGCTTGCCAGGTAGAGTGTCCTGAAGACATTTCAGTACTTAATATCGCTAGGATGAATTACGAGTATAACAAGTCCAAAATACTAAACTAAAATGATGACCTTGTATTTTGAAAATCAGCGGTTCTATTTCAGGAAAAACCATCAATAATTTTCTGTGAACGTAATGCCTTGTGGGCTTGCCCCGAGGTAGTTTACTATATTATTTGATTACACCGCTAACAAACCAAATTCCTTTAAATGATTTATTGGTTTAGAGAACCAAAAAAGTTCAAAATTCTCAAAGTCTTTTTCAAAATTCGATTTTAAGCTTTTAAAAGAAGGTAAAACATCTGCCGAAGGCATAAGATTAGGAAGCTGGTTTAAAAACCACGTTCCTTCTTCTAACTCTAGTGTAATGGCAATAGTTTCCTGTTTATCGTAAAATGTAAGGCTTAGCATCTCCCAAGATTTTCCTCGCTTTGTTTTGGTAATGACGTTGGAATTAGGTTCGCCACCTATCCAAACAATTTTAGCGTTAGGCTTAACCTTAAATTCAACAGGGGTGTTTAATGAATCTTCAATAAAATAAGGTTCAATTTGAGTTTGGGGAATAGTAAAATCAAACCAATCTTGTATAGGCATATCAAAACCAATACCGTGCATAAAATTAAAAAGCGATTTTTTTAGCCCAAAACTAAATATACCATGGTCAATGCCGGTATTATCTTTAAACTGAACATCGTTATTTGCAAAAGTAATATCCTCATAAGTAGGTACAATACCATAATCATGGGGAGCTAGTCCTATAGGACTATGCGCAGTTAAGGCAAATTGATGCCAAAAACCAGATTGGATAATACCCAACTGAAACAACTGTCTGACCATTTCTAAGCTATCTACCGTTTCTTGAACGGTTTGGGTAGGATAGCCATACATTAGGTAACTATGCACCATAATATTAGCGCTCGTAAAATTGCGCGTAACCTGGGCTACTTGTTCCACAGTAACCCCTTTATCTATCAATTTCAATAACCGATCAGAGGCTACTTCTAAACCTCCTGAAATTGCAATACAACCAGATGCTTTTAAGAGTAGACACAAGTCTTGGGTGAAATTTTTCTCAAACCTAATATTCGCCCACCAAGTAACACTAAGATTCCTTTTTAAAATCTCTAGGGCCAAAGCTTTCATTAAAGATGGCGGAGCAGCTTCATCTACAAAATGGAAACCGTTTTCGTTAGTTTGCGCAATAACTTCCTCCATCCGGTCTACCAAAATACGCGCTGCAACAGGCTCATAAATTTTGATGTAGTCTAAAGAAACATCGCAGAAGGTGCATTTTCCCCAATAACAGCCATGTGCCATGGTTAATTTGTTCCAACGGCCATCGCTCCAAAGGCTATGCATAGGGTTTGCTACCTCTATTACGGAAATATAGGAGTCCAACAGTAGGTCTGAGTAATCTGGCGTGCCTACTTCGCTATGTTTATAATCTGGTTTGGCACTATTGTTTTTATACGTAACAACACCGTTTTCTAGTAAAAAGGTGCGTTTTAGCTCCGTTTCTGAGTTATTTATGCAGTAATTCGTCAATAATTCCACAGGTAACTCTCCATCGTCCAAACTAATAAAGTCAAAAAAACTAAAAACCCGGGCATCAGAAATAGACCGTAATTCGGTATTAGGAAAACCACCACCCATGGCAATTTTTATGGAAGGAAAATTATTTTTTATATGTTCTGCGCATCTAAAAGCACTATACAAATTCCCAGGAAAAGGGACTGAAAAACATACCAATTTGGGCTGTACTTTGGTTAAATGTTCGTGCAATGTAGAAATAGTGAGTTCGTCTATATAAGATAAATCACCTTGCAAGGCCTCATACAACTCATCAAAAGAATTTGCACTGCGCCCTAATCGCTCTGCATATCTACTAAAGCCAAAATTAGGGTCGATACATTCCACCAAAAAATCGGATAAATCTTCTAAATACAAGGTAGCCAAATGTTTAGCTTTGTCCTGCATACCCATAGTACCAAAGGCCCAATCTAAATCATCTAACTGATTAAAACGAGATGCTTCCGGTAAAAATCCATCGGTACAAATCTGCCTTGCTAAAGTTTCATTTTTACCTTGTAGAAAAGAAATTACCGCTTCTATAGAATTTAAATACGCATGGCGCAACCCGTAAATACGCTCACAATTTTCTGTTACAATAGTTTTGTTTTCAAAAGCACTATCAAACAAAAACTGTAATTCTTTTCTAGTAAAAAGCGTATTAATGACTTCAATACCAAGGTCTAACTGAAAACTAGAAATTTCTTTCGTATTTAAAAAACCTTTGAGGTATGCCGTTGCAGGGTACGGTGTGTTTAGTTGCGTAAATGGTGGGGTAATAAGTAAAAGGTCTTTCAAAATAGAGACATGTTATAACGCCAGAGCTATGTTTAGTAAGGAGATTAGCCTATAATTTAACGTTTCTTCTTTTTAGACCTATGACTGCTTTTTTGACGTGAATGACTAGAAGGAATAGCATCATCAAACGTGTTTTTAACGGCTACAGGTTTAACGCTTTTCCAAGTCTTATTCTCTTTTTCAGGTACTAAAACATCAACTAAATCTTTTCTGCCCAACTTATTTAAAGTATTTCTAATCCAATCTTTATTTCCTTTTTTATACCAAAAAAAGAAACGATGTTGTTCATCCTTTTCTTTTTTGGATTTTGGGGTTTTAGTAGGCTTTAAAGTATAGGGGTGATAACCACTATAATAAATTACCGTTGCAACCGTCATAGGAGTAGGAGTGAAGCCTTGTACTTGCTCTAACTGAAAGCCCATATCCTTGGTTTCTGCAGCTAGGTTTGCCATATCTTCTACTTCACAAGCCGGGTGGTTTGAAATAAAGTAAGGAATAAGCTGAAGTTTTAAGTTCTTCTTAATATTGATTTTGTCAAAACGCTCTTTAAACTTATGAAAGTATTGAAATGAGGGTTTCCGCATCAATTTTAAAACCGGGTCAGATGTGTGTTCTGGTGCGACTTTTAAACGTCCAGAAATATGCTTTGTCATCACCTCTTCAGTATAATCATCTAATTCTTTTGCATCTGCATTCTTGTTGAATTCAGGCACCAACATATCATGACGAATACCACTACTAATAAACGATTTTTTTATTTTTGGATTTTTATCTATGGCTTGGTATAATTCGGTTAGCGGTTTATGAGAAGTGTCTAAATTGCTACATATTACAGGTGAAATACATGAAGGAGCAACACATTTATCGCAAATGGATTGTACTTTCCCTTTCATTTGATACATATTAGCAGAAGGCCCTCCAATATCTGATAGGTAGCCTTTAAAATCAGGCATATTAGCAACTTTGTCTACTTCCCTTAATACAGACTCTTTACTTCTACTAGCTATAAATTTACCTTGATGTGCTGAAATTGTACAGAAACTACAACCGCCAAAACAACCACGGTGAATGTTAATAGAAGTCTTGATCATTTCAAACGCGGGAATTGGCCCACGCTTATTATATTTTGGATGTGGTAACCGTGTGTAGGGTAAATCAAAAGAAGCATCAATTTCTTTTTCAGTCATTGTTGGGTATGGTGGATTGATTACCAACGTTCTGTCTTTTACCCCTTGAAAAATTCGTCTTGCTTTAAGTTTATTAGATTCTTGCTCTATAATTTTAAAATTAGAGGCAAACTTTTTCTTATCCTTTAAACAGACTTCATGCGATACAATTTCTACATCTTCCCAATTTTTATTTTTAGGAATGGATTCATCTTTATGTACTAAAAAAGCAGTTTGTTTTATGGTTCTTAAGCTTGAAAAAGGAACTCCTTTTTGCAATAGCTTAACCACTTCTCGCAAAGGTTGTTCGCCCATACCATAAACCAACATATCTGCTTTGGAAGTTTCTAGTATGCTCGGCATTAGCTTATCACTCCAATAATCGTAGTGAGTAACCCGCCGCAGCGAAGCTTCAATTCCACCTATTAAAACTGGAATATCAGGAAACTTATCTTTTAAAATACTAGAATAAACAGATGTAGCATAATCAGGTCTAAATCCTTTATCACCATTTGGTGTATAGGCATCTTTATCTCTACGTTTCTTACTCGCTGTATAATTGCTTACCATAGGATCCATACAACCACCAGTAACGCCAAAAAATAATTTTGGTGTCCCTAATTTCGTAAAATCTTGCAAATCATCGGTCACACTTGGTTGTGGAACGATAGCCACTTTTAAGCCATAACTTTCTAAAATACGACCAATTACAGCTGGCCCAAATGAAGGGTGGTCTACATAAGCGTCTCCGCTAAATAGAATAACATCTAATTCCTCCCAACCCCGAATTTTAACTTCTTTGTTCGTAGTTGGTAGCCAATCTGTAAGTTTGTTGGTTTGCATATAGTTGCAAAGATACGGTTAAATTGGGTTTTGCAAGGTTACACTTCAATCCACCAGGGGTAAAATTTGCTTAGTAGTTCAATAAGAGTTTTTGAAATATTAAAAAACTAAAGATTTTGGTCTTTAGATTATGGCCATCAGCGGTTTGGCTAAGCGTAGTGGGGTAGTAAGGGAACTTTTTGTTTCCGTCTGCGCACGAAGCTAAAGCTTATTGTTTTGCTTTATTCTTTCTTTCTTGTCCAAAGCTAAACCCCACATTAATTATAGACATTTTTGTGTGTAGTTTTTATTCCGCTATTCTTTTCTTTAAATCCATTCTTTCATGTAATATTCTTGTTATCTCAACATAATCTTCATTCAAAGCTCTGTAGAATATTATATGTCGATTTGCTTTTAGTCCTAGAAGTTGCTTCGATATACCTTCGTAGTTTTTTCCTAACTCTGGATTTTCAGCAATTTCCTCAAAGTTAGAAATCAGCCCACCGTAGTATTTGTCAGCTTGTTTTTCAGACCATACCTCAAATGTATAATCCCAAATCTTTGATAAATCCTCGACAGCTTTATTGGTCAGTTTATATTCAGCCATTCGAGTGCTTTTTCGCTTTTAAAGACTCCAAATGTTTTTTTGGGTCAAAGTCGTGAGCAATTCCGCTGTCGATACCTTCTTTAATTGCATTTTTTAAGGCGATAACTTTACTTTCTTCTTCCTCTAAAAGTCGAAGTCCAGCACGTATAACTTCACTAACGTTTTTAAATCTTCCTTCGCTTATACTATTTTGCACAAATTGGTCAAAATAATTTCCGAGTGATACTGATGTGTTTTTGTTCATTTGATAACTATTTACTTCAAATATACCAAAAATTGGTACATTAATAAAATGTTTTTCAAATAGCACTACAACGGTCCGGGTATATCTTCCGGAAGGCGCAGCCTACCGAGAAGAAGATAGCTGTGACTTTTGGAATATATGCCTAGTTGTGTGTAGTTATCTAAAGTAGCCAGTAAAGTTGGTAAAAGCAAAACAGCCTTTATAAAAGTCGCGGTATTGCGTATGAAAAACGTAGGATAGGTGATAGGCACTTTTATTTCGGTTAATTATTTAGCAGACTTTGCAAATAATCATAAAACTTCGAATTTAGCGCCAACCGCCCTGTGTTTTTTATACATTGTTGTGCATAGTGTTTTTCTCGATTAGTTCAGTTTTTCAAAAAAAATTATTATATCATCCGCTAACAATTTTGGTTGTTCCAATGCAGGGAAATGACCTCCTTTGGGTAAATCTGTCCAATGAACAATGTTTAACCCTTGTTCAATATATTCTCTGGGTGGCGTAGGAATCTCTTTTGGGAATTTAGCAAATCCGACTGGAATATTGATAAAATTATCTTTTCTAAATTTCAGAGGATTAAGACTAATTTCGTGATACATTCTAATAGAGGAATGTATGGTTTGCGTTAGCCAATATAGAGTCACATTTGCCAATAGTTCTTGTTTTGTAAAACTATTTTCTATGTTTCCATTATTGTCACTCCAAGCATTGAATTTTTCAATAATCCAGCTACAAAGTCCAATAGGAGAATCATTTAATCCATAAGCTAATGACAATGGTTTTGTACTTTGGATAGTAGAATAAGCACCTTCTTGTTCATTCCATTCCTTAAGGTGCTTTCTGAATTTAATTATGTCGGTAGTGGTATTATTGTTTTCTTTAAGATATGGTTCATAGGAATCGGAAATATAATTCAAATGTAGACCGATAATATTTTCAGGATATTTTTGTGCAATTTTTATGCTAATTCCTGCTCCAATGTCTCCGCCTTGTAGGGCGTATTTATTGTACCCAAGTTTAATCATTAGTTTATGCCATAGGTCAGCATTAAAACCATAATCACTTCCATTTTCTATTGGCTTTTCTGAAAAACCAAATCCAATTATGGAAGGGATAACTATATCAAAAGATACGTTGTCAGATTCTGTCAAATACGGTATGATTTTAAACATTTCAAGAAATGAACCAGGCCAACCGTGAGTTATTATGATTGGAATGGCATTTTCATTTTTACTTTTAATGTGAAGAAAATGGATTTTATTCCCATCAATGTCTGCGATAAAATTTGGAAAGGAATTTATTTTTTTTTCTATGGTTCTCCAATCAAATTCATTTTTCCAATAATCTGCTAATTCTTTAATATATGATAGGCTTGTCCCGTATTTCCAATCAGAATTTTCAATTTCATCAGGCCATCTAACTTTTTGGATTCGTTCATTCAAATCGTCAAGTTCGGATTGAGCAATATTTACCTTAAATTGTTCTATCATTTTGTTTTTGCCGCGTTATGCCCAGTTTTGTGTAGTTATCTAAAGTAGGTAAGTAAAGTTGTCAAAAGTAAAATAGCCTTTAGGTCGTTTCCATCAACGGTTAGTGTATGGTGTCCTACCTGACGATAAGAAGTTGTTGCAAAGAGTAACATTGATTATAGTTATTTTGCTAATAGTAATTCCAAAGCTTCCTTTAAATGTTTCCTCCACGCTGTATGCACATCATCAAATGCAACAACATTAGCACCTTTAGTCTTAAGAAATTCAATTTCATCTGTCGTTAGTTTCCCAACATTCAAATCCTTTAAGGCATGATAATAAATTACATTGGATAGGTCAGTGTTTTTCAACAATTCGGAATATCGCTTATAACCATAAGCAGCAGCAATCTTGTGTGAATTAATCATCATTAAATCCTCAGCTTTTTGTTCCACCTTTGTACTAAAAGCATCTTCTTCAAAACCAGCGTCAATTCCTTCAGAATATGCCCTCCAAACGTCTTCCGCAATATCTAACCTACCTGCCATCAGTAAATATCCGTCTGCAATATTACCAAACTTGGAAATATAGTCTTGCCCTGCAAAACAACCATACGAAATACCTACAATAAAGACCTTTTTATTTTCAGACTTAAAATAACTAACAAGCTCATTCAACATTTCGGAAGTTTTTATTCCCAACATTTTGGCTTGTTCAAACGACATTTCTTCCTCTAACATCATTTGAGGCTCTATAGTCTGGGCTTGATGACTATTTATAAAGAAGTATTTATTTTCATCAATTTCTCCATTCTCCTTAAAAATAGCTTTCACTTCATCCGTAAACAATCTAGGAAAAGGACCTCCTTGTGCAATAAGTACTATTGTGTCACTTTTTGAGTTTCCAAACGAATATCCTAATTTCTTCAACTTTTCTGGCATGCCTTCATAGGCTATGGATATGTTTTCTGTTTTTACTTCAGCTTTAACAACTACAAGTATCTTATGATTTCCATCCTTGTCAACAAACATTTGAGGTGTCAATTTTTTCTGCATCACTAATGGAATAACCTCCTTAAATGTTGTAGGTGTTCCGTCTTCATAATATACCAATCCGACATTAGACGGTGGATTTTTCATTAATTCCTCATAAGAAATTAAACGCAAACTATCTGGAACAAACGAGTAGTTTTGGGCATTACATAGTGCAGATGTGAAAATGAAGATTACAAATATTAGATTTTTCATATGGTTTGTTTGATTATTCTCTATAACGGTCCGGGTATATCTTCCGGAAGGCGCAGCCTACCGAGTGGAAGATTGCTGTGACTTCTGGAATATATGCCTAGTTGTGTGTAGTTATCTAAAGTAGGTAGTAAAGTTGGCAAAAGCAAGATGACTTTTTATAAAAGTCGCGGCATACCAGGACCGTCGAGGGAAATGAGTATTACGGGAGTCGTGAAAAAACAGCTATTCATGCAGTACGTGTTTTTTTGCAGCGGAGTAACACGGCCTTTAGGTCATTTCCCTCAACGACTGAGCTAAGCGTAGTGCGGTAGTAAGGAAACTTTTCGTTTCCGTCTGTGCACGAAGCTAAAGCTTTTTGTTTAGTTTTAATTTTTCTTGTCCAAAGCTAAATCCCAAAGATTTAGCGACTTAGTAAATATACACAGACCTTTCGTTTTAGCCCTAAAGTCCGCATTACGTTTAGGTTTTGTTAGCATTAGTTATTTTTTTCACAAGCAAAGGATATACTTCTCCAGAATCATGTTCATCAATTATAAACATGAAATTATCTTTGTAGTTGAGAGATTCAAATCCATTATTCTTATCTATTTTTACTAGAACATCATGAATTGCAATCATTCCTTCGCACTTATGTAGTTCGATGATTTCATCATATCCATCAATGGATTCGATATCATTGAATTCATCCATTTCTATGATATCTCCATCTTTCAGTCCATCAAAGTCTATATGGTTGTTTGTATATTCTTTAGGTAGGCTATCATGATTTAAACTTTCAAGACTATCGAAAAAATTTAGTCCAATACCTGGGCACGTATAAAAATCTGTTGTGAAGTCATAATCGAATCCCATGTCGAACTTATCAAACTTAACTTGGAAGTCTTTCCATTCCCCGATTCCGTATGCGGTAGCTTCTACATTTTTTTGAAAAAAGTAATCATACTCGAAAAGGATTGCATATAACTCTTCTTCTTTTTTTATTCCTTTTTCAGGATTTGACCACCAGTCATTTAAATTTTTAAGAATTTCAACCTCCAATTTCTGTTTGTAATCTTCAAAATTGAACTCTTTTAAATTTAAGAGAATAGTTTTTAGTAGTTTGTCTAGATTTGAATTTGACTCAAGAGTAGATAAGTAGCTGTTTCTCTTCTTGACGAAATTTTGTCTGATTGTTTCGTTGTTCATTTTTTGAGCATAATTAATGCTAACGGTTAGTATATGAAAAGTAGGCGATTTCGAATCACCAAATTTTCGGTTAAGCACATATTTAGATACGGGCCAAAAGCCTTAAATTTATTAATATTGCGACTATTTTTTTATATACATTATTACCAGCAGTTTTATTGATTTAGTTTAGTGGTATATTCACCTAACTTTTTCCAAATATCATAAAATTGATTTGGTCCCTTTTCATCATCACTATTTGTATTTCGTATTAAATATCTCCCTGTTTTGGTTTCTTTATCAAAAAACATAAAAGATACAACTCCAGCATCTCCTCCTGTGTGACCAATATATCCTTTAGCACTAAAGCCCATAAAAATTCCAGTGTTATATTCATCGTTATAAGGGTTTTGCTTATTACGTTTATCGAAGTTTTCTTCACTTAAATACTGAGTAAATAATTGTTCGTAATTTTTTTTGTTGAGCAGAGTGCCATTGCCTGTGTATCCTTTAATTAATTCTGTTAGATATTTTGCCATATTATTACTCGAAGCTATAAGCATTCCGTCTGGATAAGATATAGCCGTATAAAATGGTAATGGTATATTCAAGTCATAATACAATCTTGAATGCTTGGATATATCAACTTCCTCTAATGACCATCCTGAAGAGTCCATTTTTAAGGGTTGTAGTATATATTTCTTTGTAAATTCATTAAACGATATACCAGTGGATTTTTCTATAATCAAGGCAGTTAGCGTAGCTCCGATGTTTGAATATTCAAATTTCTCTCCAGGTTTGTGTTTTAAAAAGCCATTTTCTTTATCATAATATTTGCCCTCAACCGTAAGAATTTCTTTTAAAAAATTTTCCATTGGTATTTCTGATGTTGAAGGATTTAAACGTTGGTAAGGATAATTTTCATAAACGTTTGATAAGTCTTGATTAGGTGTAATTATCCAAGCATTTTCCATATAATGTTTTGTGTCTACAATTGTAGAAGTATGTGTAGCTAGTTGTTGTAAGGTAATTTTTTCATTAGGGTGATTCGGATTTGACACATCAAATAATAAGTATTTCTCTATTGGGTCATCTAAATTTAATTTACCTAATTCGTGTGCCTTCATTAGTGCTAATCCGATTAAGGTTTTAGAAATAGAAGCTATATGTTGAATTGTATTTTCTGTATATGCAATATGATTTGCTTTATCAGCCCACCCGAAACCATTGCTATACAAGGTTCCTTTTTCATTAACTATGGCAACTCCAAATCCGTTTGTGAGACCTTGTGTATATATATCTTCCAGTTCATTTGTTAAAGAATCTCGAACTATTTGCATAGAATCTAACAACTCATTTGTATGTTGTTTTTTTTGATTACAGGAAATACAAATAATCACTCCTATAATTAATAATATAATTTTTTTCATAGGTTTCATTTTAATTGCTGGTAACGGTCCGGGTATATCTTCCGGAAGGCGCAGCCTGCCGAGTGGAAGATTGCTGCGACTTCTGGAATATATGCCTAGTTGTGTGTAGTTATCTAAAGTAGGTAGTAAAGTTGGCAAAAGCAAAACAGCCTTAATTAAAGTCGCGGCATGCCCGGACCGTTGAGGGAAACGAGTGTTATGGGAGTCGTGAAAAAACGGCTATTCATGCAGTACGTGTTTTTTTGCAGCGGAGTAACACGGCCTTTAGGTCATTTCCCTCAACGTTAAGTATAAGAAATCGTAGGGCAGTTGATAAGCACTTTCGTTTCGGTTTATTACTTAGCTAAATATAAATATTTTGCTTTTATCTTTTCTTTTTTAAATGCCAAATTTTATATTTAGCGGACTTTGTTAATATGCACAGAACTTTCAGTTTAGCACAAACGCCCTATGTTTTTTATACCGTGTTGTAGGTAGGCCTTTTTATATTTCATTTCTGTGTTTGTCAGCATATTTTCGGTATAAATCTCTCATTATTCCATCAGGATAATCTGAAAACTCCTTGTCAAACCTATTCATTAATTTCTCAGAATCATCGTCAGAACTTTCAGAAAACCAAGTTCCGTCTATGGGAAGTAATTCAATTGCATTTTTTATAATTTCAGCAGATTTAATTGCTCCAATTTCATTTAATGATTTTACTATTTGACCTTTCTGTTCAGGAAACCATTCTTCCAAAAAAGTCAAAATGCTCGCAGATTGACCTGCATTTTCCAAATGCATACATAGAAATAAATTCAGTTGTTTTTGATTCAATGAATCAGGTTTTTATCGTGTCTATTTACAAGTATTTCATATAAAGCTATAGAAAAATCAGAATTGTCGGTTAAAGAAAATAGTTTGTCAAAATTTCCCTCCTGTACTATTTTGTCTCGTTCTAGCATTTCGTTTTTAATCTTCTCAGTCATCCAAGAAAGTCCACTAAATGAGTCTTTTTCCATAATTCGATATTATTATATCACTTTTTTTGGCTTACCTACAAAGGTCCGGGTATATCTTCCGGAAGGCGCAGCCTGCCGAGTGGAAGATTGCTGTGACTTCTGGAATATATGCTTAGTTGTGTGTAGTTATCTAAAGTAGGCAGTAAAGTTTGCAAAAGCAAGATGGCCTTAATTAAAGTCGCGGCATGCCCGGACCGTTGAGGGAAATGAGTGTTACGGGAGTCGTGAAAAAACGGCTATTCATGCAGTACGTGTTTTTTTGCAGCGGAGTAACACGGCCTTTAGGTCATTTCCCTCAACGTTTGAGCTATGAACAGTACGGGAGCAAAGTAGCGTTTGCTTTCCGCCACGCACATAGCATAATCTTTTTGTTTTGTTTTTTCTTTTCCTTTCCAGAGCAAAATCCAAAAGATTTTGCGGACTTCATAAAAATACGCAAACCTTAGCGTCTAAGGCCTAAACCCGTATTGTTTATAGGTTGTGTTGTACGCTGGCATTTTCGTACGAGTGATTTGATAGATAAATGGTATGTATTATCAATTACTTTTCAGTTTTTCGGCTACTTCATCATAATACTCTTGTGTAACCACTTCAGTCCAAGTAGTTGGTTGTCCACCGCCATATAAAGCCAAATATGTTACATCACTAAGCTTTGAGGAGGAATGCCAATGTTCGATATTTTTCTCACACTTAATTATATCTCCTTCTTTCAAAATTACAGGCTCATTTCCGCTCTCCTGATAATAGGCTTCTCCATCTACAATTATTAAGACTTGCGCTGTTCCATGTTTATGCCAGTCCAAGGTTGAGTTTGCTTTAAAAGTTGCTTTTGTAATATTATAACCCAATTCCTCATCATCGTGAATAATGGCATTCAACCAAGCTTCTCCGATATAATGAGTATTTGGTGCTTTTGTTCCTTCCGTTAGATAGGAGGATACCTTGTAATCTGAGTTTTGGGAAAATACAGATACAGAGGTTAAAAGTAATAGGAGGAAAATTGATTTTTTCATTTTCTTGATTTTCATATATTTCTTGTTTGTTCCGATTTTCATGCTTGCGTACAACGGTTAGGTATAAGAATAGTGCGGTTTTGTGTGCGAGGATTTTCCGAAGGAAAATCAGACGTAACAAAATTGCACTACCCTTTGATTAAGCATCTAATTTAGCATTATTTTTATACATTGTTGGGCACAGTAATTTTAGTTAATCTTGTTCAATTGGTCAGATATTAATTTATTCTTTTTTGCTCTTTCTTTTTTATCAATTTGTTCATCTAGTACTATTTCAATTGCAGTTCTTAATATTGGAAAATATCCTTTGCATTCATCCTCATCAAGTTCGTGGATTCCTTTACTTAAAACTGAATAAATTTTGCCGTTTTCCACAAGAAAAGCAGGTAGTTTGTCTTTTGCTAATTTTATTTTTTCTTTAAAATCAGATTTTGAAATTTGCTCATTGGTTAATTTTCCATCAGCAACTAATTCTTTGATTGCAGGATAAACAATATGTTTTTCTATAATTCGTCTTAAATAAACGAAAGAGCCAATTCCAATTCCGTGAGTGGAAAGTCCAACAGCTCTATTTAATTCAGAATATATTTCATCATTAAGTTTACGATATTTTTTTAATCCTTCTTTTGACAAGTCAGCTAATGTTGGATGTTGTCCGATTTTAATCATCGTAGTACCAATCACTCGAAAAACGAATATTTGACTATGAGCTGAATCATTCGGTTTTCGTGGACAATTAAATTTCCTTATGAAGATACATTTCTTTTCTAATTCTTCAATCAGCGTGATTTTTCTTTCATCTCCAGGAAATCCACTATACATTCCAGCACTCATAAGTAAATCACTCAATTCTTGTTGGTCAATTTGACTTGAATCTTCACTATTAAATGTTGTATGTTTTTTGCAAATTGTACAGTAGGAATCAATTATTTTAAGATTGTTATATGCATCTTTATCATCTGCATAAAACAAAAGATTAAGCAATTCCATTCTGTCAACATCATTTAAAATATACTCTGTAAAAAGAGGGTCTTTTAAAAGTATTTGCTCATAATTGATAGAGGATTCTTTGTTCATAAGGTTTTTTCGTTATTGTGCCCAACGGTTCGGCTCGTATGTTTGTTTCTTAAGTTGAAGATAAGATATTTAGAATAATGAATTAGTATAAAAAGGAAGAGTGATTTCGTGGTTGGGCTAGATACTAAAAAGAGATATCGTCGCTTAGGTTTTATACTCTTCCTAAGCTAAAG